>JAAEZA010000084.1 GCA_018223125.1 Paracoccaceae bacterium | reverse complement strand
GTTAGGCCTGCCGCCAGCGTTCGTTCTGAGCCAGGATCAAACTCTCAAGTTGAAAAGCTGTTACCAGCTTATCCTTGACGTTCGAACCTCTGCACATCTGAACCGATTTCCGTTAAGAAATCGTTTCTCATCAACTGCCTTACTGAAACAGTTAATGGTCACTTTATATTTGTATGTGTCTGAGTTACCAAAGTAACAAAAGACCACAACAAACGTGAAGCTGACTATACATCATCGGATCAGGGCAAAACCCGTCTCCTAGTAAGTTGATATGAAGAAGTCCGTCCGTCGAAACGAAACCTGACCGCCCGCATATCTCTTCAGATACTATCAATTTCAAAGAGCCAGAGACAATAAACAACCGATGCGCCCATAACTTAAGGCGCGCCCGCCACTCGATGTCTCTATGTGAGAACCTTAGCTTCTAGCAAATCCAGCCTTCAACGTCCAGTCCGTGTCCCCCTCAGCGCCGTGGTGTGTACCTCGTTGCCTCCGGTGAAGCGGTGTTTAGGCCTACCCAACAAAACCCGCAACCCCTTTTTACAATAAAATTACATTCTTTTTGAAACGCCCTTATTTTATGGGTGCTAAGCACTTCGGAACGGCGGAATTCCTCCGGCATCAGGGCCTTTCGGAAGCCCCGCCACCCCTGCTTTGGCCAAATCACCCCGAACTGGGCCGGAAATTCGACGGAATCAGCCGAGTCACCGCCGACCCGGACGGCCGGGAATCGGGAATCACGGCGCCTCGACTCGCAGAAACGAAAAGACCCGCCACAGAAAATCTGTGGCGGGTCTTGTTCAGGGAAGTTTTACGGCAGTTTATTTTCTGCCCGCCCCGTCGTCAGGAGACTTCACCAAAGCACATGTATTTCACTTCAAGGAAATCCTCGACGCCGTATTTGGAGCCTTCACGGCCGAGACCGGATTGCTTCACGCCGCCGAAGGGGGCCACCTCGGTTGAAATCAATCCGGTGTTGATCCCGACGATTCCGGTTTCAAGGGCTTCGGCCACCCGCCAGATCCGGTTCATGGTGGTGGAGTAGAAATACCCTGCCAGTCCGAATTCGGTGTCATTTGCCATGGTGATTACGTCTTCTTCGGTTTCGAACCGGAACAGGGGGGCCAGCGGGCCGAAGGTCTCTTCCCGTGCCACCGCCATGTCAGGAGTCACACCTGTCAGGACAGTGGGTTCGAAGAAGGTGCCGCCCAAGGGGCTGCGCTGCCCGCCGCGCGCGACTGTCGCGCCTTTGGTTGTGGCGTCCGCGATATGGTCTTCCACCTTGCGCACTGCGGCATCATTAATCAGCGGCCCTGTCGTGACGCCGTCCTTTGCACCATCCCCGAGGGTCAGCTTGCCAATCGCGGCCTGAAGTTTTTCTGCGAAAGCGTCATAGACGCCCGCCTGCACATAGATGCGGTTTGCACAAACGCAGGTCTGGCCGTTGTTGCGGAACTTGGAGATCATCGCCCCTTCCACCGCTGCATCCAGATCCGCATCGTCAAAGACAATGAAAGGCGCGTTGCCGCCCAGTTCCAGAGACATCTTTTTGACGGTGTCCGCACATTGCTGCATCAGGATCTTGCCCACGCGGGTCGAGCCGGTGAAGGTGATCTTTGCAACTTTCGGATTGGCGCACAGTTCCTGCCCGATTTCAGCCGAACGGGAGCTCGGGATGATATTGAGAACACCCGCCGGAATACCGGCCCGTTCCCCCAGAACCGCCATCGCCGTCGCAGACAGCGGGGTGAGTTCGGCCGGACGGGCCACAAAGCTGCACCCCACGGCCAGCGCGGGCGCGACCTTGCGGGCAATCATCGCATTGGGGAAGTTCCATGGCGTGATGGAACCGACAACGCCAACGGGCTGTTTGATCACAAGGATGCGTTTGTCCCGCTGGTGGCCCGGTATCACGTCGCCGTAGATCCGCTTGGCTTCTTCCGCGAACCATTCGATGAAGGAGGCCCCGTAAAGGATCTCCCCCCTGGCTTCGGGAAGGGGCTTGCCCATCTCGGCGGTCAGGATCGCGGCCAGATCATCGGCGTTTTCGACGATCAGGTCGTACCAGCGCCGCAGAACAGCCGCGCGTTCCTTCCCTGTCCATGCGGCCCAGTCCTTCTGGGCTTTATGGGCGTGGTCGATCGCAGCGGCAGTTTCGGCAACACCAACATCCGTCACATCCGCGATTTTCGCGCCGGTGGCCGGATTGGTCACGGCGAAGGTTTCGCCGTTGCCGACCCATTCCCCGTTGATATAGGCCCGCGGCTCCAGCAGGCCCGGGTCTTTCAGATCGAGCATGGTTACCCTTTCTTTGCGGCTTCGATGGATTGTTCCAGCAGGTCGAGCCCTTCGGCAAACACATCATCCGGAATGGTGATCGGCGCAAGGAAACGCACAACATTGCCGTACGTACCGCAGGTCAGCAGAATCAGGTTGCGTTTCAGGCCTTCCGCGCGAACGCGGTTTGCGAAATCCGCATCCGGTGCGCTGCCGTCCGCTGTGTTGAACTCTGCCGCAACCATGAAGCCCGGTCCGCGTACGTCTACCATCTGCGGCGTGGACTGGCGGATTTGCTCCAGCCGTTGTTTCAGACGGGAGCCAAGCTCTTGTGCGCGGTTGCACAGGTCTTCTTCCTCGATCACGTCCAGAACCGCATGCGCCGCAGCCACACCCATCGGGCTGCCGCCATAGGTGCCACCCAGACCGCCCGGATTGGCCGCGTCCATCAGATCGGCGCGCCCCGTCACAGCGGCGAGCGGGAAGCCACCGGCCAGACCCTTGGCCATTGTGGTGATGTCCGCGCTGACATCATACCCGTCCATTGCGAACAGGTTGCCGGTACGGGCAAAGCCTGTCTGCACCTCGTCCGCGATCATGACGATACCATGTTCGTCGCACAGTTTGCGCAAGCCGCGCATCAGGTCTGCCGGTGCTTCGTAGAAGCCGCCTTCCCCCTGTACCGGTTCGATAATGATCGCTGCAACACGGGCCGGATCAAGGTCCGCCTTGAATAGTTTGGTAATCGCCCCGAGCGATTGTTCGACCGGCACATCGTGCAGGTCGATCGGGAACGGCACGTGATAGACATCGGGCATCATGGCGCCAAAGCCTTTCTTGTACGGCTCGACTTTTCCGGTCAGGCTCATCCCCATAAAGGTACGGCCGTGGAAACCGCCGCCGAAAGCGATGACCGCCGGGCGGTTGGTGGCGATCCGCGCAACCTTGATCGCATTCTCCACCGCTTCGGCACCGGTGGTGACAAAGACGGTTTTCTTGTCAAAGTCGCCCGGAACCTTTTCGTTCAGACGTTCAGCCAGACGGACATAGTTTTCGTAAGGAACAACCTGATGGCAGGTGTGTGTAAATGCGTGAAGCTGCTTTTCAGCCGCCGCAATAACTTTGGGGTGGCAGTGGCCGGTGTTCACCACGGCGATCCCTGCGGCGAAATCGATGTAGCGGTTGCCTTCAATGTCCCAGATCTCGGCATTGAGTGCGCGTTCGGCATAGACTTGTGTCATCATGCCGACGCCACGCGAGATTGCGGATTCGCGGCGGGTGTTTACTTCTGCGTTTTTCATTCGTGTTAACCTTCTGTAACTGGCTGTAAGCTGTGATCGCCCCGTACGGGCGGAACAAGTGCGGGTATTGAACGGGCCTTTATCGGGCCTGCCGGTGAGAGTGTCCCCTGATTACGCAGGCTTTGCGTTCTGTCGGAAGAAATCGTCGAACATCTGTGCGTAGTCAGGTGAATCAAGTCGGGCCTGCAAGCCGGCGCGCGCTTTATCCAGAATAGTGTCGGGCAATATATCACCACGGGCTGTCAACAGATCGCCCATAAATTCCGGCGTAAATTCGGGATGGGGCTGCACGGTCAGGGCGCGGTTGCCATAGGCCAGCATTGCGTTGGCGCAGAAATCGGTGGTGCCGATGATCTCGGCGTCTTCCGGCACGCGGGTGATCTGGTCCTGATGCCAGGCCATGATCCGGTCGGTGCGGCCATCGGTACGCTTGTAGTCCACCGGCCCGACCTGCCAGCCGCCGCCGAATTTTTCTACCTTGCCGCCCAACGCCTGTGCCAGAATCTGATGGCCGAAACAGACCCCCACAATCGGGATGGCAGCGGCATAAGCCCGCCGCAGGAAATCTTCGAGTGGTGGAATCCAGTCGTGATCCTCATAGGCGCCAAACTTCGATCCGGTGATCAACCAGCCATCCGCATCCATTACGGTATCAGGAAACACGCCGTCGAGAACCGGATAGGTGTCAAAGCTGAACCCCCGCCCATCCAGCAACCGCATGAACAGGTCGTTATAGTCGCCATGTTTCTCCCGCATCTCTTCGGGGGTGTGGCCGGTCTGTAGAATTCCAATCTTCATCGTCATACCTTTACAGTCTACCCACTTCGACGCCCTGCGCGCCTTTGGCCTTGGCCAGAAGACACAGCCAGTCATGAGCTACGGTTGCCGCCGCGATTGCGGTGATCTCGGACACATCATAAGGCGGAGAGACTTCGACCACGTCCATGCCGATCAGGTCCAGCCCTTCCATCCCGCGAATGAACTCCAACGCCTGCCAGGATGCAAGCCCTCCTGCAACCGGCGTGCCGGTTCCCGGCGCAAAGGCAGGGTCCATCCCGTCCACATCAAAAGAGATGTAGACGGGCGCGTCCCCTGCCCGTTCCCGCGCGACATCAATTGCGGCGGCAATGCCGTTGCGGTGAATCCACGGGCTGGTCAGGACTTCAAAACCGAAATCATCGTCATTATAGGTGCGCAGCCCGACCTGCGTGGACTTGGACACATCAATGATCCCTTCGCGCGCAGCCCGCAGGAACATCGTGCCGTGATCCATCCGCTTGCCGTCATCGTCCCATGTATCACAATGGGCATCGAACTGGATCAGCGCCACCGGCCCGTGTTTTTCCGCGTGCGCTTTCAGCAGCGGATAGGCGATGGAGTGATCCCCGCCCAGCGTCAGCAGCTTGGCACCGCTTTCAATAATCCGCGTGGCATGGGACTCAATCGCGGGGCGCACGGTTTCGGGGTGATGCGGATCGAGGTGAACATCGCCGTAATCGACCACCGACAGGGTTTCAAATGGGTCAAACCCGAAGGGAAAGGCTTTCAGCTCTGCCAGTTGGACCGAGGCCGCGCGGATCGCCTGCGGGCCAAGCCGACAGCCCGGACGAAACGTCACCGCATTGTCAAACGGCACGCCGGTGACAGCCACATCCACACCTTCAAGATTGCGGGAATAATTGCGGCGCAGAAAGCTGAGCGCACCGCCATAGGTCATTTCTTCCCAACGCCCTTTTGTGGTGTCGCTCCGCAAAAATGCCTGATCACCGTTCTGCGCCATGTTTCTTACTCCTGCTGATTTGAAGGGCGGCAGCGATGATCCCCAAGGACACGATGCCGATTATAATAGTGGCCAGTGCGTTCACGTCGGGGCTGACCCCCAAGCGCACTTTGGAAAAGACGACCATGGGCAGGGTCGAAGCCCCCGGACCGGATACAAAGCTGGCAATGACCAAATCGTCGAGGCTTAACGTGAACACCAGCAACC
>JAAEZA010000013.1:49060-80911 GCA_018223125.1 Paracoccaceae bacterium | reverse complement strand
AGCTTTCGGGGGGGCAGCAACAACGGGTCGCGATCGCGCGCAGTCTGACAATGGAACCGAAGGTCATGTTGTTTGATGAACCTACTTCCGCGCTGGACCCCGAAATGATCTCCGAAGTGCTGGACGTCATGGTTTCACTGGCACAGGACGGAATGACGATGATCGTTGTGACCCATGAAATGGGGTTTGCGCGCAAGGTGGCCGATCAGATGATCTTTATGGACAGCGGTGAAATTGTAGAGTCCGGTCCCCCCGAACGGTTTTTCACTGCTCCAAAATCAGGGCGCTGTCAAAAATTCCTCTCCCAGATACTTCAGCACTAGGGGGTGGTTTTGAAACTCCTCTCAACACTCCTCTTACTGCTTACACTTTCCGGCTGTGCCTCGTCTGATGTGTGGGGCTGGTACGTTATTGATCCCACAACGAAATCCGGCTGGATCAACATCAAATTCCTGATCAACGGGATGGGAAACACCATCCTGATCTCTCTGATTGCTGCGGGTTTTTCCATCGCGCTCGGGCTGCTGGTGGCGCTGCCTGCCCTGTCCCAGCGGCGTTGGCTTCGAATTGTTAACCGCATCTACGTTGAATTTGTACGTTCGATTCCGTTGTTGCCGATGTTGTTCTGGGTCTTTTACGGGTTGCCGATTGTCTTTAAATCCATGGGGCTGAATATCCCGATTGATCCTTTCTGGGGGGCTGTGATCACACTGGCTCTGTCAGACAGCGCCTTCACGGCCGAAATTTACCGCTCCGGCATACAATCCATCGCGCGCGGCCAGACCGAGGCGGCCCGGACTGTCGGGCTGAGCTACGCCCAGACCATGCGCTATGTGATCCTGCCCCAAGCGATCAGGCGCATCCTTCCCCCGCTGGCGAACCAGTTCATTTACATTGTAAAAATGTCGGCATTCGCCAGCGTCATTGGCATGCAGGAATTGACCCGCCGCGCCAACGAACTGGTGGTCAGCGAATACCGCCCGCTGGAACTCTACACATTTCTTATTCTGGAATATCTGGTGCTGGTGCTAATCATCAGCGCCGGTGTGCGCTGGCTGGAACGGCGCATGGGTGCGGACGAACGCAATTAAGGAGAAAACGATGGATTGGGACGATTTCATGCAGGGCGCGCAGGCCGATATCGGGGTGCTCTCCAAAGAGATTCCCGAAACTGTAGCCGGTTTTAACCAGATGGGCGCGGCGGCGAAAAAATCCGGCGCGCTGCCAGAAAAGACAAAGGAAATCATGGCGCTGGGAATTGCAATCGCCACCCGCTGTGACAGTTGTATCGGTTTCCATGTGAAATCGCTTGTCCGGCTCGGGCTGACGCGGGAAGAACTCTGCGAGGCGCTGGCGATGGCAACATATATGGGCGGGGGCCCGTCCTATGCCTATTCGGCCAAAGCGTTAAAGGCGTTCGATACGTTTTCCAAATGAATTAACCGGACAGGCAGGAAGATTTCTTTTGCAAACCGCGCCGCCGTCGATATTCCTGAACTTGTAATAAATTGCGGGGCATTATGGCTGAAATCATTGTTGCGGGTGCAGGGATCGTCGGGGTTTCAACAGCAATCTGGCTGCAACGGGCGGGGCATTCCGTAACCATAGTGGATCGCGAAGGCCCTGCGGCGGGGACGTCCTATGGTAATGCAGGTGTGCTGGCTTCCGGTGCTATCGTACCGGTGACGACTCCGGGCCTGTGGCGCAAGGCGCCTTTCATGGTGCTGGACAAAAACAGCCCTCTGTTTTTGAAATGGTCCTATTTGCCTAAAATGATACCTTTCTTGTGGAAATTCATGCGCCATGCAACAGATGCCCATGTAACCGGCTTTGCTTCTGCTATGGCCGGTCTGCTTCATGACAGTGTGGACCAGCACCGCGCCCTTGCTGCGGGAACGGGTGGCGAAAAATTTATCACCGAGGAAGACTTCTGCTTTGGCTATCCCGACAGAGAGAGCTTTGATGCAGATGCTTACGGCTGGAACCTCCGCAGAAACAACGGCGTGGTTTTTGAAGTTCAGTCGGGCGCCGAATTTGCCGGATATGATCCCCTTTACGCTGAAAGTTTTGGTATTGTCGTGCGCTGCAAAAATCACGGTCGCATAAGCGATCCCGGAGCCTATATAAAGGCACTTGCCCGGCATTTCGAAGCAGAAGGCGGCAAGATCATAATCGCAAATGTATCGGACGTTATCCGTGACGAAACCGGCTTGCGTGGTTTTAAGACCGATGCCGGCGAATTGCGCGGAGACCACGCAGTGCTGGCGCTTGGCGCCTGGTCCAAACCACTTGGCCGGAAGATGGGCCTTGATATACCGCTTGAAAGTGAACGCGGATACCATATCGAACTGGTGAACCCTTCCCACATGCCCAAAGCGCCGATGATGGTTACAGCAGGAAAGTTTGTCATCACCCCGATGGCAGGGCGCATCCGTTGCGCGGGAGTTGTAGAGTTTGGCGGTTTGACGAAGCCCCCATCGGAAGCTCCGTTTAATTTGCTAAAGCGGCACATCAGCGACATCTTCCCCGAACTGACTTATGACAGGATGGAAAGCTGGATGGGCCACCGCCCGTCCACGCCGGACAGCCTTCCCCTGATCGGCAGCACAGACGAAACGAACTCGGGATATGCCGCATTGGGGCACCAGCACGTCGGGTTGACAGCGGGCCCGAAAACCGGTCGCATCATTGCCGGTTTGATCAGTGGACAAAAACCGAACATGGATCTCGCGCCTTTTTCCCCGTCCAGATATCGTTAAAACGGCGCAGCTTGGTTTCCCTGTGTAAGGAACAGCAGAGCTGGATCAATGTATGAAAGCGGCCTCCCCAACTGTGTCTGTCCCGATACGACCGATGGTTTCCAAAAGCCGCTTCCGGCTCAGCGGTTTGACCAGAAAGCCGTCCATACCCGCCGCCGCACATTTTCTGCGATCCTCGCCCGAGGCATTGGCGGTTACCGCAACAATCGGGCACCGCTGCAGCCCCCTGTCGATTTCAATGGCGCGGATATCGCGGGTTGCATCAAGCCCGTTCTTGTTTGGCATACTGATGTCCATGAGGATACAATCATAGCGGTTGCGGGCATATTGCTGGACTGCCTGCATGCCGTCGTGTGCAAACTCCAAAGCGTGACCTGCGTTTTTCAGCATGGATTTAATCAACAAACGGTTTGTGCTGTTATCCTCGGCAACCAGCAACCTTTTCTGTTTACACACCTCTTGCCCCGCTTCGATCACGGAGGAAGGGGCAACGACATCGGTTTCCTGAACCGGCTTCAAAGGCAGCGAAAGCCTGACAGTACAACCTGCACCGGGTTCGGATTCAATAGCAATATCCGCCCCGATCAAACGCGCCAGATCACGGGCGCTGGACAGGCCAAGTCCGGCCCCGTCAAACGGGCGGGTCATTGTGCTGTCCTCCTGTTCGAACACCTCAAATATACGCTGCAAGTTCGCAGGTTCTATGCCGACGCCGGTGTCCCGAACGGCAATTTGCAAACAATTGGCCGCATCCAACGCGACCGAAACTGATATACCCCCGCTGACGGTGAACTTAACACTGTTGGACATAAGACGGCACAGAATGCGTTGCAGTATTACAGGGTCAGCGATCAGGGGCGCGCGCGCAGCGGGGGCGATCCCGACATGCAGGCTTAGCCCTTTTTCTTCCCGCTCCTGACGGTACGCATCGATAACCTGTTGCAAAACTTCGTTAATCCTGAACCGCACCGGCTTATGTACGAGCTTGCCCGCTTCCAGATCGGCAACGATATTGATGTTTTCCACGATACCGGAAAGTCGCTTGGCAGAACTGTCCAGCATGGCCAAAGCAAATTCCTGATCCGGGGATAGATCTGCGTCTTTCAAAAGCTCTACACCACCACACAATCCGTTGGCTGGCGTGCGCAACTCATGGCTCATACGGGATAAAAACTCGGTTTTTGCCCCGCCGGCTTTCTCGGCCCGTGCAAGCGCATCTAATAGCGCTTTCTCTTGCCGGACGGTCGCAGACACATCCCGTTCGACAGCGATATAACCGTCGACCGTTCCGTCCTCGCTTAGGAACGGAGTCTGGTGGGTCTCCATCCAGAACTCCCTTCCGGATTTGGCTTTGTTCCGAATACGCGCGCTGGCAGGTTTCCCGTTGGATACCTTCTTCACCATCGTATCAATAACGCGCTTATCCGTTTGCGGATGGTTCAGAAGCGCACCGATCGAACGCCCGATCGCCTCTTCCGCAGTGTAACCCGTCAAGGCCACGAAGCGCGCGTTAACCCATGTAACCCTGCGTTCCTTATCCATCAGAACAATACTGTCGGACGCATGTTCCGCCACAAGCGCAAGGCGCCCGGCCTCTTCGGATTTCAGGATAAGGGCGCGCTCTGCCTCGCGGTTGCGGGCCTCTCTGTGCGCCAGATGGGAAAAAAGATAGGCAACGATCAGGATCATTGAGACGACCGCCGCCATTTCGGAAGCGATCATTTCTACCTTTGCAGCATCGTCCAGAACAGAATGAACCAGAATTATCGCACCAGCGAGCCCGAGCACATATAGCCTGACCTTATGAGACGGTGGGTGGAAGCGGGCCATCAGCAGGGAATTCATGATGGCCCCGAAAAGATACGCCCAACTGAACATGCGCAGGCTTTCAGAATAGGTTCCAGCGATCACCATTCCAGCGCCAAGCCCCGTAACCTGAAGCAGGCTGACAAGCGTGACACACCAGCTGACGCCTGTTCCCTCGTAATTCTCGCGCCGCCGTATCCTCGAAAGGAGGAAGTATTCCAGCATTTCCAGCGGGAAAACGACACTTCCGACCAATAGTGCATAAAGTGGAGAGATCAGGGCAGAAACCAGAGCACAACCAACCATCGCGAGTAAAAGGCGGATCGGCAGGGCCGCTATACGCCCGCGAACGTACCGGCGCATCAGACCAGCCTCGGAAGAGGCTTCTTCGAACCGTTCCAGATCACTGAGAACCCGTGGTTCTACCTGCGAAATCGTTTCCTGTTTCAAAGCTTTGGCCCATCCATCCCGATTGGTACAGTTGGACGCTAGCTCTGTTTTCTTAACAAATTCTCTACCGATCCGGTTTTATCCGCCGTCGGCGACACCGGCCTCTGCAAAGGTTGCCATGCCGGAATGACAGGCAAGCGCTGTCTTCAGCACACCGATTGCCACCGCAGCGCCGGACCCTTCGCCAAGCCGTAACCCCATGGAAAGTATCGGTTCCTTGGCGATTTCCCGCAAAGCCCTTACGTGACCTGCCTCCTCGGACTGATGTCCGGCCACAGCGTGATCAAGCGCGCCCTTGCAGGCGGTTTCCAGACAGGCCGCCGCGGCTGTTGAAATAAATCCGTCAATTATTACGGGGATTTTATGAAAACGCGCCGCAGCGATTGAACCTGCCATGGCCGCCAGTTCACGTCCACCCAGACAGCGCAGCGCCTCCAGACCGTTGCCTTTTGCCTGCGGGTTGGCAGCCAGACCTTCGTCAACCACCTGCGCCTTGAGCGTCAATCCAGCGTCATCCACGCCTGTGCCGCGACCGACCCAATCGCTGGCGCTGCCACCAAAGAGGGCGGCACAGATCGCCGCGCCAGAGGTGGTGTTTCCGATGCCCATTTCACCGGCAACAAACAGATCCGCCGCAGGATCTACCGCCTTCCAGCCGGTGGCGAGCGCGGTGACGACTTCGGCCTCGCTCATGGCGGGACCGGCGCTGAAATCCGCTGTAGGTGTATCAAGGTCCAGTGCAATGACGTCGAGACTTGCCCCGACAGAGGCGCAAATCTGGTTGATCGCCGCGCCGCCGTGCTGGAAATTCAGCACCATCTGGGCCGTCACCTCGGCCGGAAACGCCGAAACGCCGCGCGCGGCAACTCCGTGATTTCCTGCGAATACAACCACTTGGGGGTTCTCGATCCGTGGCGCAGCCTCTCCGCGCCAGCCTGCATACCAGATTGCCAGATCTTCGAGTCGCCCCAAAGCCCCCGGCGGTTTGGTGAGTTGACCGTTCCGTTCCTGCGCGGCTTCAATGGCAGAGCCGTCCGGTGCACCAGCCTGTTCAAGAAGGGTTTGGAATTCAGCAAGGCTCGAAAAAGGTTGTGTCATGGGTCCGTGGTTCCTGTTTACGCCCGTCCGCGGCGGAAGCTTTGTTGTCTGAAGCCGTGTTTACCCATAAATTCCGCTCTGTAACACCGGATTCGCGAAGGCCTACCCCCCATGAACGACATGCGTAGTACAGGTTTTGTGAAACCCGATCTCGATCCGGTGGACATCGCCGCCGCTTTCACCCTTCTGACGCGCATTCCCCTGCCCGTAAATCACGTCCGCGCCGGAGAGCGCGCAGGTCAGGCGGCCTGGGCCTATCCTGTGGTCGGGGCAGTGCTGGGATTAATTGCAGGCGCATTCGCCATAATCCTGCATTGGATCGGGGTTTCAACGGGGATCGCTTCGGCTTGCGGTCTGGGCGCGTTGATGCTGATGACGGGGGCTTTACACGAAGACGGTATTGCCGATTGCGCCGACGGGTTCGGGGGCGGAGCCACCCCTGCCCGCCGCTTGGAAATTATGAAAGACAGCCGTATCGGAGCCTTCGGTGCGGCCGCGTTAATTGTGGTCTTGCTGGCGCGCTGGTCCGGCTATGGCGCTGTAATCGAAGGAAACTGGCTGGGGGCATTTGTTGCCGCAGGTGCCGTCAGCAGGCTGCCGATGGTACTGGTTATGTATAGCATGCCGCTGGCGCGAAGGAACGGGTTTGCGGCTACGGTTGGAATGGTCACCGCGCCGACGGCCATCGTTGCGGGCCTGCTGGCTCTGTTCCTCGGACTGCTATGTCTCGGCCTGTTGGTGATACCACTTGTTCTGGTGGCAGTCCTCTCCTGTCTGCCCCTTTGCTGGCTGGCATGGCGGCGGATCGGAGGGTATAGCGGCGACGTGTTGGGCGGGTGCCAGCAAATCGCCGAGATCGCCGCGCTGGCTGTGCTGAGCGCAGCTTTATAGTAAATCGCCGCTGGCCGCTTCCAGAGCGAGCGGAAACTGCAATTCGAACAAGGACAGATCCGAAGGCGTTCCAACCGACAGGCGGATACAGCGGTTTTGCGGTGCCACGAAAGGCATCCGCACGAAAATATCCCGCGCAACCAGTTGATCCAGAACCGCCTTGGCGAAAGCTGCATCCTGACCGCAATCAATTGCGACAAAATTTGTGGCAGAAGGCACGACGGACAGCCCCTGTTCTGCCGCGATTTCCGCGATCCGTTTGCGCCCCTGCGCCACGCTGTGGACAGTCTGCTGCAAATACCGCTGGTCTTGCACAGCAGCCAGCGCCCCTGCCTGACTGATCCGGCTCAGCCCGAAATGGTTGCGGATCTTGTTGAAACTGGTGATCAGATCTGCCTGCCCGATCCCGTAACCGATCCGCGCGCCAGCCATTCCGTAAGCCTTTGAAAAAGTGCGCATCCGGATCACGTTTCGGTCTTCGGTATCCAACACGGGCGCATGGCCTTCTGGGGCAAATTCGATATAGGCTTCGTCCAGAATAAACAGGCAATTCTCCGGCACCGCATCAATCGCGGCCTGAACCACTTCGGCGCTGTGGACCGTTCCCATCGGATTGTCGGGATTGGACAGATAGACCAGCCGCGCACCGACCTCGGCCGCTTTTGCCATCAGCGCAACCGGATCTTCGTAATCGCCCTTGAACGGTACAGTGATCAGCTCCCCGCCAAAGCCTGCCACATGGTAGTTGAACGTCGGATAAGCCCCTGCCGAGGTTACAACTTTTACGCCGGGTTCAACAAACATCCGGGCGATATAGCCGAGCAGACCGTCAATTCCTTCACCAACGATGATATTCTCCGGCTCGATAGAGTGGAGCCTGCTCAGCGCATGTTTCAACTCGTAGCTCTCGGCGTCGCCGTATTGCCAGACTTCTCCGGCGGCTTTGGTCATCGCTGCAATGGCATGGGGGCTGGGTCCAAAAACGTTTTCATTTGCACCCAGACGCGCGGCAAAACTGCGGCCCCGCGCACGTTCCTGCGTTTCAGGCCCGACAAAAGGCACCGCTGACGGCAGGGTTTCCACCAGTTTCGTGTACATCGGGCCGGTCATGGCTGTCTCCTCATCCGCAACGTTCGATCTTTGACACTCTTCAACACGATCACGGCCAAGCCTACAAGCCCAAGCGACCATCCGGAAGGTTGCAACCCCGTCCCGCGCGCTTTGAAGGCAGCACCGGACTGGCAGATTTACGACAAATTTCTTCTTTTGGAAGGCAGACACCGTTTGCCAGGAACCAACGCTCGACCTACCTGTTATTGACGATCAACCCACGCGACCTACCTTATATGGTGTAAAAACTGTCACACAGGATGGCTGCCAATGAAACCGATAGGGTTGAAAGATTTCACAAACCGCGTGAATCGTGCGAAACGTGTGTTTCCGGTTCTAGATCTGCGCAAGCTAAACCTCATCCATGCCGCGCCAATGGAAAACGACCGGCTTTTCCTGACACTGCGTCACGATCCAGCCACGGGAACCCTGTTCCCAAGCCTTGGCACGACGCACTGATCGTTTCGAAAAACGGCTTTCGCCTTTTGGGCTTTGGTTGCCTGTTTCTGCCTCACAGCCGCAACCCGCAGGCGTTCTTCGCCGCGCTGCCCGGACTGACCCCGGCCTTTGAGCCGGGGTGTTTTTGAGGGCGAAACAGATTAGCCGAGCGCAGCCACCCGATCAAAAGCCGCTTGCAGGGTGTCCTGTTCGACACCTGCAGCTTCCAGACGGTCACGGTTTTCCGCCACGACGGCTTCCGGCGCGTTGGCGACGAATTTTTCGTTCGCCAACTTGCCTTTCAACCCGCCAATTTCCTTGGCCAGCTTGTCGATCGCCTTTTGCAGACGCGCCTTTTCCTCTTCGATGTCGATAACATCGGCCAGTGGCAGGCAGAAAGACCCGCCCTCTACCGGCAATGTCACCGCACCCTTGGGGGCTTCATCAGCCGAAGTAAGCTCCGAAATCCGCGCCAGACGCATGATCATGGGCAGGTTCCGTTCCAGCGCGGCCTTGCCTGCATCATCCAGTGCAAGTTGTACCATCGGTATTTTGGCGCCGGCATTCACACGCATTTCCGAGCGGACAGAGCGCACCTGTTCAATCAGGCCGATCACCCAGTTCATTTCCCGATCCGCCTCTGCGTCCACCAGTTCCGCCCCATAAGTGGGCCAGTCTGCATGGATCAGCATCTTCTGCCGCTCTGCAATATCACCCCAAAGCTGTTCGGTGATGAACGGCATGATGGGGTGCAACAGGATCAGACACTGATCCAGCGTCCATGAAAGGGTCGCCTTGGTTTCCGCCTTGGCGGCCTCGTCATCGCCCTGCAACAGGGGTTTTGACAATTCCACGTACCAGTCACACACCTTGCCCCAGACAAAGGCGTAAAGTCCGTTGGCCGCATCGTTGAAGCGGTACTGTTCAAGCGCAGTATCAACCACTTCACGCATTTTGGCCGTTTCGCCCACGATCCATTTGTTCAGCGTTTGCGCGACCTTGGCAGGATCGAAATCCGGCTGAGGCGTGGCTTCGTTGAATTCTGCAAAGCGGGCGGCGTTCCACAGTTTTGTGCCGAAGTTCCGGTTCCCCTTCACACGGTCCACCGACAGTTTCAGCGTCCCGCCAAGGGCCGCCATAGAGGTCATGGTGAAACGCAGCGCATCTGCGCCGAATTCGTCGATCAAATCCAGCGGGTCCACCACATTGCCGAGCGTTTTGGACATTTTCACGCCCTTCTCGTCCCGCACCAGCGCGTGCAAGTAAATGGTATCAAACGGAATTTCCTTTACCACCTCCAGCTGCATCATCATCATCCGCGCCACCCAGAAGAACAGGATGTCAAAACCGGTGATCAGTGTAGAAGTGGGGAAATACCGCTTCAACTCCTCGGTGTCATTGGGCCAGCCGAGCGTTCCGATGGGCCAGAGACCGGAAGAAAACCACGTATCGAGCACGTCCGGATCGCGCCAGACGGGCACCGCTCCGGCCAGCCCGAGTGGACCGCCGAGACTCACGGTTTCAGGTTCTTCATCCACCAAAAGAACAGTGCCGCCGTAGTATTCCATCGTCTGGTTGGTCAGATCGGATTCATTGGCCGCGCAAAATTCCTTCCAGGGTGCCTGCGGGATGATCTGGCCGTTTTCCATCCGCGGTCCGTACCAGACGGGGATCTGATGACCCCACCACAACTGGCGGGAAATACACCACGGCTCGATGTTTTCCATCCAGTGATAATACACCTTCTTGTCCCGCTCCGGCAGAATGCGGACAGTGCCATCCTTGACCTTTTCCAGTGCCGGCACAGCCAGTTTGGCCGCGTCCACATACCACTGGTCGGTCAGCATCGGTTCCATAACCACTTTGGAGCGGTCACAGAAAGGTTGCATGATCTTCTTGTCTTCCACCTCGATCATCAGACCTTCGGCATCAATATCCGCGATCACCGCCTTGCGCGCCTCGAACCGGTCCATCCCGCGATAGGCGTCAGGTACCAGATTGATCTGCTCCACATCCGCCTCGGTGAACTCCGCCCCTTTTGCAAGTTCGCCCGCACGCACTGCCGCCCCGGCGTAGGGCATACCATCGTCCCGCATCCGCGCCTTTGTGTCCATCAAGCGGTACAGCGGGATGTTGTTGCGTTTGGCCACGCCATAGTCGTTCGCGTCATGGGCGCCGGTGATCTTCACCGCACCGGAGCCGAATTCGGGATCGGGGTAATCGTCAGTGATGATCGGGATCAGGCGGCGGTGCTCTTTCGGGCCAACCGGAATTTCGCAGAGCTTGCCGACAATCGGCGCATAGCGTTCGTCTTTGGTGTGGACCGCAACCGCGCCGTCCCCCAGCATGGTTTCAGGCCGCGTGGTCGCGATTGAAATATAGTCCCGCGTTTCGCGCAGGGTGACGTTGCCGTCTTCGTCTTTTTCAACGTATTCATAGGTTTCGCCGCCCGCCAGCGGGTATTTGAAGTGCCACATATGGCCGTCGATTTCGATGTTTTCGACTTCCAGATCGGAAATGGCGGTTTCAAAATGGGGATCCCAGTTCACCAGCCGTTTGCCGCGATAGATCAGGCCCTTGTTGTAAAGATCCACGAAGACTTTAAGCACCGCATCATGGAAATTCTTGTCCATGGTAAAGGCGTTGCGTTCCCAATCTGCCGAGGCGCCAAGGCGTTTCAGCTGGGAAATAATGGTGCCGCCTTTTTCCTCTTTCCAGGCATGGACCCGCTGCAAGAACGCATCGCGGCCCATTTCGGCGCGGGTCGGCCCGCCTTCGGCGGCAAGCTGTTTTTCAACCTGCAACTGGGTGGCGATCCCCGCATGGTCCTGCCCGGGTTGCCAGAGCGTATCGAACCCGCGCATCCGGTGCCAGCGGATCATAATATCCTGCAAAGTGTTGTTAAAGGCGTGGCCAACGTGCAGGGCGCCCGTCACATTGGGGGGCGGAATCATGATGGTGAAGGCTTCGTCGCGGGATTTGTTGGCTCCCGCGCGGAAGGCCCCTGCCTTTTCCCATTTCTCGAAAATTGCCGCCTCGGATTTGGCCGCATCAAAATTCTTTTCCATCGCCATAGGTTCAGTCCCGCCTAAAAGTCATCGCCACCTTCTAACCAGCCTGTGTCGAAAGGAAAACCCCAAGAAAGTGCAGTTTGCGCCAGTCAGTGCTGGGTTCACAGCCGGAACAACCGCCCCGGTCCCGGCACCTTACGCCCAGCCAGATGGGCCAGATGCCACGCCAGCGCCGAGTTGCTGGAAATCACCGGCTTGCCGATCCGCGCCTCGGCCTGTTCGATAATGTTGAACGCACGCAGATTGGTGCAAGAGGCAAAGACCAGATCGCAATCCCCCTGCCCCAGTTCCTCAACCGCTGTCAGAACCGAGGATTCCGCAATCCGCGCCACGACTTTTTCGCGCCCTTCCTCAAAACTGGCAAAACCGGTGATGGCAAAACCGTTATCTTCCAACAGTTTGCGCATTGCGGCCGAAACATCCGCCACATAAGGCGTCAGAAAACCGATCTTTTCCGCGCCAAGCGCTCGGCAGGCGGCCATGACCGCTGTCATCGGGTTGGTTACCGGAACACCGGCATGGGCCGTGTGAACACAGGCGGCGACTCGGTCCTCCCCGATAATCGTCGCGCCAGAGGTACAGCCATAGCCGATTGCCCCGAAAGACACACCTTGTGGCAGAAGGGCCGCGCTTGCCGGCAGGTCCGCCTCCATTTGCGCCAGTGTTTCGGGGGTCACATCTGCCTGACTGGGCAAGCGGCTGTGATAAACCGGCACTCTGGCCGGACCGAAAACACCTGACAGCTCAGGCTCCATCGTTTCATCGGTGGACAGGACAATCAGGCCCAGCGCCGCTTCATCCCCGTATCCCTGATCCGTTTCGAACTGCTGTGCCATCGATGTCCCTACTCTGCTGTGTCAGATCACCGGCAGGTCACGGGGGGCACGCTGCGTCAGCAGCACCGGAGCGTCTTTGGTGATCAGGATGTTTTCTTCGGCAACCATCATACGGGTTTCATCCAGCATTAGCGAGGGTTCCAGCGTCAGAACCATCCCCGCCTGCAATTCCGTATGGTCATGGGCCGCAATAGAAGGCCATTCCGTCAATTGCATCCCGAGCCCATGGCCGAACCGCCCTACATCCGATCCGCCGCTTAGCACGCCCTGCATCGCCGCGAAGAGATCAGCCATCGTTCTTCCTGCCTGCGCCATATCAAATGCAGCTTCGGTGGCATCCCAAAGACGTGCATGGGCCGCGCGGGCTGCGGCATTGGCGGTTCCGATGGCAAAGTTTCGGTCGAAATCGCAGAAATACCCCTTCAGGCTCGCCCCCGTGTCCAACATCAGAACATCCCCATGCGCCAGCGGGGTTTCATCGGGCGGCGAAATTACATCCGTATAGCCGCCCTGCCCTGCGCCCCCCACCAGATAGGGCGTTTCTTCGGCGCCCTCTTCCAGCAGGGCGATGCGAAAGCGGCGGAACACTTCAGACAAGGCTGTGCCTGATCGCGCATATTCCGGTACGCGGGCGAAGGCGCGGGAACCAATCTGGCAGATTTCTTTCAAAATCGCGATTTCTGCATCGGATTTCACCATCCGCAGGGATTTCACCAGCGGGGTGCAATCGGCAAATTCCGCTTTCAAGGAGGATCGCAGCGTTTGAAAATCAGCCAATGGCATCCGCAGACTGGATTCCTCGCCCATCGGCAGGCCGATTCTGCGATAAGGGGTAAGCGCCTCGATCAGCAGGTTGATGCCTTCGTCAAATCCGCGCGGGCTGGGCCAACTGCGAATGTCGCTGACCCATGTACGGCTCATCAGGTCTGCGCCAATGGCGGGAATAACGGCAATTGGTGCGCCGGATTTGGGCAGGATGACAAACCACGGTCGGGTCGGGCTTTGCCAGAACAGGCTGCGAAATCCGGTGAAGTAACGGACCTCGGCCTCTGTGGTTAACAGGATCGCATCAAATTCTTCCGCTGCCATTAGGGTCTGGGCCCGCGCCAGACGGGCCTCAAATTCGGCAGCGGGAAAATCAGTCATCGGCCGGACCTTCGGAAAGGATCACCAGAACCCGCGCCTGAGGGCCGAGCCGCACGGCATCTGCCACAACACCTGCAAAGCCTGCCCCGCCGGAGGGCGAGGTTTGAAGGCCAAAAGGTTCAAGCTGCTTTATCTTATCCGCAACATAGCTGTCTTCCAGCGTCAGAAAACCGTCCGCATCCCGCGCCAGCGCCTTGAGTGCGAGATGCGAGGGTTCCTTACAGTCGAGCCGCCCCATATTGGATGCAGGCCCCTGTGTTTCAACAGGTTTTCCGGCGCGGATACTTTCCTGCAAGGCAGGGGCCGCACTTGGCTCGACAACTGCAACCTGCACGTCATCGCCCCAGTGATGGCGAAGGGATGCAGCAACTGCCGCGGCCAGCCCCCCGACACCCGCTTGTAAATAAATATGGGTCGGCGGCGCATCGTTTCCGGCATCATATTGTGCGAACATTTCTGCGCTCAGCGCAAGATAGCCCTCCATTACATCCCTGCCGGTCGTGTCAGCCTCCCACGTGCTGTCCGACAGCAGCCGCCACCCGTTATCCTGCGCAGCTTTGGCGGCAGCGGCCATGCTTGCCTCGTAATCGGCGCCTTCCACCACCACATCCGCCCCTTTGTCCCGCAAACGCCGGACAAAGGCCGGTGGTACGGTTTCCGCCAGATAAATGACGGCCCGCGCCCCGAAAATCTTTGCCCCGGCAGCAACCGACAGTCCGTGATTACCCGCACTTGCGGTTACAAATACCTGTCCAGCCAGCGCCTGACGGGCAACTTGCGGGTCGGCAAGGGTATCTCCGGCCGCTTCATAGGCGGTCTTTGCAATAGAATATGCCGCGCCGAGGGCCTTAAAGCTGCCAAGCCCCATACGTGCACGTTCATCTTTTATGAACAGACTGCCAATGCCGAGCGTTTTTGCAAGTTCGGGCACGCCAACCAAAGGGGTGGCAGCATGAGCCGGACACAAGTTCAACAGCTTTAGCACAAGGAAATCATCAACAGTGATCTGACCTTCAGCCAAACCGGATTGCGGGGGCAGGCCCGCAGGCCGCCAGGGATTCGCGAGATAATTCATCCCTTAAACCTGCGCCGAAACAAACAAGACTAATAGTCCTAAAGCGGCATCACACGTCTGAAATGCCGCCCCTTCGGAGAGAGCATTTACGCCACATGCTCACGGTTGCGGATCAGCGGCGAATTCTCGGACAGTTTGCGACGCAACAATTCCAGCATCTGCCGCCCGCTTTTGTCGCTTTGTGCACCGGCCTCGATCCGACTAAAAAACACCCGGGCCTGTCGGGTCAGTTCCACGTCACGGGCAGTCTGACCGACGCTATCCACAAATTGTGCGCAATAACGTAATTTATGCCGGTCGTTTTCCGGCAGGGCAGTTTCCAGCAATTTGCGAATCCTGTCCAGATCGTCAAACAACGCCTGCCGGTCCAGATCTGCCCCGTCCTCCTCGCCCCAATCCGACACTTTTGTTCCGCTAACGCGCTCCATGCCGCTTGCCTTTAGTATCGCCACGATTTGGTCCTGAAATTTTGAAAGGTTCCGGATCGGCTTGCCAAGGAACCCCTGCGCCCCTGCCTTAATCACCGCCTCCCGCACATGCGCGCTGTCATCCCCGCTGAGCGCGATTGTAATCTGATTGGGTATTTTCCGACCGGCAACATCGCGTATCAGGTCAATTCCCGATCCGTCCGGCAATCCCGGATCGACAATAACGATGTCCGGTTTATAGAGCTTGAGGTGGTTGCAAGCGGATTTCACACTATCAACACGGCGCAACCGCGCCCCGCTGCGCAGCGCCATCAACCGGACCGCTTCGGAACAGTACCTGCTGTCTTCAGCCAATAGGATTGTCACCCCGACAAGGGGCCTGCTGCGCGCGACATTAGCGGTAAAAGGATCAATATCATGTGGCATGGCTGCCCCCGAACAGTTGCAGGAATTTCCCTCTATGAAACCGGAAATTTGCTAACACTTCCCTAATAAACGTAAGGTTTTCATAAAACCTGCCTGCAACGTAAACGGGTGCGCCCTTTGTCGCGTTGCCAAAACCCGCCCTCCGCGCCATATCAGGCTTACGGGATTAGAGGAGATATTGATGATTGGACGTTTGAACCACGTGGCGATTGCCGTGCCGGATCTGGAAGCCGCATGCGCGCAATACCGCGATACGCTCGGGGCGAATGTGGGCGCACCTCAGGACGAACCGGATCACGGGGTTACTGTGGTATTCATAGAACTCCCCAACACCAAGGTAGAATTGCTTTACCCGCTGGGTGAGAACTCTCCGATTCAGGGGTTTCTGGACAAGAACCCTGCCGGCGGCATCCATCACATCTGTTACGAAGTGGATGACATTCTGGCAGCACGGGACCGTCTGCAAGCAAGTGGTGCGCGGGTTCTGGGCAGCGGCGAACCGAAGATCGGTGCCCATGGCAAACCCGTACTTTTCCTTCACCCCAAGGATTTCACCGGAACCCTTGTTGAACTGGAACAAGTCTAGATGACAATCGGCGCAGCTCTCGTTCTTTATGCAGTGGTCTGGTTCATGACCCTGTTCATTGTCCTTCCGATCCGCCTGAAAAGCCAGACGGAAGATGGCGCAGTGGTCAAAGGCACCCCGTCTTCCGCACCTGCAAATCCGCAGCTTGGCAAACGGGCGCTGATTGTAACCGGCGTGTCGGTAGTGATCTGGCTGGGCCTGATGGGAATCATCGTGTCCGGCATCATCCCGTTGGAAACTTTCGATTTCTACAATGGAATTGAAAGCGGGCACTACTAACGCCCTGTTATCCTTCACCAGTTAAACAGTACCGTCGGCCTGCAACAATGCCAGGGCGGCGGCATGAAGCGCAGGATCACCGGCGGCGATAACCTGCCCGCCCTTATGGGCCGGCTCCCCCTGCCAGTCGGTTACGATTCCGCCAGCAGCTTCTATGACGGCCAAAGGTCCTTGGATGTCATAAGCGTTCAGTCCCGCCTCGATCACCAGATCCACCTGACCGGCAGCAAGCAGTCCGTAGGCGTAGCAATCCATACCATAACGGGTCAGCTTGACCCTGTCCCGCACACGATTGAACGCGGCCTGTTCCAGCGGCGTCCCGATTTCGGGAAAGGTTGTAAACAGGATGGCATCCTGCAACCCGCCACAACGACGCGTCCCGAGCGCACGTTCCCCGGAAGGGTGCTGCCACTGTGCCTGCTTTGGTGTGCCAAGGAACCGTTCCCCCGTGAACGGCTGGTCAATCATGCCAATAAGCGGGCCGTTTTCGGGACCGACAGCAATCAGAACGCCCCAAGTCGGGGTTCCCGAGATAAATCCCCGTGTTCCGTCAATCGGGTCCAGCACCCATGTCAGGCCGCTGGTGCCTTCATACGCTGCAAACTCTTCGCCAAGAATACTGTCCTGCGGACGGTGCTGCGCCAGAATCTCGCGCATTTTCCGCTCGATCAGGCGGTCAGCCACAGTGACCGGATCGAAGTCACCGTCCAGTTTGTTTTCGATGTCCTGCCCTGCCCCGCGAAAATACTGCAGAGCAATCGGCCGCGCTGCATCGGCCAGCAGATGAGCGACATGCAGCAGTTCGTCGTGGAGTGCGGAAGATAACAGGGCTGTCTCGGGCATAGGCGCGCTCGTTTGTTGGATAGTTGTCTTGGACAACTGCGCGTCTAGCCTGAAACGGACCGGTAATCCAGCCGGATCACTCAGTTCGCGCTGAGAACCCGTGCGAGATCGAACAGCTTGCGGCGTTGATTCTCGGGGATTGCATAGTAGGAACGCACCAACTCCAGCGCCTCTTTATCCGAAAGAAGGTCGCCTTGCTGTGCATCACCGGATGCTTGCATTTCCGCCTCGAGAATTTCTTCTGGCTTGTCGAAACCTTCGAAGAAGAAGCTGACAGGCACTTCCAGAGCTTCGGCAATGTCCCAGAGCCGCGATGCGCTGATCCGGTTCATACCGGTCTCGTACTTCTGGATTTGCTGGAACTTGATCCCAACCTTGTTGCCGAGCTGTTGCTGGGTCACGCCAAGCATCCATCGACGGTGCCGCACACGCTTTCCAACATGGATATCAACCGGATGTTTCATTCAAAAAGTCTCCACTGTCCTGTCTAACGACATTTCCCGCAGCTGATCTCCATCCCTGACGACAGATGCAACTGATTTTCAAAATTTAATTTATTGTCTTTAACCTCGGGGCGACTCGTCCCACTTACGCCCCTTGTACTTTCTTTTAACGTGTTAGACCAATTTGCATACAATCTAAAGATGATCGCTTAACATGTTCGCGGGTCTGGAAGCGAAAATGCAGATTTTTTTGCATTATGCAAAAACTTTTTCGCCTTTTATTCCATTAAAAGTCTCAATTGTGCATTTATCCGGCGAAAATCCCCGTTTCCCCTCGTTGCGAACTTCGTTTAAACCACTGCACAGTTTAAGGAGGAACACCCGAATGCGTGCAATGCAAGTCACCCAACATGGAAGTCCGCTCGAACTACGGACGGTAGAAAAACCCGAGCCAGCCGAAGGGCAGGTCCTGATCCGTGTCGCCGCCTGTGCGCTGAATTTCGGGGATCTGCTTCTGGTCAAGGGGACCTATCAGGAAAAACAGCAATTGCCCTTCACGCTCGGAATGGAGATTTCCGGAACCATTAATGCGGTCGGCCCGAATGTAAAGGGTTTTTCCGTGGGGCAGAAGGTTATTTCCTACGTCGGTGTTGGCGGCATCGCCGAATTTGCCGCTGTGGATGCCGATATTTGCCTGCCTGTCCCAGACAGTATGCCAATGGTAGATGCCGCCGCCTTTCCAGTAGGATATGGCACCGCCCATCTGGCACTGGATCACAGGGCGCGGATGCAAGCGGGGGAACGGCTGCTGGTGCTTGGCGCTTCCGGCGGTGTCGGGCTGACAGCGATTGAACTGGGCAAGCTGATGGGGGCCGAAGTGATCGCCGTGGCACGCGGTGCAGATAAACTGAAGATTGCACAGGAAGCCGGGGCAGATCACCTTATTGATTCCGACAGCGGTAATTTAAGAGAACAGGTAAAAGCCCTGGGCGGCGCGGATGTGGTCTATGATCCTGTGGGCGGCGATCTTTTTAAAGAAGCCTTGCGCGCCACGAACCCCGAAGGCCGCCTGATCCCGCTCGGCTTTGCCTCGGGCGAGGTGCCGCAGATTCCGGCCAACATCCTGCTGGTGAAAAATCTGACGGTGATCGGCTATTACTGGGGCGGATATTCCAAAACCAACCCCGCAGTGCTGAACGACAGCCTCGCAAAACTGCTGGACTGGTACGCAGAGGGCAAAATCAAACCCCATGTCAGCCACACCCTGCCGATGGAGCAGGCCAACGAGGGCCTCGAACTGCTACGCACCCGCAAAGCGACCGGCAAGGTTGTGATTACAACAGAGTAAACAACAAAAAAGGGGGCGCCCCCGCCCCCCCCCTCGCTGACACCGCAAGATTGCAGCGCGGCTACACCGCAACCGGCATCCGTCGTAGCGGTTCCATAGAGCAGCAGTATTCCTCTCGGACTATTTCAGCCAGAAGCGGCGCCATTTCGTTGCGGCTGGCCGGAGCGGTCATCATGTTGATCTGGAATTCCGGCAATTCAGGCAATGCGCCTTGCGGGACCGCCTCCAGATAGGGCGGCGCTGTCCCTTGCAACCGTGCCTGCACAGCAAGATCCGCACTTAATGAGGCTTCCACAGTCATGGAGGACATGGATTCCACCGCCATTTCCCAAGGGATTTGCGCCTCGTCCAGGGATTTCACGGCGATGGGGCGGAAGATACATTGGGACTCAAACGCGATCCGAAGCGGGCGTTCCTTCCATGTGGTCCCCCCCGGCGCCCCGTACCAGACAAGATCCAGACTGGCGAGCCGGATCGAGTCCTCTGCACCACCCGTTTCAGTCGTCAGGATCACATCGCATTCCCCTGCTTCGAACTGGCGTTTCAGTTCGGAGGTATAGCAGGAAACCATTTTGACTTTCACCTTGGGATAGGCTGCAGAAAACCGTTTCAACACCATGGGGATATGGGGGTAAACAATGTCATGGGGCACGCCGAACACGATTTCGCCCTCAAACTTCTGATCGGTCATACGGGACCAGGCCTCGTCATTTAACGCAAGCAAACGCCGCCCGTAGCTGAGCAACACTTCCCCTTGTGCGGTCGGGGTCACACTCCGGTTGGCACGGTCGAGCAGGCTCTGTCCAAGCGATTCTTCAAGCCGTTTCAACTGCATGGAAACCGCTGATTGGGTCAGGTTGAGCTGCGCAGCCGCACGCGTAACACCGCCGGTGTCGGCCACCGCAACAAAACTGCGCAGGGCAGTCAAATCCAGATTCCGAGCCATATCAAATTCCCTGATGATTAATCCAACAAACATTCGTTTTAAAGATGGATACACCTATGGCAGTTTTGCATCAAGAAGTTTGATGCAAACCGGATTTCACATCCGAAACTAAAAAGGATAGCCCCATGACCTATGCAGTTACCCCCCTCCCCCGCATGACAAAACGCCCACGCGGTCTGTTCCGTCGGCTTGCGGACGCCTTTCATCTGCGCAGCCAGCGCCTTCGGTTAATGCAACTGACGGATCAGCAACTTGCCGACATCGGCCTTACCCGCGCTGATGCAGAAGCCGAGGCCCGCCGCAGCCTGTGGGACGCACCAAGCCACTGGAAAGGCTAATTTCCGAAGCCGGAGCGAAAATTGTGCTGCTTTAGGTCTAACAGCACAATTTTCAACGGGTTTCTCTTGAAAAATTGCTCCATCCCACCGATATTCTCTGTAACCCGTCCGGACGTCCCGGAGGGATGTTCAACAGTTTTTCGAGGAGAAAACCAAAATGGCACAATACGAGACAGTCCGCCGCGCAGGTGTGGGTGTCGAAGCAACCCAGATCGACGCAGGGTTGCGCGCGCATATGAACAAGGTCTACGCCCTTATGGGTGTTGCAATGTTCATCACTGGCATCGTCGCCTATTTCGTCGGCACGGACTTCGCCCGCGCCGTTAACGGCGAAGCGACACTGATCTTCCCTGTGGCCATGCTTCAGGCCATGTTCACCAGCCCGATCAAATACGTCATCATGTTTGCTCCGCTGGCCGTGGTCTTCGGCTTTGGCGCGATGATTAACAAGATGTCACTGGGTACCGCGCAAATGGTGTTCTGGGGCTTCTCCGCCCTTATGGGTCTGTCGATTTCCTGGATCTTCGCGGTTTACACCGGCTTTTCCATCGCACAGATCTTCTTTGTGACCGCGATTGCTTTCGCGTCCCTGTCCCTCTGGGGCTATACCACAAAGAAAGACATCTCCGGCTGGGGCAGCTTCCTGTTCATGGGGCTGATCGGCATTATCGTTGCGATGATCCTGAACATCTTCCTGCAATCCCCTGCCATCATGTTCGCAATCAATGCGATCGGTGTGCTGATCTTTGCGGGTCTGACAGCTTATGACACGCAGAACATCAAGAACACTTACCTTGCCCACGCCCACCACGGTGACAACGAATGGCTTGGGAAATCCGCGATCATGGGCGCTTTGGGGCTGTATCTGAACTTCCTCAACATGTTCATGATGCTGCTGGCCCTGTTCGGCAATCGCGAATAATCGCAACCGACAGGATTGCTTACCGGATAACAGCCGGGGCCACTGGCCCCGGTTTTTTTATGAGTCATTAGCGAATACGCAAAGGAGCCGAAGATGAAACTGGTCATTCTGACAGGCGCGGGAATATCCGCTGAAAGCGGCCTTGGCACCTTTCGCGATGCGGGCGGGCTGTGGGAAAAGTACCCGATAGAACAGGTCGCCACTCCCGAAGGTTTCGCCGCCGATCCGGCCCTCGTGCACGAATTTTACAATGCCCGCCGCGCCAACTGTCAGGCCTCTGCCCCGAATGCGGCCCATGGGGCGCTCGCAAAACTGGAAGACAGTTTGGGGGATGACATGCTGATCGTAACGCAGAATGTGGACGATCTGCACGAACGGGCCGGCAGCAAGGCAGTCTGGCACATGCACGGTGCCCTGAACCGCGCCAGATGTGCCGCCTGCGAACAGACGTGGGACGCCCCTGCAGAAATGCACCCCTCCGACCCTTGCCCGAGCTGCAAAACGCCGGCGACCCGGCCGGACATCGTCTGGTTTGGCGAGATGCCCTACTTTATGGAGGAAATCTACGACCGGCTTCACAAGGCCGACCTGTTCGTTTCCATCGGCACTTCCGGCAACGTCTATCCCGCCGCCGGTTTCGTGCAGGAAGCCGCAGCCGCGGGCGCCCGCACGCTGGAACTGAACCTCGAACCCTCACTTGGCGCATCGCTCTTTGATGAAAGCCGCACCGGTCCTGCCAGCCGGATCGTTCCGGAATGGGTGGACAGCCTGATAGCGGGTTAGACCGTTACCCTGTTGGGCACGTCCTCACCCGCGAAAAAGGCCCGCAGGTTTTCCACCGCCATCAGCCCCATATCCGTGCGCACATCCAGCGCCGCCGTGCCCAGATGGGGCAGCAAGGAAACGTTCTTCAGGTTGCGCAGCGCCTCTGGCACCTGCGGCTCGTTCTCGTAAACGTCCAGCCCTGCGCCACCAATACTGCCCGATTGCAAGGCTGCGATCAAAGCCGCCTCGTCCACCACATCGCCCCGCGCCGTGTTCACCAGAATGCCGTGGGGTTGCATCGCCGCCAGTTCTGCCGCACCGATCATGTGCTGGTTCGCCGCGCCCCCCGGCACGGACAAAGAAACGACATCCGCCGCCGCCATCACCTCGGCCACAGTGCCAAGCTGACGGGCTGGCACATCAAAATCGGCAATGGTCGAGCGGTTGTAAAACACCACATCCATTCCAAAACCGAAGTGGCAGCGTTTCGCAATCGCCTTGCCGATCCGTCCCATGCCAATTACACCAAGTGTTTTGCCGCTGACATGCAAGCCAAGATACTGGGTCGGATGCCAGCCCTGCCAGCTGCCGTCGCGCACTGCGGCTTCCGCCTCGCTCGCCCGTCTTGCCGTCATCAACATCAGCAGCACTGCAATATCCGCCGTTGCATCGGTCACAGCGCCGGGCGTGTTGGACACAACCATGCCTGCCGCCTCTGCCGCAGCTACGTCAATATGGTTATAGCCCACTCCGAAATTCGCCAGAACACGCGCTCTCGCACCTTTCCCCAGAACATCCGCACCCAGCGGGTCGCCCAATGTCGGCAAAACCCCGTCATATTCCGCCAAAACCGAAGCCATCTCGCCCTTGTCGAGCGGCAGCGTTTCTTTGCGCACAGCCAAATCAAAATACCGCGCCGCTTCGTCCAGAACCTTCTCCGGCAGAGGCCGTGTTACGAATACTTTTGGCAATTCGCCCATCTTCAATGTTCCTTAAATACTCAAAATCCGGAGGCCGCAGCGCAAGTTACACTTAATGCAACCGCCCGCCCGCCGGAACCGTCTGGTCCGGCCGCACCAGAACGACTTCCCCATTGGCATCCGGTACACCAAGCACCAGCACCTCGGACATCACCGGCCCTATCTGGCGCGGCGGGAAGTTCACAACCGCCATTACCTGCGTCCCGACCAGTGTTTCCGGTGTATAATGGGCCGTGATCTGGGCCGAAGATTTCTTCTCACCCAGTTCTCCGCCGAAATCCACCCACAGCTTGATCGCCGGTTTGCGGGCTTCGGGGAAAGGCTCGGCGCGGGTGATAACACCAACGCGCACGTCTACTTTCATGAAATCGTCGAAGCTGATGGTATCGTCCTGGTGATCGCTCATTTCGCCAACTCCCGGCTGCGGTCTGCGGCTGCTTTGACGCCTCGGCGCAGCAGGGGCGGGAAGCCGGTTTCCGCATCCATCAGCACCTCAAGTGCGGCGGCTGTTGTCCCTGCGGGGGAGGTCACATTGCGCCGCAGCTGTGCGGGGTCTTCTTCTGCCTGCTCTGCCAGCGCGCCTGCTCCAGCCACGGTGGCGCGGGCCAGTTTCAGTGACAGTTCCGCGCCCAACCCTTCGGCCTCTCCCGCAGCGGCGAGCGTTTCGATCAGGTGGAACACATAGGCCGGACCGGAACCGGACACTGCCGTGACGGCATCCATCTGGCTCTCGTCTTCAAGCCGGACAGTCTGGCCAACCGCCTGCAACAGGCTCTCTGCCATCTGCATATCTGCTTCAGCCACATTTTCGTTGCCAATCAGGGCGGTTATGCCTCTCGACACTGCCGCTGGTGTATTCGGCATCGCACGGATGATCGGCGTTTTATCCCCCAGAACGGCGGCAAAGGCCGTAATCGGCGTGCCTGCCGCAACAGAAATGAACACTGTTCGGCCATTGCCCATCGTCTGCAATCGGGGCAAGGCATCGCCCATCATTTGCGGTTTCACGGCAACAATACAAACCGCAGGCGCTTCCGGTAGATCGCTGTTCACGCCCACACCGTCTGCCTGCAAGGCCTGAACCCAATCCGAAGGGGACGGATCAAGGATCGAAACAGACGTGGGTTTCACCCCTTGGGCCAGCCAGCCCTGCAGCATGGCAGAGCCCATCTTCCCACAGCCCAGCAGCACAAGGCCGCCCTCATTTACGCGTTGTAAAGTCACGTTCTTTACCCTCTTAAAGTCCCGCCGATTCATGGCGGACCTTGAGGGATGCCCATAGGGAAATCAAGCCCGTCTCGCAGGCTTGTTTACGGCATCAGCTCTCAGGCGCGGCCGTAAGCTTCGGACATGGCAATATCCATTGCCCGCTCCACTGTTTCATCACCCCAGCAGATCAGCTGGAAGGCCGGATAAAACCGCTCGCAGGCCATGACCGCTGCTGTGAGCATCTGGTCCACCTGCTCGGGTGCGGCTGAAACGCCCCCGCCGAGCATCAGCCCGTAACGGTAGACCATCAACTGCTGTTCGTCCCAGAGCGAAAAAGACCCCGCCCAGCATTTGTCATTCGCCAAATTCATTGCCTGAAACAACGCCGGAAGTTTTTCCTGCGGCGGTGCCATCTCGAACGAACAGATCATCCGCAGGGTTTCCTCATAGGCCGACCAGGCCAGTGTGATGGAATAGGTGCGCCACGCCCCTTCGATCGCCATAGCAATCTGGTCTTCGGCCACGCGATCAAATGCCCAGTCGTAATGTTCGGCCAGTGTTTCGACCACATCAATTGGATGCATTTCGCCGCTATCAAGATATTGCTCTGTGCTTGTCATGCCTGCTGCCTTCTTGGTTGCCCACCCGATACGCGCCGCAACAAATTATAGGTGTTGGCGCTAGGTTTACGGATTATTCCCGCTGCCCTTACAAGATATGGTGTAAGCAATCCGGCTTCATGTAAAGAAAAAACTTGGAACCGCCCCCGTTCCATCCCCAGCTAATTCGGGCTTATCCACAGAAAAAAGGCAAAACCCCCCGTTTCGTGGCGGAGGGCTTTAAGAGATTTTAACAATTATCAGGAATGCCGCACCGAAGCCGCGAATCCTATCCTGCGCTAGGGAGTTCGTAGACACCGCCATTCGCCCTGGACCACTCCAGCGGCGCATTCAGGAATGCCTCTACCTGATCCAGCGTTGAATCATCGAAGTTGCCCTGCGCACGGGCCACCTTCAGCACGTCCCACCAGGTCACCAGATAGTGCAGCTTCAGCCCGTTCTCGGCCAGCATTTCATGGGTGTTCTTGAAGATGTCATAGTAGAAAACCACCAGTGTGTGATCACATGTGGCACCCGCCTTGCGGATCGCTTCGGCAAAACGCAACTTGGAGCCGCCGTCGGTGGTCAGATCCTCTACCAGCAGCACGCGCTGGCCTTCGGAAATATCCCCCTCGATCTGCGCGTCACGCCCGTAACCTTTTGGCTTCTTGCGCACATATTGCATCGGCAGGGCCATACGCTCGGCAATCCAGGCCGCAAAGGGGATGCCCGCAGTTTCACCGCCCGCTGCAGCGTCAAACTGTTCGAACCCCACATCGCGGTAAAGCGTTGCTACGGCAAAATCCATTAGCGCACTGCGGATATGGGGATAGGAAATCAGCTTGCGACAGTCGATATACACCGGAGAGGCAAGTCCGCTGGCAAAGGTGTAAGGTTCGTCCGCGCGAAAGTTCACTGCCTTGATTTCCAGCAGCATCTTGGCTGCCAGTTCGGCCATCGCGTCTTTGTCGATAAAACTGTTGGAAAACATGTGCAGCACTCCTTGGATCGCAAGTGACCCGCTCTTAGAACAAGACCGCCCGCAAGAAAAGCACAAGCCGCTGTTTGTCGGTAAAAAATGCGCCGTTTGCCAGCGATAGCCTGTGAAACCGCAAAATTGGCTCTGCTCCAACAGGATTGAGCCGGCCTGCAATCCCCGTTACACCGCCCGTATGAACAAGCTTATCTGGCACCCGAAAGCAGCTTTAACGGATTTTGACGGCGTCATTCTGACTGCGGCGCAGGCAGCAGCTGTACCAGCGGCACGTCGGGGCAATCCAGCCGACCCGGCCCGTGCCATGGCAGGTTTCTTTCAGGCACTTGCGGCCGGCCTCTCCCCTGTTATCGGCCAGCCCGTGACCGCCCCCGATCTGCCAGATCATTTTTTCACCCTGACAGGGGGCAGCAGCGGCCCGCCCAAGGTGATCCGGCGCAACACAGCCAGTTGGGGGCATTCCATTGCGGTGCTTGCGGCGCGGCTCGGCCTCGGACCGGATGCGCGGGTTGGTGTGTTCGGGGATCTTACCTATTCCCTGTCGCTCTATGCTGCTGTTGAGGCCCTGTGCTGCGGGGCGCATCTGCATTTCCTGCCGCGCAGCGGATTGGCTGCACGGGGCATCACCCATCTCTACGCCACCCCGACACAGTTGCGCCTGATCCGCCAGATCGCGCCAGATGTAACCCATGTCATCAGCGGTGGTGGCCCGTTTGATCCGGCAACCGCAGCGCATGTGGCAACGGTATTGCCCAATGCGCAAGTCTGGCGGTTTTACGGCGCCGCAGAGACCAGTTTCATCACTCTGGCCGACAGCTCTGCCCCCGCAAAGGCGGTTGGTGCCGCCTTTCCGGGTGTAGATATAGAAATACGCGATCCGCAGGGCCAGCCTTGTCAGACCGGCGCAGAGGGTCTGGTCTGGGTGCGCAGCCCGATGGTTTTTTCAGGATATGCCAGCGGTCAAAGTAACAGCACGTGTATCAAGGACGGCTGGATCACAGTTGGAGAGGTGGGATATTTGGACTGCGAAGGTTTCCTCTATCTGACAGGGCGGCAGGACCGGATCCTTACGATTACAGATCGCTCTGTCTCGCTCGATCAACTGGAAACCGATCTGATCACGGCCGGTGCCACGGCGGCCGCTGTTCTTGCGGTGCCTGATCCCCTGCGCGGCTACACCCTGCACGGGTTCACCGAAGGCGCAGTGCCCCGCCCCGCTGCCCTGAAAACCCTGACCTGCCTGCCCGAACTGCCCCGCCTTGCCTCTGGCAAACCGGATTACCGCGCTTTGGAGCGCATGCTGCCATGAGCCAAGCCTACATCATTGCCGGATATCGCAGTGCCGTCGCCCCTGAAAACGGCGCCTTTGCGCGGTTGGAACTCCACGAACTGGCGGCCCCCGTCCTGCAAGCCTGTCTTGTTGACTGCCCTTGCGATGTTGACGAAGTTATCCTGTCAAATGCGCTTTACGGAGGCGGTAATCCTGCACGGCTCGCCGCGCTTGCTGCCGGCCTGCCCGAAACCGTTGCGGGACTGACCATAGACCGCCAGTGCGCCGGCGGGCTTGATACGATCCTGCTGGCAGCGCGTCTGGTGCAGTCCGGTGCAGCACGTGCGGTACTGGCCGGTGGCGCGGAAAGCCATTCCCGCCGCCCTGCCCGTTTACGCACTGATCCCGATGGCGGAGCACCTTCGGCTTACGACCGCCCCCCTTTCAGCCCTTGGCCGGAACGTGACCCCGACCTGCACGAAAGTGCAGCGCAACTTGCTAGGGATCTGGGCATTTCCCGCAGCGAACAGGACTGCTTTGCAGTGGAAAGCCACGCCAAAGCCCGCGCGGCGACCGAGCAACTGGCGCAGGAGATTGTACCGCTGAACGGTTTGGACAGGGACGCGTTTACCCGCAATCTGTCAATTCGCACCGCAGAGCGTGCACCAAGGGTTACCGGCAGCCTGAGCGCGGCGAACACCGCCGTAAAGGCTGATGCGGCAGCCTTTGTTCTGGTGGTAGATGAGAAGCTGGCCAAAGAGCTTAGCCATTGCAAACCCGCGCGGGTTCTGGGCGGCGCCACATTGGGCGCTGCGCCGGAAACGCCTGCAACAGCGCCGGTCGCTGCGATTCAACACGCGCTCGTTCAGGCGGGGCTTGCCGCTGATGCGCTGGCCTGTAGCGAGATTATGGAAGCTTATGCGGTGCAAGCCATTGCCTGCCAGCGGGCAGCGGGTCTTGATCCGCAGAGAATGAACCGTGGCGGTGGTGCACTGGCGCGGGGGCATCCCATCGGCGCGTCAGGCGCCATCAATGCGGTACGCCTGTTTTATGAATTGCAGCAAAGCGGGGGCACCGGCCTTGCCGCGATTGCGGCGGCGGGCGGGCTTGGCACCGCTTTGCTGCTGGAAGTCTAGATCAGGCGCGCGACATCACGGCGCGGGGCCGGGCCTTGTAAATTGTGCCGGTAATCGCACCGGCAACAACAGCCTTGACCAGATCACCCGGTACAAAGGGGATCATCGCGGTTGCGATTGCATCCGCCAGTCCGGCACCGGTCATCGCCATGTAATAGGGCACGGCGATCACGTAGAGCACGCCGATGCCACCAAACACCGAAGCGACTGTGGCCGCGACGCCTACACGGGCACCGCGCATCCAGCGCATCGCCAGGCCGGTGGCAAAGGCCGCAACCGGAAAGCCGAAAAGAAAACCGGCCCAAGGCGTTGTGAACACACCAAGACCACCACGTCCGCCCGCAAGAAGCGGCAGGCCAAGCGCCACCAGCGCCAGAAACAGCAGAACCGCCAAAGCGCCTTTGCGCGCGCCCAGCATGGCGCCACACAGCATGATCCCCATGGATTGGGCCGTAATCGGGATACCGCTGAGCAGGGTTACTTTCGGCAGCAGCCCGAGTGCAGCAATAAGCGCCGCGAAAACGGCAATATATACGATGTTTCTTTCCATAGTCTTCCTCCTATTCGCGCAGACCGCCCCGCGCGCGCAGCGCCTCGGCAACCTGATCCGCATCATCCAGTGCCGACACCGCTAGGGGGGCAACAATTCGGGGTCCGACCCGACGGGCAGACCGTGCCCGCCAAGCCTCTGCCAGACGCGCGCCGCGCTGACCTAGCACAGGGGTAAAGCGGATCACCAACGCAAAAGCAAGGGCTATCCGTTCAGGGGGAATACCAACCCTGCGTAAGGGCGAGAGCAGCCGGATTACCAGATCCATCATGTCGCCCAGCCTGCTGGTCATGGTGACAAAATTCGCCGCGCCAAACAACAACAGCATTTTCAGGACAATTACAAATCCCTGATGCAGTCGCCCGACAAGAAGGTGGTAAACAAGAATAACCACTACAAACCACAACACGGGACGCAAGGCCCGCAGGCTCGCGCGGAATCCTGTACGCCCCAGACTGGTCCATCCCAGAAGCACCAGCACAATCCCCGCTATCAGGGGTTCAAGCCGTTCAATCGGAAAGGTTAAAAAAGTCAGGGCAAACAAAACCGCCAGTTTCCAACCCACAGGAACGCGATGAGCCCAGCTTTGCCGCTCCAGCGTCAGGCTCAACATGCGCCGCGACGCTCCATTTCCGATATGAAACGGGGCAGAACCTCTGCCGGCGGACCATCCGCTTCCACCCGGCCCCCGTCGATCCAGATCACACGGTCATAATGCTCCAGCTGTGCGGGATCATGGGTGATCATCACCAGCGACTGGTCCAGACTGTCAAGCTGGCGGTGCAACCGCGCAGATGTAGGAATATCGAGCCCCGCATAGGGTTCGTCCAGCAGGATCACATCCGGCTCCATCGCCAGAACCGCCATCAGGCACAGGAAATGCCGCTGCCCGCCTGACAGGGTGTAACACTGCCTGTCCGCCCAATTCGCACGGTTCTGTTCTTCCAGAACGCGCAAGGCGCGCGCATGTGCTTCTGCCTTTGATGCGCCAAGCTGGGTCAACCCGAAGGCGATTTCCTCTGCCACGGTGGGAAACAGGATCTGGTGGTCGGGATTCTGAAAGATCACGCCGATTCCCGCCAGCACCGCCTTGCGGTCGCTGTAAACATCGCTGTCGCCCAGTCGCACCTGTCCGCTGTCCGGCTTCACCAGCCCCGCCATCAAACGCAAAAAGCTGGATTTACCCGCCCCGTTCTGCCCGATCACCCCGATACGGCGCTGTTCCAACACCACAGAGGCCGGTCCGAAAACCTGCCGCCCGTCCAGTGTCAGGGATACATCGTCAAAGGTGATGCGGGCCACAGGTCAGGCCGCCAGCCGATCTGCGAGCACGCCCACTTCCGGCGCATCCGCAACCGGCCCGTAGAGCGCAAGCGAGGGCACGCCCGAAGCACAGAGCCGTGCGGCATATTCCGCAACCCCCGCACGGTCCACGCCGTCGATTTTCGCAACCACTTCGTCAAGCGCGGGCACGCGCCCCCAGATCATCACCATCCGCGCCAGTCGCTCGCAGCGGGACGACGGGCTTTCCAGCCCCATCAGCATTCCCGCCTTCATCTGGACGCGGGCGCGGTTGACTTCCGCCTCGCCCATATCGTCCGCCGCGCGTCGCAACTCGTCAATGCAAAGGGTGGACAGATCCGCCACATCCGCGCCGCTGGTGCCGGCATAGATCGTTAGTGCGCCGGTATCGGCATAAGCCCCTGCCTGCGCGTAAATCGTGTAACACAACCCGCGTTTTTCGCGGACTTCCTGAAACAGGCGGCTGGACATGCCGCCACCAAGCGCAAGGGAAAACACCTGCGCGGTGTAGATTTCATCGTCCTTGTAGCTGGCTGTTTCAAAGGCCAGCGCAAAATGGGCCTGCTCAAGATCCTTTACCACACGGTGCTCTCCGCCCCGATAAAGTGCGGGTTGCAGCAGCACAGGCGCCCCGCCCCGTTCCATATGGCCAAAGGCTTCTTCCGCCAGTTTTACCAACTGGTCGTGATCCACAGCCCCCGCCGCAGATAGAACCATCTGTTCAGGGCGATATTGTTCTTTTACAAAAGCCTGCAAATCCGCACGGGTGAAGGCGCGCACACGCTCTTCCGGGCCGAGGATTGTGCGCCCGATGGGCTGGTCGGGATAAGAGACCTCTTGCAGCCAGTCAAAGATCACATCGTCCGGCGTGTCGAGCGACTGGCCGATTTCCTGCAGGATCACGCCCCGCTCGGTTTCCACCTCGGCCGGATCAAAGACAGAATTCAGCACAATGTCGCTGATCACATCCATCGCCAGCGTCACATCGTTTTCCAGAACCCGCACGTAATAGGCCGTCATTTCACGGCTGGTGTAGGCGTTGATATAACCCCCCACATCCTCGATCGCCTCGGCGATCTGCAAGGCGTTACGTTTTTTTGTACCCTTAAAGGCCATATGCTCCAGAAAATGGGCGATCCCGTTTTGCTCGGGCCGCTCATGCCGTCCGCCCGCACCAACCCAGATACCCAGAGAAGCTGATTTCAGCCCCGGCATATGTTCGGTTACAACGCGAAATCCGTTGGAGAGTGTGTGTATCTTTACGGTCAACCCGCAATCCTTTCTCGAATAACAGCCTCGACAGCTGCCAGATCTCCTGCAACCCGTGTGACACGCTCGTCGCGTTCAAACAGGTCTGCCATACGTGGAGGCAGGGCCGGATGTTCACCACAAGCCGCCTCAACCGCTGCCGGAAACTTGGCCGGATGGGCGGTGGCAAGGGTGATCATCGGCACATCGCCTTGCATTTCATCCCCGATTTTCGCCCCGATGGCCGAATGGGGGCACAAAACCTCGCCGGTGCGCTGGTAAAAGTCCCTGATCGCAGCGCTTGTTTCCTCTTCCGAAACGCGCCCTGAGTCAAATTCTTCTGCCATACGGCCCAACGCCCCTTGGGACAGTTTGAAAGAACCGACATCTTTAAGAGCTTCAAACAGCTGGGCGACGGCCTCTCCTTCCCGATCATAAAGGTCAAATACTAACCGTTCGTAATTGGAGCTGACCTGAATATCCATCGAAGGGCTGATCGACGGCACAACACCAGTTTTCGCATGATCGCCCGATTGCAACGTGCGATGCAGGATATCGT
>JAAEZA010000013.1:0-49050 GCA_018223125.1 Paracoccaceae bacterium | reverse complement strand
CGGCAGCCCCATGCGTTTGGCCACATAGCCTGCAAAAATATCGCCGAAATTGCCTGTTGGCACCGTGAAAGAGACTTTGCGATGGGGCGCCCCCAGCGACACGGCAGAGGTAAAGTAATACACCACCTGTGCCAGCACCCGCGCCCAGTTGATGCTGTTCACACCGGCAAGCTGTACGGAATCGCGGAAGTCAAAGTCGTTGAACATATCCTTCAGCAAGGCCTGACAGGTATCAAAGTCACCGTCCACCGCCAGCGCATGAACGTTGTCTTCAACCGGAGTGGTCATCTGGCGACGCTGCACCTCGGACACGCGACCATGGGGGTACATGATAAACACATCCACCGCGTCCAGCCCGCGAAAGGCTTCAATCGCAGCCGAGCCGGTGTCACCACTGGTCGCCCCGACAATCGTCACCCGTTTGCCGGAACGTTTCAGCGCGGCTTCGAACATCTGGCCGATCAACTGCATAGCCACATCCTTGAACGCCAGCGTCGGGCCGTGGAACAGCTCCAGCAGATAGTGGTTGCTGTCCAGTTGCACCACAGGACAGCGGGCGTCATGCCCGAAGCTGCTGTAGGCTTTGGCGATGATCTCGCGGAATTCCGCATCACCGAAGGTATCGCCCACGAAAGGCTTCATCACTTCAAAAGCCACATCCTCGTAAGATTTACCGGCAAAGCCCGCGATCTGGTCTTCGCTCAGGCTTGGCCAGCTTTCAGGCACATACAAGCCGCCATCGCGCGCCAGACCTGTCAGCATCGCTTCTTCGAATGTCAGCTCGGGCGCCTGCCCGCGTGTAGAGATATATTTCATGCCAGCCTTGCCTAAACCGTTTTCTGCCTGATGCGCCACAACAGGTAAGCTGTCATCCCGAACCAGACAACCGCTAATGAAAACCATGTGATCGCGTATTCGCGGTGATCATTAGGGATATTCACCGAAACGGGCAACGGGGTTACGGCATCATATGCTACCCAAGCGCCGTCTTTGCGGTATTCCGCTGCCTCGACAACGACCATAAAGGGAAGAACGTCCAGCTTTTCGGCCAGCATCGGCAGATAGCGGGCGAACCAGATATTCTTGTCGAGGTCGGGATCGGGTGTAAACGACTCATCATAATCATCGGGATTGAGGATATTCCCCACCACCCGAACCGGCCCCGTGGGACGGGGCGCATCTTTCTGCGCCTCCGGTACAAACCCGAGATCCAGCAGGAAGGCTTTATCATTCCAGATCACCTCTTGCAGGATACGAAACCCTGCCCCCGTGAATTTCAGAGAAGTCAGCACATGGGCCTGCTTGTCCGTCAACACCCCCTCAAAGGTTACACGGCGGTAGTTGTCATCCTCCCGCGGGCCGCTGTCGTGGAAATACGGCTCCAGCGGTGCCGCCGCCGCAGACTTGCGCGCCTCGATCTGGGCCAGCCGGTCCTCTTTCCACGCCAGCCGGTCCAACTGCCAGAACCCCAGCCACAACAAGGTCGCTACACCTGCGATACCGAACAGCAGGGGCAAAATCATTCGCGCGCTCATGCTTCAATGTTCTCCAAATACTCGTTTCCAACCGTCCGGCATTTCCAAACGGCAAAGGCGCGAACCTTCCAGCCCGCGCCTTTTATGTCTCGTATCCACTTCGCCCTGTCCGGCCTTCCGGGACCAGAGCATCGGGACCAGCCTCTGGTTATTGGCCCCAGATGTAGATGGCCGCAAAGAGGAACAGCCAGACCACATCCACAAAGTGCCAGTACCATGCTGCGGCCTCAAAGCCGACGTGGCGTTCAGGTGTGAAGTGACCCTTGTAGGCCCGCACCAGACACACCGCGAGGAAAATCGTCCCGATCACAACGTGGAAGCCGTGGAAACCTGTCGCCATGAAGAAGTTGGCGCCATAGATGTTGCCGGAGAAACCGAATGCCGCGTGGCTGTATTCATAGGCCTGGAAGATCGTGAACAGGATCCCCAGCAGAACAGCACCCCACAGCCCTTTTTTCAGCCCGTCGCGGTCGTTGTCATGGGCAATCGCATGGTGCGCCCAAGTCGCCAGACAGCCGGAACACAGCAGGATCAGCGTGTTGATCAATGGCAGGTGCCAAGGATCGAATGTCTCGATTCCCTGTGGCGGCCAGACACCGTCCACCGCCGGAGACATCGGCCCCATCGGATAAAGCGCGTGTTTGAAGAAAGACCAGAACCACGCCACAAAGAACATGACTTCGGACATGATGAACATGATCACGCCATAGCGCAGACCGATCACCACCACCGGTGTGTGATCCCCGACGTGGGATTCATCAACAACTTCGGACCACCATGCGAACATCACATAGAGCACCATCACAAGGCCGATCAGAAAGACCCACGGGAACGTGTGATCTTTCATGTAGAACACACCGCCAGCCAGCATGACAAAGGCGCCAAACGCGCCTGCAAGCGGCCAGATACTGGGGTTCAGAATGTGGTAGTCGTGGTTTTTTTCATGCGCCATGGTGGTTCGTCCCTATATTCGCATCTTGGGCCTTCCCGACGGGGCTGCGCTGCGGCCCTTCCGGAAATGCCGTTTTCAGGCATTGATGTTGCTGGATAACGTGTTTGTGAGAGTGGTTCAACACAACAGGTTATCCCTTAATTTACTGTTTTCGCGTCATCTACCGCAAGAGCCGCCTGCTCTTGTTCCGGCAGATCAGCCACGTGGAACGTATAGCTGAGCGTGATCGTTTTCGCGTATTTCGCCTCGCTGTCGTCCAGCATCTCGGGATCGACAAAGAATGTAACCGGCATCATGACGGTTTCGCCGGGTTGCAGAACCTGCATGGTGAAGCAGAAACACTCGATTTTGTTAAAATAGTTACCCGTTGCATAGGGGTAAACGTTATAACTCGCCCGTCCCGCAACCGGTTTATCTGTCGGGTTATGGGCTTCATAAAAGGCCAGTCCGGTTTCCCCGATCCGCACTTCCATTTCATGCACGACAGGTTTGAAGGTCCAGGGCATGTCCCGTTCAAGCGAGGCATCGAAGCGGATCTTCACGGTTTTGTCCAGAATGACATCGCTGTCAGCAACCGCCACATTGGTCACACCGCCCCAGCCGGTCACGCGGCAGAACCAGTCATACAAAGGCACCGATGCAAACGACAGGCCGAGCATGAGAGCAACGATCGTGACCAGATTGAAGACCACTTTCTTGTTCTTGCCAGCGGGTTTTACCGGTTCGTCGCTCATTGTTCAGCCTCCGTCGCCTTGAGTTCGGGGTCGATACTATAGCGGATCGTATGGTCATACCCTTCCATACTGTTGCCGCCCGCCATCTTTACAATCGTGATCGCGAATACCAGGGCGACAAAGCCGCCCAGAACCGCGCCAAGCATCAGGTTGGAGCGTTTGCGCCGTCCATGAAGGGGATGTTCCTTGCCCAGCGCCATATCAGAAAACCACCGGCAGTTGGGGCATGAAGGCAAAGCCGCGCAGGGCTGCATCCACCAGAAGGGCCGCGAAATGCACGAAAAGATAGACCAGCGACAGGCGGAAGAACTTGCGTTCGTCTGCGTATTTGTCAGCCTCTGCCGCGCTGTCTTCGCGCCGCCACAGACCGAAGGCGCCGCGCAGGAACAATGCGTTCAGCACCAGCGCAACCACCAGATAAACCGGACCGCCGATAGATGTAAACGCAGTTCCCAACGCAACCAGCGCCAGCACAACTGTATAGCCCAGTATGTTGTTACGGGTCACACGGGTGCCGTGGGTGACTGTCAGCATCGGCACACCGGCTTTGGTATAGTCATCGTTCATGAACAGCGAAAGCGCCCAGAAATGGGGTGGTGTCCACACGAAGATCAGCGCGAACATCATTACGCTTTCGATGGATACTCCGCCTGTAGCCACAGCCCAGCCCACCATCGGAGGGAAAGCCCCTGCCGCACCGCCAATCACAATATTCTGCGGGGTCGAGCGCTTCAGGAACATGGTGTAGACAACAGCATAAAAGAAGATCGTAAACGCCAGCAGCCCCGCCGCAAAGAAATTGGCGGTCAGCGCCAGCATCCCGACGGACAGCACAGACAGCCACAACCCCATGATCATCGCATTTCTGGGCGTCACCCGTCCGTCCGGAACAGGGCGTTTTACGGTGCGTTTCATCACCGCATCAATATCCGCATCCCACCACATGTTCAGCGCACCCGAAGCCCCTGCCCCGAGCGCGATAAACAGAATGGATGCAAACCCGATAACAGGGTTCACCCCAACAGGTGCAACCAGCAGGCCAACAGCCGCAGTGAAGACCACCAGAGACATAACGCGCGGTTTCAGCAGCGCGAAATAGTCGTCGAACTGGGCATCCTGGCCATAATCATTCACGGTTGCATCGCTCATGGGGTGTTCCACTGGCTATGGGTTAACGGGGCTTGGTCGCGGGCAGCTTATTCGGCTGCCTGCGCGTCTTGGACCATCTGCATGTTCAGATCGGCAACTTTCACAGCGCTCGGCGTGCCGGCGTATTCTTCGATCGCGCCTTCCAGCCATGCGTCGTAATCCGCTTGGGACACTGCCTTGACAGTGATGGGCATGTAAGAGTGATCCTTACCGCAAAGCTCTGAACACTGGCCGAAGTAAACGCCTTCCTTGCCCTCATCCACTTTGAACCACAGCTGCGCCAGACGGCCCGGAACCGCATCCTGCTTCACACCGAAGGCAGGGATGGTCCAGGAGTGGATCACATCAGAGCCGGTGACTTGCACAACAACAGTCTTACCTGTCGGGATCACAACAGATGTGTCGGTGGCCAGCAGGTATTCGTCGTCCTCAAAGCCGTTTTCAGCCAGTTCTTCGCGGGGCAGCATGAAGCTGTCAAAGCCGAAGTCGTGGTCCACGTATTCGTGGGTCCAGTACCACTGGTTACCTGTTGCCTTGATGGTGATATCCGCTTCCGGAATCTCCTGCTGTTTGAACAGCAGGGTCAGGGATGGCGGGATAATCGCGATCAGGATCAGGATCGGCACCACGGTCCACGCAACTTCCAGAAGGGAGTTATGGGTGAATGTGGCAGGCACCTTGTTGCGCTTTTCATTGTAGCGGAACAGGCAGATCAGCAGCAGGATCGTCACAAAAACAGAGATGATCGTGATGATCCACAGCAGGAACGTGTCCATCCAGATCACATCGCGCATAAGCTCTGTTGCGGGTTGTTGAAAGCCCATGCCGTCCTGATCCGGTTTGCCAAGGGTTGGCAGGTCCGGCAGTGCGTTTTGCGCCATCGCAGCGCCGGAGGCCATCAGACCGCCAAGAGTTACACCGAGTTTCTTCAATGTGGCCACAGTTTGCATATGATCCAGTCCTATTCTGATCGGCCCAATCGCCGGTCGGGATTCGCACACCAATAGGCGCACCAGAATCCCCTGTTGTCTCCTGCGCCCTAAAAACAATATTACAGTCTAAAGGACAAGCGCTCTCTTTGCGGCATACCGCCGCTCGGGAGGCTGACCAGATCATAGAAGGAAATCCCGCTTTGGCCAAGGATCACGCCCCGTTTCGCCCGTTCGAAACCCAAATTGACGAAAATGCCGCACTCAATGTATTGAGATCTGCAACCGATGGGGCCGATGACGGAGAGATTTTTCTGGAGCGCAAACGTTCGGAAAATCTGGTTTTCGATGACAACCGCCTGAAAAACGCCAGTTACGATGCGTCCGAGGGCTTTGGCCTGCGCGCCGTCAAAGGTGAAACCACCGGTTACGCCCATTCCACCCAGATGACCGAGGCCGCGTTGAAACGCGCGGCCGAGACCGTCCGGCTCGCGGTGGGCGCGGGTGGTGCCACGCTGGCCCCGGTGCCGCAGGCCACCAACCAGCGGCTTTATACGGACAGCGATCCAATGGCCGACGCAGGGTTTTCGCTGAAAGTGGATACCCTGCGAGAGATTGATGCCTTCACGCGGGATCTGGACCCGCGGGTGGTGCAAGTGTCGGCTTCCATGTCCGCCAGCCTGCAGGAAGTGGAAATCCTGCGCCCTGAAGGCATCCGCCTGCGGGATGTGCGCCCGATGACCCGACTGAACGTTTCGGTGATCGTGGAACAGAACGGACGCCGCGAGAGCGGGTCCGCAGGGGGCGGCGGGCGCTATGGTCTGTCCGCCCTGATGGACCCTGCAAGCTGGAAAGCGACCGCGAAGGAAGCCTTGCGCATCGCCCTTGTCAATCTGGACGCCGTCCCCGCCCCTGCCGGTAAATTTGATGTGGTGCTTGGACCGGGCTGGCCCGGCATCCTGCTGCACGAAGCCATCGGCCACGGGCTGGAAGGGGATTTCAACCGGAAGAAATCCTCGGCCTTTGCGGGGTTGATGGGACAGCGGATCGCGGCGAAAGGCGTAACCGTTCTGGATGATGGTACATTGGCAGACCGCCGCGGCTCTATCAGTTTTGATGACGAGGGCACCCAAAGCGGACGCAATGTCCTGATCGAGGACGGTATCCTTGTGGGCTACATGCAAGACCGCCAGAATGCACGGCTGATGGGGGTGGAGCCGACAGGAAACGGGCGCAGGCAAAGCTACGCCCATGCGCCGATGCCCCGCATGACCAACACCTACATGCTGGGGGGCACGATCAAACCCGGTGATATTGTGGCGGATCTGAAAGACGGCATTCACGCGGTCGGGTTCGGCGGCGGGCAGGTGGATATTACCAACGGAAAGTTCGTATTTTCCTGCACCGAGGCCTACCGCGTGAAAAACGGTATCGTCGGTGCACCGGTCAAGGGCGCGACCCTGATCGGGGACGGGGCGACCGCTTTGAAGCATATCCGCGCAATCGGCGATGACATGGCGCTTGATCCCGGAATGGGCAACTGCGGCAAGGCGGGGCAATGGGTGCCCGTGGGTGTCGGCCAGCCGAGCCTGCTGATTGGCGGGTTGACGGTTGGCGGCAGCGCCGTTTAGGGAGAGATTCGAAGCGATCAGGGGGCTGCCGCCCCCTCGGCTGCGCCTCACCCCTGCGGATATTTTTGGAAAATGGAACAGGAGTTTTAACGCTTCATAGGTTGTTAACCTTCAGGTGGCAGCCTGAACGGATGAACAGCCCCCTTACGATTCCGCCGGATCAGACTGACAGGCTCGACTGGTTGCGCCTGATCCGCAGCAGGCGGGTCGGTCCGGTGACGTTTTACCGGCTGTTGGGGGAGCACGGGACAGCCGCCGCTGCGCTGGACGCCCTGCCAGCCATCGCGGCAGCGGCCGGTGTGCGGGATTACATCCCTTTCAGTCACAAAGCGGCCTGTGACGAGATCGCCGCGGGCCGTGCAATGGGCTTCCAATTTGTTTGCGTGAACGAACCGGACTATCCCAAAGCCCTGCGCCAGATGCCCGAACCGCCGCCGGTACTGTGGATGCAGGGAAACATGACCCTGTCAGCAAAGCCTGCGATTGCGATCGTGGGGGCGCGCAATGCCTCCAGCCTTGGCACCCGCATGGCGCGGTTACTGGCGCGGGAGTTGGGGGAAGCAGGCTATACTATAGTGTCCGGCATGGCGCGCGGTATTGATGCGGCGGCGCATGATGCCTCTCTGCCGACCGGAACGCTTGCCGTGCAGGCGGGCGGGGTCGATGTGATCTACCCCCGCGAAAACACCGCCCTTTACGAAAAAATTGCAGCATCCGGTCTTTGCCTTTCAGAGCAGCCGCTGGGGCTTGTACCACAGGCACGGCACTTCCCCCAGCGCAACCGGATAATAGCCGGGCTGGCCGAAGCCACGCTTGTAGTTGAGGGCGCGATGCGATCGGGTTCGCTGATCACCGCAAGGGATGCCGCCGATTTCGGGCGTGAGGTCATGGCCGTTCCCGGCAGCCCGCTGGACGCCCGCGCCGCCGGTTGCAACGCCCTGATCCGGGACGGTGCCTGCCTGATCCGCTCCGCACAGGATGTGATTGACGCGTTGCAACAAATTACTTCGTCCCGCCCCGTCCAACAAAAACAGACGATGCAGCCTCAACAACCGCCCGAACACCTCGGCAGGCGTATTCTCGAACTGCTCGGGCCAAATGCGGTTCCGGAAGATTGTCTGATACGCGATTTGGGGCTGACGGCGGCGCAGATCACTCCTGTCCTGACCAGTCTTGAACTGGAGGGCCGTATCCTGCGCCATCCGGGCGGTTTTCTGGCGGCCGCCGGACAGGGGTCTGCGTCGACAACCGGCGCCGCGCGGGACCGTTAAAACCACAGGCTGCAAACCAAATGCGCAACCCCCATTGACAAGACCATCCCCCGCAACACATTTTCCGCACGCCCCAAATAGGGCAGGACCTACACTGATTCACAGGAAATAATATGCCAGTTGTCGTCGTCGAATCTCCGGCTAAGGCCAAGACAATAAACAAATATCTGGGCGATGACTTTACCGTTCTGGCGTCTTACGGACACGTGCGCGACCTGCCGCCAAAAGATGGTTCGGTGGACACGGACAACGATTTCGAGATGAAATGGGAAGTCGCGAGCGACAGCCAGAAACACATCCGCGCCATCGCAGAAGCCTTGAAGGGTGACGACGAACTGATCCTCGCAACCGACCCCGATCGCGAAGGGGAGGCGATCAGCTGGCATCTGGAAGAGGCGCTGAAAAAGCGCCGCGCCATTAAGAAATCCACCAAGGTGGACCGCGTTGTCTTTAACGCCATCACCAAGGATGCGGTGACAACTGCGATGAAAAACCCCCGTCAGGTGGATATGGAACTGGTCGAGGCTTATCTCGCCCGCCGCGCGCTGGACTATCTTGTAGGTTTCAACCTCTCGCCCGTGCTGTGGCGCAAGCTGCCCGGCGCGAAATCCGCCGGACGGGTGCAATCCGTGTGTTTGCGCCTGATTGTAGAGCGTGAAATGGAAATCGAAGCCTTCAAGCCCCGCGAATACTGGACGGTCAAAGCGATCCTTTCTACCCCGCGGGGGCAGGAATTTGAGGCACGGCTGACGGTTCTGGGCGGCAAGAAGCTGGAAAAATTCGACATTGAAACCTCCGAAGCCGCAGAAATCGCTGTCGCGGCGATCAACTCGCGGGATCTTTCGGTCGCCAGCGTTGAGGCGAAACCTGCCAGCCGCAACCCATCTCCGCCGTTCATGACATCTACCCTGCAACAGGAAGCCAGCCGCAAGTTCGGCATGGGGGCACGGGCCGCCATGTCCACGGCGCAGCGGCTGTATGAAGCGGGTTACATCACCTATATGCGGACCGACGGCATTGATATGGCCCCCGAAGCCGTAAGCGCTGCGCGCAAAACCATTGGCAGCCTGTTCGGAGACAAATACGTTCCCGAAAAACCCCGTGTCTACAAGAACAAGGCCAAGAACGCACAGGAAGCCCACGAATGCATCCGCCCGACAGATATGGACGTGACACCCGAAAGCCTGTCCCGTCTGGAAGCAGACCAGCGCAAGCTTTACGATCTGATCTGGAAGCGCACCCTTGCCAGCCAGATGGAAGCGGCGCGCATGGAACGCACAGTGGTGGAAATCGCCTCTGCCGACGGGCAGGTCGGCCTGCGCGCCAACGGTCAGGTTGTGCTGTTTGACGGGTTCCTCAAAGTCTATGAAGAAGGCCGCGACGATGTGGCCGACGGGCAGGTTGTGGATGATGACGACAAGCGTCTGCCGCAGATCGCCGAAGGGGACGAGACCAAGAAGTCCTCTGTCACCCCCGAACAGCACCATACCCAACCCCCGCCCCGCTACACCGAGGCGACGCTGGTTAAACGGATGGAAGAGCTTGGCATCGGGCGGCCCTCCACCTATGCCAGCATTGTGACCACAATCCAGACCCGTGAATATGTGCGCAAGGACAAGAACCGCCTGATCCCCGAGGATAAGGGGCGGCTGGTGATTGCCTTCCTAGAGAATTACTTCCGCCAGTATGTCGGGTATAACTTCACCGCGAAACTGGAAGACGAGTTGGACGATATTTCCGGCGGGCGTGAGGATTACAAGGCTGTTCTGTCGCGTTTCTGGCGGGATTTCTCGGCTGCGATTGCGGAAACCGCCGATCTGCGGATTACCGAGGTTCTGGAAAAGATCAACGAGGTTCTTGCCCCCCATTTGTTCCCCGCGAACGAGGACGGATCAGACCCGCGCATCTGCAAGGCGTGTGGCACGGGAAAACTGTCCATGCGCACGGCCCGTTCGGGCGGGGCCTTTATTGGCTGCTCCAACTATCCGGAATGCCGCTACACCCGCCCGATCTCGGGCGAGGTCGAAGGCGGCGATATTGCCGGGCCGGATGGCAAGCAACTGGGCTTTGATGATGACGGAGAGCCGATCACCCTGCGCTCCGGCCGGTTCGGCCCTTATGTGCAACGCGGCGATGCCAGCGAGGAAACCCCCAAACCGCCGCGCGCTTCCATCCCGAAAGGCACGGATCTGAGCACGGTAGACCTGAAGCTTGCACTTGATCTGCTGTCCCTGCCCCGCTTTGTTGGCACCCATCCCGAAGGGGGTGACATCACCGCTGCCATCGGGCGGTTCGGCCCCTATGTGATGTGGCAGATGCCACCGGAGGAAGGCAAGAAAACCGCGCGCAAGATTTATGCCAATATGAAAGACCCGACAGAGGTTTTCACCGTGGGTATGAACCGCGCCATGGAACTGATTGCCGAGAAAGCCGCCAAGGGCGGTCGGGGTGCGGCGGCAGAGCCTCTGAAGGAACTGGGCGAACATCCCGAACATGGCGGCGCGATCAATGTGATGGACGGACGCTACGGACCTTATGTGAAATGGGAAAAGGTGAACGCGACCCTGCCCAAGGAAATGGAACCGACCCAGATCACACTGGAAGAGGCTGTTGCGCTTGTGGATGCGAAAGCGGCCACAAAAGGCAAGAAAAAGGCCGCGCCGAAGAAGAAAGCCGCCGCCAAGAAACCGGCAGCGAAGAAAACCACTGCGAAAAAGCCAGCGGCCAAGAAGACCGCCGCGAAAAAGGCTCCTGCCAAGAAGACCGCCGAAGACAAACCGGCTGAATAGGTAAAAAGCCCTGCACTTTTATGGTGCAGGGCTTTTGAAACCGGTTTGACAGTGTGGTGTCCCTTTAATCGAGGGTGTTTACCGCCGCGACAAACGCATCTCCGCGTTTTTCAAAACTGGTATACTGGTCAAAGCTGGCACAGGCCGGTGCCAGTAGCACCACATCGCCGGCTTCGGCATCTGCGGCGGCACGGGCCACAGCCTGTTCCATGGTGCCACAGATTTCAAACGGCTGTCCGTCCAGTTGTCCGGCAAACTCTTCCGCTGCTTCCCCAATCAGATAGGTTTTGCGCACGCGCTCGAACTGGGGCTTTAGCGCGGCAATACCACCCTCTTTGGCCTGCCCGCCCGCGATCCAGCGAATGTTCTTAAAGGCCATCAGCGCCTTTTCTGCTGCATCTGTATTGGTTGCCTTGCTGTCATTCACAAACAGCACGCTATTGCGTTCCGCAATGATCTGGCAGCGGTGAGGGAGGCCACCATAACTGGCCAGATGGGTTTCCACCACACGCGGCGCCAGCCCGATGGACCGGCATGCAGCATAGGCAGCACAGGCGTTCTGATGGTTGTGTGCACCGGGCAACCCGCGCATGTTGCGCAGGTCGATCGCGGCCACCTGCCGCCCTTTGCGCCATTCTGCAAGAAACCCTTTGCGGGCAAAAACCGACCAGTCATCCCCCTGTAGTTTGCGCCCCGACGAAATACGGATCACGGGCTCTCCGCTGTTCTGGGTTTCCCGCAATTGTGCCGCCAGATAACGGCCCTCGACCTCGTCCACACCGATAATAGACCGATCCGGCCCACCGGCCGTGAACAGACGTGCCTTGGCGGCAAAATATCCGCCCATACCACCATGGCGGTCCAGATGGTCCGGACTGAGATTCATGAAAATTGCGATATCCGGAGCCAGCGAACGGGCCAGATCGGTCTGATAACTGGACAACTCCAACACCGTGATCTGCCCGTCCGAAGCCGGCTCCAGATCCAGCACACCGCGCCCGATATTGCCCCCCATCTGAACATCGCGGCCCGCTTCCTGCAGTATATGGTGGATCAGCGCCGTGGTCGTGGACTTGCCGTTGGAGCCTGTTACACAGATGACCCGCGGCAAGGTTTCAAATCCGTCCCACTCCGGCGTACCATAGCTACGAAAGAAAAGTCCCACGTCATTATCGACAACGGCACCCATCTCCCATGCCTTCGCAATCACTGGATGGGGTGCAGGATAGAGATGGGGAATACCGGGTGAAGTGATGAGGCATCCGATCCCGTCCCAGTTGCGGTCCTTGGTCAGATCCGCCACCAGAAAGCCCTCGGCACGGGCGCGGTCCTGCGCATCCTGATTGTCGTCCCAGCAGACCGGAACCGCACCACCGGCTGCAAGAGCCCGCGCTGTGGTCAGACCGGACCGGCCCAACCCCAATACGCCGACAGAATGGCCTTCATACCCACGAACTGGAATCATCTCACGGTCCTCTTACGCGGCACTGCGCCTGCGTTCATTCAATGTTAACCTGCAGCGGCAGCGCCCCTGCCCCCTGCCGGTCTTTTAGCGGATTTTCAGGGTGGCCAGCCCGATCAACGCGAGGATCAGGGAAATGATCCAGAAGCGGATCACGATCTGTGGTTCGGCCCAGCCCCGCTTTTCAAAATGGTGGTGGATCGGTGCCATCAGGAATACCCGTTTACCAGTGCGTTTGAAGTAGAGCACCTGAATAATCACCGACATTGCCTCAACCACGAACAATCCGCCGACAATCCCGAGCACGATCTCGTGCTTGATGCTGACCGCAATTGCGCCCAACGCGCCACCAAGGGCAAGTGACCCGGTATCGCCCATAAAGACCGCTGCAGGTGGTGCATTATACCACAAAAAGCCGAGCCCGCCGCCAATCAGCGCTGAGGTAAAGATCAGCAATTCCCCTGTGCCCGGCACATAGTGCACGTCAAGATATTCGGTAAAGTCGGTCCGCCCGACCACATAGGCAATGACCCCCAAGGTCGCCGCACAGATCATCACCGGCATAATCGCCAGACCGTCAAGCCCGTCTGTCAGGTTCACAGCGTTTGCAGCCCCTACAATGGTGATCATCGCAAACGGGAAGTAGAACAGCCCCACCCCGATCAGCGCATCCTTGAACACCGGCAGTGCGATCTGCCCTGACAGGGCTTCGGGATGCAAAGTGGCCACATAGACAGAGGCAATCAGGGCAATCACAAAACCGAGCGCCAGACGCGCCTTGCTGGAAAACCCGGCCACCGTCTGTTTTGTAACCTTGAGATAGTCATCCATAAAGCCGATCAGCGCGAAACCGATGGTCACAAGCAACACGGCCCAGACATAGCCGTTGTCGCTGCGCGCCCACAGTAAGGTGCTAAGCGTCATGGTGCCAAGGATCAGCACACCGCCCATTGTCGGCGTACCGGCCTTTTCCAGAAGATGGCTTTCGGGACCGTCCTCGCGGATCGGCTGGCCCTTTTTCTGACGCTGCTTGAGGTAGTTGATCAAAGGCTGCCCGAACAGGAAGCTGAGAATCAGCGCGGTGAAAAAGGCGCCACCGGCCCGGAAGGTGATATACCGGAACAGGTTGAAGAAATCGCCACCATCACTGTACTGGCTAAGAAAATACAACATTAAACGCTACCGCCTTATTTTTCTGCTGTCTGGCCCAGCGCCTTGATCGCTGTCACAACCTGCCCCACTTTGGACCCTAGCGAGCCCTTTACCATAGCAACGTCGCCGGAATCCAGCAGCCTGTTCACCCGTGCCGCCATCTGGTCTGCGCTGGCAAAATGCTGCCCGCGCTTTTGATCCGGCAGGGCATCATGCAAGGCCGCCATAAGCGGGCCGCTGGTATGGATCGTGTCAATGGATACAACCGCGGGATGATCCGCCAGCCTGCTGTGGAACTCTTTTTCCTGCGGCCCCAGCTCCAGCATATCACCAAGCATTGCCACCCGCCGTCCGCCTTCAGGCTTGCTGTCGGCCAGCACGCTTAGGGCAGCAGCCATGGATGTAGGGTTCGCATTATAGCTTTCGTCAATCAGTTCCAGCACGCCGCCGGTATCGCCGCGGGTTACGGTGAACCGCTGGCCACGGCCGCTGGGCGCGTGCCATTGTGCCAGCGCCAGCATGGATCGGGCAGGATCGGCGCCAACGGCTTGGACAGCCCCCAGCACGGCCAAAGCGTTCATCGCCAGATGGTGGCCGGGTGCGCCCAGTTTGAACAGGATCTCCTGCCCGTCGAGCACCGCTTCCACCGTAGTAACGGTTTCACAGGTCCGGGCCGCAATCAGCCTGAGATCCGCCTGACCGGCTTCGCCAAACAGCCGCGTGCGCAGGCCTTTGGCTGCGTCCAGCAGGATCGGAAGTGTGGGAATGTCTGCGTTCAGAACCGCCACGCCTTGCGGCCCGAGCCCCTCGAAAATCTCGGCTTTTGCCTGTGCAATCTGGTCGACACTGTCAAAGGCCGCCATATGAACCGCTGCGACGGTGGTGATAATTGCCACATCCAGTTGTGCCATGCGGGACAGCGGGCCGATTTCGCCCGGATGGTTCATACCGATCTCGATCACGGCAAAATCCGTGTCCTGTGGCATCCGCGCCAGCGTCAGGGGCACGCCCCAGTGGTTGTTGAAACTGCGCACGGCGGCGTGAACCTGCCCTTGCGGGGCAAGGGCGCTGCGCAGCATTTCCTTGGTGCCGGTTTTACCGACCGATCCGGTGACGCCGATCACTTTGGCGGCAGTGCGGGCACGGGCCGCCTGTCCCAAGGCTTCAAGCGCCTTCAGCACATCCGGCACGATCAGCAAGGGCGCGTCCTCCGCCACGTTTTCCGGTCGATGGGTCACCAGCGCTGCTGCTGCACCGGCTTGCAGCGCTTGCGCGACAAAATCATGGCCATCCCGAACGTCTTTCAGGGCGACAAACAGGTCGCCCTGTTCCAGTTCCCGCGTATCAATAGACACCCCGTTCGCAACCCAATCGCAGGTGGTTCGCCCGCCCGTCGCAGCGGCCGCATCCTGACTTGTCCATAGAATTTTCATGCGCCCATCCCGTCCAGCGCGTGAACCGCGACACTGGCCTGTTCCACATCGTCAAAGGGCAGCACATCATCGCCGATGGTCTGTCCGGTTTCATGTCCCTTGCCTGCAATCAGCAGCGCATCACCCGGTTGCAGGGCATCAACGCCTGCAAGGATGGCATGGGCGCGGTCTCCGATCTCGGTCGCCTCAGGGCATTCAGCCAGCACCATGCGCCGGATCAGGGCAGGATCTTCGCTGCGGGGATTGTCGTCGGTGACGAAGACAACGTCCGCATTTTCCCGCGCCGCTGCCCCCATCAAAGGCCGTTTCGCGGTATCACGATCGCCGCCCGCGCCAAAGACAACGATCAACCGTCCAAGCACGTGGGGCCGCAACGCGCGCAGCGCGGTTTTCAGGGCGTCCGGTGTATGGGCATAATCCACAAAGACCGATGCGCCGTTCTCCCGTGTTGCGGCCAGTTGCATGCGCCCCGGAACAGTTTGCAGTTCCGGCAGACAGCGGAATACTTCGCCACTTTGCGCGCCACAGGCAATAGCAAGGGCCGCCGCTGTCAGCACATTTTGCGCCTGAAACCCGCCGATCAGGTTCAATCTTGCGGCGTGAACCTCGCCATTCCAGGAAAACCGCACTTCCTGTCCCGTGGCATCAAACCGGCCCGACAGGATTTGCATGTCCCCCTGCCCCGTGCCAAGGGTCACAACATCCTGCCCGCGCGCCACAGCCAGTTCTACAAGGGACGCGCCTTTGGGATCATCAATATTGATAACAGCGGACCCTTCGGGGGGCAGCACCCGTGCAAACAAACCGGCTTTGGCGTTGAAATACGCCTCGAATGTTTCGTGATAGTCCAGATGGTCCTGTGTGAAATTGGTGAAGGCCGCAGCCGTCAGCCAGACACCGTCAAGCCGGCGCTGGTCCAGCCCGTGGCTGGAGGCTTCCATCGCCGCATGGGTGATCCCCCCGCTTTCAAGCGTTTTCAACAGCTTGTGCAGGGTCACGGGTTCCGGCGTGGTGTGGCTCATCGGGGCGGTATGGGCGCCTTCCACCCCTGTGGTGCCAAAGTTCACACCTTGAAGGCCCAGCAGTTCCCAAATCTGGCGGGTGAAATTTGCAACAGAGGTTTTGCCGTTGGTCCCTGTCACCGCCACCATAGTGGCCGGCTGTGCGCCAAAGAAACGGGCCGCAGCCAGCGCCAGCGCGCGGCGCGGATCGTCAGAGACAACCACCGGAATGCTGATTTCACCCACGTCTTTCAGGGCAACATCAAGTCCTTCGGCATCGGTCAGGATTGCAGCCGCCCCCATACGTACCGCGTATTGAACAAAGGCACCGCCGTGTACTGCCGATCCGGGCATGGCCGCAAACAGATCGCCTGTTTTACAACTGCGGCTGTCCACACAGATGCCGCTGATGTCCGCATCCGTTTTCCTGCCGTGTGTCGCTGTCAGGCCCAGTTTTTGCAGGGATTTTGCGGTCATGACAGCGTTTCCTCTTCGTGGGTCAGTTTCCTGACGCGGTGTATTGAAGATTTCCCGCAGACGCAACATTGGGGCGCAGCCCCAGAACCGGCATGATCCGCGCAACCAGCTCGGCAGCGACCGGCACAACGGTCCAGCCTGCCGTGCGCCGTTCTTCGCCGTGGGCCTTGATCGAAGGTTCGTCCAGCGTCACCACCATCACATATTGCGGATCGCTTGCTGGAAAGACGCTGGCGAAGGTGGAAATCACCTTTTTCTTGTAATAGCCACCACCGGGTTTGGGTTTATCCGCACTGCCGGTCTTACCCGCAACTTCATAGCCCTTCACCTCTCCGAAAGAGGCGGTGCCCCGTGTCACCACGGCACGCAGCATCTTCACCAGCTTGGCAGAGGTTTCTTCTGAAATTATCTGTTCGCGGTTCGCAGGAATACCGTTCCGCTTCAGCAGGGTTGGCGTGACCTTGTAGCCACCGTTGCCCATCACCGCATAAGCAGAGGCAAGATGCAGCGGGGTAGCGGCGATACCGTGACCGTAGGAGATCGTCATGGTGGACAGTTCCGACCAGCGGGGCGGCAGCAAGGGTTTGGCATTGCGTGCCTCCGGCAGCTCCACCGTCGCCACATCAAAGAACCCCAGCTTTTGCAGCATCTGCTGCTGCGCCTGCGTCCCGGCTGCCATTGCCATCCGCGCGGTGCCGATATTGGAAGACTTCACGATAATATCCGTCACCGACAATTCCTTGCCATAGTCGTGGAAGTCGCGAATGCGGAATTTACCCCAGCGCAACGGGCCGCGGGTGTCGATCATGGTGTTTTCATTGGCCAGCCCGTTTTCAAGGCTGATCCCCGCCGCAAAAATCTTGAAGGTAGAGCCGAGTTCGTAGACCCCCTGACTGGCGCGGTTGAACAGCGGGCTGTCGGACTGGTCCCCCGAAGTCAGCACGCGGGGCCGGTCGTTCGGATCAAAGTCGGGCAAGGACGCCATCGACAGGATTTCCCCTGTGTGAATGTCCATCAGGATCGCCGCCGCCCCCTTGGCCCCCATCAGGTTCATCCCGCCCGCGAGAACTTCGCGCATGGCGGATTGGGCGGTCAGGTCGATTGACAGCTCCAGCGGCTGCCCTTCACGGGCCGGATCCCGTAGGGTTTCGTCAAAATACCGTTCCACACCGGCAACACCGATCACCTCGGCGGCATTTACGCCTTCCTTGCCAAAGCTTGCCCCCCCCAGAATATGGGCCGCCAGACGGCCATTGGGGTAAAGCCGCATTTCACGCGGGCCGAACAGCAGACCCGGCTCGCCCAGATCATGAACCGCCTGTTGCTGTTCGGGACTGATTTTCTTTTTGATCCACAGGAACTTGCGCTTGCCGGTAAAGTCTTTGGTCAAACGCTCCAGATCGAGATCGGGGAACACGCTGACCAGACCTTTGGCGGCCTCGACAGGGTCAACCATAAGGGGCGGCTGGGCGTAAAGTGCTGTCGTCGCCAGATTTGTTGCCAGAACTTCGCCGTTGCGATCCACAATATCGGCGCGCTGGTTGGCAATTTGCGGGATAGAGGCTGCCGAAACAGGCTCGGACGGTTGAGAGGCAGACAGGCTGCCCATACGAAAACCGACAGTCATGAAGGCTGCAAAGAAGAAAATGCCCAGTATCAACAACCGGCTTTCCGCACGGCGGCGCATTTTCATCTGGGTTTTGACGTTGCGAAGGGCCCGTTCATGGGCCTCGATCATATCGGGATCTTCACCCTTTTCACGGGCATCCAGAACACGGGCGAGCGGGCGTAGCGGCGTTCTCATTACGGGAATTCCTTGTCCGGTCCGGGCGTCGGCACGCTGCTGACGGAAACCGGATTCACCAGTTCGTTCGCCTCTATTTCGACTTGCGGATAGGCGACGAGCTCAACTTCTGCGAAATGTTCGGGCATCAGCGGAACCAGCCCCAATTCACCGAAATTCAGGTCAACCAGATCCCGCAGGCGGTTGGGACGGTTCAGATAGGCCCATTCCGCCTTGAGCACAGAAATGGTTTCCCGTTCATGGGCGATCTGGCGCTGCAACTCTGCCACACGGCGCAGACTGGCCTGCGTGCGGTAGTTTTCCTTGTAGGCCCAATAAGCAACGCTGATCACCACGCCACAACAGATCATATAGAGAAATGTTTTCATTGACTTACACTCTTCAAACTTAAACGGGGCAAACCGAGCCCGCCATAATCCACATCCCCCACAGGGGCATCTGTGCGCCGCGCCAGACGCAGTTTTGCAGAACGGGATCGGGGGTTTGCGGCCAGTTCGTCCTTATCCGCGGTCACGGCCTTACGCCCCAAGACTTCGAAACGGGGCGCGTCTGTTTGTGCTTCCGGTGCCCAGCGGTTACCCTTGGGGTTCAACCCGCCGCGTGCTGCCAGAAACCGCTTTACGATCCGGTCTTCAAGGGAATGAAAGGTGACGACCGCCAGAATACCGCCTTCTGCCAGAATCGATTCCGCCGCGTAAAGCCCGCGCACCAACTGCCCCAATTCGTCGTTCACCGCGATACGCAGGGCCTGAAATGTACGGGTCGCAGGATGGGCCTGTCCGGGCTTGCCTTTGGGCAGCGTGGATTCGATGACATCAACAAGCTGGAAGGTGGTTTTGATCGGCGCGGTCTTGCGCGCGGCCACAACCGCTTTTGCGATCCGGCGTGAGGCCCGTTCCTCGCCGTATTGAAAGAATATATCGGCCAGTTCTGCCTCGGAGGCGGAGTTGACGACATCTGCGGCAGTTTCGCCCGACTGGCTCATCCGCATGTCAAGCGGCCCGTCCTTCTGAAACGAAAAGCCCCGTTCCGCCTGATCAATCTGCATGGAAGAAACGCCGATATCCAGCACGACACCATCCATTCCGGCAGGCACAAGGCGATCCATTTCGCCAAAGGTTCCGTCTACCAGATGCAGCCGGTCGCCATAGGTATCGGCCCAGGCCGCTGCCCGCTCGAACACCTCGGGGTCCCGGTCAATCGCATAAACTTCTTCCGCGCCGGCATCCAGAAAGGCGCGGGTATAACCGCCGGCGCCGAAAGTGCCATCGACCCAGCGCCCCTGCATCGGCGCGACCGCTTTCAGAATAGGGGTCAGCAACACGGGAATATGCGGGGAAGCAGTAGGCTCGTCCTGTTGCATTTCCGCGATTACCCCTCTGCCGTTTCCATATCCAGCAGGACCAGAGGATCATAATCCTCGTCCTCTTCGTCCATCCAGTCTTCCAGTGCTGCCGCATGTTCTTCATAGGCAGAAGGCTCCCAGATCTGGAACGTATCGCCCGAGGCTACAAAAGTCGCTTCCTTGGTGATGCCGATTTTGCTGCGCAGTTTCGGGGACAGAACCAGACGTCCGGTTTCATCCACGCTCATCTGCACCGACTGACCGGAAAACATATGTTCCAGCGCACGACGGCGCTTGGAACCGCGGGGGAGTGCAGCGATCTTGTCGTCCACCTCCTCCATAGAGGTCATGGTATAGCCTTCGATAAAATTGCGGGCCTTGCCGCCGTAGACCAGAACCAGATTGGGGTTCAGTCCTTCGGTCCAGTCCGGATCGCCCTCTTCCAGAACACGACGAAAGGCCGCAGGGATCGAAACCCTGCCCTTGGCGTCCACTTTATGGACACTCTCGCCTCTGAACCGTCGTGCCACGAAGGGCGCTCCTTCTGTCCGATGCCCTTGAAAATCAGGGGCTTAAAATGATAACGGCGAACCAAGCTGCTGCCACTGCTTGATCCGCCGCCCTCGTCCCGATTATGGGCCGCCCGACTGTGATGCCACCTTTGGGGGGTGTCTGCTCGCATTCCACGTCGGATCTCATGTTCGATGTAGCTGGGCGCCTGTATGAAACCTGGTTTGGTCTAGCGGGATCTTGATGTCCCTTTTTCGTTCCCAACCTCATCTTGGACTTAGGTATTGCATGGGAATTTATGGAAACCAAGCCCTTTTTATGGGAACGCTTGGCCAACCGGAGGCAACACCCGAGAATTTCGCCACATTCCCGCCAAGATTGAACGCAATTTTAGCTTTATTAGTTTTAGACAAATTTCTAACCACTATATGTAGTAGGTGAAAAAAAATCGCTTTTCTGACAAATTGAAGCGAAATCGCCACAGCGCAAATCGGAACATATTGAGAACATTGGAAAACCGGCCAGAACTTCCGATTCGAAGCGGCGATTCAGCAGGGTTTTCCCATCAGATCTGTTGTGTGGACCAATGCGGACCATAAAGTCCCATAAAGAATCCGTTCCGGTGCTGTGAGAGTTCGCGGATGACCTGTAAGCCGGATTTTGTCCCGGGGCTGCCCCCTTGGACGACCATTCATCTGGGCCTGCTGTTGCCAGCAGGCTCTTGCAACCAACCCGGACCTGCTAGGGCAAAAGCGGCCCCGGATGTTGCCATCCACGCGATCCCTATTTGGTTTTGCTCCAGGCGGGGCTTGCCATGCCAGTGATGTTACCACCACCGCGGTGGGCTCTTACCCCACCGTTTCACCGTTACCCGTGCAAGCACGGGCAGTCTTTTCTCTGTGGCGCTTTCCCTCGGGTTGCCCCGGGCGGGCGTTACCCGCCGCCTCTGCTTTTTGGAGTCCGGACTTTCCTCACTAACGTGCGGCCGTCCAGCCATCCGCGAAACCTTTCTCTAGCCCCCCATGCCCCCCGAGGTCAACGGCCTGACAGGGCCATTGTTGCGCAAGCCGCACAATCAGCCCCACATCCAGTGCATCAAGGGGGCCTTCGTGAAACGGGCGGAACCGCAGCCGGAAGGCCGACAGGACTGTTTCCCAGCTTCGGGCCGTGTCATCCGCTGCACGGTAGCCGAAATAGAACGCCGCCGCGCGAAAGGCCGACCAATCGGCGGAACACTGTGCGGGGTGCGGCCAGATCGACAGCCCCCGCTCCGCCAGATCCTGCCAGTCGAAATAGGGGCCGGGATCAATCTTGCGACCGGGTGCCATATCGGAATGCCCGATGACCCGTTCCGCCGGAATGCTGTGCCGTTCGAGCATGGAGGAGAGTAATTCCCGAAGCGCCACCATCTGTGGTTCGGGAAACTGCGGGGTATCACTGTCGGGGCCGCGATTAACGATTTCAATACCGATCGAATGGGAGTTCACATCTGTGACCCAGCCCCACTGCCCCGCGCCCGCATGCCACGCACGCTCTGATTCCGCCACAAGCTGCGTAACCGCGCCTGTTTCATCTATGACATAATGGGCCGAAACCTCGGCCTCCGGGTCGCACAGCCGGTCAATTGCCGCCTGTGCTGTTTCCATTCCGGTATAGTGGAGAACCACCATATCCGGCCCAAGACCGTGCCGCCGCGCGCTGAAATTGAGAGAGCTGCGGGTCGCCTGTGGCATCAACTCGGCAGCAGGTTGCGGTAGATATCGGGGTTCCAGCTACAGGCAAATCCGTCACCATCCGTGTCCAGATTGTTGCGGTCCCGTTCCGGTCCGCCGGCCTCAAGGAAACGGCGCTGTGCTGCATCCGGATCGTTCCGGTAACGGCTGCAGTTTGACATGTTGCTGCTGGAACGGTTGTAGGTCCGCGTCCCCACCGCCTGCTTTTGCGAAATCGCATAGGCCGCAAGGTTCACATCATCGCGGCGCTGGGGCAACGGCTCCGGATCAACCACCGTGTAAGACTGGCGCAAGGCGGCGAGTTTGGCTGCGTCCGAAGCGATTGATTCCTGTTCGACCACGGCTTCAAAGTCCTGCGTGTTGGAAATGCCGCTTGGCAGGTTCTCCGGTGCGGAGCCTGCGCCTTCAGCAGGAAGCTGAACTGTGGAGACTCCGCCCTCGGCATTTGCCAGCCGCTGGTTTTCGGTCTGAAGCGCAACAGGATCCGGCGTAATATTGTCGAAATACTGGTCCTGATCGTTCGGGGTCTGCGCCGCGCATCCTGCCAGCAGACCTGTTGCCAAAACCGTAAATACCAAACTGCGCATCTTACTTCCCTTGTTTAAAGCCCAGAAAACCTACCACCATTTTTCGGCCTTGGAAACAAAACCGGCGGATTGCTCCAGCGCGTAGGCAGTGTTCAGCATATCCGCTTCTTCCCAAGGCTTCCCGATCAGTTGCAGGCCAAGCGGCAGACCTTGTGAATCCAGTCCTGCCGGAACAGAAACACCGGGCAGACCGGCAAGGTTTACCGTCACTGTGAACACATCGTTCAGATACATTTTCACCGGATCCGCATCCGCCATTTCCCCCAGCCCGAAGGCCGCAGAAGGCGTTGCCGGTGTAAGAATCGCATCCACACCGCTGGCATAGACGTCTTCGAAGTCTTTCTTGATCAGCGTGCGCACCCGCTGGGCACGGCGGTAATAGGCATCATAGAAGCCTGCCGACAATACGTAAGCCCCGATCATGACGCGGCGCTGCACCTCGGGGCCGAAGCCTTCGGCGCGGGTGCGTGCGTACATCTCGTGGATGCCTTCGCCTTTCTGCAGTTTGGCGCGGTGGCCATAGCGCACACCGTCATAGCGGGCGAGGTTGGACGATGCTTCCGCAGGGGCCAGTACGTAATAAGCCGGCAGCGCGTATTTTGTGTGCGGCAGGGAGACATCAACGATCTCGGCACCTGCGTCGCGCAACATATCCGCACCATCCGCCCAAAGCTTTTCGATCTCGGCGGGCATTCCCTCCAGACGGTATTCTTTTGGCAGGCCGATCTTGCGGCCGCGAATATCGCCCGTCAGCGCAGCTTCGAAATCCGGCACTGCAATATCCGCGCTGGTGCTGTCCTTGGCGTCATGTCCGGCAATAGCATTCAGGAAAATCGCGCTGTCGCGCACGGTTTTCGTCATCGGCCCTGCCTGATCCAGAGAAGAGGCAAAGGCGATGATGCCCCAGCGGGACACACGGCCATAGGTGGGTTTCACGCCAACGATGCCGGTAAAGGCCGCAGGCTGGCGGATCGAGCCCCCCGTGTCGGTGCCGGTTGCCGCCAGACACAGATCGCCGGAAACAGCAGCAGCGGAACCGCCCGAAGACCCGCCCGGTGTCAGCGCCGCATCAGAGCCCTGACGCCGCCACGGATTGACCGCAGCACCATAGGCACTGGTTTCATTGGAAGAGCCCATGGCGAATTCGTCCATGTTCAGCTTGCCCAGCATCACCGCGCCGGACTCCCACAGTTTGCTGGTCACAGTGCTTTCGTATTCGGGTTTGAAACCGGACAGGATGTTAGAGGCCGCCTGACTCTCTACACCTTTGGTGCAGAACAGATCCTTGATCCCGAGCGGGATACCGCACAGATCCGGTGCATCCCCCTGCCCCAGCCGTGCATCAGCAGCTTTGGCCTGTTCCAGCGCCATTTCCGGCGTTTTCACGGAATAGGCGTTCAGCGCGTCGCCCCCCGCAACAGCCGCGTTGCAGGCTTCGGTCAGTTCGACGGCAGAGATTTCCTTGCTGCGCAGCTTGTCGCGTGCATCCGCAATGGTCAGGGTGTTCAATCCGCTCATGTCTTACTCCACAACCTTTGGCACTGCGAAAAAGCCTTCCCGCGCATCCGGCGCGTTGGCCAGAATCCTGTCTTGCTGATCCCCGTCCGTCACCACATCGGCGCGGCGCTTCAGACGCATTGGCGTGACAGAGGTCATCGGTTCCACACCGTCAACGTCCACTTCGTTCAATTGTTCCATAAAGCCTAGAATTCCGTTCAATTCTCCGGCCAGCGCGTCAAGCTGGTCTTCGGCAACTTCAATACGGGCCAGATGCGCCACTTTGCGCGCGGTGTCTTTATCAATGGACATCGGGGTCATCCACTTTCTGTATCACGGATATTTCAGGGCGAACCTTTATCCCCGCGCAAGGGCCAAGACAACCCGTCAATCCGCAAGCGGACGGTTCTTTGCCCCATATGCCTTATAATAGTGCAGGCCGGGTTCCCCCTACCCCCGCCGCCCCGCGAAAAAATCCCGCAGCAGGGTGGCACAAGCGGTTTCCTGCAATCCGTCATAGATTTCGGGGCTGTGGTGGCATTGGGGATGATCAAAGATGCGCGGGCCCTGCGCCACACCGCCGGATTTCGGATCAGCCGCGCCATAGTAAAGCCGCGCGATCCGGGCGTTAGAGATCGCAGCCGCACACATGGGACAGGGTTCCAGCGTCACATACAAATCTGCCCCCACCAGCCTTTCGGATGATTGGGCTGCGCAGGCCGCGCGGATCACCAGCATTTCTGCATGGGCAGTCGGATCGTTCAATTCCCGAGTGCGGTTGCCAGCACTCGCAAGCACAACCCCATCCCGTACAAGAACCGCACCGACGGGAACCTCTCCGCGCACTGCTGCCGCCTGCGCCTCTTTCAGCGCCACATCCATATAAGACGTAAACTCCATTCCCCTGCCATAGCGTGACGGGTTCCCTTGGACAAGCACGCCGATCCGCCCTATAGCGGGGCCATGAGCAATGAAATCACAGCCGAAGGCGAGCGTATCGCCAAATTCCTGTCCCGCGCAGGTGTCGCATCCCGTCGTGACATCGAACGGATGATCGAGGCCGGCCGCATCACCCTGAACGGCGAGCCTCTGACCACTCCTGCAATCAAGGTTACAGAGAAAGACAATATTCTTTTCGACGGCAAGCCGGTTGCCGAAAAACAGCCCCCGCGCCTGTGGCTATATAACAAGCCGTCCGGACTGGTCACATCGGCAAAAGACGAGAAAGGGCGCAAGACCGTTTTTGACGATCTGCCCGAAACCCTGCCCCGCGTGATGTCTGTCGGACGGCTTGACCTGAACTCCGAAGGTCTGTTGCTGCTGACCAATGACGGCGAGATCAAGCGCAAGCTGGAACTGCCCTCTACCGGATGGGTGCGTAAATACCGCGTTCGGGTCAAAGGCACCCCCACCCCCGACATGATCGAGCCCCTGCGCAAAGGGGTCACGGTGGACGGTGAACGGTTCCAGCCGATGGAAATCAGCATCGACAAACAGCAGGGCGCCAACGCATGGCTGACCATTGCCCTGCGCGAAGGCAAGAATCGCGAAATCCGCCGTGCGGTAGAAACCGTTGGTCTGACAGTGAACCGCCTGATCCGCACCTCTTACGGCCCGTTCCAGCTCAAGACGCTCGGCTCGGGGGAGGTGGAGGAGGTGCGCGCCAAAGTCCTTCGGGATCAACTGGGGCTGGAAGCGCCGCCAGCCCATGCCAAGAAGAAAGACACCCGCCGTGTCTCCCGCACATTCAAATCCGGCGGACCGAAATCCGGCAGCGCAGGCAGAAACGCCGGATCGAAATCCGGAGCCGTTAAATCAGGCAACAAAAACGCTCCGCGAAAACCGCGGCGTTAACCGGAACAAAACCCGGGTGCGGCCCGCCCGACGGGCGGCGCTGCACCTGACGAATTATTCGCTGAGCGAAAGATTTCCGGCCATTTGCCGGCCATCCACCCCGTCAACCATTTCAAATTCAATCGGCTGGTTGTTTTCCAGTGTCTGCAATCCAGACGCTTGAACCTGAGAAATATGTACAAAAATGTCCTTGCCGCCGCCTTCGGGCTCGATGAACCCGTATCCTTTATCGGCGTTGAACCACTTGACCATACCTTTGGCCATCGCTGTATTCCCTTCACATTCGCCCGCAACACTTTGCTGCGGTTTTCCCGCATCGCCGCAAAAGGCGCGTCTGAACATGAATTGCAGCCCATGAGCGCGAGTTTATGACGCCACGTCATATTAGCTTAGCCCAAGCCGCGATTCCTGCAAAACATAAAAGAACAGGCGAATTCAGGCGGTTAAACGGGGTGTTACCCTATCCGGTCCGCCCCTGCCCTGTCCCGTGCGGGTGAATTGGCGGACCGGCACCACGGGAACCAAAGGCGGGTTGGATCGTTAGTGTCAGGATACGCGATTGCTTGCCCTGCGCGGACGGCTTGCGTTAAATGCACCTAAAAACCAAATTGCATTCAAGGGACATACCGCCATGGCAGAACTGCTGACTTTCGAGAATCTGGCCAATCTGGGGGTTCTCATATTTCTTCAGGCCGTGCTCGGCTTTGACAACCTTCTTTACATTTCAATCGAAAGCCAGCGGGCACCCAAGGAGCACCAGAAAGCCGTGCGGTTCTGGGGCATCATCATCGCAGTGACGCTGCGGATCATCCTTCTGTTTACCATGATCCAGTTGATCGACGCCCTGAAAGATCCGTTCTACATCTTCGACTATCCGGGCATAATCACAGGCGGCGTCAACTTTTCGACCGTGGTTTTCATCTTTGGCGGCGTGTTTATCATGTATACTGCCTTTAAAGAGATCACCCACATGCTTTCGGTGCACGAACTGGGCCATGAAGGCGGGAAGAAGGACTCAAAATCCGCCGCTCAGGTCGTGATGCTGATCGTGATGATGAACCTGATCTTCAGCTTTGATTCCATCCTTTCGGCGCTGGCGATTACGGATGTTTTCCCCGTGCTGGCGATTGCGATTCTCAGTTCCGGTCTGGCCATGATATTGCTGGCGGACGGGGTGACGACGTTTTTGCAGAAGAACCGCATGTATGAGGTGCTCGGCCTGTTCATCCTGCTGATCGTCGGTGTTGTCCTGCTGGGCGAAGCCGGTCCTGCTGCCGCCCACGCCATGCATGACGACGATCTGCAAATCCGCATCTTCGGTTATGCTTTGTTGCCTATGTCCAAGACGACTTTCTACTTCTCGGTTGTGGTGCTGGTTTTGGTTGAAATCGTGCAAACAGGTTACCAGCGCAAACTGGCGGCAGAGCGTCAGAGGGGCGGACACTAAAGGGATGCCCGATCCGGCAGAACAGCGCCATTTCTTTGGGTATCAGGGGCAGTTTTCCGCCGATCAGGCGGTGCCGCCCCCGCTATCTTACGGAAAAACCAGCGCAAAAGCCTAGCAACCTTTGTCCTGCAACCATATATTGAGAACATAGAGATACACGGGACCAACACCGTATTACCGGGGGAAACATGTCTGCACCAACCTTGCAGTGGCTATCATATATCGTGCTTTGTTTCGCGATCCTGACGGTATCCCTTGGCAGCTTGGGAAGCCTGTCCTGATGGCGCAGAAATTCGGTGGCGCCCACAGCCCCGCAGGAAGCCCGGACAATGCCGCCCCTGCGATGACCCCGTCCAACAAATTCCGGGGCCGCAAGGTGCAGAAATCGGACATACGTTCAAAACTGCTGTTCGCCCTGCCCCTGCCCCTGCTGTTCTCGGGCATCGGAGAAATGCGCGCGCAAAACGCAGGCGGAATGCTGGCCGAATTCGGCGCGCTTGCCATTCTGCTGCTGGCAGCCTGGCTGTTGCGGGACGGTTTGCGCGCACAGCAGGCGTATGACAGCCGCAAGATCGCGCGCCCCCCTGCCATTCCGCGCAAGATGTTTGCCAGTGCGCTGACCGGTGTAGGCGTCTTTGTGGCGGCAGCCTTCGGGATGGGGGCCAGCCTGCCTGCAGCGCTGGTCTATACACTCATCGCGGTTGCGGCCCATTCCTTCAGTTTCGGCATTGATCCCCTGCGCAAAAAGGGCATGGAAGGCATGTCCGATTTTGAGACAGAGCGGGTCGCCAAAGCGGTGGACAAGGCGGAAATCCTGCTGTCCGAAACTGTCGCCGCTGCCAGACGCATCGGGGACCGGCGCATGGAACAGCGTGTAGATGCGCTCGCGGCTTCGGTGCGCGATATGTTCCGCACTGTCGAGGATGATCCCCGTGACCTGTCCGGAGCCCGAAAGTTTTTAGGCGTTTATCTGCGCGGTGCGCGGGACGCGACCATCAAATATGCAGATCTCGCCAGCAAAACCAGTGATGCAGAGGCAAAGGCAAAATACGAATCCTTGCTTAGCGATCTGGAAGCCAGCTTTAATACCCAACGTGAAACGATGATGTTGGACAACCGCACCGATCTTGATGTGGAAATCGAAGTTCTGCGCGACCGACTGAAACAAGAAGGCCTGAAGGCCAGTTAACAGGAGACACCCTATGTCCAACATCCGCGATAAGGCAGAAAGCTCTTTGAAAGACGTAGAAGAAGTCAACGCCGTGGTCCTGCCCGAACCCAGCAACGAGCTGATCGTCGTGTCGGATGTCACGCCGGACCTGCAGAAATCCATCAAATCGCGGATGGAAGAAATCAACATGGACAATACCCAGTCCATCATTGAATTCGGCTCCAAGGCACAAGCGGAGTTGCAGGAAATCAGTCAGGAAATGCTGTCGGGCGTGCGCAACAAGGACGTTGGCCCTGCCGGTGAATCCCTGCGCAATATGGTCTCTTCCATCCGCGGGTTTTCCATCGACGAGTTGAACCCCAACCGCAAATTATCCTGGTGGGAAAAGCTGCTGGGCCGCGCGGCCCCTGTCGCGAAATTCATGGCAAGATACGAGGACGTTCAAAGCCAGATCGACAAGATCACGGATGAATTGCTGGAGCACGAACATGTGCTGCTGAAAGACATCAAGTCGCTCGACAAGCTTTATGGCAAAACGCTCGCCTTTTATGACGAACTGGCGCTTTATATCGCCGCCGGAGAGGAGAAACTGAAGGAGTTGGACTCCAAAACCATTCCGGCCAAGGAAAAAGAGGTTGAGAAAGCCTCCAAGGACAAGGGTGTTCTGCGCGCACAGGAACTGCGTGATCTGCGCGCGGCACGGGATGATCTGGAACGCCGCGTGCATGATCTGAAACTGACCCGTCAGGTAACAATGCAGTCCCTGCCCTCTATCCGGCTGGTGCAGGAGAACGATAAATCTCTGGTAACAAAAATTAATTCCACGCTGGTAAACACGGTTCCGCTCTGGGAAACCCAACTGGCGCAGGCGGTGACGATCCACCGCTCCCGCGAGGCGGCAGAAACCGTGCGTCAGGCCAACGACCTGACCAACGAACTGCTGGAAAGCAACGCCGCCAACCTGCAACAGGCCAACCGCGAAGTGCGCAAGCAGATGGAACGGGGTGTTTTCGATATTGAAAGCATCAAGAAGGCCAACCAGTACCTGATCGACACGATCGAAGAGAGTCTGGCCATCGCGGATGAGGGCAAGGCCAAACGGGCCGAAGCGGAAAAGGAACTGGTCACCATGGAAGCAGAGCTGAAAAGCACCCTCGCTGCGGCCAAGGCGAAATCTACCGGCACCGGCGATACGATCGGCACCAGCACCGATTCTTAGGCGCAGGACAGGGCAAGCCATTCAGATATGAAACTATCGCGATACTTCCTACTTGCCGCCCTTTTCGGGGCAGGGTGCGACGTGGCAACAGCCCCGCCGCCCCCCGAACCTGCGCCCGCACCGAAACCCCGACCGGCCGAACCGGCGGTGTCCGAGGAAAGCAAACGGATCGCTGCCTATTACGCTTCGGTACAGGCGCGGCTTCTGGCGCAGGGCAAGCTGCGGCAGGATTTCAATCCGCCGGACGCCCCCTTTAACGCGGATACGCTGGTGCGCAACTTTGAAAAAGTGGCGCTTTACGACGAATACACCAATCAGGAAGGCGTCTTCATCGAGGAACAGACCTCATCCTACCTGCGCCGCTGGCAGAAACCCGTGCGGATCGGGCTGCATTTCGGCAAGTCCGTCACACCGGCCCAGCGCCGCGAGGATCGCAAGTTTGTCAGCGCCTATGCCGCCCGTCTGGCCGGTCTGACAGGGCTGAACATCCGGCTGACCAGCCTGAAAAACGCAAACTTCGTGATGCTGTTCCTCAACCGCGACGAACAGAAGGTCGAACCGGCCAGACTGGCAGCCGACGTGCCACAGTTATTGCCTTCTATAGTGCGGGAAATCGAAACCAGCCCGCGCAATATCTTCTGCGTCGCCTATGCCCTGTCCAATGCGGATAACCCGACCGATTATTCCGGCGCTGTCATTCTGGTGAAGGCGGAACACAGTGACATCATGCGCAAATCCTGCATCGAAGAAGAAATGACCCAAGCGCTGGGGCTGGCCAATGACGATCCGACCGTGCGCCCCTCTATTTTTAACGATGACGAAGAATTCGCCCTTCTGACGCGCCACGATGAAATTCTGCTGAAAATGCTTTATGATCCCCGTCTGCGGGTTGGAATGACGCCAGAGCGCGCCCGCCCGCTGCTGCATTCCGTGGCGCAGGACGCATTGAAGCAAAGCCATATTTAACTGGAGACTGACCCATGGGTATTTTTGACTTTCTGACCGGAGAATTTATCGACGTCATCCACTGGACCGACGACACACAGGATACAATGGTCTGGCGGTTCGAGCGGGAAGGCCACGAGATCAAATACGGTGCAAAGCTGACAGTACGCGAAGGTCAGGCCGCAGTGATGGTGCATGAAGGACAACTGGCGGATGTATTCCAGCCGGGGCTTTATATGCTTGAAACCAACAACATGCCGATCATGACCACCCTGCAATACTGGGATCACGGCTTTGAAAGCCCGTTCAAATCGGAAATCTACTTTATCAACACAACCCGTTTCACCGATCTGAAATGGGGCACCAAAAATCCGATTATCTGCCGCGATCCCGAATTCGGGCCTGTGCGGCTGCGCGCCTATGGCACCTATGAAATCAAAGTGGCCGATCCCGCGCGCTTCATGTCCGAAATTGTTGGCACCGATGGTGAATTCACCATGGATGAAATCAGCTACCAGATCCGCAATATCATCACCTCGGAATTTTCCGCCGCGATCGCAGGCTCCGGTATACCGGTGCTGGACATGGCTGCAAATACGCTGGATCTTGGCAAGCTGCTGGCCAAGAAGATTGCACCGGCACTGGCAGAATACGGTCTGGAACTGCCGGGCCTTTATATCGAGAACATTTCGCTGCCGCCAAAGGTGGAAGAGGCTTTGGACAAGCGGACGTCTATGGGGCTGGCGGGGGATCTGGACCAGTTCATGAAATACTCTGCCGCTGAAGCCATGAGCAATCCGGCATCCGCAGCGGGCGGTTCCATGGCCGCTGGCATGGGGGCCGGAATGGGGCTTGCTATGGCCCAACAGATGCAGGCGCAACAGCAGGCTGCCGGCCCTTGGGGCGCACGCCCAGCTGCGGCCGCCGCACCTGCTGCCCCACCGCCCCCGCCAGTGGAAAAAGTCTGGCACACCGCCAGCAACGGGCAGACCAGCGGGCCGTACTCCCGCGCGACGCTGGGCCGGATGGCCGCTGACGGCAGCCTGACCCGCGACACCCATGTCTGGACAGCCGGACAGGACGGCTGGAAGCGGGCCTCGGAAGTTATGGAACTGGCACAACTGTTTACAGTCATGCCCCCGCCACCGCCCCCCGCAGATTGATCCGTCAGGACAGAGCCGTCATGGACCCTCTCCCCCCAGCACCAACCGAACACCGCTTTCCTTGCCATACCTGTGGTTCGGACATGCGGTTTGCACCCGGCACCGGACAGTTGCTCTGTGACCACTGCGGCGCAACGGCGGAGGTTACTCCGCCACAGTCCCGCGCTGCGATTAGCGAGCAGGATTTCCAACAGGCTCTGCGTGCGCAATTGCCCGCTGCCGAGACCGAAGAGATCCGCACCGTCACTTGCGAAAACTGCGGCGCGCAGGTTGAATTTGACAGCAAGACCCACGCCGCCGAATGTCCGTTTTGCGCCACACCGATTGTCACGGACACAGGTTCCCAACGCCAGATCAAGCCCCGCGCTCTGGTGCCTTTTGCGCTGACAGAACCACAGGCACGGGAGCAGATGACGAAATGGCTCGGCTCTTTGTGGTTTGCGCCCAACGGCCTGCAGGAATACGCCCGCAAGGGGCGCGCGATGCAGGGGATTTACATCCCCTACTGGACCTATGACGCAGACACAAAATCCCGCTACAGCGGGGCGCGGGGCGATGTCTATTACGTAACGCAACGGGTGCAGGTCAAACGCGACGGCAAGATGGTGACAGAGACACGGCAGGTTCCCAAAACCCGCTGGACCCCGACGGCCGGACGGGTGGCCCGTTTTTTTGACGATGTGCTGGTGCTTGGCTCGAAATCCTTGCCCAAAACCTACACCGATGCACTCGCACCTTGGGATTTGTCGCAACTGGAACCCTATGACCCGCAGTTCCTCGCCGGTTTTCGCGCCGAAAGTTACACTGTCCAGCTTGACGAAGGCTATGCAGAGGCCCGCGATTATATGGACCGGATGATCCTGCGGGACGTAAAGTTCGACATCGGCGGTGACAAACAGCGCGTGACGAGCGTGGATACCTCAGTCAGCGATGTGACATTCAAACACATCCTGCTGCCGATCTGGATGGCCGCCTACAAGTATCGCGGCACGACCTACCGGTTTGTCGTGAACGGACAAACCGGCACCGTGCGCGGGGAGCGGCCCTACTCCAAGGTCAAGATCGCCATTGCGGTGATCATCGGCCTGATCATTGCGGCAGCAGCGGGTGCCTATTTCGCGGCGAACGGCTGATCCGTGTTTCCGATCCGCGATCATAATCCCTCCCGCCGCACGCCATTTGTCACCTATATTCTTCTGGCGGCAAATATCCTCATCTTCCTTGCCTACTATCCGGCGACCAGTGGCAATGAATACGCGCTTGCGGCTGTCTGGCAGGATTGGGCTACGATCCCGCGCAATGTAAGCTCGGGATCAGATCTCCATACGATCTTTACTTCTATGTTCCTGCACGGCGGCTGGATGCATCTGGCGGGGAACATGCTGTTCCTGTGGATTTTCGGCGACAATATGGAAGATGCTTTCGGCCATTTGAAGTTTCTCGGATTTTACCTGCTTTGCGGGGTGGCTGCCGATCTGTTGCAGGTCTTCGCCGACCCTTATTCGCCGGTTCCGGTGGTGGGGGCTTCTGGCGCGATTGCAGGCGTGCTCGGCGGATACCTGCTATTGTACCCCCGCGCGCGGGTCGATGTGGTGGTTATCTTCATCATTTTCTTCAAAACCTTTGCGCTGCGTGCATGGATCGTGCTTGGCGCCTGGCTGGCCCTGCAACTGTTCGGCGGTTTTGCAACACCCACAGACGGCGGCGGGGTTGCCTATTGGGCGCATGTGGGCGGCTTTGTTGCAGGGATTGTTTTCAGCCTGCCTTACTGGCTGTCACAGGGCGGGCCGCGGTTCTGGTCAGCCACGCACGGGCACCCTCCCCACCCGCCGACTCCGACACCACTTGTGCGCTCCCGCGTTCCTGTTGTGCGCCGCAAACGCCGTTAGCCGGCAAGAGCCATCGACAAGAGATTTACACTCGCTCTGTTTTTCGCGCCTCAATAGACGTGAACCGGAAGGTTTCATGCGCGCATGAAAAAACGCCCTGCGCAGAACAGAGCGTTTTTCAATAAAGTCAAAAGCTTACGCTAGGTCAACTTAGGCTGCTTTCGCAGCTTGCTGGCGCTCGCTTTCCTCACGGCTCAGCGCGACAGAGGTGCGAACACCCCGGTCAACGAATTCCATCATGCCTTTAACGCAGCGCTCTGTCGGTTCGATACCGGCGCACATCAGCACTTCACGGCCATCGCGAGAGCGGGCCCAACGGGCAATGGAATCCACGCCGTTTCCGTATTTCTTGTCGTCCGCAATGGCATCATCCAGAGCGGCGAGCACAACGGCAGCGAAAAGCTTCTGCGAGCGTTTTCCCTGATCGTTGTTAATAGCAGTGTCATCAACGTAATCGAACATCACGTCCTCTTTACTTTTTTGTTTTACCGGCTGTTAACGCAATATGGCGTTTCTGTGACGATTCGATAGGCCCGCAAACGCAAGAGAGCCATGCAGCAAGCACATACCTATCGAAGCGAATCCACCGCACCAATCACCACCGTACAGCGGGTTGAATTGCGCATTGGCACAATATATAGGGTTGAGAGTCCAAAAATCAACCGCGCAAAGGGTAAAATGCATGCCAAAAATCAATGGCAACGAGATCAAACCGGGAAACATTCTGGAACATAACGGCGGCCTGTGGATCGCGGTCAAAGTGGACCATGTGAAACCCGGCAAAGGCGGCGCGTTTGCCCAGGTCGAAATGAAAAACCTGCGGAACGGATCGAAACTGAACGAACGGTTCCGCTCTGCCGACAAGGTGGAGAAAGTCCGGCTGGATCAGAAAGACCAGCAATTTCTCTACGAAACGGACGGTATGCTGGTGTTCATGGATATGGAAACCTACGAGCAGATCGAACTGCCCGCAGACATTCTGGGCGACCGGCGCCCCTTCCTTCAGGATGGTATGACCATCCAGATCGAATATTACGAAGCTGAAGCAATTTCCGCGGCCCTGCCCCAGAAAGTGACCTGCACGGTGGTAGAGACCGAACCGGCTGTGAAGGGCCAGACAGCAGCCAACAGCTTCAAGCCTGCGGTACTGGATAATGGCGTGCGCGTCATGGTGCCTCCCTTCGTCGGACAGGACGAGGCAATCGTCGTTAACACCGAAACGATGGAATACGCCGAACGGGCGTGAATCAGTTCCCGCATCGGGAATCTGCAATTTATAGTAGAACAGAGGGTCCGACATTCGGGCCCTTTTTCGTGTCTGGGTTGAAAAAATGTAGGAATGTCAAAAACTTCACCGGTTTTTGACGAACTATTCACGGGATAGTTAACAAGATATGAGTTACTTTAAATCAACGACGCGGTGTCGTTGTATTTAAGTACCTATACCTTTTCAAAGATAGGGGCAGCTCTCCCGGGGCTGCTCCTATTTCTTTGTGCGCTGTTCTCTTATCTGACGCCAAAACGAAAAAAGCCGCGACGGATCGCGGCTTCTTTAACAAAAGAGATCGGATCAATTACTTGATCTTGCCTTCTTTGTACTCGACGTGCTTGCGCGCGACGGGGTCATATTTTTTCACGACCATTTTTTCAGTCATAGTGCGCGAATTTTTCTTGGTCACGTAGAAGTGGCCGGTGTCCGCTGTGGAATTCAGGCGGATCTTGATCGTGGTTGGCTTAGCCATCTGATATCTCCTCGGCAGGCAGCGCTGCGAAATCTCGAATTGGCCTTCTACACCACTCCTGCCCCCTGTCAACCCAGTCGGGCGCAACAATAGAAGGGAAATCCGGTTTTCTGTAAAACGGCGTGAAAATTACCGGAAATTACCAGCTTCCCCCCCCTTTTAAGTGGCTCGTTTCCCCCTTCCGGCAGCACCGTTGCGATCCTTTTGACAGGGGAGTCTTTCCCTGCGTGCGACAGAATCGGATATTTGAAGGCCAGAAGAAGCAGGTCGCAGAAATTAAACCGCTCCGGCCCGCGAGAACCGGAGCGCCTTTCAAAATGCGGCCCTCGGCCTGTATACCCGCACCGTACACCATCCAAAGCACAGTTTGGTTAAAGAGAGTTTAAGCCATCCCGCCAGCAACGAGTCGGGCGGCAATTTTTGCATAGGCTTCCGCATGAGGCGAATCTGTCGCCGCAATCGGAGTGCCGCCATCACCGGCAAGCCGGATGTCGATGCTCAGCGGGATTTCTCCGAGGAACGGCAGACCCAGTCGCTCTGCCTCTGATGCGGCACCGCCGTGGCCGAAAAGATGTTCTTCATGGCCGCAGTTCGGGCAGATATAGGTGGACATATTTTCGATCATGCCCAGCACGGGCGTTTTCGTCTTTTCAAACATGTTCAGTGCCTTGCGCGCATCCAGCAGTGCCACATCCTGCGGAGTAGACACGACAATCGCCCCTGTTACCTTCGCCTTTTGTGCCAGTGTCAGTTGCACGTCCCCCGTTCCAGGTGGCAGGTCGACGATCAGAACGTCGAGTTCTCCCCACTCTACCTGCCCCAGCATCTGTTGCAGCGCCCCCATCAACATTGGCCCCCGCCAGACAACAGCCTGATCCTCTTCCAGCATCAGTCCGATGGACATCATGGTGACGCCGTGATTCTTCAGGGGAATGATGGTTTTCCCATCCGGAGAGCTTGGCCGTTTGTTCACCCCCATCATACGGGGCTGGGACGGGCCGTAGATATCTGCATCCAGCAGGCCTACGCGCCGCCCCTGCCGTGCCAGCGCGACAGCAAGGTTGCTGGAAACGGTCGACTTGCCGACGCCACCCTTGCCCGAAGCAATCGCCAGAATCCGGTCAACCCCCGCAACCGGCGCCTGATCCGCGCTTGGCTTGGGGTGGCCACCGATTTTGAGCTGTGGCGGTTCTTTGGAAGGCGGAGCGGATTGTGCAGGGCCGTGGGCTGTCAGCAGCACGGACGCTTTATCAACACCGTCCAGCCCCAAGACGATCTTTTCCGCAGCCTGCCGCAGGGGTTCCATCGTCGGACCCAGTTCAGGCGGCACTTCCAGCACGAAACGGACTGTTGTGCCTTCAATCGAAAGCGCACGCACGTAATCGGCGCTGACAACATCGCGCCCGTCCTGAAGCTTCAGGGTTTTCAGCGCGTCGAGAATTTCTGCTTGTGTCGCGGCCATGGTGCTATTCCTCTGTTCTGCGGTTGCGCTTCTGCGCCATTCGACCTTAACTTGTCCATCACAGACAAAAGGGCAAGAGGCATCCGTCAAAAGCGGTGTTTGAAACGGCATGGATATACTTTCTACCGCAGTGTCGTTGATCCTGTCTGCCGACCGCGACCTGTTTGCGATTGTTACACTGTCCGTGCAGGTCAGCCTGACCGCCACCCTGATCGCATCCCTTGTTGCCATCCCTGCCGGTGCGGCATTGGCGATCCTGCGCTTTCCCGGACGGCGGCTTTTGCTGGTGGTGTCCACCGCATTTATGGCACTGCCGCCTGTGGTAGTCGGGCTGGCCGTCTATCTGCTTTTGTCCCGTTCCGGCCCGCTGGGATCGCTTGGGCTGTTGTTCACACCAACGGCAATGGTCATAGCGCAAAGCATTCTGATCCTGCCGATTGTTCTGTCGCTTACCCATCAGGCGGTAGAGCCGTTACTGCGGGATTACGACAGGCTGTTCGCCGCGCTTGACACCCCACGCCACTTGCAGGTGCGTACCCTGATCTGGGATGCGCGTTTTGCCGTGGCTGTGGCGGTCCTTGCGGGGTTCGGCCGCGCTTTGGCGGAGGTCGGTGCGGTGATTATTGTTGGCGGAAACATCAACGGGCTGACCCGCGTGATGACGACGACGATTGCGCTGGAGACCTCCAAGGGCAATCTGACACTGGCGCTGGCGCTCGGGTTGGTGCTGATCACGATTGCATTCGGAATCAACCTGTTGATCCACGCGGTGGCCAGACGGGGCGAGATTTACCAGATGGTGCGCAAATGATCCGGTTGCAGATTGAACAGGCAAGCCTGACCTTCAAGGGGATGCGCAGGCTGGGACCGCTTGATCTGGATCAGGCGCTTTCAGGGATCACTGCGGTGCTCGGGCCGAATGGCGCAGGGAAGTCGCTGTTCCTTTCCCTGTGTCACGGCACCCTGAAACCGGATCGCGGCTCCGTGCGCTGGCAGGGGCAACCGGCCCGCGACAGCCGAGCGATGCGTGGTGTCATGCTGCAATCCCCTGTGGTGCTGCGCCGCTCTGTCGCCGGAAATATCGAATTTGCGCTACAGTCACGGGGGGTGCCCCGCACCCGGCGGCGGGAACGGGTGCAACAGGCACTGATCTCCGCAAGGCTGGAGGATCGCGCCCATGCCCCCGCTGCCACCCTTTCGGGGGGAGAGTTGCGGCGGATGAGCTTTGCCCGCGCCCTTGTCACCGCCCCCCGCGCCCTGCTGCTGGACGAACCCTTTGCCGGCCTTGATCCTGCGGCCAGTCAGGTCATGGAGACCATGATCATAGAGGCAGCCAAGACCACGCCGGTCCTGCTGTCCAATCACGATCTGGTCCAGACCCGCCGGATAGCACAACAGGTCCTGTTCTTTTCCAAGGGGCAGATGCTGGAGCAAGCCGCCACTGCCGCATTTTTCACTGCGCCCCGTTCTGCCGCGGCCGGTTCCTTCCTGCAAAGCCAACTGCTTTAGCCAACGGATCGCGCAAAGCCACAGCCATGCACAAAGCGCATAGCGGGGTTGAGCAAACGGGTCTTTCCCATCTGCCGATCAAACCCTAGATAAGCCTCAACGCTTCGGCGGGCTTTGAAAACTTGCAGTTCCTCCCAATCCACGCAAGTGGGCAGTTTAATCAAGCCGCCAAGCTGTCAGCCGGTATCGGCTGAACCGACGGATCGCCTTTTTCCTCCCTGTTGGGGCGATCCGAAGAATAACGGCGGTGCGCCCTCCCTCGCACCGCCGTTTATTTTTTGAAAAAGACATCCATGCGTTTAACGCATAGCGGTTTTGACCAAAAGCGGTCTACTCCGCAGGGCCTGAATGATTAGGTTCCGCTCAAGAACACGAAACGAGATATACATAACGCCGGAAAGGATCTTCCAATGGCTTCGATCACTACGAATACAAACACACGTGACACATTCTTCGCAAACCTGCGCGCCGCTTTTGCAGACGCTTTCCGCGCAGCCGTACAAATGCGCCAGTACCGCGCAACCGTGACACAACTGTCCGAACTGTCCACACGCGAACTGGACGATCTGGGCATCTCCCGCTCTGAAATCAAATACGTTGCCCGCACAGCGGTATACGGCGTATAAAAACGCTCCCTTCCGAGGGAATTGAAAAAGGCGCTGCGGTCGATCCGCAGCGCCTTTTTGTTTGTCCGGAGCAGAAACAGCTCGTCTAAAACGGAATGTCGTCCGCGCTGGTCACAAAGCTGGCGACGACTTTCTTTACGCCTGCCTTTTCGAAAGAGACTTCCAGTTTGTCCCCTTCGATGCCTGTAACCGCGCCATAGCCGAATTTCTGGTGGAACACGCGGTCCCCCAGATCATGTACCGAGACCGCCTTGCTGTCGATCACCAGCCCCTTGGCTTCCCGTGGCTGGGACATTCCGCGCTGGCCGGAGCGCGCCTGCATCCGTTTCCAGCCCGGAGAGTTATAGGCATCCGCGCGGCTGGCCTTATCCATCAGGTCGGACCCCTTGCCGACCCCGTCAAAAGTGCTGCTGCTGGCCGCCGCACCGAAACCGCCACCGTAAAGTCCGGGCGGTGTCAGAACATCCACATGTTCTTCCGGCAGCTCATCAATAAAACGACTTGGCAGCGATGATTGCCACTGCCCGAACACCCGACGGTTGGCGGCGAAACTGATGGTGCAGAAAGCCTCGGCGCGGGTGATTCCCACATAGGCAAGGCGGCGTTCCTCTTCGACCCCCTTGAGGCCGGTTTCATCCATAGAGCGTTGCGAGGGGAACAACCCGTCTTCCCAGCCGGGCAGGAACACCACCGGAAACTCCAGCCCCTTGGCGGCGTGGAGCGTCATGATGCTGACTTTTTCCACGTCGTCTTCCTGTTCGTTTTCCATAATCAGGCTGACGTGTTCCAGAAACCCTTGCAGGTTCTCAAACTCTTCCAGCGCCTTTACCAGTTCCTTGAGGTTTTCGAGACGGCCCGGTGCCTCGGGCGTTTTGTCGTTGCGCCAATGATCGGTATAGCCTGATTCTTCGAGCATCTGCTCGGCGATTTCGATGTGGCTGGTCTTGTCCTCGCGGATCAGGGCGGACCAGCGGTCAAACCCTTCAACCAGTTCGCGCAGTGCAGCGCGGGCCTTGGCGGACAATCCCCCTTGGGACACCACGATTCGCGCCCCTTCCAGCAGGCTGACACCGTTTTCGCGGGCCGCCATCTGGATGGTTTGTTGCGCTTTGTCCCCGATGCCCCGCTTGGGCGTGTTGACGATCCGCTCAAACGCAAGCGCATCGTCAGGGCTGACGGCCACGCGGAAATAGGCCATCGCATCGCGGATTTCCATCCGCTCATAGAATCGCGGCCCGCCGATCACGCGATAGGGCAGACCGATGGTCAGGAAACGGTCCTCAAACGCGCGCATCTGATGGGAGGCACGCACCAGAATCGCCATGCTTTCGGGGCTGACCGGATCATGCCCCCGTGTGCCACGCTGGAAATTCTCGATTTCCTCGCCAATCCAGCGGGCTTCTTCCTCTCCGTCCCAATGGCCGATGAGGCGGACTTTCTCGCCCTCTGGCCGGTCGGTCCAGAGCGTTTTGCCAAGGCGGTTTTCATTGCCCTTGATGACGCCGGAAGCCGCCCCCAGAATATGGGGCGTAGAACGGTAGTTCTGCTCCAGCCGCACGGTTTTCGCGCCCGGAAAATCCTTTTCAAACCGCAGGATGTTACCCACTTCGGCGCCGCGCCAGCCATAGATCGACTGGTCGTCATCGCCCACACAGCAGATGTTCTTGTGTTCCGCCGCCAGCAGACGCAGCCACAGGTACTGGGCCACGTTGGTATCCTGATATTCGTCCACCAGAATATAGCGGAACCAGTGCTGGTATTTGGCCAGCACATCGGGGTATTTCTGGAAGATCACCACCATATGCAGCAGCAGATCGCCAAAATCACAGGCGTTCAGCACCTTCAGGCGGTTCTGATACGCCTCATAAAGATCGCTGCCCTTGTTGTTGAACGCGCCCGCTTCGGCACCCGGAACCTTATCCGGTGTGAGCGCGCGGTTTTTCCATCCGTCGATCAACCCCGCCAGCATTCGTGCGGGCCAGCGTTTGTCGTCGATATGTTCGGCCTGAATAAGCTGTTTGAGCAGACGGATCTGGTCGTCCGTGTCCAGAATGGTAAAGTTGCTTTTCAACCCCACAAGTTCCGCATGGCGGCGCAGCAATTTCACGCAAAGGCTGTGGAAGGTGCCAAGCCAGGGCATTCCTTCGACCATTTCCCCAAGCAACCCGCCCACACGGTTTTTCATTTCCCGCGCGGCTTTGTTGGTGAAGGTCACTGCCAGAATTTCATTCGGCTGCGCCCGCCCCGTGTGCATCAGATAGGCAATCCGCGCCGTCAGCGCCTTGGTCTTGCCGGTTCCCGCACCGGCCAGCATCAAAACCGGCCCGTCCAGCGTTTCGACAGCGTCCCTTTGTGCCGGATTCAGCCCGTCCAGATAGGGCGCAGGACGCGCTGCCATAGCACGCTGCGACAAAGGAACGGTTTTGTCGGCCGCCTCAAAGGCGTCTGATTCTTCCCAATTGCTCATTGCGGTATCCTATCCCCTTACCTGCACGAGTTAAAGCGCGTGTTCACAAAATGTTCCACCCGAAAGCGAAAACTCTCCGGAATGAACTGCATAAAAAAATATCGATTTTGTTGCGCCGCAGCATCATCCACGTTACCCATTCTTCACGAAACGTCTGAAATGACACAGGCCAGCCCGAAAAGGACCAAGCCCAGATGAAAAACTTCTCCAAAATCCTGATCGCCAACCGTGGTGAAATCGCCATTCGCATCATGCGCGCCGCCAATGAGATGGGAAAACGGACGGTAGCCGTCTACGCAGAGGAAGACAAGCTGGGGTTGCATCGGTTCAAAGCGGATGAAGCCTATAAAATCGGAGAAGGTCTTGGCCCTGTGGCGGCTTATCTGTCGATTGAGGAAATTATCCGCGTCGCCAAGATGAGCGGCGCTGATGCAATTCATCCGGGTTATGGCCTGCTGTCGGAGAACCCCGACTTTGTTGATGCCTGCACCGCTGCGGGAATCACGTTCATCGGCCCTAAGGCCGAAACCATGCGCCAGCTTGGGGACAAGGCCAGCGCGCGGCGCGTTGCGATCGAGGCTGGCGTGCCCGTTGTTCCTGCCACTGAAGTTCTGCCCGACGATATGGACGAAGTGCACCGTATGGCGGCCGAGGTGGGCTATCCCTTCATGCTCAAGGCAAGCTGGGGCGGCGGCGGCCGCGGAATGCGGCCCATCATGTCTCCGGACGAGTTGGAAGAAAAGGTGCTGGAAGGCCGCCGCGAGGCCGAAGCCGCCTTTGGCAACGGTGAAGGCTATCTTGAACGGCTTGTACAGCGTGCCCGCCACGTAGAGGTTCAGATCCTTGGCGACCAGCACGGCGAGATTTATCACTTGTGGGAGCGGGACTGTTCGGTCCAGCGGCGCAATCAGAAAGTGGTCGAACGGGCCCCTGCCCCCTATCTGTCGCAAGAACAGCGCGAGGAGCTTTGCGCTTTGGGCCGCAAGATCTGCGCCCATGTGGGCTATGAATGTGCCGGCACAGTTGAATTCCTGATGGATATGGACACGCAGGAATTCTTCTTCATCGAGGTCAACCCCCGCGTGCAGGTGGAACACACCGTCACCGAAGAAGTCACCGGCATTGATATTGTGCGCAGCCAGATCAAGATTGCCGAAGGCGCAACACTGGCCGAAGCCACCGGCGTGGCCAGTCAGGCCGGTGTGCAATTGCGCGGCCATGCCATGCAGTGCCGTGTGACAACCGAAGACCCGCAAAACAACTTCATTCCCGATTACGGCCGCATCACCGCCTATCGCGGCGCAACCGGCATGGGGATCCGTCTGGACGGCGGCACCGCTTATTCCGGCGCTGTCATCACGCGCTATTATGATTCCCTGCTTGAAAAAGTCACCGCCTGGGCCCCCACCCCGACCGAGGCTATCGCCCGTATGGACCGCGCCCTGCGGGAATTCCGCATTCGCGGTGTGTCCACAAACATTGCCTTTGTGGAAAACCTGCTGAAACATCCGACCTTTCTGGACAACAGCTATACCACCAAATTCATCGACTCCACGCCCGAGCTGTTCCGCTTCAAGAAACGCCGTGACCGTGCCACAAAGATCCTGACCTATGTGGCGGACATTACCGTGAACGGCCATCCCGATGTGGAAGGCCGCCCCAAACCCGCTGCAACCGCCAAGGCACCGAAACCGCCTGCGAACCGCGCGGAACAACCCGCCTATGGCACCCGCAACCTGCTTGAAGACAAGGGCGCACAGGCCGTGGTGGACTGGCTCGGGGAACAAAAGCAACTGCTGCTGACAGACACTACCATGCGTGACGGGCACCAGTCCCTGCTGGCGACAAGGATGCGCTCCCACGATATGATCGCAGTGGCCGAAGCCTACTCCCACAACCTGCCGCAACTGTTCAGCATGGAATGCTGGGGTGGTGCGACCTTTGACGTGGCCTACCGCTTTTTGCAGGAATGCCCCTGGCAGCGCCTGCGGGATCTGCGTGCACGCATGCCCAACCTGATGACCCAAATGCTGCTGCGGGCCAGCAACGGTGTCGGCTATACCAACTATCCCGATAATGTGGTGCAGGAGTTCGTCCGTCAGGCCGCAGAAACCGGCGTTGATGTGTTCCGCGTGTTCGACAGCCTGAACTGGGTGGAAAACATGCGTGTCGCGATGGATGCCGTGGTGGACAGCGGCAAGATCTGCGAAGCCACCATCTGTTACACCGGCGATATTCTGGATGCGGACCGTGCCAAATACGATCTGAACTACTACGTCAATATGGGCAAAGACCTGAAAGCCGCAGGCGCCCATCTGATCGGCCTGAAAGACATGGCCGGGCTGCTGAAACCGGCCTCTGCCCGTGTTCTGGTCAAAGCCCTGAAAGAAGAGGTCGGCCTGCCGATCCATTTCCACACCCATGATACCTCCGGCATTGCAGGGGCGACAGTTCTGGCCGCCGCCGAAGCCGGTGTCGATGCGGTTGATGCAGCAATGGATGCGTTTTCCGGTGGCACCTCGCAGCCCTGTCTCGGCTCTATCGTAGAGGCCCTGCGCCACACAGACCGCGATACCGGACTGGACATCAAAGCCGTACGCGAGATTTCGGATTACTGGGAAGGCGTGCGCGCCCAATACGCTGCCTTTGAATCCGGTCTGATGTCCCCCGCCTCCGAAGTCTATCTGCACGAAATGCCCGGCGGCCAGTTTACCAACCTCAAAGCGCAGGCCCGTTCCTTGGGGCTGGAAGACCGCTGGCACGAGGTGGCCCAGACCTATGCAGATGTGAACCAGATGTTCGGGGATATCGTGAAGGTGACACCCAGTTCCAAAGTGGTTGGCGATATGGCGCTGATGATGGTCAGCCAGAACCTGACCCGTGCAGAAGTAGAGAACCCCAAGACAGACGTGGCCTTCCCTGACAGTGTGGTCGATATGATGCGCGGCAATCTCGGCCAGCCTCCGGGGGGCTTCCCGCCGAAGCTGCAAGCCAAAATCCTGAAAGGCGACACCCCTGCCACCACCCGTCCGGGTGCCCATATGCAACCCGTTGATCTGGACGAGGTCCGTGCGGAACTGTCCGCAGAACTGAACGGCTACGAGGTGGACGGCGAAGACCTGAACGGCTACCTGATGTACCCCAAGGTCTTTCTGGATTATATGGGCCGCCACCGGACCTATGGCCCTGTGCGCACCCTGCCCACCAAAACCTTCTTTTACGGCATGGAGCCGGGCGAACAGATCAGCGCCGAGATTGATCCGGGCAAGACCCTTGAAATCCGCCTGCAGGCCGTGGGGGAAACCGATGAAGGCGGCGAGGCGCGTGTGTTCTTTGAACTGAACGGCCAACCCCGCACCGTGCGCGTCACAGACCGCAAAGCGGCTGCAACTTCGGCAAAACGGGCCAAGGCCGAGGCCGGAAACCCTGCCCATATCGGTGCACCGATGCCAGGTGTGATCTCTTCCGTGGTGGTGAGTGCTGGACAGGCGGTGAAATCGGGCGATATGTTGCTGACCATTGAAGCCATGAAAATGGAAACTGGTATTTACGCGGAAACGGACGGCACAATCAAAACCGTTCATGCGCCGGCCGGATCGCAGGTTGACGCAAAAGATCTGTTAATCGAATTCGAGACCTGACCTTATGCACAAACTTCTGGCCTTCACCGACATTCATATGAAACCCGAAGGCCAGAAGATCATCGGACTTGATCCGTTTGAGCAATTCGAACGGGCCTTGGCCCACGGTCTGCGCCACCACGCAGACGCGGAGCGGATCATCCTGATGGGCGATCTGGCCGATACCGGCGCCCCCGAAGAATACGACCGCGTGCAACGCATCCTGCAGGATGTATCCGTCCCCGTCACCCTGATGGCAGGCAACCACGACGTGCGGGACAATCTGGTTCAAAAGATGCCACAGGCGGTTTGTGATGCTGCGGGTTTTCTCCAGACCTGCCACATCTACGGATCTGTGCGGGTTCTGACACTCGACACACTGTTCGGGCCCCCTGCGGTCTCCTATGCCCATTTCGGGGCTTATTGCGACCAGCGGTTTGATTGGCTGACAAGTCAGCTCTCAGAGGCGAAAACGGCGGGGCAGCGGGTTGCGCTGTTTTCCCACCACCCGCCGTTTCGGGTTGGGTTCAAGGGCATGGACCAGATCCGGATGCGCGACGATGCAAGGATGCTGTCGGTGCTGAAAGACGCTGGCGTGCCGGTGCATCTGATCTGTGGTCATATCCACCGCACAATTTCAGGACACTGGGACGGATTCGGCTTTTCCATGCTGAAAAGCACCTGCCACCAGATGCCGCTGGCGATTGATACCGCCGAAATGACACTTGGCACCACGGAACCTGCGGCCTACGGGGTGATCCTGCTGACGGAAGACGGGCTAATCGTGCATTCCGAGGACTTCGATCTGGTGCAAGAGACCCTTAACACCCATACAGAAAACCCCGTGCCCTAGCCCTTCCGGCCAAGTGATCTTTTTTCGGTTTTTTGTTCATTTTCCCCTTGTGCAGGGTCTCGGTTTCTCGCTATACGCTGCCTCACGAAAAGGACGCGGGCGTAGCTCAGGGGTAGAGCATAACCTTGCCAAGGTTAGGGTCGTGAGTTCGAATCTCATCGCCCGCTCCAATTCGCTCCCTGCCACAGCAGGATGATACAAAGGCCGCCTTCGGGTGGCCTTTTGTGTTTCCGAAGTCCGGTAATTTTCCCCTTGTGCTGGGTCCCTGTTTCTCGTTATACGCTGCCTCACGAAAAGGACGCGGGCGTAGCTCAGGGGTAGAGCATAACCTTGCCAAGGTTAGGGTCGTGAGTTCGAATCTCATCGCCCGCTCCAATTCGCTCCCTGCCATGGCAGGATGATACAAAGGCCACCTTCGGGTGGCCTTTTGTGTTTCCACCCCGCCCCTTTGCCCCCATGGCACGAAAAAGACCGTCTGCGGGATCACAGACGGCCTTGGCGCTTGTTGTAGTGATGTGCGGCGGATCAGCCTGAAATCACCTTAGGCAGCCATGTCACGATCTGGGGGAACAGGAACAGACAGGCAATCGCCACGATCTGAAGCAGGACAAAGGGCAGAATGCCCTTGTAGATCGCAGATGTTGGCAGTCCGTCCGGTGCAACCCCGCGCAGGTAGAACAGCGCAAAACCGAAAGGGGGTGTCAGGAAGGATGTTTGCAGGTTGACCCCCACAATCACGCCCAGCCAGATCGGGTCCACATCCAGCGCCAGCAGGATCGGTGCGGTGATCGGGATCACGATGAAGATGATCTCGAAGGTGTCGAGGATGAAGCCGAGCACGAACATGATTGCCATCACCACAGCCACCGCCATCAGCGTGCCGCCCGGCAGGTTCGACAGGAATTCATGCACCAAATCGTCCCCGCCCATCAGACGGAACACAATCGAAAACACAGAAGCCCCCATCAGGATCACAAACACCATACTGGTGATCGTAGCCGCAGAAATCACCGTATCTTTCAGCACCGCAAAGGACAGGCGCCAGCGCAGCGCCGCCAGCACCATCGCGCCCACAGCCCCGACAGAAGCCGCTTCGGTCGGGGTGGCAATCCCCCCCAGAATGGAGCCGAGCACCGCCATAATCAGCAGGAAAGGCGGCACCAGCGCCACAAGGACTTCCCGCCACAGGCCACGCCTTTCTTCCTCGGACACGGGCATCGCAGGGCAGCTTTGCGGGTCGGTGAACGCCTTGAAGGCCACATAGGCCAGATACAAACCAACCAGCAGCACACCGGGCAGCAGGGCGCCGGCAAACAGATCGCCAACAGACACCGGCGTCGGTGCGAAATTGCCCTTGGCCATCTGAACCTGACTGTTAATGCCCGACAACATATCGCCCATAAAGATCAGCACTGTAGAAGGTGGAATAATCTGTCCGAGCGTGCCGCTGGCACAGATAACACCGGTGGCAAGTTTGGGATCATATCCTGCCCGCAGCATCGCTGGCAGGGAAATCAGCCCCATAGTCACCACAGTCGCCCCGACAACCCCAGTAGATGCCGCCAGCATGGCCCCGACAATCACCACCGAAAAGCCAAGCCCGCCACGCAGGGAACCGAACAGCTTGCCCATCGTCAAAAGCAGTTGCTCCGCAATGTTGGAACGCTCCAGCATCACCCCCATAAAGATGAACAGCGGCACCGCCACCAGAACCTCATTCGTCATAAACCCGATATAGCGGTTGGGCAAAGAACCGAAGTTACTGGGGTCGAACACTCCGAACACCATCCCCAAAAGCCCGAACAACAGGGACACCCCTGCCAGCGTAAAGGCCACCGGAAACCCGAGCAGAAGAAAGCCGATAATGCCAAAGAACATCAACCCCGAGAGGAGCTCGCCGATTAGTACTGGATCCATTGGAAATCTTTCTTACACGTCTGGGGTTTCGGCTGTGGCGGCGCCATAGCGGATCTGCGGCGGCACAAGTTCGGGCCGCCCGCCAAGCACGAGGATCGAACGCACCACCATTGCCACCCCCTGAAGGGCCAGCAGGATTGCAAAACCGATGATAAAGCTCTTGAGGATGAACAGACCGGGCATCCCGCCCACATTGGCCGAAGCTTCGCTATAGCCCCATGCCCGCATCACAAAAGGCATACTGTAGGTGTAGACCACCCATGTGAAGGGCAGCAGAAACACGATAACCCCTGTCAGATCAATCATCGCCTTGGTGCGGATACTGGCAGGGCGATAGAAAATATCCACCCGCACATGATCATTCCGCAGCAGGGCAAATCCGGCCACTCCCGTAAACATCGCCCCGTTCAGCCAGATGTAGAGATCCTGCATCCAGACGTAGCTGGTCGCAAAAACATACCGCTGCACGACAACGGTGAAACAGACCAGCACGATACCCAGAGACAGCCAGGCAAAAATCTTTCCCAAACTGTTGTTGATATGGCAAATGACGCTGGCACAGTGCGCTAAGAATTGCATAGGACGCCTCCTCTTTCGCTGCCTTTTCCCCATTGCGCCAAGGTGATGCAAGAGCGCAGCGACGTGAAACAACCGGTTTTTAGAGAAAAACGCCGCTTTTCTACAGGCCACAACGCTTTGCGCCCGATCCGACACCGCCCCGTTGCAGGAACACGTCAAACGAAAACACCCGCCGGATTTCTCCGGCGGGTGTGGTCTGGATCAGAAGGACGGCGCTGCGCGGCGGCAAAGCCCCCTGCCCCGCAGTCCCTTTCACCATCAGATTTTAAAGTATTTTTCCCGTGCGTTCACGAAAGCCCCGTCTGTCGACTGGGAACGCTGACGCAGGATGTTCAGGGATTCAATAAAGCTCTCGGCCGTCTTTTTCACCAGTGCATCGTCAGAATCGCGCAGGCCAGTCATGATCTCGCTTGCAGCTTCTGCACCAGCCTTGAGGATTTCCTCGGGGAACTGGCGGATGTTCACGCCGTGATCATTGACCAGCGTTTGCAGCGCACGGGGATCGTTTGCATAGAAATCGGATGCAACCTGATCGTATTCCGCCTGACAGACATCGCGCACGATGGCTTGCAGGTCTTCGGGCAGCGCCTGATACT
>JAAEZA010000012.1 GCA_018223125.1 Paracoccaceae bacterium | reverse complement strand
CGGCCCCGATGTAACAGTGGAAAGCGGCGCCCATATCCGTGCCTTTTCCCATCTGGAAGGCTGTCACGTCAGCGAAGCAGCGGTCATCGGCCCTTATGCCCGCCTGCGCCCCGGTGCAGAAATCGGCGGTGGCGCAAAAGTCGGCAACTTTGTCGAGGTGAAAGCCGCACTGGTCGGCACCGGCGCCAAGATTAACCATCTGTCCTACGTAGGCGATGCGGAAATAGGCCAGGATGCCAACATCGGTGCGGGGACGATCACCTGCAACTATGACGGTGTTTTCAAACACAAGACCGTAATCGGCGCACGGGCCTTTATCGGGTCGAACACAGCACTGGTTGCGCCCGTTACTATCGGCGATGATGCAATGACCGCATCGGGTTCGGTTGTCACACAGGATGCCGGTGACGGTGATCTGGCAATTGCCCGTGCAAAACAGGTCAACAAAACCGGTCTGGCGCTTCGATTGATGAACAAGCTCCGTGCAGCCAAAGCTGCCCAGTCAAAGGACAAATAAGATGTGTGGTATTGTAGGCATCCTTGGCAATCACGAAGCCGCCCCTATTCTGGTGGACGGGCTGCGTCGTCTGGAATATCGCGGATATGACAGTGCGGGCATTGCCACTGTGCAGGATGGCAAACTGGAACGCCGCCGCGCGGTTGGCAAACTGGTTAACCTGTCGGACCTTCTGGTACACGAGCCGATCAAGGGCAAAGCTGGCATCGGCCACACCCGCTGGGCCACACATGGTGCGCCGAATGTTCAGAACGCCCACCCCCACAAGGCCGGAGATGTGGCCGTTGTTCACAACGGGATCATCGAAAACTTTCGCGAACTGCGCGAGGAGCTGTCAGCGCAGGGCATCGGCTTTGAAACTGAAACCGACACGGAAACCGTCGTAAAGCTTTGCGAAAGTCTTTTGAAACAAGGGCTTGATCCGGTTGAGGCTGCACGTCAGACCGTGGCCCGTCTGGAAGGCGCCTATGCGCTGTGTTTCCTGTTCGACGGGCAGGACGATCTTCTGATTGCCGCACGCAAGGGCTCTCCGCTGGCGATTGGCCACGGGGATGGCGAAATGTTTGTCGGGTCCGATGCGCTCGCGCTCGCCCCTATGACAAACAAGGTCACATATCTGGAAGAAGGGGATTTTGCCGTCGTCACCCGCGCCGGAGCGGAAATCTCCGATGCCTCCGGTGCGCGGGCCAATCGCGAAATGCGCGAAATTTCCCACGGTGCGATCAGTGCCGACAAAGGCGTCTACAAACACTTTATGGCCAAGGAAATTGCCGAACAGCCGAGCGTTCTGGCAGAGGCGGTTAAACACTACGCCGCAGCGGACGGGAAATCCGTCCAACTGCCTGGCGCCGAACTGGATTTCACGGGTATCGACAAGATCACGATGGTGGCCTGCGGGACGGCCTATCTGGCCTGTAACGTTGCAAAATACTGGTTCGAACAGATTGCCCGCCTGCCGGTCGAACTGGATATCGCATCGGAATTCCGCTACCGCGAACCGCCGCTCAGCCGGAACTCTTTCGCCTTTTTCGTCAGCCAGTCCGGCGAAACAGCCGACACTCTGGCCGCCCTGCGCTATTGCAGCGAAAATGTCGACAAAACGGTTGCCGTGGTGAATGTGCCGGAAAGCTCCATCTCTCGCGAAGCGGACGTCTCCCTGCCTATTCTGGCAGGCGTGGAAATCGGCGTGGCCTCGACCAAAGCCTTCACCTGCCAGTTGACCGTTCTGGCTGCACTGGCCATTCAGGCGGCACGGCAACGGGGTAAGATCGACGCGGCACAGGAAGCCGAACTGGTGGCTGCCCTACACGGTTTGCCCGGTGTGATGAACCTTGCGCTGGAACAGGAAGCGGCGATCAAGGCGACCTGTGCGCAACTGGTCCATTCCCGCGACGCCCTGTTTCTGGGACGCGGCGCGATGTTCCCGCTGGCCCTTGAAGGCGCATTGAAACTGAAAGAAATCAGCTATATACACGCCGAAGGTTATGCAAGCGGAGAGCTGAAACACGGCCCCATCGCGCTTGTTGACGAACATATGCCGGTGGTGGTTATGGCCCCGCGGGACGATCTGTTCGACAAGACAGTCTCTAACATGCAAGAGGTCATGGCGCGCGGCGGCAAGATCATTCTGGTCACAGATGCCCAAGGCGCAAAAGAAGCCGGAGACGGTGCGTGGCAAACAATCGTCATGCCAAGTGTCCACCCGATGTTCGCGCCGATTGTCTATGCGGTTCCCGCGCAATTGCTGGCCTATCACACTGCGGTTTACAAGGGCACGGATGTGGACCAGCCGCGCAATCTGGCCAAATCGGTGACGGTGGAATGACCCCCGAACAGGCGCTGCAGGATATCAAGGCACTGTCAGACCCGCAGAAGGCGGCGGAAATGGCCGCCTATCACAAGGTGGAACGCCCCTATCTGGGCGTTTCCAACCCGCAACTCGATGCGCTGTACAAGGACTGGCGCAAGGAAACAGATATTCCGCAGCGCATTGAAATTTCGTCCTTTCTTTGGGACAGCAACATCCACGAGGCCCGCATTGCTGCGGCTAAACTGCTGACGCAGGCACGGATCAAACCGGATCAGGCGGTCTGGGATGAAATCTGCCGCTGGGTACCCATGTTCGACGCTTGGGCCATTGCCGATCATGCTTGCGGCGCGGGGGCACGGCGGCTGTTTCTGGACGATGCGCGGCTGGATACAGTCGAAAGCTGGACGCAGGATGAAAACCTCTGGGTGCGCCGTGCGGCACTGGTGATCACCCTGCCCTGGACCAAATCGACCCACCCCAAACCGGAAGAACTGGCGCAGCGGGAACGTATTCTCGGCTGGGCTGCGGGCTATGTGAACGATCCCGAGTGGTTTATCCAGAAATCCGTAAGCTGGTGGCTGCGCAGCCTGTCCAAACATGATCCGGAACGGGTGCGCCGGTTTATGGAAGAACACGGAGCAGCTATGAAAGCCTTTGCCCGCAAGGACGCCACACGCTTGCTGTAACCGGCTCTGTTCCGACATGAAGCTAAAAAAAAGCCGGTATATCAGCACCGGCTTTATCATTTCTTAGGATTTATCGGTGATTAATCGTCCCGATGAACCTTTTCCTTGCGCTCGTGACGCTCCTGTGCGGCAAGGGACAGGGTTGCGATCGGACGTGCATCCAGACGTTTCAGGGAAATCGGCTCCCCTGTTTCGTCGCAATACCCGTAAGACCCGTCCTCGATCCGGCGCAGGGCGCTGTCGATCTTGGCAACCAGCTTGCGCTGACGGTCCCGCGTGCGCAATTCCAGCGCGCGATCTGTTTCTTCGGAGGCGCGATCAGCAACGTCCGGAATGTTCCGTGCGCCTTCTTGCATGCCTTCGATGGTGTCTTTGCTGTCTGACAGAAGATCCGCCTTCCAAGCCAACAGTTTGCGCCGGAAGTACTCGGTTTGACGCTCGTTCATAAATGGTTCGCTGTCGACTGGACGGTAGTCGGCATCAAGAATGACTTCAGCTTTCATTCTCTTCTCCCTAATAAATTCACTATGTAGTGCCATGACGTTCTCACCCAACGTTTGCGCATCCAATATCCGAGTCGTAACGTATTGTCACCCCACTTCCTTCTTAGGTTGCAGCATTGTGACGGGAATACTAGATTGCCCCCAAGCTATCAGGGAAAAGCAGAAAAATGAAGTTTGAAGGCACGCAACAGTATGTTTCCACCGATGATCTGACCGTGGCGGTCAACGCAGCTATCGCGCTCGAACGCCCTTTGCTGGTTAAGGGGGAACCGGGGACCGGTAAAACCGAACTGGCGATTCAGGTGGCCAAATCACTCGGACTGCCGCTGCTGGAATGGAACATCAAATCCACCACCAAAGCCCAGCAAGGCCTTTATGAATACGATGCGGTCAGCCGCCTGCGCGACAGCCAGCTTGGCGAGGAACGTGTCCATGATGTGAAAAATTACATCAAGAAAGGCAAGCTTTGGGAAGCATTTGAAGCCGGCGACCGTCTGGTCCTACTTATCGACGAAATTGATAAAGCCGACATCGAATTCCCGAACGATCTGTTGCAGGAGCTCGACAAGATGGAGTTCTACGTCTACGAGACCGGCGAGACGATCAAAGCAAAAAAACGCCCGATCGTGATCATCACTTCGAACAACGAAAAGGAACTGCCGGACGCTTTCCTGCGGCGCTGTTTCTTCCACTATATCCGTTTCCCCGAAATGGAGACGCTCAAACAAATCGTCGAAGTTCACTTTCCGGGAATCAAACCCGAACTGGTGGCAGAGGCGCTGACCCAGTTTTATGACATCCGCGAAACACCGGGACTGAAGAAAAAGCCGAGCACATCGGAAGTACTGGACTGGCTGAAACTTCTGCTGGTGGAAGATCTGGACCCTGCCGACATGAAACGGGACGGCAAGGACGCCTTGCCCCGCCTTCACGGTGCGCTGCTGAAAAACGAGCAGGACGTGCATCTTTTCGAGCGGCTCGCCTTTATGGCGCGGGGCAATAGATGACAACGACCGTTCGCTATGTAACACCTGCGGATGAAGCCGACTGGCGCGCCTTGTGGAAGGACTATCTTGCCTTTTACGAAACAAGCCGCGATGAAGATGTCTATGCCGGTACATGGAAGCGCATTCTCGACCCCGAAGTCGATATGTTTGCCATGGTGGCGGAAACACCGGAACACGGGATCGTGGGCATTGTGAATTTTCTGTACCACAGCTACTTCTGGGGGCCGGAAAACCGCATCTATCTGAATGATCTTTACGTGCGCCCCGAAATCCGTGGCACGGGTGCGGGAAAGGCGATGATAGACGCGGTTGTTGCCCATGCGAAAGAACATAACTGTGAGCAGGTCTGGTGGTTTACTGCAGAGGACAACGCCGTGGCGCGAAAACTTTATGACGGCGTTGCCACGCTGTCGCCTTTTGTAAAGTACCAGATATGAACTTCTGGCGCGGTGCAGCCTTCGGACTGACGGCACTGACCCTCTCTGCCTGTGCGGGTCCTATGGCGGATGTTGTCAGCAAGCGCTCTGATCCGGCGATACAACTGTCGGGGATGAAGACCTTTCAGGCACCGCCCCCTAAATCCGGCGTAGCACGCTCCAATGTAGATGTTTTTGAAGAATTTCTTGATCTGACATTTGCACTTGAAAGCGGTCAGGATCTCTCGCGGCTGTCCCGCTTTGAAGGGCCGATCACGGTTGCTCTGGTCAACGCCCAGAATGATGTCGTCGGTCAGGATCTGGACCAGTTGATCAAGCGGCTCCGCACTGAAGCAAGTATCCCGATTTCCCGCGTGCAGACTGCATCTGCGGCAAATATCGTCATTGAAATGGTCTCCAAGCGACAGTTGCGCCGCGCCGCGCCAACCGCGGCCTGCATCGTTGTCCCCCGCATGAGCAGCTGGGCGGAATTCAGGAAGAACCGCTTTAACCGGCGGGCCGACTGGACTTCTTTGGAAGTCCGCAGCAGGGCAGCAGTTTTCATGCCCCGCGATATTTCCCCGCAAGACGCACGGGATTGTCTGCACGAAGAACTGGCTCAGGCGATCGGGCCATTGAACGATCTTTACCGCCTGCCGGATTCCGTCTTCAATGATGACAATTTCCACATCGTTTTAACGCCTTACGACATGATGATCCTGCGCGCCATGTACGCGCCGGAACTGAAATCGGGCATGGCGAAACACGAAGTTGCCGCTGTGCTGCCCCGCATTCTTGCACGGGTGAACCCCGAAGGCGCAGGGCTTGCGTCGCGCCAAATTCAGGAAACACCCGGTTCGTGGATGCGCAAGATCGAGCTTGCACTGGGTCCGGACGCCTCTGAAAAGACACGGATCGAAGCGGCATCGGATGCCGTGCGAATTGCAGAGCAGTTGGGAATGACGGACCACCGGCTCGGCTTCAGTTATTATGCACGGGCCCGCGTGAATGCGTCGGCCAACGGTATCGAAGCCGCAGCCGATTATGCACGGGCTTATGCAAACTTCTCCAAGATCTTTGGCCCTTATGATATCCACACCGCACAAGCCGGATTGCAGATGGCATCGCTTGCCATGTCCAGCGGCGAGTTCCGTCAGGCGTTACAGTTCATCGAAAGCGGACTGGTCGCTGCCAATACCGCGCAGAACGGCCGGCTGATGTTCAGCCTTCTGGCGATGAAATCGGAAATCTATAAACTCGCAGGCCGGACGGATGAAGCCTCCGCCCTGCGCGACGAGGCGATTGCCTGGGGGCAATACGGTATTCATCCACCGGGCGAGATCAGAAAACGTCTCGAAATCATCGCCAACCTGCCGCCCCGCCTGCCCCAGAAAGAAAGTTAAACGATGTTTACAATTCCAGCCTTCCTGATCGGCGCCATCATCGGGTGGTACCGCGCGCATAAATTTGGCGGCAAAACCGCGGATAAACTGCAATACAGCGCCATTCACGGCATTATTTTCTTCCTCCTCGCCCTGTTTGCAACGGTCATGGTGGACTGGATGGAGTGGGTGTAAATGTTCTTACGTTTTTTCGAAGCCCTGCGCGCTGCAAAAATCCCTGTGTCCCTGCGGGAGTATCTGGCGTTTCTTGAAGCGATGAAAACCGGTCTGGTGCTCTATGATGTGGAAGGCTTTTACTTCCTTGCCCGCGCCACGATGGTGAAGGACGAACGGAATCTGGACAAATTCGATCTGGTTTTCGCAGAAGTCTTCAAGGGGATGGAGAACCTCTCTGTTGATGACATTCTGAACGCGGTCGACGTTCCTGACGACTGGTTAACCAAACTGGCCGAAAAACACCTCAGCCCCGAAGAAATGGCCGAAATCGAGAGCCTTGGCGGGTTTGACAAGCTGATGGAAACCCTGAAAGAGCGCCTGAAAGAACAGGAAAAGCGCCATCAGGGCGGTAATAAGTGGATCGGCACAGCCGGCACGTCCCCTTTCGGGGCCTATGGTTACAACCCCGAAGGCGTTCGCATCGGCCAGAAGGAAAGCCGTCACCAGAAGGCGACGAAAGTTTGGGACAAGCGGGATTTTAAAAACCTCGACGATTCCGTAGAGCTTGGCACACGCAACATTAAGGTTGCGTTAAAAAGGTTGCGCAAATGGGCCCGCGCCGGTGCGGACGACGAATTGGACCTGAACGGCACCATCCGCTCAACCGCTGAAAACGGGTATCTTGATGTCATCACCCGCCCCGAGCGGCGCAATGCAGTGAAAGTTTTGTTGTTCCTTGATGTTGGCGGCTCCATGGACAGCTACATCAAACTGATCGAAGAACTGTTTTCTGCTGCGAAAACCGAATTCAAACATATGGAATACTTCTATTTCCATAACTGTTTGTACGAAGGTGTGTGGAAGGACAATGCACGGCGCTGGACGGAACAGACCCCCACCTGGGACGTGTTGCGGACTTACGGGTCCGATTACAAGTGTATCTTTGTCGGTGACGCCGCGATGAGCCCATATGAAATCATGTATAAGGGTGGCGCGAACGAGCATTGGAACGAAGAACCCGGAAAAGTCTGGCTGGAGCGTGCGCAGGAACAATGGCCCGGATCGGTCTGGATCAATCCGGTGAAAGAGCAATACTGGCAGTACACCCATTCCACCATGATCCTGAAGGAAATCTTCAACGATCGCATGTATCCAATGACCTTGAAGGGCATTGAATCCGCGATGAAGGAACTTGGACGCTAGGCCCCTTCTGCTGGCCTGCCCGCACACATTCGGGTGAGCGGAAGGCGTCTCGCTTGACAGACAGTCGGCGCAGGGCCAGCCTGCAGTCATGCTTCTGCGATCCCTGATAAGCGCGTTACTGCTGGCCGGACCGGTTGCTGCAGGTTGCCCTGCCCTGCCGGACCGTGCGGCGGAACGCGCACAACTTCTGGACCAACTTGCCGGGGCTGGCACGTTTGAAGAAGCGCGCGCGGCGGCCAATGCGCTCTGGCAGTTCTGGCATGTTGCGCCGGATGAAACCTCGCAGGAAATGCTTAACTCCGGTGTTAATGCCATCCGCTACGGGGATATGCTTCAGGCAGAAGAAATCCTGACCCGTCTGGTGCGCTACTGTCCGGACTACAGCGAAGGGTTCAACCAACTGGCGTTCGCCTATTTCCTTCAAAAGCAGGACGCCAAAGCATTGGACCTGCTGACGCGCAGTCTGGAACTGGAACCCGCCCATTTCGGGGCGCTGTCGGGCATCGCGCTGATCCACATACGGAACGGTCGGCCTGCGCTCGGCCAGATATACCTGCGCCGCGCAGTTGCCCTGCACCCATGGCTGAACGAACGCGGGCTACTGAAGCAGAGCGTTCCGAAAACGGACGGCGCGGCGGACCTATAACGACCGTTTCCGAATTCTGGCCAACCTGTGCATACTCCGGCACCCCATTCCGGCCCCCCACTCCAACAGCGCAATCCGACAACGGACAGATTTACTCCACCCTGTGTAGTCCTCAACCGTGAAGAGATCGTTAAAGTCGCTGAGATATTTTTAAGAACCGTGAAAACGGGTTGAATTTAGTGAGGCATATCACTCTTTTTCGGTAAAATTCTTGTGCGCTCCCCGTTTCAAATCTAACGTAAGGTCAAGGCCGCGAACAGGAAATTTCGTCCTCGGTTTCAGAGCCTAGAGGGGGGGCATAGCCCCGATTTAATTAATCGCGTCCTGTCAATTTCCTTGGTCGGGACGCAATGCAAAAACTCTAACGGGAGAAAAGCAAAATGGCAGACTTTATTGGTACAGAAGAAGACGATGGCTTGGTTGGCGGTCTGTTTTCAGACTTTATTCAAGGACTTGAGGGAAATGACCTTCTTGCCGGATTGAACGGCGACGACACACTTGATGCAGGCGCCGGCAACGACGTTGTTATTGGCGGGATCGGTGACGATGTGTTGTTCGGTGGTGAAGGCAATGACAAGATTGTCATGACAGCCGGCGATGATCAGGTTTTTGGCGGTTCCGGTGACGACAAGTATTTTGTAAACGGATTTGCGGGCGACTGGTCGCTGATAACGGATACCTCCGGCATCGACACACTGAATTTCGCGGGCGGCATCACAGGGGCTGAAATCGATCTTTCACCAGGCGCACTTTCTTACGTGGACGACCGCGTCATCGAAATTTCCGGTCTCAAGGATTCCGAGCGCCCGCTGGAACTGGTACTCTTGCAGGATCTTTCCGGATCGTTTTCCGATGACCTTTCAACTGTAAACAGCCTTGTAGATGATCTGGTCACCTCGGTCAGCGGTCTGGCGGATGACGTCCGGCTCGGTTTGACTTCCTTTATCGACAAACCGACCTCTCCTTTCGGATCCTCCGGCGATCACGAATATAAAACCGAGCTTAGCCTGACCAGCGACACGGACGCGTGGAAGGCAGCTGTAACCGGTCTTTCCACAGGCAGCGGTAATGACGGCCCGGAATCCCAGATGACAGGTCTGTTGCAGGTTGCCCTGCGCACTGCGGAAGTTGGCTGGAGTTCTTCTTCGCTCAAGGTTGTTGTCATGACCACCGATGCGGTTCCGCACTTTGCCGGTGACAATCCGGATACGCCGAACAACGGTGACACGATCCTTGACGGACCGGGCGGTGATGGCACCGGCGAGGATTATCCCACCATTGAAATGGTGAAAGCCGCGCTGCTGGGTGCAGGTATCGTTCCGGTATTTGCTGTCACCTCTAGCGTTACATCGGATTATCAGGCTCTGGTCGATGCCTTCGGCTTTGGTGCGGTTGTCCCGCTGAGCTCTGACAGCTCGGATATTATCGCCGCGTTTGAGGACGGGATCAGCGGTGCCGCAGATACTTTGATCGAAAACGCTGTCGGCACAGCTTTTGACGATGATATTTTCGGCAACAGCGCTGACAACATGCTTAAAGGTAAAGCCGGTAAAGATGACATCCGTGGCTTTGGCGGCGATGATTACCTGAAAGGCAGCAAAGGTAAGGACAAGCTGGACGGCGGCAAAGGCGATGACATGCTTGATGGTGGCGCCGACAAGGACAAACTTGAAGGCGGCGACGGTGCAGATACCTTTGTCTTTGATGTGTCCCATCCGAACCATGCACGGGATGTCGTGAAGGATTATGAAGACGGCGTGGATAAAATCATGGTGTTGAATGACACGATGCTAACTTTCGCAGACATTGGCGTAACGCAAGTCGGTGGCAAGACTATCCTGTCCCACGACGGGGACGCGTTTGCCCTGCTGAAATCCACAAACTCCAGCGATATTGACGCGACAGACTTCATCTTCGACATTGCCTGATCGCTGATACGGTCAAGCACGACCTGTCGAAAATCAAGCTGCCCCTGCCTGCACCCGCGGTCAGGGGCAGTTTTGCGTTTTTCACTTCCGCTTTTTTGGGGGGCAAAGACGTTTTTTTGTCCGGTTGTTTCAAGTCCTTTCGGCAAGGGGCTGGTCTTCCCCAGGCTACTCCCCATATCCTAACATATGCTTAAACTGACCCCGATCCTTCTCGCCCTGCTATACGGCTTTGTTTACTACAGATTTTCTGTCTGGCGCACACAGTCCGAGCTGGACGCCAAATCAACGGAACTGGCCGATCCGGTGCTGCGCAAACTGTGCGACCGCATGGCAGACTCTCTGGATCTGGCGCGGATTAAGGTACACATCTACGAGATTGCCCCCGTAAACGGACTGGCTGCGCCGGACGGACGTATTTTCATTACGCGCGGGTTCTACCGGAAATATCAGAACGGCGAGGTCAGCGCCGAGGAAATCGCAAGCGTCGTTGCCCATGAACTCGGGCATGTGGCGCTTGGCCATTCGCGGCGGCGGATGATTGACTTTTCGGGGCAAAACGCAATTCGGGTTGCGCTTGGCATGGTGCTCGGGCGGCTTATTCCCGGGGTGGGTGTCTGGCTGGCTGGGATGCTGTCCGGGCTTCTTGCGGCCCGTTTGTCGCGACAGGACGAGTATGAAGCGGACGCCTATGCGGCAGCCCTTTTGACCAAATCCGGAATTGGCATCGCTGCGCAAAAATCCCTGTTTACCAAACTGGATGCGCTTGCGGGCAGCAGTGGCCAGCCGCTTGCGTGGTTGATGAGCCATCCCAAAACATCCGAGCGTATTGCGGCAATCGAAAAGCTGGAAAGCCGCTGGAAGTAAACGTCCTCTGTTTACCGTTAATTTACATTCCCATCCCTATTCTGCCCTGAAAGCGAGGCCGCAGCAAAAAGGGCAAGAAATGATGAAAAGGTTACACTACGAAAGCCGGATCGCGGGGCGGCTCGGGCCGCTGGCCCTTCTGACGCTGCAAAAAAGATGTGTCCGGCGCAATATAGAGGCAGGTGTCACAAGTTACATGTATATCGGCAAGCAGCGGATCTTTCAGATACTGGAAGGAGAGACCGGCGATGTCGATGCTACAATGGAACGGATTGTCCGGCACAGAATGCACGAGGAAATCAAGATCCGTGCGGTCATGCGGTGTTCCAAGCGGAAGTTTTCGAATTGGCCTTTCGGTGTAACTACCCGCCATGACCCCGATTTCAAACGGGTGATGAATGCCGGAATGCAACCGGATTTCTTTAAGCTGGATGTGTTACAGGCGGAACGCTTTTTAGGGATTATTGCTTCCCGCAAAAGACGCGCAGTCCGCCCGGAAGAGTTCGAGACTACAGCGAAGCGGTTCAGCGCCCCCTCTCCCATCTTGAATCCCGCAAAACACGCAGGCATTCAAAATTCAGGAACGATCCACATTCCGGGCCTGCAACAGGAAAAAACCGCCAGAGCCTAAACGTTTATCGTGCCACGCAAGCCCTGTACGGACCCGCTCCTCTCTCAAAATGCATATCCATACAACGACCGAACCACAGATTTATGGACAGAATTGCCAAATCGCAGCACCGTTAATCCGTATTTCAACTCGACCATTTGCGGTCAAATTAAGTTCAATAAGTTTAAAGGGGAATTATTATGGGCTCTGCCTTTATGGACGTATCGTTCGAATTTCTTGTGAATACCTACACAGATGACACGCGGAAGATCCAAGCATAGACGCAAATCCAAAGACCGGCGGATTTCAGGTGGTCTGGGAAAGTGAAGGACAGGACGGTAGCGGTCTTGGCGTTTACGCACAAAACTTCCATGCCGGTGGAAACACACTCGGATCCGAATTCCGGATAAATACAGTCACGGAGGGCGATCAGGAGAACGTCGACGTGGCATTCAACGAAGACGGCAACGGATCATGGGTCTGGCAAACCGACAATATCTGGTTTGTCACCGTGAATCGGGATGAAACGCCGATTTCCGGCGGCATTGCAGAGAATATCCGCACCCGTTCCAAGACGTTCGGGTTCGAGAGCGAGGACGGATTCTACTACAACGAAGACCGCGTTCGTTACGGACGGTTCGATCCCGATCAGGAAGGTCAGGAAGGGTTGGAGCCACGGGTGATCTCAGTTGGCGGCGACCAGTTCATCACTGTCTACCGCGTCAACGAAACCTTCCGTAATTTTTCGGGGCTGGATGTCAGCGAAAATACGGCCTACATCCCTTCTGTGGTGCCCAACAATGGCTAGTGGTCTTTGCGCACGGTAAAAGATGATGTGTTTCCCAGGGCGCACACGTCATTCGGTGATGTGGCGAAGGTGGATGACGAAACAATCGTCGTTGCTTCCTCCATGCACTCTGATCTTGTTGGCCTCTACGGTGTGATCCAGTTCCAGTTTATGGGGCGCAACGATACACAGGGGCTTCCCCTGTCGCTGGACGAACGCTTTGTGCTGGAAGAAACCTCCGGCCTGAACGGGACCGCACTGAAGCCGCGAATTGTCGTGCTCTCCGATGGGGGGATTGCGGTTACATGGATTGAACAGGACGAAAGCAGCGAGGATGAGTCAGACTGGCACTTTGATGTTTTCTTTCAGGTCTTTAATGCCGATGGCACCCCGCGTGGGGGGCGTATTGCGGCCCACGGCGACAGTAAAAAAAACCAGACAGAGCAAGAAATCACAGCTCTGAAAGACGGTGGATTTATCATAACCTGGACCGATGAGGGTGCCGACGGCAAAGCCGACGCTGTGAAGATGGCACGCTTCGATTCAAACGGTATCCGCCTTGGTGACATTGAAACCGTGAACGAGACCACCAATGGCGACCAGCGGGATTCTGCAATCACCACGCTTAAAAACGGGAATGTGGCGCTGGTTTGGGAATCCGAAACCGACGATGGTGACGGGACCGGCGTGTTCGGGAAAATCTTCAAAACCGTCAACTATGCCAACTCCACGGCGCAAACGCTCACCGGCACAGACGACGGGGAGAAGATTTCTTCGGGCGGGAAGAATGATGAAGTGTTCGGTGAAGGCGGCGATGACAATTTGTTCGGTGGCGGCGGCAAGGACGTGCTAAAGGGCGGCAATGCCAATGACTCCCTGTTTGGCGGCGGTGGCAGGGACACGATCAAGGACTTCGAGGACGATACAGACACGGTCAAGTTTGCCAAATCCCTTGTCAAAGGTGGCCTGACGATCCGTGATCTTTCCAAAATGGTAGACGAGCGCAAGGACGCGCTGATTTTCGATTTCGCAAGCGGAGACCGTCTGGTTGTGGAAGGGATCGGCAGCTTCTCCGATTTCCGCGATGATATCGAAATAGCCTGACGCCGCGAAACAGCTTTGATCAAAATCCGGACGCGCCCGCAATCCGGGCGCGTTTTTTACTTTTCACGGGATGAAACTTGCGTATAAAGGCTGCATGATTACGCAGACACATATCCCCAATATTGCCACCGCTTTTGGTGCAACTGCTGCTGCGCTTCTACTACTTAGCCGCCTCTGAGCGTGTCGGGGTCCGGCGCGTGCGCTCAGGGGAGAGTGAAATCCGCGCTGGAATGAACCCGAAAAGCTAAGTAAAATTAAAGAGATACACAAATGACCGATACAGCGAAACAAGACCGCGTCTTGATTTTTGACACCACCTTGCGTGACGGTGAACAATCCCCCGGCGCCACGATGAGCCATGATGAAAAGCTGGAAATTGCCCAGTTGCTCGACGAAATGGGCGTAGACATTATTGAAGCCGGTTTTCCGATTGCCAGTGAGGGGGATTTTAACGCGGTCAGCGAAATCGCGGCCCGTTCCCAGAACGCCGTAATCTGTGGCCTGTCCCGCGCTGACACCCGCGACATTGACCGCTGTTGGGAGGCGGTGAAACACGCCAGACAGCCGCGCATCCACACGTTTATCGGCACCTCGCCCCTGCACCGTGCTATCCCGAACCTCAATCAGGACGAAATGGTAGAGCGGATCCACCAGACGGTGACCCACGCGCGCAACCTGTGTGACAATATCCAATGGTCCCCGATGGATGCGACCCGCACGGAAGGAGACTAGCTCTGCCGCGTCGTCGAAGTTGCGATCAAAGCGGGTGCCACAACCATCAACATTCCCGATACAGTGGGCTATACCGCGCCTCGGGAAAGCGCTGATCTGATCCGTATGCTGCTGGAAAAAGTGCCCGGCGCAGACGACATCATCTTTGCCACCCACTGCCACAACGATCTGGGCATGGCGACAGCAAACTCTCTCGCCGCGGTAGAGGCCGGTGCCCGCCAGATCGAATGTACCATCAACGGATTGGGCGAACGGGCCGGTAATACAGCGCTTGAAGAAGTGGTCATGGCGCTGAAAGTGCGCAATGACATCATGCCCTTCCGCACCGAAATCGACACCACCAAGATCATGAACATCAGCCGCCGTGTGGCCACGGTCAGCGGATTTCAGGTGCAATATAACAAAGCCATCGTCGGCAAAAACGCTTTCGCCCATGAAAGCGGCATCCATCAGGACGGCATGTTGAAAAACGCCGAAACGTTCGAGATCATGCGCCCCGAAGACGTGGGTCTGTCCGAAACCAACATTGTGATGGGCAAACATTCGGGTCGTGCTGCACTGCGTTCCAAACTCAAAGACCTCGGGTATGAATTGGGCGACAACCAGTTGAAAGACGTGTTCGTCCGGTTCAAGGCTCTGGCCGACCGCAAGAAGGAAGTCTATGACGACGACCTGCTCGCGCTGATGAACGACGAAGGCACCAATGCCGCCAACGATCGCGTACAGGTGAAATCCCTGCGGGTTGTCTGTGGCACCGAAGGGCCGCAACAGGCAGACCTGACGCTGACAATCGACGGGGTAGATCACAGTGTTTCTGCCACAGGGGACGGACCGGTTGACGCCTCCTTCAACGCCGTCAAACAGCTCTTCCCGCACAGTGCCAAGCTGCAACTCTACAACGTGCATGCGGTGACCGAAGGGACTGATGCGCAGGCAACCGTTTCTGTGCGGATGGAAGAAGCCGGTAAAATCGTCGTCGGCCAGTCCGCCGATACGGACACTGTTGTGGCCAGCGCACGGGCCTATGTGAACGCGCTGAACAAACTGCTGGTGCGTCGCGAAAAAACCGCTCCGGCGGCGACAGCCTGATTCTTGGAAAAACAACGGGCGAGTTGCAAAAATTTGCCCGTTGTTCGTTATGTGCAAGTATTAAGTGAAAGAATGGGCAAGTCCCCCCTATTCTTGGCGCGATAACGCCTATTTTTCTCCAGCCCCACCTTTACCCCGCGCGGCAGACCTCGCTATAAACAGGCCTTCTGCACCGTGTTTTTCCACGGTACCAATTCGTGCAAGCAAAGGCGGCAACGCATGTATGGAAAACTCCAGGGTTTATTTTCTGTTGATATGGCAATCGATTTGGGAACAGCGAATACGCTGGTCTACGTCAAGGGCAAGGGCATCGTTCTGAACGAACCTTCGGTGGTCGCCTATCACATCAAGGACGGGGTTAAGCGCGTTCTTGCCGTTGGGGAAGATGCCAAGCTGATGCTGGGCCGCACACCCGGTTCGATTGAGGCGATCCGTCCGATGCGTGACGGTGTGATTGCCGATTTCGACGTTGCAGAAGAAATGATCAAACACTTCATCCGCAAGGTGCACAAACGTTCAACCCTGACCAAGCCCCGTGTGATTGTCTGTGTGCCCTTCGGGGCCACACCGGTTGAAAAACGCGCGATCCGTCAGTCTGTCCTCTCCGCAGGGGCCCGTAAGGCCGGCCTGATCGCAGAACCGATTGCCGCCGCAATCGGGGCCGGAATGCCGATCACCGACCCGACCGGCAGCATGGTTGTGGATATCGGTGGCGGGACGACCGAAGTTGCGGTTCTGTCGCTTGGCGACATCGTTTACGCCCGTTCCGTGCGCGTCGGCGGGGACCGGATGGACGAAGCCATCATCAGCTATCTGCGCCGCCAGCAGAACCTGCTGATCGGGGAAAGCACCGCAGAACGGATTAAAACCACCATCGGCACGGCCCGCATGCCCGAAGACGGGCGCGGGACCTCGTTGGAAATTCGCGGGCGCGACCTGTTGAACGGTGTACCCAAGGAAACCGAGATCACTCAGGCACAGGTGGCCGACGCCCTTGCCGAACCGGTGCAGCAGATTTGCGAAGCCGTGATGACAGCCCTTGAAAGCACCCCGCCCGATCTGGCGGCAGATATTGTGGACCGCGGCGTGATGCTGACCGGTGGCGGCGCTTTGCTGGGGGAACTTGATCTGGCCTTGCGCGAACAGACAGGACTGGCGATTTCCGTCGCGGATGAAAGCCTGAACTGTGTGGCTCTGGGAACCGGCAAGTCGCTGGAATATGAAAAACAACTGCTTCATGTTATTGATTTTGACAGCTAATGCCTGTGACGGATGTAAATGGCACATCAAAATGACAGCGAGGTCTATTTTCGCCGCGTCGTAAGGCGCGTGCTGATCTCTGTCCTGCTGGTCTTTCTGGTCGCGATTTTTCTGGTCTGGCGCATCGACAACCCCCGCGCCGAACGGTTTCGTATGGCGATGATTGATCGGGTTGTGCCCAACCTTGAATGGGTCTTCGCCCCTGTCGCCCATATGTCCAACATGATCTCCGATTTCCAGTCGTATTCACGCATTTACCAGCAAAATCAGGAACTTCGCCGCGAATTGCAGCAGATGAAGGCCTGGAAAGAGGCCGCCATCCAGTTGGAACAGAAGAACGCCAAACTGCTGGATCTGAACAACGTCAAACTGAACCCGAAACTGACCTACACGACCGGTGTGGTTCTGACAGACAGTGGCAGCCCGTTCCGCCAGAGCGCGCTTATCAACATCGGGCGACATGATGGCGTGGTGGACGGCTGGGCCGCGATGGACGGTCTGGGGCTTGTCGGGCGTATTTCCGGCGTGGGCAAGAACTCTTCCCGTGTCCTGTTCCTGACAGACAGTTCCAGCCGTATTCCGGTTGAGGTCACACCGTCGGGCCAGAAGGCCATACTTGCAGGGGATAACACCCCCCTGCCGCCGCTGGAGTTTATCGACGGGGTTGATCAGGTCCGCGCAGGCGACAGGGTTGTGACGACCGGAGACGGAGGCGTCTTTCCCCCCGGTCTGCTGGCGGGCACCGTGTTTCTGAGCGGTGACGGACGGCTGCGGGTGAAACTGGCAGCGGATTACCGCCGGCTTGAATTCCTGCGGGTGATCCGCCATCTGCCTGCAGCGCCAATCTCCGAACCAGGCCGTCTTGTCGGCCCAACCCTGCCCGGGCAGGTGAGCGTGGGCAACGATGGATGACGTCTCGCTGGTTCAGCTATACGCGCGCCGCGCACTCTATATCGGGGTCGGTTTCGCCATTATCCTGTGGTCCATCGTCCCCTTCGACCTGAGCGCCGGCGCCCTGCCCGGACCTGATATTATCTATTGCATCACAATGGCTTACGTCGTGCGCAAACCGGAATGGGCCCCCGTTTGGGCGATATTTCTGGTCTTCTTCTTCCGCGATATACTAACCCTTGCCCCCCTTGGCCTGTTCACGCTTCTAACTGTGCTCGGATCAGAGGTTGTGCGCTCCAACATTCAGGCGTTCCGTGAATACAGTTTCGGTCTGGAATGGCTCTGGATCGGGACAATCTTTGTGATCATTACCATCCTGCAACAAATTATCCTTCTGCTCACTCTGACCCATACACCAAGATTTGTAGAGCAGCTCTATCTTATGGTTTTCACCATTGCGCTCTATCCTGTTATTGTCGGAATTATGAAATTCGGTTTCGGCTTCCAGCGCCCCCGTCCCGGAGAGCTGGATGCATGGGGAAAAAGACTATGAAACGTCCAGTTAAACCCGGTCGCCTGCGACAAATGCTGACCCGCCGCACGATCCTGCTTGCAGGGATGCAGGCAGGCATTATCGGTACGCTTGGGGTTCAGATGCGCCGGATCGCGGTAGAGCAGAACCAGTCCTTCCGCCTGCTCGCCGAAGAGAACCGCGTGAACATCCGCCTTATCCCCCCTGTGCGCGGTCTGGTGTTCGATCGTTTGGGCAAACCGCTTGCCTATAATGAACCCAACTACAAAATTGATATGGTGCGCGAACAGTCCGGCGATCCGGAGACCGTTTTGCGCCGCCTTGCAACCATCATCCCGATCAGCGAGCAAGACATTACCAGTGCGCTGGAAGAAATGAGCAAACGTCGCGGCTTTGTGCCCGTGACTGTAGCAGAGGATCTGGACTGGGAACACATCGCCGCTGTCAGCGCGAATGCCCCTGCACTTCCGGGTATCACGCCGGAACTGGGCCACTACAGGATCTACCCGCAAGCGGATGATTTTGCACATATTCTCGGGTTTGTGGGGCCGGTTTCGGATTATGATCTCAGCCAGACGGATGACGATGATCCCCTGCTGCTGATCCCCCGCTTCCAGATCGGCAAGAACGGGGTCGAACGACGCATCGAAAAACCCTTGCGGGGGAAATCCGGCGTGAAGCGGATCGAAGTGAACTCTATCGGGCGTGTGATGCGTGTTCTGGGCCGCGAGGAAAGCCAGCCCGGAGCAAATGTACAACTGACCATCGACAACCGCCTGCAACGCTACGCCATGGAACGGCTTGGCAAGGAAAGTGCCGCAGCGGTGGTTATGGATATTCGCAATGGCGATATCGTGACGATGGCCTCTGCGCCGAGCTTTGACCCGAATAAATTTGTACGCGGAATTTCTACAACTGACTGGAATGCTCTGAACACCGATATTTACAAACCGATGCTGAACAAGGCCGTCACCGGCACCTACCCCCCGGGTTCCACCTTCAAAATGGTCACAGCCCTTGCGGCGCTGAAGGGCGGCTTTGTAAAGCCCGAAGACAAAGTCTATTGCGGCGGTTTTCTGGAGTTGCACAACCGCCGGTTCCACTGCTGGCGGCGGGGCGGGCACGGTAAGGTAAACTTGCACGACAGTCTGAAGAAATCCTGCGATGTCTACTATTACGAGATCAGTCAGGAAGTCGGGATCGAAAACATCTCGGCGATGGCGAAAGAATTGGGCATCGGCGTTGAACACGAACTGGAACTGCCTGCCGTGCGCGAGGGGCTGGCACCCACAAAGGAATGGAAAAAACAGCGCAGGGATGCGGATTGGGTGATCGGGGACACGCTGAACGCCTCGATCGGTCAGGGATTTGTACTGGCCTCCCCCATGCAGCTTGCCGTGATGACCGCGCGGATCGCTTCGGGCACCAAAATCTCTCCACGACTGGTCAACGCAATCGACAACCGGCCCCACCCCGTCAAGGGACGCGAACCCCTGGACATTGATCCCGCTCATCTTGACGCGGTCCGCAAGGGAATGTACGGCGTTGTGAACGAGCGCGGCGGCACCGCCGGTGGGTCCCGCATCCGCAAGGAAGGCTGGGATATGGCGGGGAAAACCGGCACCAGTCAGGTCCGTTTCATCACCAAAGAAGAACGCGCCCGCGGTGTCATCCGGAACAGCGACCTGCCATGGGAACGGCGCGATCATGCGTTGTTTGTGGCCTATGCCCCCGCCGACAATCCCCGTTTTTCAATTTCGGTTGTCGTGGAACATGGCGGCGGCGGTTCGGCGGTTGCTGCGCCGATCGCACGGGATATCATGCTCGAAGCTCTCGAACTCTCCGAGGATATGGACTACCGCTCGTTGCCGACAGATGTGCGCGCCGGACGGGAAAGGCCCGACGACAAAGCATGAGCTATCTCGAACAGAATATCCGCACAATCCCCACCGGCCTGTCCAAAGCGCTCTACTTTAACTGGCCGCTTGCCCTGTTGCTGACAGCCGTGGCCTGCACCGGCTTTCTGATGCTCTACTCCGTATCCGGCGGGGAAATCGAACGTTGGGCCCAACCCCAGATCATCCGCTTTGCGCTTGGCATGGGCGTGATGATCTTCATGGCCTTCATCCCGATCAATTTCTGGCGGGAAATCAGTGCTTTCGCCTACATTTTCGGGATCGCATTGCTGGTCGCAGTCCCCTACATCGGGGAAACCCGTGGCGGGGCGCAGCGCTGGATCGACTTGAAGTTCATGACATTGCAACCGTCAGAGCTGATGAAAGTGGCGGTGGTGATGGTGCTTGCGCTCTATTATGACTGGCTTGACGAACGGCGGGTGTCGCGCCCCTTCTGGGTCGCCCTGCCGATCCTGTTGATCCTGCTTCCGACATTTCTGGTGCTTGGCCAGCCCGATCTTGGCACAGCCCTGCTGATCATGGCAGGCGGCGCGATTGTCATGTTCATCGCCGGTGTCAGCTTCTGGTACTTCGGCATAGCGATCCTGTCCATCGTGCTACTGGTCACGGGTGTTTTTGCCTCCAAAGACACCGAATACCAGATGCTGAAGGACTATCAGTACAAACGGATCGAAACCTTTCTCGACCCGTCTTCCGATCCGCTCGGCTCGGGCTATCACATTACCCAGTCGAAAATTGCATTGGGGTCTGGCGGACTGACCGGGCGCGGGTTTATGCAAGGAACGCAACAAAGGCTGAACTTCCTGCCGGAAAAACACACCGACTTCATCTTCACCACCTTGGGAGAGGAATTCGGGTTCGTCGGCGGCATCGTCCTGCTTGCACTTTACGGGTTGATCCTGATTTTCTGTTATGTCTCGGCCCTGTCGAACAGGGACAGGTTCGGTTCACTGGTGACGATCGGGGTTGGCACCACCTTCTTCTTCTATTTCGCCGTGAATATGTCCATGGTTATGGGGCTCGCCCCCGTGGTGGGCGTGCCGCTGCCGCTGGTCAGTTACGGGGGATCGGCCATGATGGTCTTGCTGATCGCTTTCGGACTGGTACAAAGCGCACATGTCCACCGACCAAGATAAGGCCCTCTCATGATCAACGTTCTCTTTTCGGCACGTGCCGCGCAATGGCCCGTGTACCGCACCCCGCTGGAATCCGCTTTCGACAGAAAAGGGTTGGATGTTAATCTGATAGATCACACAGATGCCCCTGAAACGATTGACTATCTGGTCTACGCACCGGCACGTGATGATGACGATCTTAGCGTCTATACAAATCTGAAGCTGATCCAGAGCCTCTGGGCCGGGCCTGACAGGTTGCTTAAAAACAAAACCCTTACTCAGCCGATGGCCCGTATGGTCGATCCGGGAATGACACAGGGCATGGTAGACTACGTCTTCGGCCATATCATGCGTCACCATCTGGAAGTGGACCGTTTCGCCAATGCCAAACCGGGCGAATGGCTGATGGATTGGGCCCCGCCCCTGCCCGCGGACCGCACGGTCGCTATCCTTGGCATTGGTGCGCTTGGGATGGCCTGTGCCAGAGTGGCCCACGACTACGGCTTTAAAGTGATCGGCTGGAGCCGGACACAAAAAGAAGGGACACCCTTCGCCTGTTATGCGGGCGAGGACGGGCTCAAAAATACCCTTGCCAAAGCGGATATCATCGTCACACTTTTGCCCAACACCCCCGCAACCGAGGGGCTGATCAATGCAGACACAATTGCGCAGATGAAGGACGGAGCAGCGATAATCAATCCCGGCCGCGGCCAGTTGATTGACGACGATGCACTCCTTGCGGCGCTAGACAAAGGCAAAATTTCGGGGGCCACGCTGGATGTGTTCCATACTGAACCCCTGCCAGAGCAACACCCTTACTGGCACCACCCGAACGTTCTCGTCACACCTCATGTGGCTTCGGAAACCCGTGCCGTAACCGCAGCCGATGTGGTCGCAGAAAACATCGCGCGGGTCGAGCAGGGTCAGGAAGCGCTTTACCTGATCGACCCTGCGCTTAAATACTAGCCGCAGTCGGGGGCATTCTGCCCCCGAACCCCCTGAGGATATTTTCCCAAAAAGAGCGCTTTCAATGTTCCCGAAACACTCCCGCCGGAGGCTTCTGCCCTATCGCAGGATCGGTGGTTTATCGGGGTTTGAACCGGGCGCTTCGATCGTTCGGGTTTTGGGCTGTTCCGGCTCCGGCAGATCAAAACGCAGACCGTGTTTGGCAAGAGCGCCGCTGAGCGGATTTTGCGCATTCAGGAACACAACATCAAGCGATCCGGCTTCGATCCCCGAAAAGGTCAGCGCCTCGGAAATGGCAGCAGCAATCGCGCTTTGGGCTTCGGGGATAGCGTCTATGAATGCCATCACATGGCTGCGCGGACGGTTTTCATATTCGATCTGCGCAAGATAGGCGAATTTGGCCAGTCCGGCCATTGTCGCCAGTTTGGTATCCAGCGCGGTAACAAGTGTTTCCGGCAGTGTGCCGGGCGGAAAAATGGCACTTGGTGTTGCCTCTTGCGCTTCCGGCGCGGTACCGAGCGTTTCGTTCAGCCAGTCCACGGCAGTATCGGGCAGGAGCATCGAAGAAGGTGCAACGGCAAGGTTCACCCCGAGCCCTACACCCTGCCCTGCCAGCAGGGCTGCAATCTGGCGGCCCGCCATAGCCAGAAACGGTGTTACGGACTGGGTGAATTCCCCCATTCGGTCTTCACTGTCAAATACCAATGCATATCGCGCGCCCTCGACTTCGAAAACGGCGGGCGTAACGCGATCGTCCACAGGTTCGGTTTCCAGCACAAGAAACAATTCGCTATCGGCAACACGTTCGTAAAAAGCCATGCGTTTTGCTGTATCATCCGGCGCAGCTTCCATAGCAGCGTGGGCGGTATCAAGAAGGGTCATAAAAGCTCCGTTACGCGGTGGCGCAAGTGTGGGATCAGGTCGGTTTCAAACCAGGTGTTCTTTTTAAGCCAACTGGTATTGCGCCAGCTCGGATGAGGCAACGGGATAATGTCCGGATCGTATTTCTGCCAGTCCGCAACCGTTTCAGACATGGATTTTGTGCCCAAATGCCACTTTTGTGCATACCCACCGACAAGAAGGGTAAGGCGCACCTGCGGCATCAGGGCCAGCGTATCCGCCCGCCAGTGATCTGCACAGATTTTCGGCGGCGGCAGGTCGGACCCCTTTGCATCATATCCGGGAAAGCAGAAAGCCATAGGAAAGATCGCAACCTTGTCCTGATCATAGAATGTCGCGCTGTCCACCCCCATCCACTGGCGCAAGCGGTCGCCGGAGGCATCGGTAAATGGACGGCCCGAAGCATGCACCCGCGCGCCAGGCGCCTGTCCCACAACCATAATCCGTGCAGTTTGCGACAACCAGACCACGGGACGCGGCCGGTGGGCGGTTCTGGTGGCGGCAAACCGGTTTGCGCAAAGGCGGCAGGCGCGGATATTGCGGATATGGTCCTTGAAAGTACGCATCTCAGCCCGTGTATCAGGGTTTTAAGGGGAGGCAAAGGTGAGGTACCTCCAGTATATTTCCAGATTTATCGAAATGTTTCTTGATTAATTTCTATAAATCTAGAAATATAGTGACATGACACATGGAATCGAAAAAGACATCAGTATCGAAGATGCAGCGCAGGCTTTTGCGGCGCTTGGATCGGAACAGCGCCTTGGCGTGCTTCAAACACTCGTGCGGGCCGGCCCGCAGGGGCTGTCGATGGGGGAATTGGGCAAACGCACCGGCGTTCCGGGATCAACCCTGAACCACCATCTGCGGTTTCTGGTTCATGCAGGACTGGTCGAGCAGGCCAAACAGGGGCGCAGCGTAATCTGTTCGTCTGTAGCCTATGACATGACCCGCTCGCTTTCGAATTTCATCCTGAAAAACTGCTGCGCGGATGCAAATCACCCGGATGCACATGACCAGCACCGAGAGGACCGTTGATATGACCGAGTCGACCACAAATCCCGATTTCTGGCAGCGCTACAAGCCGGATAACGCCTGGATTGCAATTGCTATCATTTTTCTGGCGGTGGCCGTGCTGGTGCCCCGCGACCTGCTTGGTGTCGGGCAGGATACCCTGTCCTCTGTACTGGGCACCGCCCCCTTTATTCTGTTCGCCGTGTTTATGGTCGCCTTCCTGAAAGCCACAGGGGCCGAGGGTATCGTAGCAGAAGCCTTCAAGGGCAGCCCTGCGCGTATGGTGGTACTGGCCGCCCTTGTGGGTGGTATCGCGCCGTTTTGTTCCTGTGAGGTTATCCCCTTTGTGGCGGCCCTTCTGGCAATGGGCGTACCGCTGGCTGCGGTCATGGCTTTCTGGTTGTCCTCGCCGATCATGGATCCGCCCATGTTCATCATCACCAGCGCTGCATTGGGGGTGGATTTTGCCATCGCCAAGACTATTGCGGCCGTTTGCTTTGGTCTGTTCGGTGGGTTTGTTGTGATGGCCTTCAGCCGCACGGCTCTTTTCACCGATCCGTTGCGCCCTGACGCCCAAGGGGGCGGTTGCGGATGCGGCGCAAATCCGTTCACCGGAAAACCTGTCTGGCAGTTCTGGCAAGAGCCGGAGCGTCTGAACCAGTTTAAAGCCACCGCCTCCCATAACCTTGTGTTTCTGTTGAAGTGGCTGACGCTCGCCTACACAGTAGAGGCTGTCATGATCCGCTATGTGCCAGCCGAATGGATTGCCAATATCCTTGGCGGCGACGGGTTCGGACCTATCCTGCTTGGTGCACTGGTGGGTGGGCCTGCCTATCTGAACGGCTATGCCGCGGCCCCGCTGGTTGGCGGGCTGATCGAGCAAGGCATGAGCCAGGGTGCTGCCATGAGCTTCATGATGGCCGGTTCAGTCAGTTGCATTCCCGCCGCAATCGCGGTTTGGGCGATTGTGAAGCCTCGGGTGTTTACAGCCTATATCGCGTTTGGTTTCACCGGTTCCTTGATGGCAGGGTTTCTCTGGGCTGCCTGGAACTGACACGAAAACGGGGCGGATCATTCCGCCCCGTTTCATCTGAATTTCTAACCTGTTGCCTGTGGCGCGTCAGAGGAAGTTCACCAGCAAAGCTGCCGCCAGCAGCACCGCCACCCACAACACCATTGACCCTGTCGGCCAAACGCGTGCTATACGCCCTTCCGGTCCGTGGGTTTTGTAAAGGCCGGTCGCCACATCGGTTAACTGGCGCAGGGCAAAACGGGTTACGCCGGTCCACATCCGTCCGATCATCAGTGCGGCATAACCGATCACCGCCGGTGCCATGCGGCGATAGCTCCAGTCGGTATCAAGATACACACTGCGCTTCATGGCCGGATAGAACCCCGATTTGACCAGAAGCACATAGGACAGAATCGCGAACAGCAACAACTGGAACTGGGTCACAATATGGGTCAGCGTATAGGGCGCGTAATCCACAGCGAAGGGCAACAGATCGTAGAGCATCGCAGGGAAAATCCCGAGCGCGATACAAAGGGCAGCTGTCATCCCCATCGCCAGCAACATCTGCACAGGCGCTTCTTTCGGGCGCAAGCCGCTATCCTGACCAAAGAAGACATTGTGCAGGATCTTCAGACCGGAGTGGTGCAAAGTCACCGCCGAGGCAAACAACAGCACCCCCCAGATGATGTAATATCCCTTGTAGGCCGCAGCCGACAGGATCAGGGATTTGGAGATGAAGCCGGAAAGCCACGGGAATGCGGCGATCGACATGGCGCCAATGGCGCAGAAGATCATCGTCAGCGGCATGGTTCTGTGCAGTCCGCCAAGTTCAGACGCTTTGGCGGTTCCGGTCCGGTACAGCACCGCGCCGACGCCCATGAACAGCAGGGCTTTATAAAGAATACCCGCAAACGCATGGGCGACGGTGCCGTTCAGCGACAGCTCTGTCCCGATGCCAACCCCGACCACCATAAAGCCAAGCTGGATGTTCAGGGAATAGGCCAGAACGCGGCGCAGATCGTTTTCAAGTATGGCGTAGAGCGTTGGCAACAGGGTCATGACCGCGCCAACATAGATCAGCAGTTCCGTGCCCGGAAATCCCCGCGCCAGCGCGTAGATGGCCAGTTTGGTGGTAAAGGCGGAAAGGATCACTGTCCCTGTCACGGTGGCGGCCGGATAGGCATCGGACAGCCAGTTCCCCATCAGAGGGAAAGCCGCTTTTATCCCGAAAGACGCGAGGAGAAGCCATGTGCCCAGACTACCAAGTGTCATCGCTTCAAAGGTGAAGGACCCGCTCTCTTGCCAGATCAGTACGGTACCGGCCAGCAGCATCACACCCGAAGACACCTGTATGATCAGATAGCGCATCCCCGTGGCAAGCGCCCCTTCGGTGCGCCGTGCCCAGATCAGAAAGACCGAAGTAATCGCCGTGCCTTCCCAGAACAGGAACAGCGCGATCAGATCACCGGCAAAGACCGCGCCGATGGCAGAACCGGAATAGGCCAGCGCAGCCACCTGCTGCACCGTATCTTTTACGTGCAATGCGTAAAGATTGGCCAGAAAGGCCGCGACACAGAAGATAATCGCAAAGATACGGGACAAACGGTCCACCCGCATCAGTTCCAGTTCAACGTTCAGCAGTTGTGCGGAAAACAGATTGCCCTCTGGCAGGTTCCAGATCAGATATAGCGCAACCAGCGGCACCGCCAGCAACACCCCTGCCCGCAGCGCGCCCTTGGGCAGCAGCGCCAGCAGCGCAGCCCCCGCGAAGAACAGGAAAGCAATGGGAAAGGCTTCAACCATTGTGGCGCTCCTCGTTCAGGTTGTCTTGGGGATAGGTTTCGGCATCCACATCATAGGGCGCGTAGTAGTCTTGATCACGGCGCACCCACCGGCCCCATATTTTTGCCAGCACCACGGCTCCGGCTGTCATGAACAATCCGTAAAGCGCGTAAAAACCTGGGATGTTTTCAACCGAAACGTAGGTGTGTTTGTGGTACAGGAAGTCCGCAAGGAACGATCCCGCGCACAGCACGACCAAGGCATAGAACAGGGTTTTGGCGGCTTTTGGCGCCGCCAGAGCCGAAAAAAGCCGGCCGAGCGGTGGCAGATCCCCGTTGGATCCAGCCTCCTGAGTTCCTGCGGAAGGCGCTTTTTTCTGTTGGTCAGACATAGTTACCCCTTCATATCCGTGACGGTTTCAGGCTGCCGTGCCTGTGTTGTGAAATCTTGCGCAGGTCCGGTCATTGTGCCTCTTCCAGTACGGGCGTGAGGAATTCCACCAAAGTGCCTGCGTAAAGGAACAGGATCACACACCCGATGGCCGTGAAAACGGGCGGAATATAGCAGAAAGCGGGGGCTTCCTTGATCCCGTTATAAGGATTGTCGGGCGACGTGCTGAAGAAGCCTTGCGCCACGACCGGCAGCAGGTAGCTCAGACTCAGCAGGGAGGACGCCATCAGCACGCCGATCATGATCTGGTGATCCGCATCCGCAGCCCCGACCATCAGCAGCCATTTGGACCAGCTTCCACCCAAAGGCGGCAACCCGATGATGGACAGTGCACCGATCAGAAAGGCGATATAGGTGAAGGGCATGCTGCGCCCCAAGCCCTTCATTTCGGAGATATTGCTTTTATGGGTGGCCACATAGATCGCACCGGCACACATGAACAGGGTGATCTTGCCCATCGCGTGCATGGCGATTTGCAGCGCACCGCCCATAACGCCCATTTGCGTCGCCAGCGCCAGACCCAGCGTTACATAGCTTAGCTGGGACACCGTAGAATAGGCGAGCCGCCGTTTCAGGTTGTCCTGCTGGTAAGCCACAATAGAACTGGCCAGAATGGTATAGGCTGCAATCCACATCAACCAGTCAGACGCACCCGTATCGGCCAGAAAGTCGATCCCGAAGGTGTAAACGCCCACTTTCAGCATGGTGAACACACCCGCCTTCACCACAGCCACAGCGTGCAGCAGTGCCGAAACAGGGGTCGGTGCAACCATCGCCGCAGGCAGCCAGCGGTGGAAGGGCATCAACGCGGCCTTACCGATACCAAAGGCAAACAGACCCAGCAGGACCGGCACAAGCAGTCCTTCGACCTTGCCTTGCAGGATACCACCGGGCGCAAAGTCCAGCGTTCCGGCCAGCGTGTAGGTCCAGATGATCGCGGTCAGGAACAGCGCGATAGAGGTGCCGATCAGCACGCCAAGATAAGTGCGCGCACCACGGATCGCTTCCGGCGTACCCTTGTGGGCGACCAGCGGATAGGTGGAAACGGTCAGAACCTCGTAAAACAGGAAAAGCGTTAACAGGTTGGCGGAAAAGGCAATGCCGATCGCCGCAGAAATCGCCACCGAGAAACAGGCGAAGAAACGGGCGTGATGTTTCTCTTTGTTGCCGCGCATGTAGCCAAGGCCGTAAATATGGGTCACGATCCACAGGCCGGAGGCCACCAGCGCGAACATCAGGCCGAGCGGTTCAACCTGTAGCGCAATTTGCAGGCCCGGCAGCATTTCCACCAGTACAATTTCTTCGGAGGTGCTGTTGCCCAGATTGCCAAGAACCCCCAGCACCGCGCCAAAGGTCAGGATCGCGCAGACAAAGGTAAACCCGTCGCGCAGGTTGTCCTGTCTGGCAAAAACCATATTGCCAAACATGGCCAGCACAGGCAGCAGCAAGGCCAGAAAGATGAGCGTGTTCGTGTCCATGTTCCTACCCTATTGCCCGTTGCCAAGAAGTCCGCCCACCGTGGGGGTAAGCGCCATACCGTCCGTACCGCCCATCAGTCCGGTTGCCGCCGTATTGGCCGCGCCCATTGTCAGGCTTGTATCAATCCCGAACCACACACAGGCCCCAGCTGCGATCCACATCGGGATTACCATGCTGAGGGGAGCTTCCTTGTGGATTGCTTCGGGGTGCGGGGTGTGAAGATAGAGGATCTCTACCACGCGCCACATGTAGATCACCGCCAGCAACGAAGAAGCCACGATCAGCAGGGCAATCCACCACAGGTCAGCCTCAAACGCGGCTTGCACCAACACCCATTTGGAAATGAACCCCGCGGTCCCGGGCACACCGATCAGGGACAATCCGCCCAGCACCACTGCGGCACCTGTCAGCGGCATCACCCGCCCCATGCCCTCTATCCGGTCATAAAACGTCGTGCCGGACCGCAGCACCAGCGCACCAACAGCCATGAACAGCGCCGCTTTTGTGATGCCGTGGTTGAACAGGTGCACCATTGTCGCGCTCAGCCCCGTCACCGAGAACAAAGAGATACCCAGCAGCATGTAACCGATCTGCGCAATGGAACTATAGGCCAGCATCCGCTTGAAATTGGTCTGGAACACCGCAATCAGGCTGGCTGCAAACATCGCCAGCAATGCGAAAGGGGCAAGAATCCACAGCAAGAGGTTGGTATCAAAGACGAACTCCGGCTGGAAGACCGAGAACATGAACCGCAGCAGCACATAGACGGCCGCTTTGGTGGACGTCGCCGCCAGAAAGACCGTCACGGCAGAAGGCGCATAATTATAGGCCGCAGGCAGCCACAGGTGCAGCGGATAGATCGCCACCTTCAGCCCCATACCCACAACGATAAAGGCGAAAGCAGCCTGAACCGTGCGGTTGCTTCCCTGCCCTGCCAGACGTTCAGCCATGTCTGCCATGTTGAGCGTGCCTGTGGTCATGTAGAGAAAGCCGATCCCGATCACGAAGAAGGTTGCACCGATGGTGCCCATGATCAGATAGTCATAGGCCGCGCTTAGCGCCCGTTTGTCACGGTAGAGTCCCTGGGATACCAGAACATAGGTCGCCAGAGAGGAAATCTCTAGGAATACAAAGACGTTAAAGGCATCGCCGGTCGCCACAACACCAAGCAGGCCGGTCAGCACCAATGTGAAACAGGCGTAAAACAGCGTGTGGCTGCGGGCGGGAATTTCATCCGCAACAGAGCGCAGCGCAAATGGCAGAACCAGTGTCGCCGTCAGCGAAATCAGCAGCAGCACAAAGGCATTCGCCGCATCAATCCGGTATTCGATCCCGATAGGAGGCGCCCATCCGCCAAGGTGGTAGCTGATAAAGCTGCCGTCCATGACCTGCATCATCAAAAGGAAGGACACAACCAGCGACAGGAGCGCAGCAAGGAAGGCAAGGCCCCACGCCACGCGGCGGTCCCCCAGCAGCACGATCAGCGGTGCGGTACACAGCGGGATCAGGACTTGCAGGATCGGCAGATGGTCCCGCAGCGTCAGGGCAATATGCGGCGTTTCGGAAGCAGTGGCCATTACGCACGCCCCCCCATCGCTTCGCCGTGGATGATGTTTTCAGCGCGGGCGGTGCGGGCGTCAATCTCCAGAATGTCGTCTTCCTCAATGGTGTTATAGGCTTCACGGATACGCACGATCAGTGCAAGCGCCAGAGATGTGGTCGCGATCCCCACAACAATGGCTGTCAGGATCAGAACGTGGGGCAAAGGGTTGGAGTAGACGATTTCAGGGTCGGCCTTGATCTTGCCCATCCGGTCGGTCGGAAAAATCGGCGCAGTCCCGCCGGTGACCTTCCCGATAGAGATGTAAAGCATGAACACCGCCACCTGAAAGATGTTCAGACCGACAACCTTTTTTACCAGATTGCCCGCAGAGACAACGATGTAAAATCCGGTCATCATCAGCACGATGAACAGCCAGTAGTTGATATGGCCGATAAAGAATTCCAGTGTCATTGCGCCCTACCAGTCATCATTGCCAAGACGCGGCGTGCGTCCGGCAAAAGCGTAATAAATAGCCACCATGACGCCGGTCACAGTGATGCCTACTCCGGCTTCTACATAAAGAATGCCGCTGTGTTGTCCGTGGGACATGTGATCGGGGGTAAAGCTGCCGTAATGCAGGAATTCATAGCCCAGAAACATGTTCCAGATGCCTGTGCCCGCATAGACCAGCACGCCAAGCGCCACCAGTTTGTGGACCACCCACGCCGGAAGCACACGCTGGACTTCATGCAGGCCGAAAACGATGCCGTAAAGAATGAAGGCCACGGCCATGATCACACCGGCCTGAAAGCCGCCGCCGGGGGAAAAATCCCCGTGGAACTGCACGTAAAAGGCGAAAAGGATGATGGTGCCGACCAGTGATTTGGTAACGACACGCAGGATCAGATGGTGCTCTTTCATGCGTCTTCTTCCTCTTCCTCGTCCTTGCGGCGGCGATGGCGCAGGCCCGACAGGATCATCAGAACACCGATACCGGCAGCAAAGACCACGGCGGTTTCCCCCAATGTGTCAAAGCCCCGATAGCTTGCGAGGATGCTTGTCACCACGTTGGGCACGTCGATTTCCTCGATTGAATTGGTCAGATAATGGGGCGACAGATGCACATTCGACGGCGCTTCGGGATCACCGAAATTGGGCATGTCGAGCGTGCCGTAAACCAGCCCCGCCCCTGTCACCAGCACCACCAGCAGCGGCAGGGTATTGGGCCGCGATGCCGGTTTTGCACCCCGTGCGGTCAGCGCGATTGTGCCCAGCATCAGCACGGTGGAAATTCCGGCACCCACGGCTGCCTCGGTGAAGGCGACGTCCACCGCGTCCAGAGCAATAAACAGCATGGCCGTCAGCAGGGAAAACACGCTTGCCAGCATCACGACCGTGAACAGCCGGTCCTGCCGCACAATGGCAAAAGCGGTGATCACCAGCATGGAGAACAGGATAAAGTTTACTATGGTCTCGGTCATTCGCCACGCACCGTCGGTTCGGGCAGATCGGAATATGGCACGCCCTTCACAGGCTCCAGATCCTCTGCTGTTTTGGGACGCCAGCCGGTCACCAGCGCCGCATTGGCCACCGCATGTGTCGCGGTTGGTCCGGTGATAATCAGGAAGATCCCCATAATGATCAGCTTGACGGTGATCAGGGTCAGCCCGCTTTGCAGGCACATGCCAAGGATCAGCAATATCATTCCACCACTGTCCCCGACGGAAGCCGCATGGGTGCGGGACCAGAAATCGGGAAAGCGCAACATGCCGATGCCACTAACAACCATAAGGAAACTGCCGGTGACAATGCTGGCCCATGACAGGATTTCTATAATCAGTGCCGGAATATCCATGATTAACGCTCCTCGCCCGGATGAGCCGGCATCTGTGGAATATCCCCGAGCGCACGATAGCGGAAGAACTTCAGCACAGCGATCGTGCCGACAAAATTGATCAACGCATACAAAAGCGCAATATCGAGGAAATCAGGACGGCCTGTCAGAAAGCCGAGCACGGCAATGAACAGCACGGTTGCTGTCCCGAAGGCGTTCACGGCAAGTACCCTGTCATAAACAATCGGTCCTGCGTAAAGCCGCACCAGAATAAGAACCATAGTGACAAACAGCGCAACGGCTGCCACCAGAAACATCATGCTGCCCCCGTTTCAATTGATGTGACCCGCCGGTCCATATCGGCCAGAGCTTCGTGATCGCCCTCGTCATAGCTGACCGCATGGACCCAGAAGGCATCGCCTTCGGTTTCCACTGTGATCGTGCCCGGTGTCAGGGTGATCGAATTGGCAAAGATTACCTCTGCCAGTTCGGATTTTTGCGTGTTCGGGACATGAAACAGATGCTGTCGCAGGTTCAGATGCGGCGCGAGAATCAGTTTCGTCACGGTGACGTTGGATTTCACCACCTCCCACAGCAGCCAGATGGCATATGCAATAAAACGGAATGGATTCAGGGGGATCTTCAGGTGATCCTGATCAACGCGATCCATCCGGCGCACCATATATACGGCAAATACCGCAGAAGCCGCACCCAGTCCGACCACCAGAGGTTTGTAGATCCCCGACATAAGCAGCCACAGGCCGAACAGTGCCAAAGCAGACAAAATTGTGCGCATCAGTGTTCAGTCTCCCCGCTGTAATTCTGCCGGTGGTTATAGCAACAGCAACGGATTAGGAAAACCGCAATCGGCGGACAGAGATAGGCTATTTTAGCGCACCTCGCCCCCGTTTAGCGCACCTCGCCCCCGCCCCGCAGAAACGCTCCGCAAGGTAAAGCCGCTGAAATCACCACGGTTTCGGGTGGTTCTGTCGGTGTTTGGGCAACGTTCCGCCGCCTATCTGCAATAAAACGCCCGTATTTCATTGCATTCCCACGATAGTAACAGGCATATTGCCATAAACGGGCAACCACCGGCGGGCAAATGCGCCCCGGTCACAAAAATGCCCGAAGAAGCGAGTAGAACGTAGTTCGATTGAGGTAGCCAGGGACATCCCCGGATGATTGAGTTTAGAAATGTCAGCAAGTCCTTCTGGACCGGCACGCAGCGCAAGGTCATTCTCGATCAGGCGTCCTTCCGCATCAACCTTGGCGGATCTGTCGGCATTCTTGCGCCCAATGGCACCGGAAAAACCACGCTTATCAATATGATGTCAGGACTTGAGAAACCGGACGAAGGGGAAATCCGGCGGTCCTCGCGGATCTCTTTCCCGCTCGGCTATATGGGGGGAGTCCTGCCCAAGCTGAACGCGGTTGAAAACTCCCGTTATATCGCGCGGCTCTACGGGCTTGATCCCGACTATATCGAAAGTTTCTGCCGCTATATCTGTGGCTTGGAAGAGTATTTTGAAATGCCCATTGCGACCTATTCGAAAGGGATGCGCGCGCGTTTCATGATGTCGTTGTTGCTGGCGCTGGAATTTGATATTTACCTGATTGACGAAGGCATGCCGTCTTCCACCGACGCAGAGTTCAACCGCAAGGCCGGTTCGGTGCTGCGGGAACGCTTGCAAAAGGCCACTGTCGTGATTGTGTCGCACCAAACGGATATTCTGGAAAAATTCTGCCAGAGCGCGGCGGTCCTGCGGAACGGCCGGCTGACAATGTATGACACCTTGGAAGAGGCAAAACAGGTTTATAACTATGCCCAATAGCCCAAAGAACTTTCGGATTTTGCGCGGCGGCAGCCAGCCGGACAAAAGTGAACCTTCGAACACATCCCAACAAGAGGCAGACAGTGCCGCGTCACAAAAGCAGGTGGAGATGCGCCATCAGCGACAATCTGCGGTGGAACGCCATCACATGTCTTCGGATGACGCCGATTTTGACAGTCAGAAGATCCGGCAGGTTGCCAATGCAGCGGGTGCACGGGAACTTACGGCGCGCGAAGAAATCGAACAGATCAAGAAAGAAAACCTGACAGGCCGTCAATTGCGGATTGCACGGCGGCTGGCCCAGCGGAACAACCTGTCCCCCACTTCGGATCTGGATGCAGTGCGTCTGTTGCGCCGTCAGGGGATTGATCCCTTCGGCCGTCAGGACATCGCAAATGTGCTTACCCCTGTGGAGGGCGCAGACGAGCCCGGACCGGGCGTCGCCCTGCCTGCAACCGTGCGCAAATCGTCCGTTTCGGATCACAAACCCCAAGTGATTGATGATGACAGCCGGGAACAGGAAGTCCGCAAGATCCAGCGGGATCTGGTCAAGCGCCGCCGCAAACGGTTGGGCATTCTGTTCATCAAACTTGCCTGCTACGTGTTCCTGCCCACCCTTCTTGCCGGTTACTACTTTTATAAAGTGGCGACTCCCATGTACGCCACTTACACCGAATTCGTGATCCAGAGCGCGGATGCGCCCGGTGCCACAGGGGCATCCGGCCTGTTCTCCGGCTCTCCGCTGGAAACCGTCACCGATAGTATCACCGTGCAGGGCTATCTCACCTCTCGCGATGCGATGCTGCGCCTTGATGAAGATCCGGGCTTCCGCCAGTTGTTTCAGGACGAAAGCATTGACGTGCTGCAACGGCTTGAAGCGGATGCAACCAATGAAGACGCGTATAAGGTCTACAAAAAACGGGTGATTATCGGCTTTGATCCTACCGAAGGCGTGATCAAAATGGAGGTGGTTGCCCCCTCTCCGGAAGCCTCCAAGGCAATTTCACAGGCGTTGATCGGATATGCCGAGGAACAGGTCGACCAGTTGACCGCCCGACTGCGCGGCGACCAGATGACCGGAGCGCGGGAAATCTATGAAGAGGCCGAAGCCAAGATGGAAGAAGCCTATGACGAAGTCGCCCGCCTGCAACGCCAGACCGCAACCCTTGATACTGCGGGTGAAAACGCGCTGATCATGGGCCAGATCGGTGAACTGGAAAGCCAGTTGACCGCGAAACAGCTTGAACTGGCCCGCCTGAAGGCGAACACCCGTCCGAATGTCACAAAAGTGCGCGTTCTGGAGGATGAAATCACGCTATTGCAGGGTAAAGTGGATGAAAAGCGCAATGAAGTGTCCCAAGGGATCGGCAATAACGACTCTTTGGTGAATATCAACGCAGAACTGAACAAGGCCCAAAGCAAGCTGGTCGTGCGCCAGCAACTGGTGGCTGCCGCCTTGCAGAACCTCGAAAGCGCGCGGGTTGAGGCAAGCCGCCAGACCCGCTACATCTCGCGCGGGGTATCGCCGGTGACGCCGGATAAGGCCACCTACCCCCGCGCCTTTGAAAACACCCTTCTGGCTCTCATCGTGTTTGCCGGAATTTACTTGATGCTGTCCCTGACTGTCAGCATCCTGAGAGAACAGGTAACAACATAAATGCAAAGTTTTGACGTCGGAAACATTACCGTCGGGAATGACCGGCCTCTGGTGGTGATCGCAGGCCCGTGCCAGCTGGAAAGCAGCGAACACGCCCTGATGATCGCGACCGAAATGGCGCAGGTCTGTGCGGCTGTCGGGGCCGGTTTCATCTTCAAAGGCTCTTTTGACAAGGCCAACCGCACCTCGCTCAGCGGGAAACGCGGCCTTGGGATCGACGTCGGACTGCAAGTCATGGCCGATGTGAAATCCAAACTCGGCTGCCCTGTGATCACCGATGTGCACCTGCCCGATCAATGCGCCCCCGTGGCCGAGGTGGTGGATGTGCTGCAAATCCCTGCCTTCCTGTGCCGCCAGACCGATCTTTTGCTGGCCGCAGGCAATACGGGTGCTGCGATCAATGTGAAAAAGGGTCAGTTCCTCAGCCCTTGGGAAATGCCCAATGTGCTGGAAAAAGTCAGCAGCACCGGCAACACACGGGTGATGGCCTGCGAACGGGGAACCTCTTTCGGGTATAACACCCTTGTCGCGGACATGCGCAGCCTGCCCCAGATGGCCGCAACCGGACACCCCGTCATCATGGACGCAACCCATTCGGTACAACAACCGGGCGGTCAGGGCGGATCAAGCGGTGGCCAGCGTGAATTTGCCCCCCTTATGGCCCGTTGCGCTGTCAGCACAGGCATTGCCGGTGTGTTCATCGAAACTCACGAAGATCCCGACAACGCGCCGTCTGACGGGCCGAATATGATTCCGCTCAACCGGATGGGCGCAGTGCTTGAAAGCCTGATGGCCTTTGACAGGCTTGCCAAATCCGATCCATTCCGACTGTAAACTCAAACTGATAATGGAGCCTTTTCCATGACGAAACCTGCGGCAACAGTGGCCCAGAACACGTGGGAATTCCTGCGCGACCCGATGATTACCCCGACGGGTTTCCGCGAATATGACGCCCGCTGGAAATACCCCGACGACATTAACCTGCCCGGCATCACGGCCCTTGGCATGGGGCTTGGCACACAGATGCACGAAGCCGGAATCGAACCTGTTATCGCCGTTGGCAACGATTACCGCGACTATTCCCTTACAATCAAAAACGCGCTGATGCTGGGCCTGATGCGGGCCGGTATTCGTGTGCGCGACATCGGCCCTGCCCTGTCCCCAATGGCTTATTTCAGCCAGTTCCATCTGGACGCACCCGCTGTGGCGATGGTCACCGCCAGCCACAATCCCAACGGCTGGACCGGTGTCAAGATGGGTTTCCAGCGCCCGCTGACCCATGGTCCCGACGAAATGGGGCGCCTGCGCGAAATCGTGTTGAACGGCGAACAAGTGGCCCGTGAAGGCGGATCTTACGAATTTGTCGACGGCGTACGCGAAGCCTATATCGACGATCTGTGCGGCGATTTCAAAATGACCCGCAAACTGCGCGTCGTCTGCGCAACCGGCAACGGCACCGCCAGCGCCTTTGCGCCCGAAATTCTGGAACGTATCGGTGTAGAGGTCGTTCCCTCGCATAATGCGCTGGATTACACCTTCCCGAACTACAACCCGAACCCCGAAGCAATGGAAATGCTGCACGATATGGCGGCTTCGGTTAAAGACAGCGGTGCCGATCTGGCGCTTGGCTTTGACGGTGACGGCGATCGTTGTGGCGTTGTAGACAATGAGGGCGAGGAGATCTTTGCCGATAAAGTGGGTGTTATCATGGCCCGCGACCTGTCCAAACTTTACCCCGGATCAACCTTTGTGGCCGATGTGAAAGCCACCGGCCTGTTCGCAAGCGATCCGGAGTTGAAAAAGCACGGCGCAAAGGCTGATTACTGGAAAACCGGCCACAGCCATATGAAACGGCGGGTCAAGGAACTTGGCGCGCTGGCAGGCTTTGAAAAATCCGGCCACTATTTCCTCGCCGAGCCTGTGGGCCGCGGCTATGACTGCGGCATGCGCGTTGCGGTGGAAATGTGTAAACTGCTGGATCGCAACCCCGATATGTCTATGGCGGACCTGCGCCGTGCCCTGCCCGTGACCTATGCCACGCCCACCATGTCACCTTATTGTTCCGACACGGAAAAATACGATGTTCTGGACCGGCTGGTGCAAAAGCTGGTCGCAATGTCTGGCGAAGGTGGCAGCCTTGGTGGACGCAAGATCATTAATGTTGTCACCGTGAACGGTGCCCGCGTGATGCTGGAAAACGGCGCTTGGGGTCTGGTGCGGGCATCGTCCAACACGCCGAATCTCGTGGTTGTCTGCGAAAGCCCCGAAAGCGACGCGGAAATGCGCGCGATCTTTGCCGATCTGGACGCGGTGATCCGTACCGAACCGGCCGTTGGCGACTACGACCAGACGATCTGATCGTTACAAAGCCCGAATTTAAGGCCGCCTGTCGTTTCCGGCGGCCTTTTTTGCATCCGCTGGTTTGACTTTTGCGCCTGATATGCAAGGTTTTCTTAAAAATATTGGTTAAAGAGACTCCCGATGCGCCTTTTCTTGCTGCTCCCGCTATTGTTTGTGTTGACTGTCGCGGCACCTGCTTCCGCCCAGACGGCAGAATCCGATCAACCGGCCGGACAAATCGCGGTTGAGGACAACGCCGCAACGGATGCCGCCATTGCGACACGTATCCGCGATATTCTGGAAGAACTTGAAGTCTATTCCAACGTCACGGTCAGCGTCAGTAACGGTATCGTTTTGCTGCGGGGCACTACGCTGGATGCAGCATCGGTTACGGCTGTCGGGGAATTGGTTAACCGCGTTGAAGGCGTTGTCGCGGTGGAAAACCGCGTGATCGAGAGCACCGACCTGATGGAGCGGCTCGATCCCCTGATGGAGCGGTTCAGCGACCGGATGCAGCGCAGTATCGCCTATCTGCCACTGTTGCTGGTGGCGCTGACCGCATTTGGCATCGTCGCCGCACTGGGGATTCTTCTGGCGCGAATGAAACAACCTTGGGACAGGCTTGCCCCGAATATGTTCATCGCAGATATTTACCGCCAGATCATCCGGCTGGTCTTTCTGATTGCAGGGCTTGTCGTCGCGCTCGACATTCTGAACGCCACCGCCTTGCTGTCCACAATTCTGGGTGCTGCAGGGATCATCGGTCTGGCCATCGGTTTTGCCGTGCGTGATACGGTGGAAAACTTTATCGCATCCATCATGTTGTCAATTCGCCAACCCTTCCGCCCCAATGACAGCATCGAAATCAACGGCGATGAAGGGATGGTGATCCGCCTGACCAGTCGCGCCACCATCCTTTTATCGTTTGATGGCAACCACATACGCATTCCCAACTCCACCGTGTTCAAAAGCCGGATCGTAAACTACTCGCGCAATGCGGAACGGCGCTTTGTGATAGATTTCGGTGTTGCCGGAAACACGGACCTGACAGAAGCCCGCCAGATAGCCCTGAACGCCTTGCAAAGCCTGCCCTTTGTGATCGAAGCCCCGGCCCCTGGTGTTTGGGTCGAAGGCTTGGGCGACAGCACGATCACTTTGCGCTGTGCGGGCTGGGTAAACCAACAGGACAGCTCGCTCGTACTGGCCCGAGGCGAGGCGATCGAAGTGATCAAAACTGCGCTGGAAGAGGCCGGAGTGGATATGCCGGAGCCGACTTATCGACTTGTAACGCAAAGCGCCGGCGGGGCTGAGACCTCCACGAATACATCTGCAACTGCGAAACCGAAACCGGCGGCAGGCAAAACCCCCGAGCAGGTGGATCTGAAAGATGTCAGCGCGGATGAGGCGCTGGATGACATTGTAAACGAAGAACGGGATGCCCGGCAGGATAACGACCTTCTGACACGTCAGGCGCCTGAGGAGTGAGCGCCTAGGCCACCTGCCCTGCCGCCCAGCCCGACGACCATGCCCACTGGAAGTTATACCCGCCCAGCCAGCCGGTTACATCCACCACTTCCCCGATAAAGAACAGGTTGGGACGTTTGCGCACCGCCATGGTCTTGGCGTCCAGCGCCGCTGTATCCACACCGCCAAGGGTGACTTCTGCCGTGCGATACCCCTCTGATCCCACCGGTTTTACCGCCCAGCGGTGTACGCGTTCATGCAGCAATTGCAGGCTCGCATCGCTCTGATCCGCCAGATTCCCCTTCAACGGCACATCCTTAAGAATTTGCTCCGCCAGTCGTGAAGGTACGATTTGCGCCAACGCTTTGGCTGGTGAGACACGCCCCTTCTGGCTGCGCGCGGCCCGAAGGGTTTCCAACGTGTTTTCGCCAGCGGCCAGATCAATGAAAATCCCGTCCCCTTCCCGCCAGTAAGAGGAAATTTGTAGAATGGAAGGGCCGGAAAGGCCGCGATGTGTAAATAACAGCCCTTCGTCAAATCCGATCTGCGGCGTACTCACCCTTGCCTGCACAGACACCCCTGCGAGCGGTTTTGTCTGCTGCAGGTCCTGCTCTGCAAAGGTAAGCGGCACAAGGCCGGGGCGGGTTTCCACCACAGGCAGGTCAAACTGGCGGGCGATCTGATAGCCCCAGCCTGTGGCACCCATCTTGGGAATCGATTTGCCGCCCGTGGCGATTACCAGTGAGTCCGCAACGATACTCCCACCTGACGTTTTGAGCTGAAACCCTTCCCCCTCGGAAACCTCCGCCACCGGGGTGTTCAGGCGCAACACCACCCCTGCCTGACGCGCCTCTTCCAGAAGCATCGAAATGATGTCCTTGGCGGAACTGTCACAGAACAACTGGCCAAGGGTTTTCTCGTGGTAGGGAATATTGTGGCTGGCCACCTTGTCTATAAAATCGAACTGCGTATAGCGGCTGAGCGCGGATTTCGCGAAATGGGGATTATTCGACAGAAACCGTTCGGGCCGGATGTCCAGATTCGTGAAATTACAGCGCCCGCCGCCGGAAATGCGGATTTTCTCTGCCGGTGCCTTACTGTGATCAAGCAAGAGAACAGAGCGTCCCCGGCGACCCGATTCAATCGCGCACATCAGCCCTGCTGCGCCCGCCCCTACGATACAAACGTCAAATTTTTCCATGCCCTGCCTTATCCAGCAGCCCCGTTCAAAACAAGTGGTGCTTTTTTGTAAATTACCCTTTGCAGACCGGCGGGGTTACGGTTAAACAGCGCCCCAGTTGGGACGTGGCCTAGTGGTAGGGCAACGCTTTTTGGTAGCGCAGATCGTAGGTTCGAATCCTACCGTCCCAGCCAACTCTCTGCACTTGTGAGCGCAAAAAGAAGTGGCACTGCACTCATCCGCCCCACTAGACAGCGCCGGGATCTTTCAGTGTTTTAAGAGACTTCATGCCTTGCACTTCTTTTCTGTATGGTCCGGCAATTGCTTTGGGCCACCAGCGGTTAATCAGCCAGAGCGTGCGGTTCATGGATGGCGGGTTATGCCCGTTTTTCTTGTCGTCGTACGTGTCAAACGAAAAGCTGTTGAGATTCTGCTGCGCTACAGCACGGCTTAACGGCAAAACATGTGATTTATAGTGCAGGGAATCATGGGTGTTTACAACAACCTGTGTCCTGCAACGGTCGTAATACCGCCAGAGCGAACCGCTGATGGAAAGTCTTTCGTAATCGGACTGCTGCAAGCTCTTTGGCTCTTCCAAATAGGTGCGCAGAAACGATTCCCGCATATGGGGATGATAGCGCAGCACATTCGTTTGCGGATTGATGGCCAGCGTACTGTCCACATGATTGCGCACCGTTGCCATCAAAGCGGCAAATCCGCCCCCTGAACTGCCAAAGGCGCAAACCTCTCCGTCTGTCAGGCTGCGGGCCAGCCGCAGGGGAACGGAGACAATTTCATCGAAATCCGCGCCGTTGTTGGTTCCGGTGTACCAGGCCAGCTGTAATTTACCGCTGCTCTTGATCAGGGGGTCGTGCGCGATGACAACGGAATGGGAAAACTTGTGCACCCACTTCCAGCGTTGAAAGATCGGCGAAAGCGGGATCATCTTGCCACTGACTGCGCCACAGAAGAAAATGAAAACGCGCGACCGGTCTTCGCCCTTCCAGACGTATTGCCCTTCAACCAGCCCGGCGGTGCCTTCGGGTATTTCCTGAACTGTGCTGTAGACTTTGGCGTCTTTCGGGCTGACGGCCGTTTCGGTGGTTTCGGACATAGATGAAAGGTTCTCTTTGGACTTCGGATTGCGCGCTACGCTAGACGAGTGTTTGGACAGGCTCAACAAGCTTCACTGTCGCAAGCGCCGATATTCCCCGAAAGGTCTAAGCAGATTTGTAATACTGCCGAAGAAACGATCATGCCGGATTAAGAAGTTGGCTGGGACGGTAGGATTCGAACCTACGATCTGCGCTACCAAAAAGCGTTGCCCTACCACTAGGCCACGTCCCAACTGAGGCTGTATTTAGCGCCACAGCTTTCGGGCTGCAAGGGTAAAATTGACAAAAAACCGGCTCTTTCAACCAGTTTTTGTGCCCTTGTATAAAGCATCTCTGCAATTTGCAGGTGAAAACCGGATGCGGCATTCTCACAATCCCGTGGCAGACCTATGCAGAGCTTTCCGTCGCGGGCATGCTGGAAACGTCTGCATATTCTGGGGGGAGTAAAAACATGCACAGAGTTTTGTCACTGGTTGCCTTGGTTGTTCTCGCAGCAACGCCCGTGCTGTCCGACCCGGCTTCATGGAAGCGGGAATGGCCTGAAACCGATTTCAGCAAGAAAAATATAGAAAGCTGGGGGGAGATCCAGTCCGGTGGACCGCCAAGGGATGGTATTCCCGCCATTAATGCGCCGGAGTTTCACAAAGCTACCTCGGAAACCGCGCTGCAAGCGAATGAACCCGTGATGACGGTTGCGATTTCAGGGGAAAGCGAACGGGCCTATCCGATCCGTTATCTTATCTGGCACGAGATCGTGAATGACACCATCGGCGGTGTGCCGGTTGCGGTAACCTTTTGCCCCCTGTGCAATTCCGGCGTGACATTCGACCGGCGGACAAAGCATGGCGTGCTGACATTCGGGGTTTCGGGCAAGCTGCGCAATTCGGATATGGTGATGTTCGATCGGGAAACCGAAAGCTGGTGGCAGCAGGCCGTTGGCATTGCCATTGTCGGGGATCTGACGGGCACGAAATTAAGGATGATTCCGGGCTGGATGGAAAGCTGGAAGCAGTTCAAAACACGTAATCAGGATGCGGGCCTCGTCATGAAAGCGCCCGCGCAACGCCGCCCCTACGGGCGCAATCCCTATCAGGGGTATGACAGTTCCGCCCGACCGTTCCTGTATAACGGCGAAATGCCACCCCACGGAATTTCCCCTGTAGCACGGGTGGTACGGGTTGGTGACAGAGCCTGGCCGGTCGCCCGCATACGCGCATCAGGCGGAGTGACGGAAGCCGGTGTTCGGATCAGTTGGGAAGCGGGACAGGCATCGGCGCTGGACACCGGAGAGATCGCCCGTGGCAGGGACGTCGGCAGCATCCGTGTACGCGACGCGCAAGGAAGGGACGTGGTGCATGACGTGATGTTTGCCTTCGCTTTCCATGCCTTCTGGCCCAACGGACACTGGATGATCGCGCCTTAGGCGGTGGCCGCAAGACAGCCGCCACCGCCTGTATGTGGTGCGCTCAGCTTAAAGCAGAGCAAGCGCAAGCTGGCCAAGCCCGACCAGCAGAGCCATCATCACGATGCTCAGGATCCATGACGCAATGATATGCGCCGGACTATTGTCTTTCATTAGATTTCTTTCGTCTGTGTGATCAATTTGAGCCGGAGGTTTTATCTGTCCGGCTGCGATCCCCTGAAAAGGGGCGATTACACAGGAAAAGGCGGCGCGCGGATCGGTGTGCGCAGCCAGAACCGCTTGCCACGCAAAGCACCCTTGCTGCTAGTTACGGCGAGCCGTACGCCCTGCGCAGGGTCCAAAGCTGCCAGCGCAACTGCGCCGGACAAGGGATCATCCCCGCCCTGCACCTCATCCCCCGCCAGCGCCAGCACAGCCTGTCTGCTGCCCTGAGAGGCGATGCGGTCCGGCGTATCAATACGCTCTACAAGTGTTGCGCGAGACGTGTCGTCCCATCCATCACCCGCGCCAAAGCTACCCGCCAGCGCAAACGCCAGCAGCCAAAGGCAAAGAACGCGAAGAGTGCGCCGCAGAGTAGATGTTTCACAAACCATACACCCGTATCCGCCTGTAAACGCAAAGAAACAAGCAAAACCGTCACAGGGCGGTCATGCAAGAAACGCAAAGCACCCTGCAAACCAAAAAGGACGGGAAGCCCGTCCTTTTTTTATTCCGGCAGAATTGGCGCAGCCGAAGCGCCTAGCTGACAATATCCATAAACTCGCGCCATTCCCGTGCGCTCATGCCCACATCGGCAGCTTCAACCTTTTCGCCCTTCAGCATCTTGCGTAGGGCTTCTACCGCCGGTTGGGACAGTTGTGCGCCACCCAGACGATAGTCTTCAAACGCTTTGTAGGCGTAGGGCACCCAATCCGCCACCAGACGGCAGATTTCTTCGGCATAGACGCGGATTTCATACTGGGCGTGGGAATCCGCACGCAGCCGCAGGAAATGGAACAGGTTGTGCAAGTCCACCTTCCAGTACCACTGTGTATAAATATTGGCAGGCAGGTTCATCCGCGCAAGTTCACGGGCCAGTGCGATGCCGTTACCATCTTCGCCCTCGTCAATCATGGTAGAATAACTGTCATAGGCCCGCGCACTGTCCGCCTTGAGCATTTCCAGAACCCGCTGCGCGTCCTCGCCCGCCAGTGTCTCTCCGCGCCCCTGATTGTTAATCACGCTCTGTTTGGCGAGATGTTCTTCGGCGGGAATGTAAAATTCACGGTCGAGAATTGAATAACGGGCGGAATATTCGTTCACATTGGCGGTCCGGTGGCGGATCCACTGACGCGCCACAAATACAGGCAGTTTGACGTGCAGCTTGATTTCACACATTTCAAACGGGGTGGAGTGCCAGTGCCGCATCAGATAGCGGATCAGACCTTCGTCATTCTGGACCGCTTTCGTGCCCTTGCCGTAGGATACACGGGCCGCCTGCGTAATTGCCGCATCATCGCCCATGTAGTCGATCACACGGACAAATCCGTGGTCCAGAACCGGTTGGGCCGTATAAAGATGCTGCTCCATTCCCGGTGCAACAACACGTCGGGTCGGCGCGGACTGCGCCCTTTGCTCGCTGATTTCGGCCTGTTGTTCCGCGGTAAGTGGCATCTGTTTTCTTCCTGTGTTCCTGACTCGCCCACCACTATATCTAGAAGAACCGCGGCAATAAACTCGATATGTGGCGGAATCTGCGGAAATTTCCAAAGTTTCAGCCCGCGATAGTTTTGCAACAGGTTCACGGCCCGAGCGTTTGAAAAGATTGACAGATTCCACAACTTTCAGGTTAGTGGAACCAACGAGGCAGTTCAAAAACAAAAAAAAGCAGGAATTGAAAATGAGATTCTCATTGGCAGCAGCAGCGTCCGTGGCTGTGTTCTTATCCGCATGTGGCGGCTCGACTGACAGCGGGTCTGACGATACCGGCGGCACCGACGGCACAGACGGTGGCACCGAAGAAGAAGTGGTTGTTGATACCGGACCGGCCCATATCCTGCTGGAGGGAGACAATCAGGCAACCCGTCTGGAATATGACAGCGAAGCGGACCAGATCATCGTTGAGAATATTCCCTTCGATGACGAGGTGTTCGAAAGCCGGCTTGACCGTACCGCCAGCCGTGATGAAAGCGCCTATCGCGCCTATTCCAGCAAACGCGGGTTTGACGACTACACCGCCTATACCCGCGAAACCGATAGCGGTGCCGTATCCGTCGTGGTTGTGAACAGCGGTGAATACAAGGACCACGGCTACAGCGGTGCTGCTTACACCCGCACCGGCACCACAACCCTGCCGACAGAAAACCAGCGTGCGTTTTATGAAGGTGAATATCTTGGCACCCGCACAAGCGAGGAAAGCGGCGGTATGGATGTCATCGTTGGCGATGCTGCGCTGGAAGCGGATTTCTCTGATGACACCATTCGCGGCAGCATCACCAAGCGCCGCGTGACCGAAGACGGACTGGGCGTGGACGCCGGAACCGATATTACGCTGGCCAATACATCCATCGACCGCAGTTCTGGCACCTTTAACGGTTCGGTGAGCCAGACAAATGATGGTATAACCTCCGAAGGCACGTATTCCGGTATTCTTGGCGGTGAAACCGCGAATGAGACAGCGGGCTATCTGATCCTCGAACGGGATGCCACCCGCGAGTTGGGCGTCTTCACAGCCGTCGAACGCTAACCGCAAGGGACCGCGCGGGGGATGCGGCGTTTACTTGCCAGACTTGCAACACTGGGTGCGGTCAGCCTCGGGCTGGCCGTTTCCGTCGGTTTTGCCGCCCCCCTTTCCATGTCCCCCGAAGAGGCCCGAGCCTTTGCATGGCGATCCCTTCAGCAGAACCGCCCCCATATCACCCTGCAAATCGCAGACGCCCTGAACAAGCGTGATCCCGACAGTTTCGAAGCAAACCTGCTGCGCGGCGAAGCCCTGCGCAGCCTGCAACAGCCCAAAGCCGCCAAGGGGGCTGCCCTGAAGGCCTGGTCCCTTGCACAGACGCCCGAACACAGGTTCGACGCCGCCCATCTGGTGGCGAAAAGCTATTTTGCAGACGGAGCCAAGCTGCGCGCGCAATTCTGGCTGCGCCGCGCAGCACAAAACGCCCCGGATGCGCAGGCGCGGCGGCTGGCAAAGCGGGATTTCAATTTTGTGCGTCGCAGCAAACCGCTGGCAACGGCGCTGTCTTTTTCTGTCTTCCCGTCATCCAATATCAACAATGGATCTACCAACGATGCGCTGGTGATTGGCGGGTTGCCCTTCCGCGTGCCAGCCTCCGGCCAGCCCCATTCGGGCACGGGGTTCCGGCTCGGGATGACGACCCGTTACAACAAGGAACTGAATGACACCACGCTCCTGCGGCTGGGGTTTAGTGCTACCGGCACAACCTACCAACTTTCAAGTGCCTCCAAGGCACTCGGCTCCGGCAAAACCGGCTCGGATTTCTCATATGCTGCGGTCGAGGTTCAGGCCGGACTAACGCTCTATCCCGACAGCGGCCAAACACCGGGTTTCGGGGCAACCCGCTTTGATCTTGCGCTCGGGCGCAGCTGGTACGGTGGCAGCCCCCTGTCCAATTACATGCGCGCCGGCGTCGGGCAGGATTACAACATCTCCAAAACCGCAAGACTGCGCGGCTCGCTGGAACTGGAACGCCAGAACCGTCTCGATGCAGCCATATCCTCGGCCAATATCGCCAGCTTCAACCTTGAAATGCAGCACAGGTTCAAAAACCGCGCCCGTGTCGGTTACGGAATCTATCTGCGCGATACCTCCTCCCGCTCCAATCTGGTGGAAAGCCGTGTGACAGGCGGGCATCTGACCTATACACCGCCGCCGCTGCCAGTGGATGTGGTGCCCTCCTTCTCTCTCTCGGCAGAGCGCACGGAATACCCGCGCCTGCGCATCGCCGGTGTTGCGCGGGCGGACGAGCGCGCGCGCGCAGCGGTTTCGCTGCTGTTTCCCAAAGTGGATTATTACGGCTTTGCCCCGACCTTAAATCTCAGCGCGAGCAAGACAAATTCCACCGTTCCGATCTATTCGACGAAAGATTTGCGGATGAACATCGGGTTCAAATCCACCTTCTGATCGACGGATTTGCCGGAAAGCAGAATGCAGGCTAAACTGGCCCCGAACCTCAAAGGGGCGCTGATGGACACAGCCTGCCACTATTTGCACAGAGCCGCAGTGGCCGCGATCGCCTGGCTGAGCGCGCCTATGGCGCAAGCCTGCGGCATCGCGCTGGCTCTTGCAGTAGATGTATCCGGTTCCGTCGATGACAGGGAATATGATCTGCAGATGGGCGGGATCGCCGCTGCCCTGCGGGACGGGCTGGTGGCCGATGCCCTGATCGCCGAAGAGGCCGCCGTGATGGTCGTGCTCTGGTCCGGCAGTTCACGGCAATCTGTTGTTGTAGACTGGCAGCGATTGGCCTCCCCTGCTGATGTAGAGCGTTTCGCAAAATCCGTGGAAACAGTCCCCCGCCAGTGGCGCAATTTTTCAACCGGCATCGGGGAGGCGCTGATTTTTACCGCAAACCGCTTTGCCCCTGTGGCGGACTGCACCCGCCGTGTCATTGATGTGTCCGGCGACGGAACGTCCAACGAAGGCGCGCCCCCTGAAGAAATCAAGGAAATCCTTGCCGCAGCAGGCTATGTGATCAACGGCCTGTCCATCGAAGGGGAAACCGCACAGCTTACAGAATACTACCGCAGGAACGTCATCGCCGGACCCAACTCTTTTGTCCTGCCCGCCTTCGGCTTCAAAGACTACCCCGAAAAGATCCGCCGCAAGCTGATCCGTGAAATCACCAAACAAGTCGCGCAAGGGTCAGAAACCAAGGAAGACGGCTGAAGCCGCCTTCAATGTTCCGCAAATACTCAAAATCCACCGTCCGGCTTCAATGCGTTCCGGCAGTTTCCGTTCCGTTCGGAAAGAACAACTGCTGCCCGTCCCGCTGATAAGCCCCGATCAGGGTCTGGCCCTCTTGCGACAGCATCCAGTCGATAAAGCTCTGCGCACCATCTGCATTCACATGGGGATGGCGTTCGGGATTAACGGCAATGATGCCGTATTGATTAAACAACGACGCGTCTCCCGCAAAAAGGATCTCGTGTTGATCCTTTCCGGCAAAGGCGATCCATGTTGCGCGATCTGTAAGGGTATATCCTTCTGATTCCACGGCAATGCGCAGGGTCGCACCCATGCCCGCACCGGTTTCACGGTACCATTGCCCCGCTTCGGCCTCCACATCCACGCCCGCTCCGGCCCAAAGGCTGCGTTCCTTCTTGTGGGTGCCGCTGTCATCCCCGCGGGAAAAGAAAGGCCTGCCGCTTTTGGCAATAACGTCCAGCACTTCGGGCAGGCTATCCACAGCCCGCAGCGCGTCTGGGTCGGACGCAGGCCCCACCAGCACGAAATCGTTGTACATCAGATCAAAGCGTTCCACCCCGTAGCCTTCCGCCACAAAAGCCTCTTCGGCAGCTTTGGCATGGACCAGCAACACATCTGCATCGCCATTCCTTGCATTTTTGATCGCCTGACCGGTACCGACCGAAACGACATCCACCCGCAATCCGGTTTCTGCTTCGAACAAAGGCAGCAGATAAGCATAAAGCCCCGAATTTTCCGTCGAAGTGGTCGATTGCACCAAAACCCGCGTTGGGTCGGCCAGAACGAGGTTGCCAGCAAGGGCAAAGGCCGCAAGACTGCCAAGAAATTTGGAAATACGCATGGTGTGCCTCCGCTCGAGAATCCAATGTGCTAAACTTAGCATAATGGTCAAGCGGTAGCCCCTACGCAGTCTACACGCAAGCCAGAAGACAAATGAGCATCAGGAAAAACAACCGCCGCGCCGAACGATTGGCCAACACGCCCCAATTAAGGGCCAAGGTTCTTGTCCGCAACGACATGATCGGCGCAGGCAAGATCGAACTGCTGCGCCGCATCGCAGACACAGGCTCGATCAGCGCTGCCGCCAAAGAAATGGGGCTGGGCTATCGCCGTGCGCTGTTCCTGATCGAAACCACCCAGCGGATGTTCGACAGCCCGCTTTTGATCACCGAACGGGGCGGCAACAATAGTGGTAGCAGGCTCACCGCGCTCGGGACCGCACTGGTGGAGCGACACGCGGCCTTTGAAACCGCCATGAACCGGAGCGCGGCAGATTTCCTTGACTGGCTTGTAGAACACCAGAACCGCGCCCCTTTGCCCGAAGCATCCGGCGAAACCTCTTGAAACACCACCAGAGCCGCCCTATATCAGAGATGTTCCGCTTGCGGGACTATGGTGATAAACGCGCATGTAATAAACGGATCGGACCCGGGGGCGGTACCCGGCGACTCCACCAAAACACCTGTCTTTGCAGGGGGTACGGGGTCGAAACAGGATCGACGGACGTCTAAAGATGTTAGCTTTTACTCGGTGAGTTACCACCGTTATCGGTACGATTAAGCTAGTTGCAAATGACAACAGAGCTCCAGTTGCCCTCGCTGCGTAAGCAGTGCGGAATACTGAAAACTTAGTCCTAGGCTTTGCAGCCTAGGCGGGGTCCGCAGGCACCTGGCAACAGAAGCCTGCACTTTCATTCCAGCTTGGGTGCACCCTATGTGGTCTCTTCTGCGACAACCGCATGGATTTTTTTCGCACGCCAGCGCGTTTCTTCACCAAGTTGGACTTTCCATAGTGGCTGAACCAGCTATTGTAAGGAAAAGACCCTGAAAACCGCTTGGCAGACCTAATGACAGATACCATTCCATACGGCCAGTTGATGCACCGCGCCATGCGGGGCCTGATGCGCGAGCTGCTGATTGATATATCCAAAGCGGGGCACCTCCCCGGGGAGCACCATTTCTTCATAACCTTTGATACGAACCATCCCGGTGTGGACATCGCGGACTGGCTGCGGGAACGCTATCCCGAGGATATGACCGTGGTCATGCAGCACTGGTTCGACAATCTTGTGGTGAGCGAGGACCGCTTTGCCGTGACGCTGAATTTCGGGGATCAGCCTGAACCTCTGGTAATCCCGTTTGATGCCATCCGCACCTTTGTGGACCCTTCGGTCGAATTCGGCCTGCGCTTTGAAACCCACGAGAGCGACGAAGACGACGATTTCGACGACGTGCCCGAAAGCCCGATGATCGTTATCGAGGAGGACGAAGAAGACGACGCGGAAGACACCCCGAAGGGCGAAGCGGAAATCGTGTCACTCGACAGTTTCCGCAAGCACTGACGCAAATGTTTTCTTAAGTTTTGCAGGGGCCGCATGGCCCCTTTTTGATGGCGAATACTCAGTGTTCCAACCGGCAGAAACAGGACGCGCGGATCGGGCGGTCTGCGCGGGCATTGGCAATATCGAGCCGCTGTTTGATCAGACGGGCTTCGGCTACCTGTCCGGTTTTCATCAGACATTCGTGCAACCCGTGCAGCGCCCAGACGTTGTCGGGGTTCTGGCAGGCCCGCGCCAGTTTGCCATCCAGCCCCAGATCGGCGCGGTAGACGGCTTCGGCTTCTTCGACCCTGCCCTGTTCCAGCAACAGCGCCCCGAGTGCATGACGGCTGGGCTGCATCCAGCCCCAGGGTTCCGCATAAGGCAAGGTGTCATCCAGCTCTACCGAGCGGCGCAGATGGGCAAAGGCTTTGTCATATTCCCCCTTGCGGTAGGCCAGCTCCCCTTCCAGCATTTCGGCGCCGATATTCAGAAGATCCGAACACAGGTTGTTAAACAGCAATCGCGTTTCCGGCACAGCGGCTTTTGCCGGATAAAACGCCGCGCGGTGCTGTTCTGCGCCCGCCACATCGCCGCTGGCTGCACAGGCCACCGCTTTGGCATAGGCCGAAACCGCATGTGTGTAAGCATAAAGTTCAGCGTCTGCGGGCGGGGTATAGGCTTTGATCGCGTCCCACTGGCCAAAGCGGATCAGCGCATGCAGGCGCATGGGAAAGTAGCTTTCCTTCCAGTCCGCCACAGGTTCGATGACCTCGCGTGTCAGCAGGTTTTCCAAATGCTCCGCCGCCTCCAGCGCAGGGCCGATCTGGCCGAGAAACATGGCACCATAAAGCTGGAAGTGCAGGTTGTGGCACATATAGGTGGTGTAAAACGTAAACGGTCCGTGTTCCGCCAGATACTTCTGATCCGCCTGCCACGCCCGTTTGTTACGTGCCACCACGTTACCGTATTCCCCGCAGAGCACGTCAATATGGGTTGCCATATGTTGCAGATGTCCCGCGTCGGGCACCAGTACGGTCAGCGCATCCCCCGCTTTGAGCGCCTTCTCGGGGTGGGGGGACATTTCCATCAGGTGAATATACATGTGCAAGAGCCCCGGATGGGCCATGGCCGCAGGATCATTGGCAAAGGCGGTTTCCATCAGGGTCATGGCTTCGGCTGTACTGGCATTTTCGGCAGGTGCGCCGGTTTGCAAATTCCACAGCATCCATGGGGTGCGCCCCATCAGGGCCTCGGCCGTCAGGGCACAAATATCAAGATCTGTCGGGAATTGCCGGTAAACGCCGCGCATCGCCTCTGCGTAGGCTTCTGTATAGGGTTGGAAATCCTCGATCTCGGCCTGTTCGATATTGCGTGCCGCCAGTGCGCGCACCAAGGCTTTTTCTTCGGGTGTCGCCTGCTCTACCCCGGCCAGGGCAGCAGCGTAATGCCGGTTGAACATGTCGACCGCATTTTGTTTTTCCCTGTAGGGAAAATCCGGCCATGTGTAGTTATAGTTCGGCCCGATTGCATAGCAGATGCCCCAATGGGCCATAATGCAATCCGGATCGGACTCCAGCGCCTTTTGGAAACAGGCAATCGCTTCGTTGTGGTTAAACCCGTAGGTCCAGTTCAGTCCCCGATCAAACCAGAGCTGCGCCTGATCGGAGGAGGTTGTTACGGCGCGACTATGTGCGCCCAGATCGTAATAGCTGTTCATCGCTGCACATTGGTATGACTTTTGGACGTTGGCAAGAACCATCCCGCCCAGTATATGGAAGCGAGTTTTTTCACACAGGAGCGCATTATGAGCGACACCCGCACAGAAACCGACAGTTTTGGCCCGTTGGAAGTTCCTTCCGACAAATACTGGGGCGCACAGACCCAGCGCAGCCTGAAGAACTTCCCGATTGGCTGGGAAAAACAGCCGGTTGCTGTGGTTCGTGCCCTTGGTGTGATCAAGAAAGCCTGTGCACAGGCGAATAAGGAACTGGGCAAGATCCCCGCCGAACTGGCCGACGCGATGATCGAAGCCGCCGGTGAAGTAGTAGACGGCAAGCTGGACGATCACTTCCCGCTGGTGGTCTGGCAGACGGGTTCGGGCACACAGTCCAACATGAACGCAAACGAAGTTGTGTCCAACCGTGCGATCGAGATTCTGGGCGGTGAACTGGGCAGCAAAACACCCGTCCACCCCAACGATCACTGCAACATGGGGCAGTCTTCCAACGATACATTCCCGACAGCCATGCACATCTCTGCCGCGATGACAGCCCGTGACGTGCTGATCCCCGGTCTGGAAAAGCTGCATGCTGCGCTGGCTGCAAAATCCGAAGCCTTCAAGGACATCATCAAGATCGGCCGCACCCACACGCAGGATGCAACGCCTCTGACACTCGGTCAGGAATTCGGTGGTTATGCCTTTCAGGTGGAACAGGGCATCAAACGTGTGAAACACGCGCTGGAAAACATCTATCCGCTGGCGCAGGGTGGCACAGCCGTGGGCACCGGGTTGAACACGCCCAAGGGCTGGGGCGAGATGGTTGCCAAGAACATGGCCGAGATCACCGGCCTGCCGTTTGTCACCGCTCCGAACAAATTCGAAGCCCTTGCAGCCCATGACGCCCATGTGGAAATGTCCGGTGCGCTGAAGGTTGTTGCAGCCTCGCTGTTCAAGATTGCCAATGATATCCGCCTGCTTGGCTCCGGCCCCCGTTGTGGTCTGGGAGAATTGATGCTGCCCGAGAACGAGCCGGGTTCCAGCATCATGCCCGGCAAGGTAAACCCCACCCAGTGCGAAGCCCTGACACAGGTATGCGCCCATGTGTTCGGCAATGACGCCGCCGTCGGCTTTGCCGGCTCCCAAGGCCACTTTGAGCTGAACGTCTACAAGCCGATGATGGCCTATAACGTGTTGCAATCCATGCAGCTTCTGGGTGACGCGGCCGTGGCCTTCACCGACAACTGTGTGGACGGGATCGAAGCCGACGAAGAGCGGATTTCCAACCTGATGTGGGAAAGCCTGATGCTGGTGACTGCACTGGCACCGGAAATCGGCTATGACAACGCGACAACCGTTGCCAAGACCGCCCACAAGAACCGCACGACGCTGAAGGAAGAAGCTGTGAAGCTGGGCTTTGTGACTGCCGAACGCTTTGACGAAGTGGTGCAGCCTGCGGATATGATCGGCCCGAAGTAAACCGGATCACATCCCGACAACCAGAGCCGCCCTGCCCCGTGCAGTGGCGGCTCTTTTAATAAAAACCGAATTACTATCAATTTGCGTATCGACGGAAAACACCGCAAGAAACAACTACGACGAAGGTGAATCCAACAGCAGCAGACACAGGGTGGTCCGATGAAATTTCCCTATAGTTTTCCGTTAAAAGTCCCAAGCCGCAACACTGTAAAAAAGCGCGCTGGCACGCCGGTCGAACCGCAAGGGCCACAGGACGCGAAAACCAGACGCAGCGCACCGCAACGAACCGGCGCGGACTGGCTCGGCACAGGTGTGTTGCGGGACGAGTTCACCACCAAAAGCGCAGCTTTTGCCCATCGTGCCGCGCACCGTCACAGGGCGCTGGCCTGTCGTGCGGCGGTGTCGGGCTGACCGGCGCACAAGACCGTCTCACCCTTGGTAGAGCGGGTGAAGACAGAAACAATTGACCTAGGGTCAGTGGCTTTTATGCCGATTCAGACAACGTCTACGGGCCCTTGGACCTTTAATTCTTGTTTGCCCCTAGCAGTTGCATTAAGGTTTTAAAAACAACCCAAGCTTCCGCAAGAGAAGCATCAAGGGAAGAGGCGGGCAGCGGATTACATCACCAGCATAAGGTGGGAGTCTCTCTGCCCAAGGGTATCGGGCAGGTAAATTGGCATATTTTACCTTTTTTGAGGTTAACGGCGATCCGTTAAACAGCAGCAGTCTGCGGCTGAAAAAGAGCGGAACAGCTGTTGTTGAAGACAACGACGGATTCCTGCAATCCGGCGCTGACGATACCGGTGTGCAATTTTCCATCGACGGTGAGGATTTCACATCTTCCGCTTGGCCAGACTATTCTTCCACCGGCGACAACGTCGAAATCTTCTCGGCCTATATCAGGGTCAAAGGTTCATACGAGCCAGTCACCTTTGCTTATCTGACCGCAAAACACGACGGGGTTGACGATAATGTGGATCGCGTTGTCCAACTGTCAGGCCCCGAGTTCACGAAGAATACGTGGCTCTACAACGTCTCGCTTTATAATGGCAACACCGACGTTCCCTATAGCTCCATTCCCTCCATCATCTGCTTCACGCCGGGGGCATTGATTACCACCCCCCGCGGGCAGGTTCAGGTACAGGATCTTCAGGTAGGCGATCTGGTAATTACAGCAGACAACGGTTTGCAGGCCATCCGCTGGATAGGCCGTAAAAGAATGACCGGCGCCCGCTTGCAAGCCTACCCCGAACTGCGCCCGATCCGCATCCGGAAAGACGCCTTCGGTCCGGGGCAACCGACACGGGATTTGTGGGTATCGCCACAACACCGGATGCTGGTGCGCTCCGAACGGGCTACGCTTGATTTTGGCGAGACGGAAATGCTGCTGCCCGCCAAAGGCTTGCTGAACGACAGTTCCATAACGGTGGATTACGGCATGCGGGAAACGGACTATATCCACATCCTTTTCGACCGCCACGAAGTCATTTTTGCAAATGGAACACCAAGCGAAAGCTTCCATCCGGGCCGCCACGCGATAGACACGATTGACGATGACGCCCGCAACGAACTCTTTGAAATCTTCCCCGAACTGGAGACCACTCCTACAAATTACGGCCCTACTGCGCGGCTTAGTCTGAAGGTGCAGGAAACCCGCGCGTTCATGCACCGTAGCGGCAGGGACCTCGGCACGGGTGGAGGTAAATTACTTAACGACTCCAACCGGTTCGCTATGTGACCGGAAAGACTCAATCCGGTGAAAACACATGCAATCCGGACTATACGGAATTGAACACTTCGCTGCCTTGGCGCAGAATGGGTTCATAAACGATCCGGCAAAAGCTGGACAGACATGAGGCAGGCGATAACGTCCCCGCGACGAGGCGGGGACGGCATCCCGAACAGACAGGTGTGATGTGAACATCACGTTTTATGAAACCCTGGGTCGCCCCGGGGCTGATCCTGATTGCACAATCCTGAAACAAGGCACCGGACAGTTTTCCGTTGCCTCCGATACTTTTTTAAACTCCGTCGCTCCGCAAGCCGGTTGCCGGATCGACGGCGTGGACTACCGCATTTGCGGCCCCGATCAGCGTTCCGTCTGGAGCGGCACCATCAATCCGGACCGCCGTGACCAGCGACGGGTGGAATTTGCGGAACTCCGACGACAGGATGGCAAGCTCAGCCCGCCCCGTATAATACTAATCAAAGGCTATGTCGCACGGGGCGAGGCGATTTGCGAGATAACAAGAAGCGATGAAACGGCAGCTTTTGCGGCAGACGGTATGGTCTGTTTTACACAGGGCTGCCGGATACTGACAGCCTTTGGCGATCTCCCGATTGAAGATTTGCAAGTCGGCGATCTGGTCCACACGGTGGACAACGGATTGCAACCGGTCCGCTGGATCGGGTCGCGCGACGTGTCCTGCACGCGCTTCGACGCTGCACCGCACCTCTGCCCCGTACTGATCCGGCGCGACGCCTTTGGGCCGGGTTTGCCGTCAAACGACATCCGCGTTTCCCAGAAGCACCGTATGGTGCTGGAAACCCCAGAAATCACCAAAGCTTTCGGATCGGGCGGCATCCTTGCGCCCGCTTCGGTTCTGGCAAGCGACAGCACGATCCTGCTGGACCCTGCCCCGAAGGACACCCGCTACATCCACCTGTTGTTTGACGAGCACCAGATCGTTTTCGCCGACGGCATTCCGACAGAGAGCTTCTATCCCTGCCCCAACGGCTTGATGTCCCTGACACCGGAAGGACGCGCCGGAATCTTCGAGATCATGCCGGAACTTTCAGAGCACCCGCTGCGTTATGGTCCAAGCGCACGGCCCCTGTTGCCAAGCAAACTCAAACAGATCCTTGCTGCGTGATGGAGTATGACCGCCCGCGCAAACACTCCCTGTCATTGAAAGGTCACCGTACCAGCGTTTCGCTGGAGCAGGAGTTCTGGGACGGATTTCGTGCCATTGCACAGTCAGAGGGCGTTGCGCTCAACGCGCTGGCGGCACGGATTGATGCCGAGCGCGGAATCGATTGCGGTCTGGCCTCGGCTATCCGCCTGTTTGTGTTCCGTTGGTATCGGGATCACGGGGCGTCAGGCTAAGGTGAATGCCGTCCTGCGCGCGAACGGTCAGATGAGCGGCAGGCACGGGAATTTTGCCCGCAACAGGGTCGAACCGGAACGCTTTGACCAGCATCGCCAGCAACAGCACCCCTTCAACCATCGCAAAACCGGCCCCCGTACAGACCCTCGGGCCGGATGAAAACGGGATATAGGCCTCCCGCGCAGGCGTTTTGGTTTCCGGTCTGTCCCAACGGCCCGGATCAAACACATCCGGCTTGTCCCAGAACCGCTGATGACGGCCCAGATGCCAAGGGGAAATCACGATCTGGCTGCCGACCTTGATACTGCGTTTGCGGAAGGTTTCCGGTCGCTGGTTCTCGCGTACCATCATGGGCACAGGCGGATAAAGCCGCAGCGCTTCGCGAAAGACGTTGCGGGTGAAGGGCATTTTCGACAGGTTCTTAAAGGTGAAATCGCCCTCTGCACTGGCGGCTCTGGCCTCTGCTGCGACACGATCCTGCGCAACCTGATCCATCGCCAGCAGGTAGAGCGTCCACGCCAGCGCCGAGGCAGAGGTTTCATGCCCTGCAAGAAAGAAGATCGCCACCTGATCCACCATTTCCGCGCCGCTGAATTTCTCGCCCGTCAGGGGATCGGCAGTGGTCATGATCTTGGTGGCCAGATCTTCAGGAGCCGTGCCAGCGGCAATCCGGGCCGTACGCTCGTCCGTGAGCTTGGTCAGCAATGCGCGAATTCTTGCACTGGTTTCCTTGGTGCTGCTTCGCTGGAAAGCCGGCATCCAGCGAGGCATTTTAAAAAAGCTCGCCACATTCATAAGGGGCTGGGTGCGTTGATAATCGCGGAAGTTTTCAAACACACTGCTGGCGTCATCGTCGGTGATCGGGATGGAAAACAGGGTGCGGAAAATAACATCGGCCGCCAGTTTGGAAGTTTGCGCTTCAACCTCTACCGGAGCACCGGTTGCAAGCGGCGTCAGACGCGCCACCGCGTCATGGCCCGCATCGCGCATCGAAGGGAACACATCGCGCAGGCGGCCACCTTCAAAAGCAGGGTCGATGATACGGCGTTGACGCTTCCACTTCTCTCCGTTTGAGACAAAAACCCCGTCACCAAGCAGGGAATAAAGGGCACCGCGAATGATCTCGGACTTGGGGAAATCGTCGGGACGCTCGTTCAGCACGGTTTTGACCAGTTCCGGCTGGTTCACGAAATAGCTGCGAAAGAAGGGCATGCGAAATTCTGCCATCCAAGCACGGTAGAGCCGTTCGGGCTGGCTCGCGAAAATATCTTTGCGGAACAGTTGTATATGCTGCCAGAGCGAGACTTTTTCGGGCCGCGATCCGGGTTTCGGAGGGGTGTAATCGGTCATGTCGACTGGCTTGTGTGGGGGTTCACGGCACGGGTAAAGCGCGAGGGCGAATGACTGCGATGGGCGAAACGGTCCCCCAGAAACTGCGGTCCTGCGGTGATTTTGAAATAGTCGTAATCTTTGGGCTGATCAAAAGCGCAAAGATACTGAAAATGAAGGCGGAAAAAACGGCGATGGAGCTCTTTTCGTTTGGCCTCTGACAGGGTTTGCGTGAAGGCCGCTGACAGGACCAACGGGTGCAACTGGCCGGTTTCAGGGGCCACGCCCGACACAGCCACCGGATCGCAGAGCGCAAATGTCGCCCCGTCGCCGGGGGCGGAGACATCCACCCATGACAGGCGGTTCTGCTGGCAGAGATAGTTCAGATCGGCCCGCAACCGCGATGCGTTGCGCAGGAAACTGACCATCGGGATCACCTGACCGAGCGTCAAAAGACCAAGGCGCGGGCCATTGGCAGGCACCCAGCCCTGACGCAAAAGATCCGCAAGGATACTGACCGCAAGATGCGCACCGGAGGAATGGCCGACCACAAGAACTTCATCCGCATCAGAGCGCATGGCTTGAGCAATCCGGTCGGTAAATTCCGCCATCCGCGCCTCCAGTTCGGGCGGGTTTTCCCCTTTATAACGGGCGGAATAGCCGTAATCGTGCATCAGGTAATAGGCAAACAACTTTGCGTCCTTGCGTTTGAACCAGACCAGAACACCACAAAGGATCGCCGCGCCCAGCACCACGCCAAAGCCCCAGTGCAGATAAAGCGCTGACAGATAGTATGCCACGCCCCCAAGAGCCAGCGCCAGCAGCAGTTGCAACAACAGCATCGCCACAGGGTAGAGCGCCGCCAGAACAGGACCGATCCGCAGCTTCATAAGACCAAACAAGGCGCCGGAGCCGATATATTCCCATGCGGTTGACAGCAGCAGCAGATAGGTTCGGGGAATATTCTGGTCCATCGAGCGTTGGACAATATCCGCCCAGTACAGAATTTCCGCCTGTGTCTGCGTCTTCTGCCCGTCAATTTCTGCGCTGACTCCCCAGCCGAAATTCTTTACGCCCTTTGCTTTGGGCTTCATTTCAAGGGAATAACCGGAAAGCGCCGCCTGCTCTGCGCCTTCCTTTCGGTAAAGCTCGCGATAGCGGCGGGGCGGCACGGGGTCGTAGCCGGGGATATAGAATAACTGGCGTGTCCGGACGCTGTTCTGTGCCTCTTCGGGCATATTGAAAACCTGATACTGCTAAATCACGACGGAAGTCCGCCTACTATAGTCGGAAAATCCAGCAATAATAAGGCATTTATCCGATGCGTGCCAAAGCGGGGAAGGTTTCAAGCAGCCAGTAAGAAAAGACCGAGAAGAGATCAAAAACCAGCATCAGGCCGACGCCGATCAAAAGCGCCCCCATGATCTTTTCGATCAAAGCCATATGGCGTTTGAAACGGTTCATGATCACAACAGCACGGTTGATGTAAACGGCGGCAAGGACAAACGGCAGGCCAAGACCGAGAGCGTAGAAGGCCATCAAGGTTGTGCCCCGTGCGACAGAGCCGTCTTGCGCGGCGACCGACAGGATCGCGCCAAGGATCGGACCGATGCACGGGGTCCAGCCAAAGGCAAAGGCAAGGCCAAGGATATAGGCCCCAAAGGCACTGCCGCCCTGATCGCCCGCGTCAATTCGTGCCTCCCGATAGAGGAAGGGCAGGCGGATCAATCCGATGAAATGCAGACCGAACAGGATAATAATCGCCCCCGCCACGATGCCGAAAGCCCGCTGGTTCTGCAAAAACATCTGCCCCAGCAAGGATGACGTGAAGCCAAGGAAAATAAAAACGGTGGACAAGCCAAGGGCAAAGAAAATTGCAGCCGTAATGACAGGGCGGCGTGATTTGGTGCCTTCAGTCATATCCGCCATGGAAATTCCGCCCATATAGGCAATGTAAGGCGGAACAATCGGCAGGACGCAGGGGCTGAGAAAGGAAATCACACCGGCCAGCAGCGCGACCAGAAGCGAGGGCAGCAGGGCTGCGTCTATGACATCAATACCAAACATACCCCCTGCTCTACGCGAAGGCTGCGCTTGCGTCATCCATCATTTGATCACGCTTGCGTGGACTTTTGCAACAAAGCAGATTATCTGGCGGCTATGACCTTTGATGCCGAAGTTGACGCAACCGGATTGCTCTGCCCCCTGCCCGTCCTGAAGGCGCGCAAACGCTTGCTGGCCCTGCAATCGGGGCAGGTTCTTAAAGTGCGGGCGGATGATCCTGCGGCCGTGATAGACATGCCCCATTTCTGCGCCGAACAGGGCCACCGGTTGATTGACAACACCGAAGAAACCGGCGCGAACGGGCCGGTCCAGATCTATTTCATTGCCAAGGGCTAAAGCAGCATCGGGCTGGTCTCCTCGCTCAGCAGGACATTGGCATCCACCGCCCCTGCCCCCGGTAAGGTCATGATCCGGCGGCGTAAAACCCGCTCGAAATCAGCAATATCGCGGGCCACAACCTTAAGGCGGTAATCATAAAGCCCCAGAACATGCTGCACCACCTGCACTTCTGGAATGGCGATCACGGCCCGCTCGAAATCCTCGACACTCACGCGGCCCCGTGTGGCAAGCTTGATGCCAAGGAAAACAGTCACGCCAAACCCCAATGCTTCCTGATTGAGACGGATACTGCGCCCCGTAATAACGCCGCTGTCCTCCAGCTTGCGGATCCGGCGCCAGCAGGCAGGCTGGGACAGGCCGACCCGCTTTGCCACCGCCGCAGCATTCAGCGAACCGTCTTTTTGCAGCGTGCGCAGGATGGCGCGGTCGGTATCGTCCAGATCCATCATAGCGGCAGGATATCCGAGTTCTTGAGGTTGGAAATCAGCATCAAAGCCTCGATATCCGCGATATGGGGCAAGGCCAGAAGATGCGTGCGGTAAATATCCTGATAATGGGCCATATCCCGCGCCAGCACATTCAGGCGCACATCCACACGGCCCAGAAAGGTCTGGATTTCGTTTATTTCGGGGATCTTGCGTGCCTCTGCGATGAAAGCATCAAAAGCATTGCTTTGGGTTTTATCAAGGGTGATGCGCAAAGACACCTCGACCTCGTAACCCAAAGCCTTGGGATCAATTCGTATGTCGCGGCCAAGAATCACACCGGCGGTTTCCAGCCGCTCTATCCGCCGCCAGCAGGAGGCCGTGGTCAGCCCGGCCTGTTCCGCCAGTTGCGCTGTGCTTGCGGCGGGGTCATGCTGCATCAGGCGCAGCAGTTTTCTGTCCATGTCATCAATGTTTTGCATGAGTATTTCATTAACACGATATTGTGCGAATAACAATTCACTTAATCAGTGAAAATCCTGTAAATACGAACCCCGTTTTACTGAAGCCCCCCTATTGTGCAGGCAGAACCGCAGTTTGAGGAGAAAATCATGCGTGTATATTATGATCGCGATTGCGACATTAACCTGATCAAGGACATGAAAGTCGCCATTCTGGGCTATGGCTCCCAAGGGCACGCCCATGCGCTGAACCTGCGGGATTCCGGTGCGAAAAACGTGGTTGTTGCCCTGCGCGAAGGCTCTGCCTCTGCGGCGAAAGCCGAAGGCGAAGGCCTGAAGGTTATGGGTATCGCCGAAGCAGCGGCATGGTGTGACCTGATCATGTTCACAATGCCCGATGAACTGCAGGCCGACACTTACAAAAAATACGTTCACGACAACCTTAAAGACGGCGCAGCGATTGCTTTTGCACACGGTCTGAACGTACATTTCGGCCTGATCGAGCCAAAACCCGGTGTTGACGTGATCATGATGGCACCAAAAGGTCCGGGCCACACGGTACGGGGCGAATTCACCAAAGGCGGCGGTGTTCCCTGTCTGGTGGCCGTAGACCAGAACGCTTCCGGCAAGGCGCTGGAAATCGGCCTGTCCTACTGTTCCGCCATAGGTGGCGGCCGTTCCGGCATCATCGAAACCAACTTCCGCGAAGAATGTGAAACCGACCTCTTCGGTGAACAGGCTGTTCTGTGCGGCGGCATCGTTGAACTGATCCGCATGGGCTTTGAAACACTGGTGGAAGCCGGATACGAGCCTGAAATGGCCTATTTCGAGTGTCTGCACGAGACCAAGCTGATCGTTGACCTGATCTATGAAGGCGGTATCGCCAACATGAACTACTCCATCTCCAACACTGCGGAGTATGGCGAGTATGTTTCCGGCCCGCGCATCCTGCCATACGCTGAAACAAAGCAGCGCATGAAAGACGTTCTGACAGACATCCAGACCGGCAAGTTCGTACGCGACTTCATGCTGGAAAACGCCGTTGGTCAACCGTCCTTCAAGGCGACACGTCGCATCAACGACGAACACCAGATCGAAAAAGTGGGCGAAACCCTGCGCGGCATGATGCCTTGGATCTCTGCTGGTAAAATGGTTGATAAAGCCAAAAACTAAACGCAGGATTAACGTGTTTGAAGATTAAAGGAAGGGCATCGCAGGCGGTGCCCTTTCTTTCTTTTATCTTTGCCATATTTTAACTGAAATTTTGAACGAGAGCAGATGCCCCCTTCCCCGCAAAATCCCGGCCTTTCGAACTGGCTTTCGATCATTGCCCTTGGCGCGATCTGGGGCGGCGCGTTCCTGTCCACCAAACTGGCGCTGGACGGTTTCGGTCCGTGGTGGGTTGCCTCGGGCCGTGTGGGGATTGCGGCTGTGGCGATCACCGTTCTGGGCGCGATGACAGGTCAGGGGATGCACCGGATCAGGGGCTTGCGAAGCTGGCTGTTCATTTGCGCCTTCGGGATGACATCGGTTGCGGCGGGCATGGCGCTGCTGGCATTCGGCCAGCAATATGTCCCTTCCGCCTTTGCCGGAATTTCCATGGGCGCTGTCCCGCTGTTGATCCTGCCGCTGGCGGCGGTTTTTTCCAAAGAGGAAGGCATCGGGCCAAGGCGGATTGCCGGCTTCATTGTCGGTTTTATCGGTTTGGCAGTTTTAATGGGGCCAAAGGCGCTGTCATCCACAGGCCGTGATCTGGAAACTTGGGGTCAACTGGCCTGCGTGGGAACGGCCGCCACATATGCCGTCGGCTCTATCATCACACGGCGCAGTCCGCCGATGCCACAGCTTGCCTTTGCAGCAGCCACCCTTTGGGTCGGGACCGTTGTGCTGGTTCCCATTGCGATTGCAACAGAGGGACCACCGGCAAGCCTTGCGACCCCTGCGGGCTATGCGCTGCTTTATGCAGCCCTGATCCCGACGGCAGTGGGCGCGGTAATGCGGGTGCGTATCATTAAATCTGCCGGTTCGGTTTTCATGAGCCTGACCAGCTATATGGTGCCGGTCTGGTCTGTGATCTTCGGGGTTCTGCTGCTAGGAGAAAAAATCACCCTGTCGATGTATTCGGGCATGGGGCTGGTACTGGGGGGAATCGCAATCAGCCAGAGCCGCGCCTTGGTTGATTTCTGGAGGAAATAAAATAGCCCTCCCGTGGGAGGAGGATACGGGAGGGCCACTTAGAACAAACAACATCTGGGAGGAGGTAGATGCGTTTGTATTCTGCATTCATTTTCAGCGTTGCGAAGTTTGGTGCCTTCACTCTATGCTGCGCCGCAGAAATCTCTGCTGCAATGCAGTAATATCGCGGGACATCCATCAAAACAACACTAGTTATCGTCACAACGGGTTTGCCATTTTGGAAACAGGTCAAGAGACATGGATACGGCAGGATTAATGGTGGTTTTTGCGAAAGTTGTCGACAGCGGCAGCTTTTCAGGGGCTGCGCGCAGCTTGGGGCGGACGCCCTCTTCGGTCAGCAAACAGATCAGCCAGCTGGAGGACCGGATGCACACGCGGTTACTGCACCGCACCAAAGATGGCATTCTGCTGACTGACACAGGACGGGATTTCTACGCAAAATGCGCGGAAATTGCAGCTTTGGTACGCGATGCTACCGAAGAAGTAGATGAAGCCGAAGGACAGCCGCGCGGATTGCTGAAGGTCATCAGTTCGGTAGCTTTCGGCAAAGCCCGCCTGATCCCCCTGATGCCGGAGTTTCTGGAACTCTATCCCGAAGTGTCCCTGCAGCTGGAATTGTCCGACCGCAGTGCGGATATTGAAGCAGAAGACCTTGATGCGGCTGTGCGCTTTGCCGAGCAGATGGATAATCCCAACGTGATTGCACGACGCATTTTTACGAACGAGCGGGTTATTTGCGCCGCGCCCGAATACCTCGACAAACACGGGATGCCGGAAACACTGGAAGAACTGGGCCGTCACAACTGCCTTCAGGTGACTAAAATCCGGCGACGGAATACCTGGGAAATGATCGGGCCGGACGGTCCTGAAAAAATCGAGGTGACAGGGAATTTCTTTGGCAACTCTGCCGATGTGATCTACCGCGCGACCCTGAAAGGTCTGGGCATCTCGCGACTGTCAACATTCATCGTTGATAAGGATCTGGAAACTGGCAGATTGGTGCGCGTTTTGCCGGAGTACGTGCAACCCCATGCGGATGTGGCTGTGATTTACGCCGAGAAACGCAATCTGGCCCCAAAAATCAGGGTATTTGTAGATTTCCTGTCAAAGAAGTTATCCCGATAGCCCGTTGCCGCGGGGATCCGGCCCGATGGCGATCCTCCTGCTGCGGTGTTCTAGATGAGTATTTCGGGAACATTGAAGCCGTCCTTAAAGAACTGGTGAAAACGGGTGCACTGGGCGGAATAGAGCGTTATGGGTAATCCTCACGGGAGGATTTTACCATGACTGCGCAGCACAATCGGGGCCTGTTGAACTGGGCTCTTTTGATCTTGCTCGGGATGATCTGGGGGCGTCGTTCATGGGGTCCAAATACGCTCTGACGGGATTTGGCCCCTTCACGGTTGCCGCTCTCCGGATTGCACTTGGCGCGGTAGCGCTGACCGTCATGATCCATGCGCTGGGGCGGCGTTTGCCTGCGTGGTCAGGCCCGAACGGCAGGCGGATCTGGATTCATTGTCTGGGTATGGCACTGTTTTCAAACGCCATTCCATTCACATTGCTAAGTTGGGGGCAGTTGCATGTGTCTTCGGGCTTTGCAGGGATCACAATGGCGGTTGTGCCATTACTGGTTCTGCCACTGGCGTTTCTGCTGGTCCCCGGAGAACAAACAAACCTGCGTAAAACGATCGGATTTTTTATCGGGTTTGCCGGTACGATTCTGCTGATCGGATTTGATGCCTTCGATCTTTCGGGCAATGATCTGGAAGGCGTGGCCCGTCTGGCCTGTGTCGGTGCGGCCTGTTGCTATGCCATCGGCTCTATCATTACGCGGCTTTGTCCGCCTGTTTCCAACATGGGATTCGCAGCCGGCGCCCTGTTGCTGGCAAGCGGCGTAATGGTGCCACTGGCGCTCTGGCTGGAGGGCTTGCCGGATGCCCCAGCACGCGAGGCACTCTGGGGCGTGGTCTATTTGGGTCTGTTCCCGACCGCACTGGCAACGATTATTCTGGTAACTGTGATCAATTCAGCCGGACCGAGTTTTCTGTCTCTGGTGAATTATCAGGTGCCGGTCTGGGCGGTTGTCTTCGGCGTGGTCCTGTTGGGGGAACCCCTGCCCGGCCGCTTTGTCGGGGCCCTTGCCTTGATCCTACTGGGGCTTGCGATCAGTCAGGTGCGGTTCCGGCGGATGGTTTAACAGCGCGACAGGGCGGATTTTACGGCTTCAGCGGAATACGGGCCGAGGGTGTCTTTTTTAAACCGGCCTGCCTCGTAATAAACAGAAACGACATGGGACCGGCTTGCATCCGAGAGGATCATTTCGGGCCGGCCATCACAGTAGCGCAGGCCGCCATCAATCTCTGTCTCTCCGATACTGTGATTGGTCAGGTCTGGGATGGTGGCGATTTCTGCCAGCACGCCCGCACGATAGCTCCAGACCCGCAGCGCCTTGTAAAGATGCGGGCGGTCGACATAGGCCACGTCAAGCGTTCCGTCTCCATCGAAATCAGCGATCCCGGCAGGGGCAAGCCAGCGGAACCGCGTGCCGATGTACGGTGTTGCGGCCCGTTTGCCATCAGTCCCGTAAATCGCAAGTTGTGCGCCTTTTTGCGGGTGGGACTGGACGACGACGACTTCGGGAACTCTGTCCCCGTCAAAATCGGCAAGGCGCGGGGCGGTGTCTTCAAAAACTTCGGATGTCAGGGTGATTTTATAGCTGTTCTGTGCGTCATCCGCCTGTACCAGAAGGCTGCCCCATTCCTTGTCATCCCCGAGAACCCCGTGGGGGTAGCGGGAGGTCGGGTCAAGGTAACGGGCGCTGGTACGGGCAAAACATCCCACTGCCCCGCCTTCGCAGTATTTTTCAGCCGGCGGGCTTTGCACCTGCCCAAAAACAGGAAGGCCGCCCAAAAGGACGGCCATTCCGATCAATGTCTTGCGCAGGATCAAATCTGCTTTTCCGGCATCTGGACAACCAGACCGTCCAGATCGTCTGTCACTTTCAACTGGCAGGTCAGACGGGAGCGTTCTGCATCCGGTTCCCAAGCGAAATCCAGCATGTCTTCTTCCATTGCATCCTTGGGCGGCAGCTTGTCTGTCCAGGCACCGTCAACATAGACGTGACAGGTCGAACATGCACAGGCGCCGCCGCAATCCGCTTCGATGCCCGGGATGTTGTTGTCACGTGCACCTTCCATAACGGTCAGGCCGTTTGCGACCTCTACTTCGTGTTTTGTCCCGTTGTGTTCAACATATGTGATCTTGGCCATGCTATCGGTCCCTTGGCTGGTCAGAGTCTTTCGCTGCCTTTTGTAACAGTGCGAAAAATGAGGGCCAGTGCTTTTCACCCGAATAGACGGGTTTATTGCATCATTCGCCAATATGTTCTATTTTTGTTCTCATGCAGGATTTCACACAATGGCCCCGTCCGCCCGCCGCCTTGCCCCACGCCCGACTGGGAGAACCGCCACAGGGCGCGCTGATCTGTGTCGCCGGGCTGGTTCTGGTACGTCAGAGACCCGGCACAGCGAAAGGTGTTATTTTCATAACCCTTGAGGATGAAACGGGAATTTGCAATGTGATCGTCTGGCAGAATGTCTATCAACGGTTCCGCCGCCCCGTGGTGGCCGGCCGTCTTTTGCGCGTGACCGGCAAAATCCAGAGAGACGGACAAGTGGTGCATGTGATTGCCCAGCATATCGAGGATATCTCGGGTTTGCTGGACTGGCTGTCCGGTCCCGACGACATCACCGCAACAAAAACCGCTCAAAACGGGGGATGACACACAAAACGCTTGTTTTAACGGACGGTCCGGCTAGTTTCACCGAAAAAGAGGCCGCAGATGGCACGATACAGGCACATCCTTTCCATGACCGCACTGGCCTTGCTGACCGGTGCTACAATCACGCAAGGCGGGCAAATCGTCTCCAGACTGACCCATCCCGACCATGCGATGCTTCCGGAAAATGCCGGACCGACCGATTGCTTCGGACACGAATTCACGCCGGCAGTCATTGAAACAGTAACAGAGAAAATTCCGCTCAAACCTGCGCGACTGGCGGTTGATCTGGAAACCGGTGAAACCACTGTCATCCGCAAGGCCACCTTCAAAACCATGACCATGCAGCGGATCGTGACACCGCGAAGCGAACAATGGTTTCCGGCAGTGTGCCCCCATAAATACACAGAAAATTTTGTGCAAAGCCTGCAACGCGCACTCAAAGCACGGGGGTTTTATTCCGGCCCCCTGACCGGATGGATGGATGAAGAAACCAAGATCGCGGTCAAACTCTACCAGCGCAAACTGGATCTAGACTCTCCCATTGTCGCCAAGGTCACGGCAGAAGAATTCGGTCTGGTGTCCCACAGCGACTTTGACGGAATAAAGAATTAGGCGCCCCCGACAACGGGAGCGCCTAAAGAAAATTAATACTTTTCAGTTCACTAAACCCCAAAAAAACTATTGGTAATTCAGCAACTGATCCATGGATTGTGACGGCTGGGAGCAGCCTGCTTCGCCAACAATCTTGGCCGGAACGCCCGCCACGGTCTTGCATGGCGGAATTTCCTGCAAGACAACCGAGCCCGCCGCTATCCTGCTGCAATACCCGATGCGGATATTCCCGAGCACCTTGGCACCGGCCCCGATCAGCACGCCGTTTTCAATCTTGGGATGCCGGTCTCCGTCTGCTTTACCCGTGCCGCCAAGTGTCACGGAGTGCAGCATGGAAACGTTATCTCCGACAACAGCGGTTTCACCGATCACAATCGAATGGGCGTGGTCGATCATGATACCGCGTCCGACCACTGCGCCGGGATGGATATCCACACCGAACACTTCGGACGAGCGCATCTGGAAGAACTGTGCCATCCCCTTCCGGTTATTCGTCCACAACCAATGGGCCACGCGATACACCTGAACGGCCTGAAAACCCTTGTAGAAAAGGATCGGCTGGATCAGGCGATGGCAGGCGGGGTCCCGTTCAAATACGGCTGTCAGATCAGCCCGCGCCGCATCACCTAAAGAGGGATCGCTGGCGTAGGCCTCGTCTATCAGCTCACGCAGAATTTGCGTTGGCATTTCATCGGAGGAAATTTTCAACGCCATACGGTAGCTGAGAACTTTTTCAAGGGAGTTGTGGTGCAGCACGCCGGAATGGACAAGCCCGCCGAGAATGGGTTCTTCTTCGACCATTTGCGCTGCATCGGTGCGGATACGGGACCAAACCGGATCCAGTTCCGCGATTTTCTGGGCATTCTGTGTCATTTTCTGATCTCGCATAAAAGCTGGTTATCCCAGACCTACGCGACTATGCCGCCAAATACAATTTTGGATTTGTGATAGAGCCGATCACAAAAACGGGTGCTCCGGTGTTAATTGCCCGCAAGACCGGCTACTCACCCGCTGGAAGCTGACCCGTTTCGAAACGCCCGAACCGCCTTTAAAGCGCGGATCAGGCAATCCGCATAATCGGGATCGTCCAGTCGCCCTTCGCAAAGTTTTGGAAGGGACTGGCAGAAGGATTGCAGCGTTCCGTTACCATAAAACGGATGAACGCGCCCTGTTCGCAAGCGATAACAATCCGCGCGGGCTGTCCGGTCTACAATCTTTCTGGCTGCCCGTTTACGTGCTGTCGCTGGAAGGGCGCGCAGACAACAGGCCAGTGCTACGATATCCTGATGCAGTACAGCCCGCATTTGCCTGTCCCGGCAGTTAGATTTCTATGGTTAAACCCGCAGCCGCGCCGGGACCGAATTTCTCTGAAACCTGCGAAACGCTGACATTCACCGCACCTGCGGCACCGTCCTCGGCCTGCATCGCGGCAGAGTAGCTCCACTCCGGCGTCCCGACCATCTCGCTCCGCAGCACGCCGGTGCCGTCAAGCACGTCGACACGGTACAGCTCTGTCCCTTCCCCCAAAGGCACCTCCAGACCTTCCCAACTGTCCCCGTCAATCCGCGTGCGCCTGATCCAGCTCAGGTGAATGGCGTTCGCCTCGTCGCGCCGGCTTTGTAAATGCACAGGGGAAAGCGGGCGCAAAGCCACCAGATCAAAGCTTTCTGTTCGTGTCCTATATGCTGGATCCCCCACAGGTTTGGCAGCCGGTCCGCTGCGATAATACCTTTCGACGCCACGATCTGCGTCCTTGTGTTGCAAACGTTCGGGAATACGGTCCAGAAACACCAGTTCGGAACCTTCCGGCCAGACATCCGGCATGTCGGCATCGCTGCCCAACTGCCCCCGCAACAGGCCCCGCAGAATGTAGCTACCGTCGGACTGAAGTTCGGCCTCGCGGTACTGGAACACTTCCCATCCCGCCGCCGCACCGCTTCCTATCGCGACACCGTTGGAACCGTTCAGCACATCAAGAACACTGCGCCCTTCCAGACTTCCACTTGAAATCCGGACCCGCAGCGTATTCACCTCGTCCCAGAAACCCACTGGACCGCAACGAAGTTCCGTCACGGTTTTGCCGATCTTTGAAGGCGTCTCGATTATCGTGTCGAGCACATATCCGTCATCCGTGGCCGATTTGAACACAGCCACAGCGTCCGGCCAGGGCGATCCCGCTGCCACAGCGTATGGTGCAAAACTTTCCTGTTCAGCCTCAAGCACGGGCAAATCCAGAAAGCGCAGGACAAATCCCCCTGCCGGTTGCAGCGCAGAAACTGTCCCGATCGTCGAACTTGCGTCTTTCTGCTTGTAAACCGATTGTTCGACCCGCACGGCCTCCGTTTCCCGCGCGCCCTGTTCAAAAATCCTCTCGATCCGGTAGGTCGCACCAGTCCCTCCGTCATCAAGCTTGAACACATCACCCGCAACCAGCCCCTGCACGCTCGGCGGGAAGGACAGCTTCACCTCATCCTGCGCCACCCGCGCAGACACAAGCCATCTACTCGCCAGATTCACCCCTGTACCCGGCCGCAGGACCAGTGGCAGCGACACATGGGACGAGGCCTGGCTTTCGTCGTCGGAAAGGGCAAACTCGGATGTTGCAGTCTGGTAATCCCGTGTTTCGTCCCAAAACGATACGCGCACACGCCCGACGGTTTCTGCCGCCGGTGCGCGGGTTTTCGCGACAGCGGGGATGGCATCCGCAACGGCCAGATCCGCAGGCAAAGCCGTGAATGCTATCTGCTCGCTCCGGTTCATGAAAACCAGCTTGCCGTCTGCTTCTGTACAGGAAAAATCAAACGCCAGCATAAGGGGCTGCAAGCTCTGCCGCCCTGTCTCAACCGAGGTCATGGCAAAGCCGATGGTCGAACCGTAAAGCTGTGACACATCAATGTCCCGCAAACCCGAAATGTCACAAATTTCCGAGACAATTGCCCCAAGCGACTGATCGGAAAACCGCCCCGTGATCCAATGCCCCCGCCCGTGGTTTTCCCCGTCACTCCACACATCAAGACGGTTCGGAAAATCCGGCCAGGGCCGCGCATCCCATGCCCAGACATGACTGTTCGCAATGTCCACCATCGGCGCGAAATACACGTCCGAAACCGGATTATTGTCAGGCTCCAGCCAGTGTGCGTATGTCGCCCGCAGATACTGCGCCTGCATCAGGGTATCGACGGAACCTTCGGAATAATACGGCAAGGCAGATTCAGATGATTTCGGGTCAAAGAAAACATTTGGCTGGTTCGCCCCCTTGTCCACGGCAGGGCATCCCAATTCGGTAAAACGGATCGGTTTGGATTTGCGCTGCCACTGTGTCGGAACACTCTGCCGGACGCCGCCCAGACGGTTGTAATGCTCCTTGCTCCACCAGCTTACCAGATCCTTGTAACGAAAGACCCAAGGCTCCCCGTATGCGCCATCCGTGATCGCAATACGGTCCTGCGCATCGCGCCCCGCCGCATCCGCATAATACCAGTCAAATCCCTCCCCACCCGCTACATTCTTGCGCAGGTAATCCACAGAATAGACCGAGCCTTCGCCCTCATCACGATGCCCCAGACTGTCCCGCCAGTCCGCCAGCGGCATGTAATTATCAATCCCGATATAGTCGATTTCCGATTGTGCCCACAGCGGATCAAGATGGAACAACACGTCCCCTGATCCGTCATCGGGATGATAACCGAAATATTCGGACCAATCCGCAGCATAGCCGATTTTAACATCCGGTCCCAGAACCGTCCGCACATCACTTGCAAGTTGCTGCAAGGCAAGAACAGCCGGAAAACTGTCCACCCCATCCCGAATGCGGGTGAGCCCCCGCATTTCCGACCCGATATTAAACGCCTCGACCCCGCCAGCGGCAAGGCACAGATAGGCGTAATGCAGTATAAAGCGGCGATAGCTCCACTCCGCCGGACCACTGTAAAGCACTGCGCCGTCCGCAACCGAAAAATCAGTCACCGCCGCTGTCCCGAAAAACGCTGCAACTTCCGAAGCGGCTGCCGGCGTCTTGTCGCTGCTCCCGTCCCGTCCCGCCGCCTTCGCCGTTGTAATCCGGCCACGCCACGGCATAACGGGCTGGTCTGGATTGTCGGAATAGGGATCAGCCAATCCGTTGTCCGCCTGAATGTCCATCAGGATAAACGGATAGAAAACAACACTCTGTCCCGCATCTTTCATGTGCTCTATAGCTTCCAGAACAGCGCCGTCCGCAGGTGTCCCCCCATAGACAGGCCGGTCGCCGTAAAAACTCACCAAAGAGGCTGCAGACCGCGCCAGACCGGAAACCACCCAAGGCATCGGATCCCCGTCCACCTCGGTCTGCTCGACACGGGGTGTCAGGTTGCACATCCCACAGCGCAGATCATCTCCAAACCAGCTCACCACAAGCGAGACAGACGCAATATTCGGAATGTCCTCCTGCAGATCCTCCAGCGCGTGCAGCAGGTCGGTCTTTCCGCGCGGAGAGTTCACATTCGCAAATTTGCCGTCACCAAAGTCCCCCGGATATTCGACCGGCGTCACTGCCAGAGAATACTCGCCTGTTCCCGGGATCAGGCAAACACCTGTTATATCCCGCGACGGATCATCCAGTGTGCTGTGTTCGGGCTGCGCTTTCCGGAACACTTCGAAATTGAACTGGGGAATCCTGTTGCCGAAAGGCCCAAGATCAAGGTCTTCGAAAACGATATAAGCCGTGCCCCGATAACTTGGCGCATTTTCCAACCCTTCTATCGCGGAAATCGTCGGATCGGGCACCTGTGACTCGTCTCCGGGATAGAACGCTATCGACAATCCGTCGCGGCTGATTTCCTGCCCGTCCGCCCAAATCCGCCCGATCTTGTCTACCACGCCCTCGCCCAGAGCGAAGGCAACATTTACCGTGTAAGAATAAGACTTGGTTGTAACCCGCGGCCCGCCGCCCCCCTTACCGCCTCCAGAGGTCTGCGTGCTGACGTGTTCCTCAAACCGGCTCGCCCAGATCAGATGTCCTGCAATGCGTGCGCGCCCCATCACCCGGGGCACCGCCGCCCCCTCGCTCACGCCCTGCAAGCGGAAGCTTTCAAGCCGTCCGGTTTCAACCACCCGACTGCCGCTACCAAGGATCTTCTGGTCGATCACCCCGCCAAGGCTCGCCCCGACGGCCTTGCCAATTGCCGCCCCCGTCAGGCCCAACACAGTTCCCCCGAAAGTACCACCGATCGCAGCGCCTGCCGCAGATAAGAGTATCGTCGCCATTAGCCCCTCCTCTCGGGAAATTCGAATTGTGCTACGATCCGGCGGGACCAGGCCTGCGTTAAAGGCGTCTCGACAACACCTTTGCCGCTGTAAGCATGGACAAGTGTCGGCAGGCCACCGGACGCCCTGCTCAAGATTCCGACATGTTTCGCCACCGCCTGCTGCCGCATCCGGAACAGCACCACGTCACCAAAACACGGCAGACAAACCGGCACCGCCACCAGATACCGCCGCGCGGCACGCCACAGCCGCTCCTCTCCGGACGCCTCCGACCAATCCGCCGTATAGGCCGGTACGACCACAGGTTCTGCACCGAATAGCTCGCGCCAGACTCCGCGTAGCAGCCCCAGACAATCCGTACCCTGCCCCTTCACACTGCATTGGTGGCGATAGGGCGTACCGATCCAGCCCCGCGCCACGGCAAGGATTTCCTTACGCATCTGCGGTGTCATCTATTCGCGCCTTGCGCCGTCCATAGGACGCCCTGCAACAGGATAGGTCAGACTGAAATCCTCACCGGGCATATGGGGAAATCCGCGAAAGTTCAGGAAATTACCGAATTTCTCCCGACAGGTGCCTGCATGCTTGTCACATCCTGCGTGCAAGCGGATCCGGTCACCGTTCCCGATCGGAAAGCGGGTCTCTTCCCACAGTTCCACTACATGCACCGGACCCCGACGGTAATCCACTTTCACCAGACCGTCCGCACCCTCATTCGGCCCGCTTAACCAAGTGACCCGCCCCTGTGCAAACCAGTCTTCCTCAAACGCGCCCAGATGCTTCAGCTCGATCACCCGCCGTCCCGTGGAGGTATCGACAACATCCTCGGCTACAAACCCTTCGGCAAACAGGTCCACACCGCATTTCCCGTCCCCGACAATCCGGTCACACTGGCGCAGATAGGTTCGCCCTACCGGTTTGTTCAGGGCCTCGCTCAGCCCGCGCAATTCCGCTTCGAAAGCGCCTTGTCCCCGCCGCACCTCTCCGATCGTACCGCGAAATTGCAGAATAGCCTGTGCCGGCTGCTTCCAGTTTACCAGCCAGTGGGTAACCTCGGCCCCGTCAAACCGTCCTGTCTCGATATCAAGATCATTGATACCAAGCGAACTTAGCGCCCCGACAGCCTGCGCGTTGTCAACCGCAAGTCCGGTAGACCGCTCCACAGCACTTGCATCCATACCGGATGCCGCTTCACACAACACGCCGTCAACCGGCAAATCGCTGTCATGATCCGTAAACCCGTAAACCGCTCCGTCCCTCCGCCGCACGACCCATGCACGGCACAACGTTGTCGCACCACTGTTCAGATGCGCCTGCATGGCTTCACCAATCCTGCGCATCAGACACGGACCTCCACCACAGGCACACTAGGTACGGATCCGGCAGCAAAGCTTGCCATGCTCATGTCCAGCCGGTCAGTGTCAAACCGTACCGGCACATCAAACACAAACCCGGCCGTCACAAGCGCCCCTTCGGGAGGAGCTTCATTAAAACGGATGACGCCAGTTGTATAATCCACTTCATAATGCTCCCCCTCAAAAACCTGCGCACCGCCAACCCCGACAGCCAAGGTTCCCTCCACAGGCTTGGAAATCGTGCGACAGTATGTGGTCTCTCCCGAACGGTAGGTCTTGCACAGGGGAACCTGCACCGTCACACTGTCTCCCACCGCGATCTCCTGATCCGTAAACGCAGGCTCGCGGGATGACAGGCAACTTTTGAAATCCGTCCAGTCCTTCCAGCGAAACCCGTACAACCGGCCGCGCCGTGCCTCGAAAAAAGCGATCACAGCTTCCAGATCATCGGTAGAACGCATGGCAACCCCCGCATCATAGCGCCGCCGCGCATGGGCCCAGGGGCTGTTACGCTCTTCATAGCCGCTGTTCAGCGTCACAATCTCGGTGCGCCGTTCCGGCCCGCCGCTTGACCCGAATGACAATCCGGCCGGAAATCTGACTTCATGAAAGTTCAAGATCTACTCTCCTACTGGTTCCGGTTCCCGCGGGCGATCGCCCGACTGATCCCTGCCGCCACTTGGGTCTGGGACCGCGCGAAGCTTTCTGCATCCGGTGTGGTAATGTTCATCGTGACGTGAACCGCTGTGCCTCCTCCGGCACCCTCGACCCCCAAGCGCCCGTCGGCACCGCGGCGCAACGGCATGATCGCCTCAGCTCCTGCCTCCCCCATCAGCCCTATCCCCCCGCGCATCGGAAGTACCGTTGGCCCGCCCACAACGCCCCCTTTGGCAAAGCCAGTCGCCCGCCCTCCCGAAAAGACATTGCCGCTGGCGCTCGGGAAGATGCTGCCAAGGATCGAATTGACACCACCGCTCAAAGCGCCCCCGATCGCATCACTTACGGGGGAGATCGCCTGATTGAAGGTGCTGCGGATCATCCGCTGCGCCAGTGTCTCAAGCACATCAGAAAACTTCGCCCCCTGAAGGATCACATCCCCGAAGGCCCCCCTCAGCCCCTTGGACAGAGACCCCGACAACCCCCGCGCCTCCTTTTCCGCCAGCGAGATGCTCGTCTGCATCCCCTTCAACTCCTGCTGGAACACAGCCGAAATTCGTGCCGTAGCAGAAATATCGCCTTCCAGAGCCTCCAACTGGTTTTCCAGCGTCTCCAGATCAGGTCCGTTATCATCCATGCTTGGTCCTCTCTAATGCTCTCTCACATCCGGAAACTGCGCACAAAGCGCATCCAGCCGCGCACGGCTCAGCCCCGGTGTCCCGCCAGGCGTTACACCCGCCATCATCAGCAACTCCACAGGCGTCAGCGCCCAGAACTGTTCCGGCAACAGGCGCAACTGCCCCAGCCCCAGCGCCATCAAACCGGCCCAGTCAATCATCCGCACTCTCCGGCAGCGTGAACGTCAAGCGCAACAGCATCCCCGCAGCCCGCGCTGCCTCCATCGCGCCTCCTTCGATCTCGGCCCGCCTCAGTTCTGCCTCGCTGCACTCCCAGCCCCCGCCCGACAGTCCGGCCCGAAGCAATGCAATCAGATCCTCCGTCGCAAACGCCCCGTTCTCGAACCGCACAATCAGCGGCAGCAATCCCTCCGCCCCGAGACGGGCTTCAAGCCCCGCCAAAGCCCCGAGGCTCAGCCGCATCACGCGCTTTACGCCATCCACTGTCAGCGACACCTCGCCGCGATAAGGATTCGCCATCAAATCACGGAAAACGCCAGCGCGCCCGCCGACGCGAAGGCCATTTCATAGGTCGCCTCTCCGTCAAACTGCCCCGCATACTCCAGTGACGTGATCTGAAACGCCCCTTCCACAATGCCGAAATCCGGTATTACCACCTGAAAATCGGGGATTTGCCCGTCAAAGAAAATCTGCCGCGCCCGCTCGTCGGTGTTTTCATCCCGAAACACGCCCGATCCGCTGATACTGGCGGTTTTCACACCGCCCCCCGCCAGCAATTCCCGCCACCCCCCTGTACTGTCGAGCGCCGTTACATCCACGGTTTCCGTGTTGAACGAAATGCGCGAGGCACGCAGCCCTGCCAGTGTCGCGAATGTCCCCGCATTGTCCATATCCACCTTGATCAACAGATCCTTGCCGTTCTGTGCCGCCATAACTCTCTCCTAATTCCTCTAAACTTCTTTCTGAAACCGGCCCGCAGCCGGTCAGGCATCCTCTACAAATGCGCGAAATTTCAGACGGATCTGCCTCTGCTCGGGGCTGCCGTCCCGCAATGCACGCGCCGTTCGAAAGGAAAGCGACACCAACCGGCCTCTGGTCAGGGCAATCTGCGCCCCGATCACCGCATCGCACACCGCCCCCGCAACCTGCTTTGCCGCAGCAAACCCCGCCGCCGAGGACACCACGCGTATGTCCAGATCATGTACCGCCGCACCTGCCGAACCACTGGAACGGTCCCGCGCCTGTTCGTCTCCGATCATGACATAAAGGTCCGGTATTGCCCCGCTTGGCGGTGCGTCAAACACATCGCTACCAACCAGCCCCGTCAAAGTCGCATCCGCCTTCAAAGCCAGATAGATCCCCTGCTGAAGCGCATGGGAAACCGCATAAGTCACGTCAGCACCTCCTCACGGGTCCAACACAGCAGATACAGCCCGGCGTGATCATGCTCCGTTACCGATTCAATTCCGTAAATCCGGCTTCCTTCGACAAACCGTTGTCCGGGCATCGGACGCTGCGGATCCCCCTGCGGTGCACCGCGCACGATGATCCTGTGCCGTTCCAAAGCCGTTGTGCCCGCAGAAACCTCCGTCACCCTGACACTGCGCATCTGCACATCGGCCCAGACCTCTCCCAAGGCCACCCAGTTCCGCTCGAACCCGCCAGCACCATCGGAAACCCGCTGCCGCCGCTCCAGCGTCAACTTCCGGTTCAACTCCACATGCCGCACCATCAGCTTCCCCCCAGCAAGCGCACTTTTCTAAACCGATCCAGAAGGGACAAAATCGCCGGAGGCAGGCTCGCGCCCTCACGGCTCGCACGATGTTCGTAAAACTCTGCCGCCAGCAGCAGAACTGCCCGTGCCAGATCGGGCGGCAGATCGTTCCACGACGGACCATAACCGGCGGTAAAGGATACCTCTGCACGACCCGCTTCCGGAATAACTGCCAACGCCAGTCCAACCGCGACCAAAGCAGGGTTCTGGCTATCCTTTTCCAAATGATAGGATTCTGACGGCATCACCGTCTCGACACCCGCCCTGTCCACCAGCGTCAGAGCATCCAGCGATTGCACAGGTCGCACCGGCAAGACTTGCCTGTCATAGTGCCGCCACCCAGTCAGTGCCCAGTTAAAGGACTTCTCCAGCAGCACCAGCCCTGTGCGCCCCTCTACCGCGCTGATCGCCGCACGCAGATAGGCTTCCAACAGATCGTCCTGCTCCGCTCCGCTGGAAAACCCTGTCCCCAAACGCAAATGCTCTTTCAGCAAAGCCAGTGGCAGCGATCCGCTCGGAACGCTTGAAAGTTCAGTCAAAATCATAAGCGTATTCTCCCAATACGGATCAAATTGATAAATGCAGTGCGTGCGGGCCGGCTGGACGGAGGACAGCAGAACCGACCCGCAGCACACCAGAAGCAACGCAGCGAACCCCGTTGCCCCATCCCTGAAAGGGACCCCTACTTTTGATTAAGAAACGGCGAATTTCAGCAGTTTGATTGCCGCAAAATCGCTGACATCCCCGCCAACACGTTTCGTGGCGTAGAACAATACATGCGGTTTGGCGCTAAACGGATCGCGCAGAATCCGCAGGTCCGGCCGCTCTGCCACGGTATAGCCAGCCGCAAAGTCGCCAAAAGCAATGGCATTTGCGCCGCTGGAAATATCCGGCATATCTTCGGCCACCAGCACCGGATAGCCCATCAGGCGTGCAGGCTCCCCCGCAGCCAACCCATCCGACCACAAGAAACGCCCGTCCGCGTCCTTCATCTTGCGCACGGCGCCCGCTGTCTTGGAATTCATCACAAAGGTCGCATTCGCGCGATAGCGCGCGCCCAGCGAATAAACCAGATCCACAATCGCATCCGCAGGGTCGAGCGCTGCAAAGTCTCCGTCAGCTCCTGTTGCCACATAGCCAAGATCGCCCCAGCTCCAACTGTTGTTTGCCACTGTGGTATAGGTCAGAAAACCCGTCGGCTTGTCCACACCGTTACCCGACACAAAAGCCACCCCTTCCGCGCGGGAGAATTTGTCGGCTATCCGCGACGCCAGCCAACCTTCCACGTCAAAGGCACTGTCATCCAGCAACCGCTGGGAAGCTTTGGGTAGGGCCGAAAGTTCATGCAACGGGATCGAAATCCGCTCGACCTGCGGCGTTGAAGTCTCGGTCGCGGCGCCGGTCTCGGTGGCCCATCCCGCCCCCAATTCGGTGTGATCCACCAGCACATCATAGGCCGTCGATTCCACCGCCACCACATTGGCAATCGAACGAATAGAGGCCGTTGCATGGAGCACACCGGCAATCTGATCCGCAGTCTGGGGATCAACCAGATAGCCCCCATCGCCGGAAACCGCAGTAGACAATGCCTTTTCTTCCACATTTAATGCCCGCATTGCGTCGTCGTCACCACTGCGCAGATAGGCTGCAAATGCCTTCTTGTGTGGCACCTCAACCTCGGCCACTGCGGACAATACAGGGCGCCGCGCGCCAGTGTTCTTGCGTTCCAGCATGTTCAATCTCTTTTCCTGTTCCTGAAGTCGGTCTTTCAAATCGCTATTCACTTTGGTTACGTCCTGTAGAAAATCTTCCATCGCAGCCTTCACCTGAAGCGAAGGCATGGACTTGGCCTCTTTCACGCCTCGCGGCGCCGCGGTAGTCGATGTGCTCATGATCAATCCTGTGCTGTGGTTAAAACTTTGAAATAATTAAGGGGCCGCAGAAACCCGTCACCCGGACAGCCGTGCCTTTGCAGCGGCAAGCGCGGTAACCAGTTCTTCAGCCAGGGTTTCATCCCCTTTTGCACCAGCGCCAATCCGCGCTTCGGGCAACATCGGGAAAGTCACCAGCGACACCTCCCATAGATCAAGTTCACACAATAACCTGTTGCCCTTGCTTGATTTTTCCGACCGCACGGTACGATACCCGATGGAAAGCCCCTCAATTGCTCCGGCCTTGACCAGCGACAAAGCTTCGGAACCCGCCTGCACATCCGCCAGAATGCGCCCTTTCACAAACAGCCCCTTGGTATCTTCGCGCACCACCTGCCAGACGCCGATTGGCTTGGCCGGATCGTGCTGCCAAAGCATTTTCACACGCCGCCCGTCCTGTGCCATCGCTTTCAGGCTGCGCTCGTAGGCCCCTTTTTGAACCACGTCGCCGCTCTGGTCCGAAGCCCCGAAAACCGACGCATAGCCCGAAATCTCACAGTCTCCCGAAACGTCGATCCCGTCTTCAAACCGGCAAAACTTCCTCTCCAGCGCCAGGGCGCTCTCCGCATATCCCATACCATTTCCTTTGAATTGCGATGCCAGTGGGCATCAAACCTGCTGCGTCACATCCAGAAGCACCAGAACGCCCCGTGTCAGCACGAACCCGACCACGCCGTAAACCGCCAGCCAGATCCGCCGCTCCAGCCGCTCCAGCGCGCTCTCGATCATCTCAAGCCGACGCTCCAGCGCGATCCAGCGTTCATCCGTTACCTGACGATGCGTTTCCAGCTTTGCCGCCGCCTCGAACGGTTCGTACAAATAGCGCGATCCGACGCCCCTACTCATCTGGTTCAGCGGGCAAGCCCAACAGCCTCCGCTTTTCCCGATCGGTCAGAAAGCCTGCCTCTGCCACGCGGCGCCACTGCGCCTCCCGCTCTATCGCAAGGGCCGGAATACCATCCAGGTCTGCCGACAGCCGCAGCGTTTCACCGTAGAAAGCCGACAGCCACGCCGACAAACCCGCCGCCAGCTTCTGCACCAGCGGCAGGACTGTCAGACGATAGAACGCGCGGTTCGCTTCTGCATAATTTGCATAGGTCGCATCGCCGGGCAGCCCCAGCAGCATAGGCGGCACCCCGAAGGCAAGGGCCACCTCCCGCGCCGCACTTTCCTTGGTTTTCTGGAACTCCATATCCGAAGGCGAAAACCCCATAGGCTTCCAGTCAAGCCCGCCTTCCAGCAGCATCGGACGCCCTGCATTGCGCGCTCCCTGATGGTTTGCTTCGATCTCCTCTACCAGCCGGTCATACTGATCCGCCTGCAAGCTTCCCTGTCCGTCCACCCCGCGGTACACAATCGCACCGCTTGGCCGCGCCGCATTGTCCAGCAGCGCCTTGGACCAGCGGCAGGCCGCATTGTGAACATCCAGTGCCGTCGCCGCCGCCTGTATCGGGGACAATCCGTAATGATCATCCAAAGGGTGGAACGCCCGTACATGACAGACCGGCGGCAGCTCCGTACCCATGTCAAAGCGAACCTTACGGGAACCGACCGAATATTCGTAGGCATCCGGCCACCCGTCAGCGCCGGGAACCACCTTCATCCGGTCGGAGCGCAGGACGTAAATCTCGGCAGGCCCGCCATCCGGGCTGCTCCCTGCCGCCTCAAGATACCCGTCGCCGGACAACAGGAACTGTCCGTAAAAACTCTCCAAAAGGTCCGCGCCGCCCTGAATCCCGTTCGGCCGCGCCAGCAGGTCGATTAACGGATGCACCTCAAACCGCGTTCCCGACCCGCTCACGATCAGTGGCACCGCCGCCGCCGCTTCCGCAATCATCTTCACACAGCGAAACCCGACCGGATTGGCCAGAAATCCGCTGCGTGTCAGACTGCCCACATCCCGCGCAGACCAGGCCGGCCGTCCCGCTCCGTGAAACGCGATAACCGGTCCCGCCGCCGAGTTTTTTTCTTCCGGCACATCCCGTTGGGACGCACTGCGCAAAAATTGCAGTACCATCTGAAACTTCTCCTAATCTATAATTAAAACAGTGCGTTGCAGGCCGATCTACAGGCGGCGTATCTGCGGCCTTTTGAACTGCGCCGCCGGATCAATCATCAAATCCGTCAATGCCCAAACCAGGGCGTCAACCCGATCCGGCGATCCCTTGCCCTCATACCCCAGCAGCGTCATATCCCCCATCTGTGCCTCTAACGCCTGCAATCCGGGCGCGTGAAACACGCGGCCCTGCTCGTATAGCGCCGCCACAGGCTCCGCCCTGACAGATTTCCCGCGCGACGCATGGACACCGCGATAGGCAAGCAGCGGATCCTGCTGGCGCAGAACGCTCTCAACCATGTCACCGCCCTGATTGACCTCGGCGACCACTCGGTCCGCCTGCCAGCTTCGCGCCGCTTCCACGACCCGTGCAGCCCATTTCGCAGGGCTTGCCCCCCGAATGCTCGCATCCTCCAGCACCCACGCCCGCCAGTCCTGCGGGCCCGCGCCAATCATCTGCATTCCTGCGACAACAATCCCGCAAGCATCCGATGTGGACTTGCCAGAGGCAGGCGGATCAACCGCAACCACAATCCGGTCCAGTTCCGGCACCTCCGCCCTCCGCAACTCCTCCAGTCGCTCCATCGGCCACAGCGCGCCTTCCGCGTCTTCCAGCAACCGGCCCTCCAGTTCTTGCCGGCCCAACCGCGTCCCGCTTTAATCCGTGTACACTTTCTTCAAGAAACCGGGCGCAAGATTGGCCTTGTTCGCCTCGGTCGGCGCGTGGGTTACAGCCGTATCCTCTGCCTTCAGTATCTCCTTTAACACTCCGATGTTGCGCGGTGTCGTTGTCACAAGCGTGCGGGGGTTATCCCCCAATCGCAGCGCAAATTGCAGCATGTCCCAACATTCCCGCCCTCGCCGCCATTTGCCCAACTCGTCCGCCCAAGCGCAGTCGAATTGCGGGCCACGCAAACTTTCGGGACTGCTTGCAGACATGGCCCAGGCCTCGGCCCCGTTCGGCCAGACCAGCACACGACGGGATCCCTGCCATTCCGGTTTGCGATCGGGCGGGCTACAGGCCATAATGCCACTCTCACCAAACACCATCACCTCGCGCACCTGATCGAGCGTCTCTCCCACCAGCGCCACACGACGATACCGCCCTTGCTCGAAAGGCTCTGCCCCTTCGACTTGCTGGCGCACCCATTCCGCGCCTGCACGGGTCTTACCCGCCCCTCGCCCCCCCATGATCACCCAAGTGGCCCAGTCACCGCTTGGTGCCCGCTGGTGTGGCAAAGCCCAGAAGTCAAACAGGTAAGGCAGGGCCATCAACGTTTGATCACTCAGCCCTGCAAGGAATTCTTCAATCTCCGCTTCGGTCGCGGAACCGAGCAAGTCGGTCAAGGACTTCCCGTCTTGCATGTTCAAGGTTGACGGCGTCTCCTTGGACGACACCGCGGATGGCGCTGCTGTGTTTTTCAATGTGGGCCTCAAGCGACGTTACATGCAAAACTGCGGCACTGTATTCCCGTACAAGGGTTAACAATTGCGCAGTTGAGATAGGTTCGGCATGAGGAGACCTTTCCGACAAATCGCGAATAATACGCTTGCGCAGTCCAGCCACAGCTGCCCGTGCTTCACGCAAAAGCAGCGGCAACGCTTGCACGTCCACGTCTTCTATTTTTGTCATGTATAAGGGTTCCTACCGGTGCCATCACCGCGACGACAGAAACGAAAAACGACCCTAGGCATATTCTGCCCGGGTCGTTACCCACTTCTTCCATCTTGTCCAAAGGTATACCGGGCGGCGGTCGCAAAGTCAATCAAACCCGCATGCTCCGCGCAACACCCAAGACGCAACACCACAACCAACCAACTGAAAACAAAACGTTTTCTACAGATCGCAGGTTGTCACCCGCCGTTGCTTTGCCGCCGTTTCTCAGCTTCGATCTTGCGCCATTTTGCAACATTCGCGTTGTGCTCTACCAGTGTTTCCGCAAAGGCATGTCCACCCGTGCCGTCAGCCACGAAGAACAAATTGTTGCTTTCGTTTGGATGCAAGGTCGCGTGAATCGCATCCCGTCCGGGATTTCCGATCGGGCCAGGCGGTAGCCCCTCAATGATATAGGTGTTATAAGGCGTCTTCTTTGACAGCTCGCTCCGCCGCAGGCCCCGCTCCAGAAAACCCTCACCATTGGTGATGCCATACTCGACCGTGGAATCCATTTGCAGTTTCATGCCCTTGTTCAGACGATTTACAAACACCGCTGACACCTCGGCCCGCTCCTCTGCAACGCCGGTTTCCTTCTCGATGATAGAAGCAAGCGTCAAAGCGGCTTCGGGCGTATCAAACGGCAGACCCTCTGCACGGTTTTCCCATTCTTCCGCAAGGATCCGCTCCTGCGCCTGATACATCTGCTCGATCACATCTTCTACAAGCGTACCGCGCCGCACCTCATAAGTGTTCGGGGAAAGCATACCTTCCGGGGGTACATTTTCGAACGTGCCACCAAGGAAATCCGCCTGTTTCAGGCTTTCCACGATCTGCCAGCTGGTTGTGCCTTCTGCCACGGTAATCCGGTATACAATAGGGGTTTTCGCCTCAACCAGCTTTGCATAAGGCTCCGGCAGTTCCGCACCTTCTTCGAATTCGGCCAGTTCTTCGGTCTTGCCAGTGCCGGGTTCCCGCTCGGAAAGGGTCATTTTAGCACCGCGAATACCGATGCGATAGTTCGCAAGGAACCGGAAGGAACCCGCCCCGCCCTTGGTGACAATGTCCAGAATATCCGCCATCGAAGCACGCGCCGGAATTTCGTAATTCCCGAACTTCAACTGGCTCGCCTGCCCGTTGTAATCGGACGCGACCCGCATGATCAGCCCGTAGGACACAGCTCCCTGCTCCTCCAGCGTCTTGGACAGCCGGCTGACCGTACCGCCACGCGGCACCTCAATATAGATAGAGTTCTGCAATGGTCCGGGACGGGTAAATTCCGCCTTGGCCCAAAAGAACAAGCCGCCGGCAACAACCAGCAGCACAATCAGAAGGTTGACGAAGTTCGCCGCAATATGCCGTGCCATTTTTGCGCTTTCCGCTGAGCCGCCGGTACACGCACCGGTGCGGCAAATATCTTACCGAGACCCGTAAAAGGGGCGCTTAAGAAGCGCGCCCCATAATCAGGCAAGCGTTCGTACCACCAAACCCGAAAGAGTTCGACAGCGCGACTTCAATTTCCCGTTTACGCGCGGAATTCGGCGCAAGGTCGATTTTGCTGTCCACAGCAGGATTATCCAGATTAATCGTCGGTGGCGCAGTCTGGTCCCGCAGGGCAAGGATACAGAAGATCGCTTCAACCGCACCCGCTGCGCCCAACAGATGCCCGATCGACGATTTGGTCGACGACATTGTTGCATCCTTGGCATGATCCCCAAGCAAACGCTCCACCGCGCCCAGTTCAATCGTGTCAGCCATCGTGGATGTGCCGTGCGCATTGATGTAATCAACGTCCTCCGGCTCCAGTCCGGCCCGTTTCAGCGCCGCTTTCATGGCACGGAAGCCGCCGTCACCGTCTTCGGACGGCGCGGTGATGTGATAGGCATCACCTGACATGCCGTAGCCCAGAACCTCGGCGTAAATCTTCGCACCACGGGCCTTGGCGTGCTCGTATTCTTCCAGAACCACGATACCGGCACCTTCGCCCATGACGAAACCGTCACGGTCCGTATCATAAGGGCGGCTCGCGGATTTCGGTTCGTCACGGCGTTTCGTGCTCAGCGCCTTACAGGCGTTGAAACCAGCCATGCCAATCTCGCAGATCGCACCTTCGGCACCACCGGCAATCATCACATCCGCATCATCAAGCGCAATGATCCGCGCTGCATCGCCAATTGCATGCGCCCCTGTGGAACAAGCCGTCACAACCGAATGGTTCGGGCCTTTAAAGCCGTATTTGATGGAAACCTGACCGGAAACCAGATTGATCAGCGCCCCGGGAATAAAAAACGGCGATACCCGGCGCGGGCCCTTTTCCTTCAGGGTGATCGCAGTCTGCGCAATGGAATCCAGACCGCCAATTCCGGAACCGATCAGAACACCAGTGCGGTGGAAGTCTTCTTCCTCTTTCGGGGTCCAGCCGCTGTCTTCCACAGCCTGTGTCGCCGCCGCAATGCCATATAGGATAAAATCATCCACCTTGCGCTGCTCTTTCGGCTCCATCCAGTCATCCGGATTGAACGTCCCGTCAGAGCCATCCCCGCGCGGGATTTCACAGGCGTAATTCGTCGCCAGATGATCCGCATCAAACCGCGTAATCGTCCCCGCAGCACTGTCACCCGCCAGCAAACGCTTCCATGTTTCTTCCACACCACATGCCAGCGGCGAAACCATACCCAAACCTGTGACAACAACCCGACGCATACTAGCCCTCGTATCTTGGTTATTTACTTCCAAGCCTCTCTACAGCCTTGCGCCACTCTGGGCAAGTAATTGGCGGCTTCAAATCTTAATCATACGTTTGGCACTATACCGTTAGACAAAGCTGGCGATCTCTTCCACCTCGGGAACGGCGATTTCCAGCGCCTTGCGCAAATCGACGCTTTTATTGAACAAGGCCCGCCCGATGATCACCCCGTCGCAATGCCCTGCGTACTTCAGCATGGAGACATCATCAAGATTGCGCACCAGTCCGCTGGCGATGACAGGATGGCGCGTGCTTGCAGCCAGAACCGAGATCTCGGAAGCCCCGACTTCGATATCCTCAACATCGGCATCCACGTCAGTAACAAGGAAACCGGCAAGCGGCGCATCGGCATAGCTGCGCAGAAAGGGAATCGGCGCAAACATGCTTTCTTCCCGCCATCCGTCCGTCAGAACGCGCCCGCGCCAGCAGTCCACCGCAACAATAATCTGGTCGGGAAAGGCCCGCGCCAGTTGTTGCACCAAGGCCGGTTGCTTTACCGCCGCCGTACCGATCACAATGCGCCCCGCACCCTTGTCAATCCAGCGCACGGCGGATTCCACACTGCGCATTCCGCCGGCAACCTGCACCGGAATACCTACCGTGCGGATGATCTCCTCAACCAGATCGACATTCTCCGAACCGCCCTCAATCGCATTGAAATCCGTGACCTGCATCCACGACGCCCCAGCCTCGGCAAAACTCTTTGCCACACTTAATGGATCCACATGCCAGATCGCAGCTTCTTCCAGACGCCCCCGTGTCAGGCTGACACATTTCCCGTCTTTTAACTCGATAGTTGGATAGATGATCATGACACAGCCTCCCCGCTTCGTGATTTACAAGAATCACAATAGCGCAACGCCGCCCCTTTCCCTAACACACCACCGACGTTTTAAGTCCAAAACGCAAAACGCGGCCCGAAAGGGACCGCGTTTCAAAATTCTGTGGTGTAAGACCGGAAGTCTTAGGAAGCTTCTTTGATGAACTTCACTGCATCGCCGAAAGACTGGATGGTTTCAGCCGCGTCGTCAGGGATTTCGATGCCGAATTCCTCTTCGAAGGCCATAACCAGTTCAACAGTGTCAAGGCTGTCTGCGCCCAGATCGTCGATGAAGGACGCACCCTCAACAACTTTGTCTTCGTCAACGCTCAGGTGCTCGACAACGATTTTTCTCACGCGATCTGCGATGTCGCTCATGTTTTCTATCCTCATATTTCGCGAAAGCTCTGCCTTCGCCTTTGGCCCGCAAGCAGGCACCTCAAAAGATGATCACGAAGCCCAAAGGCCCCCGTTCACCGGTTAACTCGTGCCGCGCTATACCATAAGTTACCCTGTTGGCAAATGTTTTCCAATATCCCTACAGGCACAAGTCTGAGAGCACGGAAAACCCGTTTTTTTCCGATTTCGCAATCCGTTACGGGCACAATACGTCCGGATTTCGAGGCCGCCAAGGCAGCCCTCCCCCGGGATGTCACGGTTTTTTCGTAAGGTTTCACAGCCGTTCGGGGAATCAGCGTCTGAGTCCAGCCGGACTATCCAGCAAGCAATCCTGCCAAAAGCAGTGCCTGCGCGCACCAATAGGTTCCCCATACTGCGAAAGGTGTCAGGTAAAGCCAGCGGCTTCCTTCGGGAATCACAAATAGCTCCAGCGAAAGGATGAGATCGGACAGCATGAACACAAAGGCGCCGCACAGGGCCAACGCCAGAACACCTCTGTCGGGCAAAACCAGTGCCGAACCGCCCATCACGATGATTACCGGCACATATGCAACCACCGCGAACCGCAGTTCCTTGGCTGTCCGGTAAAGCAGGACAGTCATCGCGCCCCCTAAAACAGCCAGTCCAGCCATAACTGCCAAACGGGGGGCAGAAGCAAGCCGTGAAGGATCAGCGGCAGGATGTGTCAGAAACGTGCCGATATAGAACAAATGCCCGACAGCAAACGCCCCGACACCCAGCAGAAAAAGCCGGTCACTGTTGCGCGACAGCGCATAATCGCCCAGCGCACAGAATGAAAGTGCAGCAATCAGGCGCCAGTCTCCCCCGATACTCCATGCAGCAAGGGCGAGACTCGCAACACTGAGTGTCTTGATGAAAGACCGCGCCGCACCCGTCCTGCGATAACAATAGCCACCCCAGTAGATCACAGCGCAAACGCCGCCAAGCGCGAAGAAAGCCATAGCAACGCCCACAGCTTCGCGGCTTGCTCCGGTATTCAGCAAGTCAAAAGGCAAGACGTCCGTCACACCTCGTCAGGAAAATGCTTCATGACCGAGCGGATCGGATTGGGCGCTGCCTGACCGAGTCCACAGATAGACGCATCCACCATTGCCACAGACAATTCCTCCA
>JAAEZA010000011.1:41448-88502 GCA_018223125.1 Paracoccaceae bacterium | reverse complement strand
CTTTCCGGCGGCAACATCCTTGCCATCCTGTTCCTGACCGCGATCCTGTCACTGATCCTTGGCATGGGCCTGCCGACCACTGCGAACTATATCGTTGTCTCCGCGCTGCTGGCGCCGGTTATCGTGACACTTGGCCAGCAAAACGGGTTGATCGTGCCGCTGATCGCGGTGCATCTGTTCGTGTTCTACTTCGGTATCATGGCCGATGTGACCCCGCCTGTGGGCCTTGCCAGCTTTGCCGCAGCAGCAGTGTCGGGCGGTGATCCGATCCGCACCGGCCTTGTCGCCTTCTTCTATTCCCTGCGCACAGCAGCCTTGCCGTTCCTGTTTATCTTCAACACCGAACTGCTGTTGATCGAGGTCACATGGGTGCAGGGTATATTCGTCTTTGTGGTGGCGACCATTGCGATGTTGCTGTTTGCAGCGGCCACACAAGGCTGGTTCCTTGCGCGCAACCGGTTCTATGAAACCATCGCTCTGTTGCTGGTGGCCTTTACCCTGTTCCGCCCGGGCTTCTGGATGGACATGGTTGCACCGCCCTATACAGAGGAAGCGCCGACCGAACTGGCCGCTGCCGCATTGGCCACCCCGACAAACGAGGACCTGCGCCTGCGGGTGGCCGGTGTCAACGATCTGGGCGATCCGATCGAATTCGTCGCCATCCTGCCTATCGGTGAGGGCGCAACAGGGGAGGAACGTCTGGAAAGTTCCGGTCTGATCCTGCGCGAAGCCGATGGCAAGATGATGGTGGATGACGTGCTTTACGACAGTGCCGCCGCCAAGGCGGGGCTTGATTGGGACCAGACGGTTTTGCGGGTTCTGCGCCCTGTGGAGCAGCCGAGCAAATACCTGATGTTCATTCCGGCGCTGTTGCTGCTGGCGCTGATCGTCTTCCTGCAGCGGGGCCGTCACAGCCGCGCCTTGCGCCAACCGGCCACAGCCTGAGGAGAAAGAGATGTTTAATACGGTTCTTTTGACGATAGATTTGACAGACAGGGAATCCTGGAGCAAGGCGCTGCCCCAGTCTATCGAACTGGTGCGGGCCTCTGGCGGTGTGTTGCATATCATTTCCGTTGTGCCGGATATGGGAAGCCCGCTGGTGGAAGGATTCTTTCCGGAAAACTTTGAAGAGAAGGCCGTGGCGGCGGCAAGCAACGCGCTTGACCGGCTGGTGCGCACGGAAATACCAAATGACATAAAGGTGAAGCAGCACCTTGCTTTTGGTAAGATTCATCGTAAGGTTCTTAAGACCATCGAAAAAATCAAATGCGATCTGGTGGTTATGGCTTCCCATAAACCGGATCGCCTTCGGGAGTTTCTGGTAGGCTCCAATGCGGACAGGATCGTCAGCAGATCTCCTGTTTCCGTTCTGGTGGTGAGGGCTTAAGAGGAGTGCAAAGCGGTGATCGACTCCTACCAACAGAGCCGGCAGCGCAAGCACGGAGAGTATCCTCAATGACCCCATTCGCAATTGCCGGCGTGCAGATGCACGTTAATGCCCTTCAGTCCAATGTCGAAGGTATGCTGCAACGGCTCGACATCCTTATGGCGCGGTTCCCCTGGACCCAGATGGTCCTGTTCAGTGAACTGTCGCCATTCGGCCCGTTGGAACGCTACAAGCTGCCCCCCGAAAATGAAACCATCGACCGCTTTTGCGATGCTGCACGGCGTCACAAAGTCTGGCTTATTCCGGGCTCGATGTTCCTGACGTCCCCTCACGACGGGCAGGTCTATAATACGTCACTGGTGATTGATCCCGACGGCAATATCGTGCGCCGCTATGCCAAGATGTTTCCCTTCCTGCCCTATGAAGCGGGGATTGCTGCGGGAACCGAATTCTGTGTATTCGATGTGCCGGATGTGGGCCGTTTCGGCCTGTCGATCTGCTATGATATGTGGTTCCCCGAAACCACGCGCCAGCTGACCAGTCAGGGGGTTGAGGTGCTGCTGCATCCGGTCCTGACCGGCACGACCGACCGCGACGCCGAGCTGGCCATTGCACGGGCGACTGCTGCGCAATTCCAATGCTACGTCTTTGATGTAAACGGTCTTGGGGCAGGGGGCGTTGGCAAGTCCTGTGTGGTCGATCCGACCTCGCTGGTATTGCACCAGTCCGCAGGGCAGGAAGACATGTTCCCCATTGAAGTGGACCTGTCGATGGTCCGCCGTCAGCGCGAAACAGGTATGAAGGGGCTTGGTCAGGTGCTGAAAAGCTTCCGTGACCGCTCTGTTGATTTTTCCGTCTATGACCGCACCAGCGGGACAGACGCATTTCTGAATACACTTGGTCCGCTGGAGGTGCCCCAGCAAGGCTCTCGTGCGGGTCTCCATGTGGATGTTCCGGCAGATGCCGAAGCAGAAATACAAGGCCAGAAAATCGCTACCGATGTAGGGCATGTGCCCTTTGTGGGTGGCAAACCAAGCGGCTGATACCGGCCTAGCATCGCTACAAGTGCTATCGGTTGAAGCCTTCAAGAAGGAGAGCAACCGATGGATTCTGTCAGCGAGTATTATTCGGCAACGCAATTGCGGTCTGACAGGTGGGCCGCATTGCGCGCCGCAGTTTCCGCGATTTGCAGGGAAACCTCCCAAGCCAAAATCAAGAGCTATTCGGACGAGGTTCAGGAACTGTTCAAAGCGCTGTCGCGTATCGAACCCTACTGGGCCTTTCCGGGTATGCCGGCCTTTGTTCACATGCGCCGCCAGTTTGAGAACGGGAATTATGAAGATGTGGCTTTTTCCGTCACCCGCGTCACCCGTGCCCTGACCACCGGATCTTACCGGCGCCGGTCCATCCCGCTGGAACGGGACAGTATGGATGAAGAGGAAAACAACGACGAGGCGCTGCTCTCGCCCGAGGCACGGGCCATGACGCGGCCCTATTTCGAAGTGCTTATCGTCGATAATGTGAACGACCAGCAGGAACGCTGGATTAAGAACAATATGGAGCGGATGCGCCGGGTTGAAGACCCGTTCCACTATGAAGCCGTGGTGGTTCCCAGTCTGGAAGACGCGCTGATTGCGGTGCTGTTCAACCACAATATTCAGGCCATCGTCGCCCGTCCGGGTCTGACACTGAAATCCAGAAACGAAAACGAAATTCTGAAGAAATACCTGTCCCATCTGGGCAGTGGCGAGGATCTGGACAATCTGCTGCCGGAAAACTACGGCGCTGAATTGTGCCGCCTGATACAGCAGGTCCGACCCGAACTGGATGCCTATCTTGTCACCGAACGCTCGGTTGAAGAAATCGCAGGTCTGGATTTGGGGATCTGCCGGCGGGTTTTCTACAATCAGGAAGATTTCATGGAATTGCACCTCAACATCCTGCGCGGGGTTGAGGCACGGAATAAATCGCCGTTTTTCACGGCGCTGGTCGAATATTCAAAACAGCCCACCGGTGTTTTCCACGCCATGCCGATAAGTCGTGGAAAATCCATCAGCCGGTCCCACTGGATTCAGGATATGGGGGCGTTTTACGGGCCGAACATCTTTCTGGCGGAAACCTCTGCCACATCCGGCGGGCTGGACAGCCTGCTGGAACCAAGCGGGCCGATCAAGAAGGCACAGGAACTGGCCAGTCGCGCATTCGGGTCCAAACAGACCTTTTTTGCGACGAACGGCACCTCGACCTGTAACAAGATCGTGGTGCAGGCGCTGGTGCGTCCCGGCGACATCGTGCTGGTGGATCGGGACTGCCATAAATCCCATCACTACGGAATGGTGCTGGCAGGGGCCGAGGTGCTCTATCTCGACAGCTATCCGCTCAATGAATATTCCATGTATGGCGCGGTGCCCCTGCGCGAGATCAAGCACCAGCTTCTGGCGCTCAAGGCGGCAGGTAAGCTGGATCGTGTGCGTATGCTGTTGCTGACCAACTGCACCTTTGACGGGGTGGTCTACAACGTGCAGCGGGTAATGGAGGAATGTCTGGCGATCAAGCCGGACCTTGTTTTCCTGTGGGACGAAGCTTGGTTTGCATTTGCCCGCTTTAGCCCCACTTACAGACAACGCACTGCGATGCGCTCGGCCAACAACCTGCGCAAGCGGTTGCGCTCGGACCAGCACGTTGCCGCCTACGAGGCGCAGCAAAAACAGCTGGAAGGGGCCAGTGACGAAGACCTTTTGAACACGCGGTTGATCCCGCCGCCCACAGCGCGGGTCAGGGCCTATGCGACGCAATCCACCCATAAAACCCTGACCTCCCTGCGGCAGGGATCAATGATCCACGTCAACGATCAGGATTTCAAGGGCGAGGTGGAGCAGAACTTCCATGAAGCTTATATGACCCATACCTCAACCTCGCCCAACTACCAGATTATTGCCTCGCTTGATGTGGGACGGCGGCAGGTGGAGCTGGAAGGTTTCGAGTTCGTCCAGCGCCAGATAGAGGCCGCAATGGCCCTGCGCCGCGCGATCAGCAGCCATCCACTTTTGCAGAAATATTTCAAAGTGTTGACGGCTGGGGACATGATCCCCGACAGCTATCGCCAAAGCGGGGTCACCAGTTATTTTGATACGGAACAAGGCTGGACCGACCTGTGGGAATGTTGGGAACAGGACGACTTCGTTCTGGACGCCACCCGCGTTACCTTGGCTGTGGGGGGCACCGGATGGGATGGTGATACGTTCAAAAATCAGGTGCTGATGGACAAATACGGCATCCAGATCAACAAAACCTCGCGCAATACCGTGCTGTTCATGACCAATATCGGCACCACGCGCTCGTCGGTGGCCTATCTGATCGAAGTGCTGGTGGAAATTGCCAAGGAACTTGATGATCTACTGGATGATGCGTCCAACATGGAGCGTCTGGCCTTTGACCGGCGGGTGGCAAACCTGATGGAAAACTATCCGCCTCTGCCGGATTTCAGCCGTTTCCATGACGGGTTCCGACCCGATAACCTGACCCCTGAAGGGGATATCCGCAAAGCCTACTACCTTAGCTATAATGAGAAAAATTGCGATTATCTCGAACTGAACGGATCGCTGAAGGCGGCGATGGAAGAGGGCAAGGAACTGGTTTCCGCCAGCTTTATCATTCCCTATCCGCCCGGTTTTCCGATCCTTGTTCCGGGGCAGGTTATCAGCCGTGAAATCCTTGATTTCATGCGCGCGCTGGATGTGAACGAAATCCACGGCTACCGCGCGGATCTGGGGCTGCGTGTCTTTACCCAAGACGCGCTTCATGCCCTGACCGAAGAAAAAACCATTCAAACCGCAGCCGAATAATAAAGGACACTATTATGGCGACAGTGCTTAAAAACATCTCTGAAATCCGGCGCTTCTTCCACCGCAACGAAGATCCGATCTATTTCATTTCGGCAACCAATTTCAACCTGCTCGGTCTCGACGAATGGGTCAAAAACTTCAAATATATCTGCTACATAGACTGTTATGGTGGCAAACATCCCAACGTGTTCTGCCCGTCCGAACAGCCCCATGCGGAATTTCAAAGCATCGAGGACATCAACAACTACCTGCTGCAACACAAAGAGGTTATCGACTTTATCAAGCGGCGCGGCGGCAAGCCGAAATTCGTTTTCCTGATGTTTGATGAAGAAACAGAACGCCTGTCCAAAGAATTGGGCGCGGATGTCTGGTTCCCCAAAGCCAAGCTGCGCACCAAAATGGATAACAAGATCGAAACCGTGCGGATCGGCAACAAGGCGGGTGTGCCGTCTGTGCCAAATGTGCTGGCCGAGGTGAAGGATTACGACGACCTGCGCAAGACTTGCGAAAAAGCCAAGCTTGGCCACGATCTGGTGCTGCAATCCGCCTTTGGCGACAGCGGCCACACCACGTTCTTTATCAAGAACGAGGCCGACTTCCGCCGTCACGAACATGAAATCGTCGGAGAGGGCGAGATCAAGATCATGAAGCGGATTGACTGCCGTGGCTCTGCGATTGAAGGCTGTGCCACCAAAGAAGGCACGATCGTTGGCCCGCTGATGACGGAACTTGTCGGCTTTGACGAATTGACACCCTATCGCGGCGGCTGGTGCGGCAATGAAATCCTGTCCACCGCCTTTCCTCCGAAAGTGCGGGAAAAGGCGCGGGAACTGACCTTCAAGTTCGGGGAACAATTGCGCAAGGAAGGCTATCGCGGGTATTTCGAACTCGACTTCCTGATCGACAAAAAGACCGGCGACCTGTGGCTTGGCGAACTGAACCCGCGGATCACGGGGGCATCGTCGATGACCAATCACGCGGCCTTTGCCCATGCGGATGCGCCGCTGTTCCTGTTCCACCTGCTGGAGTTTTCCCGCAAGAAATTCGATCTCGACACGGAAGAGCTGAACAACCGTTGGGCCGATCCCGACATGATCGACAGCTGGTCGCAGATGGTGATCAAACACACCGAGGATTCCGTGGACATTTGTACCGAAGCGCCGGAAACCGGCATTTATAAAATGCTGGAGGACGGTCGCGTGGTGTTCGACCGGTTCGACTATCACCGCCGCGCGGTCGAGAGCGAGAACGAGGCGTTTTTCCTGCGTATCCTGCAACCGGGCGACTATCGCTATGAAGGTGCGGACATTGGTATTCTGGTAACGCGGGGCCGCTCCATGACCAAAGGATTCCAGTTGAACGAGCGTGCGAAAAAGTGGATTCACGGCATCAAGCAATCCGTGAACGGCAAGGCGCTGCCTGTGGCTGATGCCGGTCCTGCAGTGGCCGATCCCGCCTTCAAGATCTTGTAAGGAGAACCATGTACTGGCGTGCAATCAGCGAAAAACAGCCCGGGGCGAAATGGTCCGGGCTGTTTGGTGAATACTGGCCCCTTTACAGGCGCTGGTGGATACGGGAAGGGGACAGTGCCCGACCGAGCTATCTGGAAAGCCGACGTGCGCTGGCAACCCACATGCCCGAGATTGTGCCGCTGTATGACACGCTCTGTGAACTGGCGGGCGGCGGCGATCAGGCGGCCCGGTTCCTCAGCTTTTATTGTCCGCCGCCTTATCTGGCAGGGTGTTCTCAGGCAATCTGGACCGGCAAGGAGCCGGTTCTTGTGCGCAATTACGATTACAATCCCAATGCATTTGACAGTCTGATACTTCACACCGGCTGGCAGGGACGTCGGGTTATGGGCCTTTCGGACGGCTTGTGGGGGATGGTGGATGGCTGCAATGATGCGGGGCTTTCCATATCGCTGACGTTCGGAGGGCGGCGCATTGTCGGGACGGGTTTCGGTGTGCCCCTGATCCTGCGCTATGTCTTGCAGACCTGCGAAACCGCGGAACAGGCGGGCAAGGTGCTGGCCCGTGTCCCCACGCATATGAGCTATAACGTCACGGTGCTGGATGCAAAACGCCAGTATCTGACGGCTATGATGGCACCGGACCGACCGGCTGTGATCACCCGCGCAGCGGTTGCGACCAACCATCAGGAGAGCGTGGAATGGGTCAGTCACGCGCGGTTTACGGCCACGGTCGAACGGGAACGGTTCCTTTTGCAACGTATGGCGCTGCATCGTGATCCGGAGGACAAATTTATAGGTGCGTTTCTCAAACCGCCGCTGTATTCCACAGCTTTCGACGCGGGATTCGGTACGCTTTACACCGCCGTTTACCGCCCGAGACTGCAAGAAATGGAAGTGCGCTGGCCGGGCACAATCTGGTCCTTTTCCATGGATAACTTCAACGAAGGGAGCCGGAGGGTCAGAATCCCCGGCGCTGCTTAGGAGCCTGTAATGTCCCATATTTTTCCCCGCCATACGAAACAGACCCCACCCGTCGCGGTGCGCGGTGAGGGCTGCTATCTCTATGATGCGGCTGGCAAGCAGTATCTTGATGCCTCCGGCGGGGCGGCTGTGTCCTGTCTAGGGCACAATGACCGCACGGTTATCGAGGCTGTTAAGGCGCAACTGGACAGCCTTGCCTATGCCCATACGGGGTTTTTGACCTCCGAACCGGCTGAAACACTCGCTGATATGCTGATCGAACAGGCGCCCGGTGATCTGGACCGTGTTTACCTTGTCTCCGGCGGCTCCGAAGCGGTCGAGGCGGCGCTGAAACTGGCGCGGCAGTATTTTGTCGAAAAAGGAGAGCCCCGGAGGGGCCGGTTGATCGCCCGCAAGCAAAGCTATCACGGCAACACGATGGGGGCGCTTTCGGCAGGGGGCAATGCGTGGCGGCGGGCCCAGTTTGGGCCGCTGCTGATCGACATGAGCCATATCGACCCCTGTTACGCCTATCGTCTGCAACAGGACGGCGAGAGCGAGGAAGCCTATGGCATCCGCGCCGCCAACCTGCTGGAAGAAGAACTGCTGCGGGTCGGGCCGGAAACCGTCATGGCTTTTATTGCAGAGCCGGTCGTGGGGGCCACTGCCGGGGCCGTGCCTGCCGTGAAGGGTTATTTCAAGCGTATCCGCGAGATTTGCGATCAATACGGTATCCTGCTGATACTGGACGAAGTCATGTGTGGCATGGGGCGCACCGGCAGCCTGTTTGCCTGTGAACAGGACGGGGTGGCACCTGATATTCTGTGTATCGCCAAAGGCTTGGGCGCGGGCTATCAGCCGGTAGGTGCCATGCTGTGCAGTCAGGAAATTTACCGCACTATCGAACAGGGGAGCGGCTTTTTCCAGCACGGACATACGTATATCGGCCACCCTTGTGCCGCAGCAGCCGGTGTGGCCGTGCTGAAATCCCTGCGGGAACGGGATCTGGTCACTGCGGCAGAGCGTCAGGGCCAGAGGCTGAGAGCTGCCCTCTCGTCCGAGTTTGACGCCCATCCCCATGTAGGGGACATCCGCGGGCGCGGGCTGTTCGTGGGGGTGGAACTGGTGGCTGACCGGCTCAGCAAAACGCCGCTCGATCCGGAGCGTAAAACAGCGGCACGGATCAAGGCAGCGGCGTTCGAGGCGGGTATGATCTGTTATCCGATGGGCGGCACGATCGACGGGCAAAGCGGCGATCATGTCCTGCTGGCGCCGCCGTTCATCATCACCGATACCCAGATCGACGAACTTGTCGGCAAGCTTTCAAGAGCAGTGGCTGCCGGTCTGGCCTGACGTTACTCTGAAGCTGTCAGGCACAACAACAGAGCCCGCCTGTATCAGGGAGGAGAATACTGGCGGGCCATAGGGCGGCTGGGAACGGGAGAGATCCTAGCTGCCGGTTTCCGGAGTGGAAGCTTGTGGTACAGACGGTGTTGCGTCGTCTGAGTCCAGATCGTCTGACAAATAGGTAAGTGTAAGCATCACAAGAACCGCAGCGGCACCGATTGCAACCATGCCAAGCAGCGGACCGAAGTGACGTTTTTTCTGTTTTTCAACGTTTGTTTCTGGGGCGGACATACGTTCGACCTTTCCGTTTGGAATAGATGTTTCAGCAAACCAACACCCACGCGCGCGAAAGGTTCCAAAGAATTTGCCTGCCCTGACGGAAAGAAATCCGTTGCGCTTCGGGCGCGGGTGGTGCCACGATGCAAACGAATAGATTAGGAGTTACCAAAAATGTCCGATATCTGGACCCTCAGCGCCACCGAAATCGCAGCGAAAATCCGCAACAAAGACCTTTCCGCGACCGAAGTCGCAAAGGCCCATCTGGACCGGATTGATGCGGTCAATCCCGCGCTGAACGCCGTGGTACAGCACATGCCCGAAGAGGCGCTGTCAGCGGCGGCGGCGGTTGATGCGGATATTGCGGCAGGACGGGATGTCGGACCGATGGCCGGCGTGCCGGTGACGATCAAGGTCAATGTGGATCAGGTTGGTCATGCGACCACTAATGGTCTGAAAATGCTTGAAAACCTTGTCGCCGAACAGGACAGCCCCGTGGTGGCGAATATGCGTAAGGCCGGGGCGGTGATCGTCGGGCGCACAAACACTCCTGCGTTTTCCCTGCGCTGGTTTACCAAGAACAATCTGCATGGCCAGACGCTCAATCCCCATGGGAAGAATATTACGCCGGGCGGGTCTTCCGGCGGGGCGGGGTCTTCGGTGGCCAGCGGGATGGCTGCGGTCGGGCACGGCACGGATATTGGCGGCTCGATCCGCTACCCTGCCTATGCCTGCGGGATCCACGGGCTGCGGCCCACGCTCGGGCGGTTGCCGGCCTATAATCCTTCGGGGGCGGACCGGCATATCGGAGGGCAGCTGATGGCGGTGGGCGGGCCGCTGGCACGCAGTATGGATGACATTGACCTTAGCCTGCGGGCGATGGCGGCAGAGGATCTGCGCGATCCGTGGTATGTGCCTGCGCCCATTGATCAGGGCGCTTTCCCGCGCCGCGCTGCCCTGTGCCTGCGCCCTGACGGGATGGAGATCACACCGGAAATCGAGGCGGCCCTGCGTGGCGCGGCAAAAGATCTGGCGGATGCTGGCTGGGAGGTGGAGGAGGTCGACTGCCCGCCAATGCAACCCGCCGCCGACATCAATGCCAAACTCTGGCTGGCAGAGATGCGCCACGGCGTGGACCGGATGGTCGAACAGGAAGGGGAGCCGGACAGCCAGCATGTCTTTGGCGTGATGCAGTCCCTCTCTGCGCCGGTGGATGCGGGGGGATTGCTTGATGCGCTGCGGGATCGTGTCACCCACCTGCGCGCGTGGCAGTTGTTTCTGGCGCAATATTCCGTGTTGATCTGCCCCGTCTCGGGGATGTTGCCCTTTGACCAGCAGGCGGATGTTCAGTCCGAAGAGGGGTTCAAGGCGATCATGCGGGCGCAACTGACCCAGCTTGCGGTTCCGGCCCTCGGACTGCCGGGGTTGGCGGTTGCGACTGAACCGGCTGCGGGGAAGCCGATGGGCGTGCAGCTACTGGCACGGCGCTATCGCGAGGATATCCTGATTGCAGCAGGTCGGGATATTGAGGCCGCACACCCTGCAATCCGCCCCGTTGATCCCCAATAAATTGTGATACGACGTAACGGCATTGTTTCATGCCCTTGGCGGTTGTGTCGGGAGAAGATTACTCTTCTCCCCAAATCTGAATTCAGGAGCAAACCATGACAACCTACCAACACGTCGCTCTGGCATCCCGTCCAAAGGGCTGGCCGACGCTTGAAAACTTCCGTTTTGAGGACAAGGAACTGCCGGAAATGGGCGCAGGAGAGGTGACCCTGCGCACGATATGGCTGTCTCTTGATCCCTACATGCGCGGCCGGATGAATGACGCGAAATCCTATGCCGATCCGGTGCCAATCGGTGGCACGATGGAGGGTGGTGCGATTTGTGAAGTTATCGCCTCCAACAACGATAAATTCGCAGTCGGAGACATTGTCGTCGGCCGCACCGGCTGGGCCACCCACGGGATTTCCGATGGCAGTGACATCCGCAAGGTCGATCCGACCGCTGCCCCGCTTTCGGCCTATCTTGGCGTGCTGGGGATGCCGGGTATGACAGCCTGGATCGGGCTGAACGAAATCGGCAAGATGAAAGAGGGCGAAACCGTCCTGATTTCCGCTGCAACAGGGGCCGTTGGCGGGCTAGCCGGTCAACTGGCCAAAGCCAAAGGCTGTAAGGTAATTGGCGTTGCCGGTGGCGCAGAGAAATGTGCTTTCGCAGTAGAAGAACTGGGCTTTGACGCATGTCTTGACCATAAAGCCGCCAAAGACGGGCGGGAACTGGCGGCACAGATTAAAGAAGCCGCGCCACAAGGGGTGGATGTTTACTTTGAGAACGTGGGCGGCAAGACGCTGGAAGCGGTTCTGCCGAATATGAACATGTTCGGCCGTATCGCAATCTGTGGCATGATCGCGTGGTACAACGGGGATAACATAGCCGATGCAGCGCCTCTGCCAGCGGTCTGGTCTACGATCCTGACCAACCGCCTGACAGTGCAGGGATTCCTTTTCCCCGATCACCAAGACAGCGCGGGCGCTTTCTTCAAGGAAGTCGCGCCGATGATGGCGGCAGGTAAGATCAAATTCCGCGAAAGCGTGGCCGAGGGGCTGGAAAATGCGCCGTCAGCCTTTCTGGAACTGCTGAAAGGCGACAATTTCGGCAAGCAGCTTGTGCGGGTTGGTGAAGACCCCAAAGGGTAAAAGGCTGGAAGAGCATTTTTGGAAAGGGGGGCATGGCGCCCCCCTTTTTTTATGAGTATTTCCGGAACATTGAAGGCGTCAGCTGTCAGGGCCCACCCGGACCATGCGTTTGCCGCGGTTTTCACCGGCGAGCAGACCAATCAGGGCGGCGGGCGCGTTTTCAAGCCCGTCCACGATGTCTTCGGGGACTTTGATCGCGCCGGATTCAACCCAGTTTTGCAAGGCGCGCAGGGCGGTTGCGTCCTCATGGGCGTAATCCATCACGATAAAGCCTTCCATACGGAGGCGTTTCACCACAACCATGCCGGGCAGGTTGCGCGGGCCGCTGGGGCTGGTGGCGTCATATTGGCTGACCGCACCGCAACAGACCACGCGCCCCCGTTCGTTCATGCGAAACAGGACGGTTTCAAGCGTTGAACCGCCCACATTGTCAAAATAGATGTCGATGCCATCGGGGCATGCAGCCTTGAGCGCCTTTGACCAAGCCGGATCGCGGTAATCGACGCAGGCATCAAAGCCGAGTTCGTCGACCACCCATTTGCCCTTCTCCGCACCACCGGCAATGCCGACCACGCGGCAGCCGATGGCTTTGGCGATTTGTCCCACATAAACGCCGACCGAACCTGCGGCAGCGGACACCACAACGGTTTCACCGGGCAGGGGGCGGCCAACGGACATCAGCCCGTGAAAGGCAGTTTTGCCAGCGATGCCGAAGACGGACATCAGATGCGACAGTTTCCCGACTTTTGGCAGCTTCAGCGCGCCGCGGGCCGGAACCACAGCGTGATCGGCCCAGACCGTTTCGACCGCGACGATGTCGCCTGCGCTGAACTTGTCCGATCTGCTTTCGGTGACTTCTGCCAGCGCGTAGGTGTGCATCGCATCCCCCGCAAGAATCGGTTCGCGGTAGGTGGCGCCCTGCATCCATGCGCGGTTGGCGGCGTCAATTGACATCAGGACTATACGCACCTGTAGCTCACCATCCTGCGGCGCGGGAAGTTCGGTTTCTTGCAGTTCAAAATGATCTTGCGTCAAAGCGCCTTTGGGCAGTTCCTTGACGATAACCTGACGGGTTTTCATAGAGTGTTCCTTGCGTTTGAAATATCAGTTCGGGCGTCGTTTCAGTTGTCGCCCCAATGGGCTAAGGCGGCCCGGGCGATTGGCGCACCCCATTCCTGCAGGAAGTGGCCGCCCTCCGGCACATCCATGGCAGGCGGGCAATTCCGGATGACGCTATGCAACCATTTCATTGCGGGCGGGCCGAGCACCGGATCCTGATGCCCTATGGCCATGAAGCTTTGGCCTTCCCAATTGTGTGTCAGAAAATCCAGTGCCGCCCGCGCGTGATCGACCCCTTCCATATCAGGGCTGGTCATCACCATATCGGGAAAGCGGCGTACACCGGCTTTGTAGCTCACGTCAGGATAGGGGGCGGCATAGGCCTGTGCCTCTGCATCACTGAGGATCGGGGTGGCCCGTTTCATCAGGGCGGCAATGTCGAGATCCGGATTGGCAGCGTTATAGGCGCGCCAGTCCTCAAACCCTTTGCCGGGCGACTGGCCCACCGCTATGGAGGTGTTCATCACCAGAAGGCGTGAGATCCGCTCCGGCATGGCATGCGGCAGGGTCAGTCCCAGCAGCCCGCCCCAATCCTGCACCACCAGCGTGATGTTGCGCAGATCCAATGTCTTTATGAAGGCTATGATCATATTGCGGTGGAAGTTAAAGCTGTAGGCGGAGTCCTCCACGGGTTTGTCAGAGCGCCCGAAGCCGAGCCAGTCCGGCGCAATGACCCGCGCGCCGCTGTCTGCAAAAACAGGGATCATCTTGCGGTAGAGATAGGACCAGGTGGGCTGCCCGTGCAGGCAGAGAAAGACCCTGTCAGCATCCTTTGGTCCCTCATCCACGTAATGCACCCGCAGACCTTTGTAGCCTTCCAGAGTGTCGATGTAATGCGGGGCATAGGCCCAGTCCGGTAAATCGGAAAAGCGGGAGTCCGGTGTACGTTTGCTGTCCAAGGCAAGCTCCTGTTTGACGGGGGATGCGGTTTGTGAAAAGCCTATGGTCAAGTTTCAAAACCTGTCAATCAATGGGCGCTGCGACGTGGCGGCATACCTGAAATACCTTGAATAGAAGAAAGACGCCAATGACGAAAGAATACCCCCAACACCGGTTTGTCGTGCCCGAAAATGCGGTGGATGTGCTGTTTATCCGCCATGGAGAAACCATTCCGGCGCGCCCTGGTGTGTCTTTCCCGATGAAAGACGGTCACGGAAATCCGCCGCTGCATCCGCGCGGGGAAGCACAGGCCCAAGCCGTGGGCGAACGCCTGCGGAACGAACACTTTGATGCGCTTTATGTGACTTCTCTCCAGCGGACCCATCAGACCATGGCGCCGCTTGCTGAGCATTTGGGGATGACGCCGATAGAGGAACCGGACCTGCGGGAAATCCGTCTGGGGGACTGGGACGGCGGCTTGTACCGGATCAAATCAGCCGAAGGGGCGCCTGAATTCATGCGCGCCAAGGCCGAACATGAATGGGGGCATATTCCGGGCGCGGAAACCACCGCAGAACTGCATGAACGGGTAGAGCGGGGGCTGTGGCGCCTGCTTGATAATCACCCCGGAGAGCGGATTGCCTTTTGTGTGCATGGTGGCGTCATCGGTGCGATCATGTCGATTGCGACTGGGTGCAAACCCTTTGCAATGATCGGGTCGGCGAACGGATCCATCAGCCGTGTGGTGCTGACAAAAGACCGTTTCTTCGTGCGCAGTTTCAATGACTGCAACCACCTCGGGGAATAGGGTGATTTGGTAAGGCGTTGATTGATTTGTAGGAAAAAGGATGACCCTGCAAATATGAAGCGTCATATAAGACGCGTCGAAAATGCAGGGTGATAAAATGCAGGGTGAGCGGTGCGGCCGCCCGATTGTCGTTGCACTGTTTACAGGCAAAGAAAAAGGGCAAAGCCGCAGCTTTGCCCTTCTCACTTTGATAGTGCGCGGTCTTAATCCACGTTCAGGACGACCTTCCCCAGCACCTTGCGGTTTGCCAGCAAGCGCAGTGCGTCAGCCGCTTTTTCGAGCGGGAAAGACGCTGAAATCCGCGGTTTGATCTGGCCTTTCGACCACATACCGAACAGCTCTTTCAGGTTGGCCTGATGTACATCGGGTTCCATTTGCGTGAAGGCGCCCCAGAACACGCCAACCACCTGACAGTTCTTCAGCAAGGTCAGGTTCAGCGGCAGTTTCGGGATGCCGGCAGGGAAGCCCACCACCAGAAAGCGGCCTTCCCAGCCAAGAGAGCGCACAGCCGGTTCGGCATAATTGCCCCCCACGGCATCATACACCACCTGCACGCCTTTTGGTCCGGCCAGTTCCTTGATCGCGCCGGAAAATGCCTTTTGTGCATCGCGGTCCATGTCGCGGGGGTAGATCAGCGTTTCATCCGCGCCAAGTTCCTTGCAGAAGGCTGCTTTTTCTTCGGAGGACACAGCGGCAATCACGCGCGCGCCCATAGCCTTGCCAAGTTCGATGGCAGCAGCCCCGACTCCGCCCGCAGCCCCAAGGATCAGGAGGGTCTCGCCTTCCTTCAGATTGGCCCGCTGTTTCAGCGCATAATGAGACGTGCCGTAGGTCAGGATAAAGCAGGCCGCCTGATCAAACGGCATGTCATCGGGGATCGGCACCAGTGTGGATTTATGGGCGACGACATGGGTGGAAAACCCGTTATATCCGGGCACAGCCAGCACGCGATCCCCGACAGAGACAGTGTCCACGCCTTCGCCTAGGCTCTCGATCTCGCCGGAAATCTCACCGCCCGGCGCAAAAGGGCGCTGGGGTTTTATCTGGTACAAGTCTTTGATAATCAAAGTATCGGGGAAGTTCACACCAGCCGCCCGTACACGGATTACGACCTCTCCCTTGCCCGGTTTGGGGGTTTCTGTTTCGGTCAGTTCCAGTGTCTCCGGACCACCGGCTTCTTTACTCATCATCGCGCGCATTGCGTGTCTCCCAGATCAAAATGACGTTACATCACGCACAGGTTCAGGGGCTGGAACAATCTTGTCAACGAACAAGTGAAATGCAATTCTGCCTAGCGGAACATGACGCAGCGTTTGGGAGGAAAGCCGTGCCGTTTGACACCACAAATCCAGAGAAACTCCGCGCGGAAATACGCGCCTGGCTGGCAGAAAACTGCCCTGCCGAGATGCAGGACGGGGATACCACAGCAGATTCGATCTGCTGGGGGGGCCGCAACTGGACCTTCCAGTCCGATGCGCAAAAACAGTGGTTGGACGTCTGTGCCGAAAACGGCCTGACCTGCCCGACATGGCCGCAAGAATACGGCGGGGCAGGGTTTGACCGTGATCAGGAAAAGGTCTGGCTTTCCGAACTCGACCGCATCAACGCGCGTCTGCCGCTGCAGTCTTTTGGTATCTGGATGCTTGGCCCCGCGCTGCTGCACTTCGGGAGTCACGAACAGAAACTGCATTACCTTCCGCCCATCACCCGCGGCGAAATCCGCTGGTGTCAGGGCTATTCGGAACCGGGCGCGGGTTCCGATCTGGCAAGCGTTCAATCCAAAGGAGAGGACAAGGGCGATCACTGGCTGGTAAACGGCCAGAAGGTCTGGACCTCTTATGCGGATAAGGCGGACTGGATTTTTGCCCTGATCCGCACCGATAAGGATGCACCGAAACACAAAGGCATTTCCTTCCTGTTGTTTGACATGCAGTCGGAAGGGGTTTCGACCCGCCCGATCAAGCTGATCTCCGGTGCTTCCCCGTTTTGTGAAACATTCTTTGACGATGTGAAGGTTCCCAAAGACCAGATCGTTGGCACGGAAAACCGCGGCTGGGATGTGGCGAAATATCTGCTTACCCACGAACGCGAGATGATTTCCGGTGGCGGCTCGGGGCGTGGCGCCGGGCGTTCGCTGGCCAAGGTGCTGGCCGATGCAGGGCATGATCTGTCCGAGGCGTCCCTGCGCACCGAGGCAATTGCCTGTGACATCGAAGAAATGTCTGTGGCGCTGACGATCGAGCGTTACAAGGACCAGGCTGCTGGCGGTAAGGGTGTGGGCGATGCTTCTGCCATGCTGAAATATGCCGGGACCGAGTTGAATAAACGCAAGCATGAATTGTTCATGTCGGCGGGCGGTTCCGAAGCATTGCAATGGGACGGCGCAACCGGCAGCCTGCCTGCGGACTGGCTGCGGACCAAGGCGAATTCCATCGAAGGGGGGACATCAGAAGTGATGCTTTCCATCATTTCAAAGCGCGTTTTGGGACTTCCGGGGTAATTTACTATGACAAATCTGACATTGACCGAAGATGAAACAATGCTGGTGGACAGCGCCCGCGGCTTTTTGGACGAAGCCTCTCCGGTAGGGAAGTTCCGCGAATTGCGCGATGCCGGCAAAGCCTATAACCCCGCGTTGTGGAAGCAGATGGCCGATCTCGGCTGGACCGGTGTTCTGGTGCCGGAAGATCAGGGCGGCATTGATATGGGGCATTCGGCAGCGAACCTGCTGGCGCAGGAAATGGGCAAGACGCTGGTGTCATCGCCGTTTATTTCCACGGCTGTTATGGCGGCGACCGCGCTGCGGCAGGTGGCAGATAATCCGCGCGCTGCCGAAGCACTGGGCAAGATCGCAAGCGGTGATCTGACCTATGCGCTGGCGCTGGATGAAGGCGTAAAACACGCCCCCCACAACACGCAGATGCAGGCAGAGCGGGTCGGCAACGGTTTCTCACTCAGCGGGGAAAAGACCTTTGTGGTGGATGGCGGTTCGGCTGATCGTCTGCTGGTTCTGGCCCGCACAGGCGACGATGACGGGGCATTGACACTGTTTGACATTCCGGCAGATCGCGATGGCATCACCCGCACCGCGCAGAATATGATTGATGCCCGTGACAGTGCGCAGATCAGCTTTGACGGTGTGGAAGCCACAGGCGAAGACGTGGTTGGCTCCGTTGATCAGGCGATGAGCGTTCTCAACCCTGCGCTGCGGGCCGGTCAGGCGGCACTGGCGGCAGAAATGACCGGCCTGAGTTCCGGAGCATTCGGGATGACCGTCAGCTATTTGCAGGAACGCAAACAGTTCGGCGTGCTGATCGGACAGTTTCAGGCGCTGCAACACCGTGCGGCGCACCTGTGGTCCGACATCGAAGTGACCACATCCACCATCGCGAACGCGGGGCGGATGATGGACGAAGATCCGGATAACGCCGCGCTGGCGGTGTCGCTGGCCAAAGCGAAAGCCTGCCAGACGGCCAAGCTGGCGGTGATGGAAGGGGTGCAGATGCACGGCGGGATCGGTATGACCGATGCCTTTGACATGGGCTTCTTCATGAAACGCGCCCGCGTGGCGCAGGAATGGTTGGGCGACTACGGTTATCACGCCGAACAGATCGCGAAAATAAAAGGATATTAAGTATGACAATCCGTTTTGATGGAAAAGTTGCCATCGTAACAGGAGCAGGCATCGGACTCGGGCGCAGCCATGCGCTGGGGCTGGCCGCGCGGGGCGCCAAAGTCGTTGTGAACGATCTCGGGGTTGCAGCGGACGGGCAGGGGAGGTCTTCGGCCGAGGCGCAAGCGGTTGTGGATGAGATCATCGCCGCTGGCGGCGAAGCCATGGCCCACGGTGCGGATGTCTCGAACGAGGCCGAGGTCAAGGACATGGTGCAACAGGCCATGGACAAATGGGGCCGTATCGACATCCTGATCAACAACGCCGGTATCCTGCGGGACAAGACTTTCGCCAAGATGACGCTGGACGACTTTAAAAAAGTTGTGGACGTGCATCTGATCGGCACCGCGACCGTCACCCACACCGTCTGGCCGATCATGCGCGAGCAGGGCTACGGGCGGATCGTTCTGACCGCGTCTTCTTCGGGGCTTTACGGCAACTTCGGACAGTCCAACTATGGCGCGGCCAAGGCAGCGATGATGGGTCTGATGAATGTGTTGCACATGGAAGGCGCGCGGGATGATATCCGCGTGAACACGCTGGCACCAACCGCGACAACCCGTATGACGGAAGAGCTCTTCACGCCGGAAGTCGGTGAGTTGCTGCGCCCCGAAACCATTACGCCGGGCGTGCTTTACCTTGTGTCCGAAGACGCACCTTCCCGCGTGATCATGGGCGCCGGTGGCGGCTCTTTTGCGCAAACCCGTGTCTATGAAACAAAGGGCATTACCCTTGGGGGTGATGACATCACGCCGGAAAACGTGGCCGCCCAATGGGATAAGGTCACAGACCCGACGGATCAGGAAATCCTGACCCAAGCTTTTGAACAAACCGGAAAATACGCCAAGAACGCCGCCGATCTGGCAGGCATCAAACTGGAAAAATAAGGAACTCTCATTATGCGTGACGCAGTTATTGTATCTACCGCCCGTACCCCGATCGGCAAAGCCTATCGCGGTGCTTTCAACGCAACGCTTGGTCAGGAACTGGCCGGCCACGCGATCAAACACGCAGTGCAGCGCGCCGGTGTCGAAGGCGTTGAAGTGGATGATGTTGTGATGGGTGCTGCCCTGCAACAAGGCTCCACCAGCACCAACATCGCCCGTCAGGCGGCCATTCGCGCAGGGCTCGGCATCACAGCGCCCGGTATGTCGCTGGACCGCCAGTGTGCTTCCGGCATGATGGCGATTGCGACAGCGGCAAAGCAGGTCATCACTGATGGTATGGACGTTGTTGTGGGGGGCGGGGTTGAATCTGTGTCCACCGTGCAAACCCCCAATATGTTCCTGACACCTGACCCGTGGTTCAAGGAGCACCAGCCCGATATGTATATGTCCATGCTGGAAACCGCCGAGACCGTTGCAGCCCGCTACAATGTTTCGCGCGAGGCGCAAGATGCCTATGCTGCACAATCGCAGGCCCGCACCCATGCCGCCCAGCAGGCGGGCAAGTTCGACGATGAAATCGTGCCGCTTACCTCTGTTATGAAGGTGATGAACAAGGAAACGAAGGAAGTCACCGAACACGAAGTGACGCTGGACAAGGACGAAGGCAACCGCCCGGGCACGACTGAAGAGTCGCTGGCCGGTTTGCAGCCTGTGTTCAAGGACGGTCTGGTGATCAAGGAAGGCAAGTTCATCACTGCGGGTAACGCTTCGCAACTGTCTGATGGCGCGTCTGCGGCGGTTGTGATGGAAGCCAAACTTGCCGAACAAAAGGGTCTGCAACCGCTTGGTCGTTATATCGGTGTGATGGCGGCCGGTCTGGCACCGGACGAGATGGGCATCGGTCCGATCTATGCGGTTCCAAAACTGCTGAAAGCGCATGGTCTGAAGATGGACGATATCGGCCTGTGGGAACTGAACGAGGCTTTCGCCGTTCAGGTGATCCATTCCCGCGATGTTCTGGGTATTCCGGACGAGTTGCTGAACGTCAACGGCGGCGCGATTTCTATCGGCCACCCTTACGGTATGTCGGGCGCGCGGATGGTTGGCCATGCGCTGATCGAAGGCAAGCGCCGGGGCGCGAAATACGTTGTCTGCACCATGTGTGTTGGCGGCGGTATGGGCGCTGCGGGTCTGTTCGAAGTTCTCTAAAACACCGTAACCCATCAGAAATAATGAAACACGCCGGAGGTTCCGGCGTGTTTCCGGTCAACTGTATAACCTGTTAAGGATCGCCTTCATGTCCCGACCCTGGAACGCAACCCACGCCGAGTCCCACCTGCCAAAAGCCCTGCAGGGGCTGCGCATCCCCGCCGTTGCCTCCCCGATGTTTATCATCTCCGTGCCTGCCTTGGTGATTGCCCAGTGCAAGGCTGGGATTATCGGTTCCTTTCCGGCCCTGAACGCCCGTGAAGCAGATGGAGAGCATCCGCTGCTTGACACATGGCTGACCCAGATCAAGGAAGAACTGGACCGGCACAATCAGGCCAACCCTGACACACCTGCCGCGCCTTATGCGGTGAACCAGATCGTGCACCGTTCCAATGGTCGTCTGGATCGGGACATCGAAATTTGCGTCAGACACGAAGTTCCGGTCTGGATCACCTCCCTTGGCGCACGGGTCGAAGTGAACGAGGCCGCCCATTCCTGCGGGGGCATCACGCTGCATGACATCATCAACAATAAATTCGCCAAAAAGGCCATTGAAAAAGGCGCTGACGGTCTGATCGCGGTTGCTGCCGGTGCGGGTGGCCATGCCGGTCCGCAATCCCCTTTCGCGCTTATCCAGGAAATTCGCAGCTGGTTTGACGGTCCGCTGCTGCTGTCCGGTTCCATTTCAACAGGCAGTGCGATCGCGGCTGCGCGGGCGATGGGGGCGGATCTTGGTTATATCGGCTCGCCGTTTATCGCAACCGAAGAAGCCAACGCTGTGCAGGGCTACAAGGATGCTATCGTCAACGGTTCTGCTGCGGATATTGTGACCTCCAGCCTGTTTACCGGCGTGTCCGGCAACTACCTGCGTCCGTCGATTGAAGCAGCAGGCATGGACCCCGACAACCTGCCATCAGCCGATGCTTCGTCAATGAACTTCGGGTCCGGATCTTCCAAGCCCAAGGCGTGGAAGGAAATCTGGGGCGCAGGGCAGGGGATCGGTGCGATTGATGCCGTGCAGCCTGCAGCGCAACTGGTGGACCGGATTGCCAGCGAATACCATGCAACTATGGCGCGTCTTTCCGGCGAAGCCGGTTAACCGGAATGGCAGAACTGATTGTCATCCGGCACGGGCAGGCGTCTTTCGGGGCAGACAACTACGATCGTCTGTCCCCCGCAGGCCACGAACAGTCCCGCCTTGCGGGCGCGCTGCTGCGCGCAAGGGGATGGGTGCCGGACCGCATTGTGGTCGGCTCTCTGGTGCGCCAGATGGAAACCCTGAATTCGATGGGTTACGACAACCCCGAGATACACGCAGGCTTTAACGAATACGACTTCCACAACTTGCTACATACGCGCTACAACGGGGAAGTGCCTGATCTGGTTATGGGGGATCGCAAGACCCATTTCCGCACCCTGCGCGAGACCATTTTTGAATGGCAGGACGGCGGCCTTGCGGGCGCGTCCGAAAGCTGGGTCGATTTCACCACACGGACCGAAGATGCGCTGGCTACTGCAACCCGTGAAGGCGCAGAGCGGGTGCTGGTGGTCAGTTCCGGCGGAGTCATCGGGCAGACAGTCGCGTCTGTTGTGGGGGCAGCGCCCAAAATGATGATGACCCTGAACCTGCAGGTCAAAAACACCTCGATGACGAAAATTATCTTTTCAGGCAAGAAACGGTTCTTGCATGAATTCAACGCCACACCGCATCTGGATTCTCCGGAATTCGCAGAGATGCTGACCTACAGCTAGGGGACGCCATGAGTGATACGCAAACACTGGATGCCGCCGTTGTCGCGGACTATCTGTCCGACAAGATTGACGGGTTTGAAGGCCCGCTGGAGGTGGAAAAGTTTCAAGTCGGCCAGTCCAACCCGACATTTCTGCTGAAAACGTCCGGCCGTAATTTCGTGCTGCGGCGCAAACCGCCCGGCGTTTTGTTGAAATCGGCCCATGCGGTGGATCGGGAATTCCGCGTGCAGTCCGCGCTGGCGAATACGGACGTGCCGGTGGCCAGAATGCACCACCTTTGTGAAGACGACAGTGTGATCGGGTCTATGTTCTACGTGATGGACCATGTGAACGGGCGCAATCACACGCTGCCGACCATGCCGGATCAGGATAATGCCATGCGCAGCGGCGTGATTGACGATATGAACCGCGTTCTTGCCGCCCTGCACGATGTGGATATTGATGCGGTGGGCCTGTCGGATTTCGGCCCGCCCGGTAATTATTACGAACGCCAGATTGGCCGCTGGTCCAAACAATACCGCGCATCGGAAACCGAAACGGTTGCCGATATGGATCGTCTGATGGATCTGCTGGTTGAGCAGACACCGGCGGATGACGGGCAGCGCACTTTGGTGCACGGGGATTACCGGATCGACAATATGATGTTCCAGAAAGACGGACCGTTGTGTCTGGCCGTGCTTGACTGGGAACTGTCCACCATCGGTCATCCTTATGCGGATCTGGCGGCGGTGATCATGCAGTGGCAGATGCCTGCGACAACGGAAGGCCGCGGCCTTGCCGGTGTAGATCGCGCCGCCCTTGGCCTGCCGACAGACGCCGAATTTATCGCCCGTTACTGCGAACGTCGCAGCATCGGTCCGATTGACAATTTCGGCTTTTATCTGGCATTCAATTTCTTTCGGATGGCGGCAATTATTCAGGGTGTTCTGAAACGTGCGCTAGACGGGAATGCGTCCAATCCGGAGCGCGGCAAACAGATGGGGCAATATGTGCCGGTCTTTGCCAACGCCGGTCTGAAGGCGCTTGAGCAGGGATAAAGTAAATGGCCGAGATTCATGTCATTCCGGACCTCGACGAGGATAAGGACCGCAATTTCATCACCGCGCTGGCGCGTGGGCTGGATGTGCTGCGCTGTTTCCGGCCAAATGAATCCGTGCTGACCAATACAGACATCGCCAAACGGACAGGGTTGCCCAAACCCACCGTGTCCCGCCTGATCTATACGCTGTGCCGCCTTGATTATCTGTCGCTGGACGAAAAATCGGGGGGCTACCGACTGGGGGCGGGGGTGTTGTCGCTTGGCTTCGGGGTGCTGTCGGGCATGGAAATTGCCGAACGCGCCAAGGAAGAGATGCTGCGCCTGCGGGACGGGCCGAACAGCTATATCACCTGTGCGCTGGCCGAGCGCCATTTGACGGATGCGATCTATATCGCGGTGGAGCGCTCTTGCGAGGATGTGTCCTTGCGTCTTTCGATCGGATCGCGCCTGCCGCTGTTCTTTTCGGCCATCGGACGGGCGATCCTTGTCGGGCTGGACGAAGCGGCGCTTGAGGCGGCCTTTGCCTGCGGTGCCGAATTCCTGCCCGATCTGGTGGCAGAGCAAAAAGAGAGCTACGCCGAGGCGAAACACCAGTATGAAAAAGTCGGTTTCTGTTCCGGTTTCGGTGACTGGCGGCCTGATGTGAACGGCGTGGCGGTTCCGGTGCGCGGGCTGGACGGACGTGTGTTCGGATTGAACGTGGGCGGTCCGTCCTTTCATGTCAAACCCGATGAACTGGAGACGGTCTACGGGCCGATGCTGGTCAAATCGGCAGAACTGTTGGGGATGAACCCGCGATGAGTGACGGATCCGATGTTTTTGAAGAACCTTATGAATATCAAAAACTTCTGGGCTATAGCGTAACCGCTTGGGCAGAGGGTGAGGCCACGCTTGAAATGCCGCTGGAGGCCAAGCATGGCAATCGCTACGGGCTGCCCCACGGCGGGGTTCATGCCAGTCTGCTCGACACGGCGATGGGGTTTGCGGGCAGCTACACCGGTGATCCTGACGCGCCCCAACTGGTGATGACCCTGTCAATGACAGTGCAATATCTGTCCCGCCCCAAAGGCCAACTGCTGATCGCCAAGGGCTGGCGCACAGGGGGCGGGCGCAAGACCTATTTCGCGGATGCCGAACTCAGCGACGAAACCGGAGAGTTGATCGCCAAGGCCACAGGCACATTTCGCTATCGCAGCCGATAGGGCTACGGGTTTGCAGCGTCCTCCTCTGCAATCCTGTCTGCGAAATGCGTTAACAATTTGTGTTTGAATATCTTTCCGGTCGCAGCAGCAGGATATTCATCGACAATGAAAATGTGGCTCGGAACCTTGTAAGCCACCAGCCGTTCCCGCAGCCACAGCTTTAACGCCGCTTCCTCCAGCGCATCGGTACCTTTCACAAAGGCAAGAATTTCCTCGTCGCCCGTCACCATACGCCCTACTACAGCCACCTGAAACACATCGGGGTGCTTTGACAGCATCGCCTCGATCTCGGGCGGGTGGACGTTAAAGCCGGAGCGGATGATCAGCTCTTTCAGGCGTCCTACGATATGCAGCCCGCCACCTTTGTCAAACCGGCCCAGATCACCGGTGCGAAAAAATCCGTCCTCGGTCATGGCTTCGGCGGTGCGTTCAGGATCGCGGTAGTAGCCTTTCATGACGTTTTCGCCCCGCACCTGAATTTCACCGATACCGTCTTCGTTCGTGTCCCAAAGTCGCACGTCAATCCAGTCGTAAGGCTTTCCGACCCCAACATCGTCGCGCGGGTTGTCGTTATGGGTGGCCGCAATGGAAGGAGAGGTTTCTGTCATGCCGTAGCCGTTGTTCAGCGGAATTCCGAAAACCTTTTCCGCCCGCGCCTTCAATCCCGGATCAAGGGGCGCGCCGCCTGTCATCATACTGATCAGGGCAGGGGCGTTGAGGTCTTCTCCGGCTTCATGCAGGTGCTGCATAATCGCGGCCATCATCTGGGGGACGGCCGGGAAACGGGTTGCCCCGTCCCGGAGCAGCGCAAGCACCGCCAGCGTGTCAAACCGCGCGAACAGATGCAGGGTCGCTCCGGCAATCATGGCGGGCAGAAAGACCGAAGCCAGCGCATAAATATGGGTTCCGGGAAGGACACCTACCACGCGGTCTTGTGGTGTCAGACCGTGGAAGCGGGCAGAGTTCCCTGCGCTGAACAGCAGGTTGTTGTGGGTCAGCATCACACCCTTGGGCGCACTGGTCGTGCCGGTAGTGTACAAGAGAACCGCAACCTGATCGCTTCGTGCACTGACCGGCTCGGTTCCGGTTTCTTTTACCTTTGTTGCATAAACCGGACCGCAGGCCAGCGCACCGATCTTCTCCGCCTCCATCCGCTTTGCATGGGCGCAGGCCGGTTCAGAGGCACTGTGGGTAAAAACCACACAACGCGGGGAGGCATGGGCTTCAATCGCGGCAATTTCTTCGGCGGATTGTCTGGCGTTGACCAACACCAGCCACGCATTCAACCGGCTGGCCGCAAACACCATAGCCGCGTAAAGAACGCAGTTCTCTGCCACCAGCACCACGCGGTCTCCGCCACGCACGCCGTGATTTTGCAAAATCTGTGTTAGCGCAGCCGCTTCCATCTGCAATTCGCCATAGGAAAACGCGGTGCCGTCAAAATCCACAAGCGCTTTTGCACTGGCGGGTTTCCCCTCCAGAATCTGATGTAACCGATCCATTGCATTCCTCCCAGATGCCGCGCTCCCACACGCTCGAAAGAGTGAAACAGAAACACGTCCGTCGAAAAAGTATTAAATGCAATGACGTTGCAGTTCGCCGAAAGACCCAATGTGACCCAACGTTACGAGCAGGTGAAATGCTTGACTTATCACCAGAGTGTGTAAGTCTTTCAGGTATATCAGCCGCGCCATGAGCGCAGGACGATATTCATTCTGGGAGGAATAATAATGATCAAGAAAACCAAATTAGGCATGGCCACGGCACTGGCCTTCAGCTTGGGCGCGTCTGTAGCTTTTGCGGATACCGTAAAGATTGCTTTCGTTGACCCGCTGTCCGGACCGTTCTCGCCAACAGGGACCAACGGGTATGCCGAATTTCAATATGCTGCTGAAAAGCTGGTAAATGAACAGGGCGGAGTTCTGGGCGGAGACATGTTCGAGATTGTCGGCTTCGACAATAAGATGAGCCCGAAAGAATCTCTTATTCAGGTTCAGGTCGCGATCGACCAGGGCATCCGTTATATTGCGCAAGGGAACTCCTCGGGGATTGCGCACGCGATCACTGACGCTGTGAACAAGCACAACCGCCGTAATCCCGATGACCGTGTGCTGTTTCTGAACTATGCCGCTGTGGATCCGGCGCTGACCAACGATGCCTGTAACTTCTGGCACTTCCGGTTTGATGCCAACGCAGACATCAAGATGGATGCGCTCACAGATGTTATGTCCGAGGACGAAAACCTCAAGAAGGTTTACGTGATCGGACAAGACTATTCCTTTGGTAAATCCGTGGCTGCGGCTGCTGTCGGAAACCTTGAGAAAAAACGCCCCGATGTTGAAATTGTCGGGAACGAGCTGCACCCAATTGGCAAGGTGAAAGACTTTACACCATATGCCCGTAAAATTGTCTCTTCCGGCGCGGATGCCGTGATCACAGGCAACTGGGGTGCGGATATGGTTGGTCTGGGTAAGGCAATCATCGACGCCGGTTTCGATGGCCCGATCTACACTTACTATGCGGCCTCCAACGGCATTACCCGCACCTTTGGCGAACAGGGTACAGGTCACATCTATCTGGTGAGTGAGGGCGCTGTGAACCCGCCTGCTTCGGACCGGACTGCGGCCTATGTGGAAGGGTTTGAAGCCAAATACCCTGACCACGACATCACACAGCCCCGTATCGCGAATACGATTGAGATGCTTGCAAAAGCCATCAATGAAGCTGGCACCGCGACAGATGTTGTCAAAGTGGCCCAAGCCCTTGAAGGTATGGAACATGACAGCATCTGGGGTGGCAAACTCTACATGCGTCCCGAGGACCACCAGATCATTCAGAACGTCGACATCCAAGAGCATACCAGCGAAGGTATCCAATTCTTCATGGACGCCTCCGACTGGGGTATGAAACTGGTAAGCGAAGTCGAGATGGCTGGCATGGACAGCCCGACGACCTGCAAAATGAAGCGCCCGTAAAGGCTGTGCTTTGCGGCCCGCTTCGGTTTCCTGAAGCGGGCCTTTTTTGTCAAAAATTCAAAAATCGTTAGGGTTGGGACACGATGGAACTTGTTCTCGTTATCCTGATTGACGGTCTCGTGTATGGATTGCTTCTGTTTATGCTGTCCAGCGGGTTGACGTTGATCTTTTCTATGATGGGTGTGCTGAACTTCGCCCATGCCAGTTTTTACATGCTGGGCGCTTACTTCGCTTATCAGATCAGCCGGTATATGGGCTTCTGGCCGGGGTTGATCCTTGCGCCGATCATTGTCGGTATCGCGGGGGCCGCGATCGAGCGGTTCGGCCTGCGCAAGGTGCACCAGTACGGCCATGTGCCGGAACTGATCTTTACATTCGGTCTCGCCCTGTTGATCGAGGAAATCGTCCAGTTCTTCTGGGGTAAGAACCAGGTTCCCTATGATGCACCCGAAGTTCTGCAATTCGCGCTGTTCTCCATCGGGACAAACGAAATTCAGGCCTATAAGGTCTTTATGATCGCCATTTCCGTGCTGATCTTCCTGTGCCTGCTCTACGTGCTGACGAAAACACGGGTTGGTATGATTATTCAGGCCGCCCTTAGCTATCCGCGCACGGTTGAGGCGCTTGGCCACAATGTTCCGTTCATCTTTATGGGGGTGTTCGGAGTGGGAACTGCACTGGCCGGTCTGGCCGGCGTGATCGCAGGTCCGCAACTCGGGACATTCCCCGGGATGGCCTTCCTGCTCGGCTCTATCGTGTTTGTGACCATTGTTATTGGCGGTCTCGGATCGCTCTGGGGTGCGCTTGTTGCCTCCTTGCTGATCGGATGGATGACCACATTTGCTGCCTCTTACAACGTCGCGATGGCGGATATCCTGATGGCTGTCGGCTTTGAGATGCCCGAAGAGATGTCGGAACACGCCTTGCGGGATATCTGGACACTGACCCTGCCGCAAATCGGTCCGATCCTGCCCTATCTGTTGATGGTCGTGATCCTTGTCTTCCGCCCTTATGGCCTGTTCGGAAAGCGTGACGCATGACAGATACAAGCTCTATTATGACCAAGAAACGCTCTTACGGAGGACTGACCACCGCAACAGTTGCACCTTGGGTAATCTGTACGGTGATCCTGCTGGTGCTGCCTTATGTGTTCCAGTCGAACTCCGCGCTGACCATCATGAACCAGATGGCGATCACAATCGTTTTCGCACTGGCCTATAACATGCTGCTCGGGCAGGGGGGCATGCTGTCCTTCGGCCATGCGGTATACATGGGTATGGGCGGTTTCATGTGTATGCACGTGATGAACTGGGTGGAATATGAAAACATTCCGCTGCCCCTGCCACTGTTGCCAGTGATAGGCGGGTTGTTCGGTATGGGCATGGCGACGATCATCGGATCGTTTTCAACCCGAACCGCCGGTACGGTCTTTGCCATGATCTCTTTGGGGATTGGTGAACTGATCGCAGCAAGTTCCGTCATCGTTGTTGCCTTTTTTGGCGGCGAGGAAGGGGTCAGCGGTGACCGGACCTATGGCCTGCCGGTGTTCGGCTACGAGTTCCTGACCAAGATCGAGGTTTACTACCTCACCGCCGGTTGGCTGGTGCTGTCGGCACTGCTGATGTACCTGTTTTCCAGAACCCCCGTGGGGCGGATGGCGAATGCGGTGCGCGACAACCCCGAACGGGCGCAGTTTCTTGGCTATTCGGCCCGTTGGGTGCGGTTCTACTCCTTCTGCGCCTCGGGCTTCTTTGCCGGTGTTGCAGGTGGTCTTTTCGCGATCAACTTTGAAATCCTGACGGAAGAGAACCTCAACCTCGTCACCTCCGGTTCGATCCTGTTGATCACCTTTCTGGGCGGCGTCGGTTTCTTCTTCGGTCCAATAATAGGTGCCATCGTATTTACGCTGTTGCAATCGGTGCTGTCGCTGCAAACCGAACTCTGGCAGCTTTATGTAGGGGCCTTGTTCGTGCTGACGGTGATGTATTTCCCCGGCGGATTGGCAGGCGTTCTTATGATGCATGTTGTTCCTTACAAGCTCGGGAAGCTGGGCACGCTGGTTGTGCCTTACATCAAGACGCTGATCCCTGCGGCCATCGGCATTCTTGGGCTGGCAAGTTTCTGTGAACTTATGTTCCACTTCAAACATGCCGCAGTCGGAGAGCATGACATGAGCCTGTTCGGGATCGCGTTTTCGACCCACAGTCCGATCCCCTGGGTTGTGATTGTCGCTGTGACAGTCATCGGGTTCTGGCTCGCCAAACGCAACTCCGTTGAACTGCGTGAAACATGGGGCAACGCAAATGTAATGACCCCGTCCAAAGAAGGAGGCGCGCAATGACGGCTGCACTTGAACTTGAAGGCTTGCGCAAATCCTTTGGCAAGACCGAGATCATCCGCGGCGTGGACCTGTCCATCGGCAAGGGCGAACGCCATGCCATTATCGGGCCGAACGGGGCGGGGAAGTCCACCCTGTTCAACCTGATCACCGGACGCTTTCCCCAGACCGCCGGACATGTGCGTTTGCACGGGCATGATCTGGCAGGCAAGGCCCCGTTTGAAATCAACCGGATGGGGTTGTCCCGCAGTTTCCAGATCACCAACATCTTTCCGCGCATGACGGTATTTGAAAATGTCAGATGCTCCTTGCTGTGGTCGATGGGCTATAAATACAGCTTCTGGAATATGGTCAGCAAATCCCGTGCCCTTAACGAAGGGGCGGAAGAGATCCTTGAACAGATCAACCTTTCGAACCGGCGTGACCTGCCTGCTGGCGTTCTCAGCTATGCAGAACAGCGCGCGCTTGAGATCGGCATCACCATTGCGGGCGGGGCGGATGTGATCATGCTGGACGAACCGACAGCGGGGATGTCCAACACGGAAACCGACTATATCGTCGGGCTGATCGAAAAAGTCACCGAAGGTAAAACCCTGATCATGGTGGAACATGACATGGGCGTTGTCTTTGGCCTGTGTGACCGGATCAGCGTGCTGGTTTACGGGGAAATCGTAGCAACCGGCGAACCCGAAGCGGTGCGTGCGGATCAAGCGGTGCAGGAAGCCTATCTTGGCGCAGCATTGGAGGCAGAGCACTGATATGTTGGACGTAAGAGACCTACACGCCTATTACGGCAAATCCCACATCCTGCAAGGGGTCAACCTGAATGTTCAGGAAGGCGAGATCGTCGCCCTTCTGGGCCGTAACGGGGTCGGGCGCTCGACCACCTGCAAAGCCATCATGGGAGAGGTGGAACCCCAGGGGTCCGTCACCTTCAAGGGGCAGGAAATCGCCGGTAAGAAAGCCTTTGAAATCGCCAACCTCGGCATCGGTTACGTGCCCGAAAACCGTGATATCTTTCCCGGTCTGACCACCCGCCAGAACCTGATCCTCGGCCTGAAGCCGGGGCAAAAGGACGAAGAGGGGCGATGGTCCATGGAGAACATGTTCGAAATGTTCTCAAACCTGCGGGAACGGGCCGATGTGGAGGCATCGGTCATGTCAGGCGGGGAACAGCAAATGCTGACCATGTGCCGCACATTGATGGGTGATCCCGACTTTGTGATGATTGACGAACCGACCGAGGGCCTGTCCCCCCAGATGACACAGCGGGTGGCCGAACTGCTGAACCAGATCGCCGCACGCGGCGTGGCGACATTGCTGGTGGAACAAAAGCTGTCTATCGCGATGGATATTGCCCACCGCGTCTATGTGATGGGCCACGGTCAGGTGGTGTTTGAGGGCACGCCGGCAGAGCTGAAATCACGGGATGATGTGCGCAAGGAATGGCTGGAGGTCTAACAACCGAAGGCTATTGCCCCAAAATAACAGGACCGGCGGATCGCCTTCCGCCGGTCCTTTCCGTTCAGGCCTGTCAATCCTGTTTGCCCAGCCAGTATTCCAGATCGGGCAGGCTGTCCTTGCCAAAAAATGGTTCATCCCCGACAAACATTGTGGGCGCCCCGAAGGCTCCACGCTCCACGGCCTGATCCGTTAGTTCGAACAGCCGGTCCTTGACCGGCTGGCTTTGCGCCCCGTTAAGTATTTCCTCTGCGGGCAGCCCGTTCGCTGTCAGTGTTTCTGCTATCACCGCAGGATCATCCATTTTCAAACCGTCCTTCCAGACCGCATCAAATACAACGTCAATGTATCGGGGGCCGTAATCCTGTGACTGCGCGTAAATTGCACCGCGCATCACGGCAGTGGTCATGATCGGAAAATGGGGGTTGAACTGGAACGGAATGTCATGCCGTTCTATGAAGCGGTGCATCTCGCGGCGTTCATATTCCAGCTTGTTTGTGACCCCGCCAAAGGCCTGTATCGGCGGCGTGTTTTTGGTCAGTTTGAACAGCCCGCCCAACAGGATCGGAATGTAATTCGCCCTTGCCCCTGTGCGCCCTTCGATCCGGTCCATAATCTTGTGGACAAGGTAGACATTCGGACTGGCGAAATCATACAGAAAGTCGAATTGTTTCATTGTGTTCCTCCACATTGCACTGCCTTGAATAGTGGCAGCGCACGGTTTTGCACACAAGTTGTTCACCACGTCACCGGCAGCAGCGATTTCAGGGTAAAAACGGTCGCAACGTCACCCGTTTCGTGACGAAATATTGTTAAAAAAAATCGGACAATCCCGTCAGAATTTGTAAAGTGGCCGAAACTGAGGAGAGGACGACCATGCAAGGTTTGATGATGAACCGCCCCATGCGGGTAAACGATATTCTGACATTCGCGGCAGAGGTCCACGGCGACAGTGAGGTTGTCTCTGTTACCGTAGAGGGAGGCATCCACCGGACCAACTACCGCGCGATTGACGGGCGCACCCGCCAGCTGGCCAAAGCGTTGTTGAAACTGGGCGTGAAAGAGGGGGACCGCGTGGCGACTCTGGCCTGGAACGGCTACCGCCATTTCGAACTGTATTACGGTATCGCAGGAATCGGTGCGGTCTGTCACACCATCAACCCGCGCCTGTCTGCGGAACAGATGATCTACATCGTCAATCACGCCGAGGATAAAGCGATTTTTGTCGATCTGACATTTATCCCGATCCTGAACGCCCTGAAGGAACATCTGCCCGCCGACCTGATCTATGTGGCCATGACAGATCGTGCCCATATGCCGGAAACCGACCTGCCAAACCTCTTGTGCTATGAAGAACTGATCGAGGCAGAAGACGCGGATTACGACTGGCCCGACTTCCCCGAAGATACCGCCTGTGCGCTGTGTTACACATCAGGGACCACGGGCAACCCGAAGGGGGCGCTTTACAGCCACCGTTCCACCGTATTGCACGCGCTTATGGCGGGTGTATCCCTGCAAACCAGTCTCAGCCCGGGCCAGCGCATCCTGCCGGTGGTTCCTCTGTTCCACGTCAACGCATGGGGTCTGCCCTATGCTGCACCGCTGACAGGGGCATCGCTGGTGTTCCCGGGCGCCGCGCTGGACGGACCAAGTGTTTACAAACTGATGCAGGACGAAGAAGTCTTTTCCGCTTGGGGGGTTCCTACCGTATGGCTGGGTCTGCTGGCCGAGATCAAGGCGCAGGGCGGCAAGCCGTCTGCCTTTGGCGAAGTGATCATTGGGGGCTCTGCTGCGCCACGTTCCATGATCGAAGCCTTTGAAGGCATGGATGTTTCTGTCTGCCACGCCTGGGGCATGACAGAGATGAGCCCGATCGGCACCGTTGGTCTGCTGAACAAAACCCAAGACAAGCTACCACAGGACGAACGCCTTGACCTCAAAGCGAAACAGGGCCGCCGTGTCTTTGGTGTGGACCTTAAGATCGTGGATGAAGACGGCAACCGTCTGCCCCATGACGGCGAAGCACAGGGCGAACTTTTTGTCCGCGGCAATGCGATTGTTTCCGGCTATTACAACAACGAGGAAGCGACCAAAGGCGCGCTGGACGCAGAAGGCTGGTTTGGCACGGGCGATGTGGCCAAAATCGACAGCGATGGGATGCTGACGATCACCGACCGCGCCAAAGACCTGATCAAATCGGGCGGTGAGTGGATCAGCTCCATCGACGTGGAAAACATGGCGATGTCCCACCCGGAAGTGGCCAATTGTGCCGTGATCGCCGTGCCCCACCCGAAATGGGACGAGCGCCCGCTTCTGGTGGTTGTGCCAACGCCGGAGTCGTCAAAAGATGTGGCGGCGCTTCAAAACCACCTGTCCGAAAACCTCGCCAAATGGCAGGTGCCGGACGAGGTGGTCTTCGTGGAAGACCTGCCGATGACCGCCACAGGCAAAGTGTCCAAACTGACCCTGCGCCAGCGCTACGCGGACGGTACGCTGGCGGGGTAATCCGGCCCGCTTTACACCCTTTAAGCCGGGGCGTGCATCTGCTACGCCCCGGTATCCTGACAGGGCTGTTTCACCCCTGAAAATCCGGTGGCGCGCGGCAAAATCTGCCGTCACGTCACGTCTTTCCCGCAGTCCCTTTACATAGCCATTGAACTGCATGTTCCGCCGTTGCAAGCTTTGTACAATCGAATGCAAAGCAGTTGGAAGGAATGCCCATGCAAACCGTGTCACCCCAGTCCGCAGGATTTGATCCGGACCGTATGGGCCGCATCGGCACATGGATGGACCGCTACGTGTCAGAGCGTAAATATGCAGGGTCTTCCCTTCTGATCGCACGGGGCGGCAAAGAGGTTTATTTCAACGCAGCCGGAGCACGGGATCTGGAGGCAGGCCTGCCGTTCGAGCGGGACACGCTGGCGCGGATTTATTCGATGACCAAGCCCGTTACATCCGTCGCGATTATGATGCTGGCCGAACAGGGGCTGTTTCATCTGGACGCGCCTTTGTCCGATTTCATTCCGGCCTTTTCGGATTGTACCGCGCTGGTTGACGGGGCGACCAGCCTTGATCAGGTCACACCCTGTCAGACACCCACGTTGCATCAGTTGCTAACCCATACCAGCGGGTTAAGCTATCCGTTCAATCCGGGGGTGCTGCCTGCCGCGATGGAAGATAAAGGGCTGATTTTCCGCGCCGATCAAGGCCCGCTGGAAGGAGTTGTGGACCAGCTTGCCGAACTGCCGCTGGCCTTCCAGCCAGGCCACCGCTGGGAATACTCTGTGTCCATAGACGTGCTGGGCCGTGTGGTTGAAGTGGTCTCGGGGCAGAGCCTTAGCGCGTTTTTCGCCGAACAGATTTTTTCGCCCCTTGGTATGACGGAAACTGCATTCAGCGTTCCGGAAGGTACGCAATCCCGCTTTGCTTCGCTCTACACACCGTTGGCAGGGGATGCGATGGCGCTCAATGCAGCACGGGAGGGCGGCGAGACCCTGCGCTTGATCGACCACGCCGATACCAGCGCCTATCGCAAGGCCGAAACCTTTTCCGGTGGCGGCGGTCTGGTGGGGACGATCGACGATTACATGAAATTCTGCGAGATGATCCGCTGCAAGGGTTCGGGCAACGGGAACCGCTTGTTATCGCCCAAAACCGTTGATTTCATGACCCGCAACCACCTGTCCGGTGATATCGCCTCTATGGGGCCAAGCAGCTTTGCCGAGCAACCGATGGAGGGCATGGGCTTTGGTCTGGGCGGTGCTGTCGTGCTTGATCCGGCCCGCGCCCGTGCGCCCGGCAGTGTGGGGGATTTCAGCTGGGGCGGCATGGCCTCTACCTTTTTCTGGGTCGATCCGGTGCTGGACCTGTCAGTGGTGTTTTTCACCCAGCTTTCCCCGAGCAGTTCCTATCCGGCGCGCCCGCAACTCAAATCTCTGGTGCATGGAGCCTTGATGCAATGAATACCCAAGTGAAAGAACGTCCGATCCTGTGGACCCCCTCAAAAGAACGGGCAGAAAATTCCCGTCTGGCGGAATATATCCGCTGGCTGGAACAGAACCGCGGGCTGACATTTGCGGATTATCCTGCCCTGTGGGACTGGAGCGTGACAGAGCTGGAGGATTTCTGGGAAACCATCTGGCAGTTCTTTGATCTGCAATCTTCGGCCCCTTATACCAGCGTTCTGGATAAACGGGTGATGCCGGGGGCGAAATGGTTTGAAGGCGCGCGGCTGAACTTTGTGGAACAGATCCTGCGCCATGTGCCACAGCGCGGCGACGCGCTGGCGATTTCCGCCCGATCCGAAACCTTCGGTAAAGAACAGCTGACATGGACGGAACTGCACAAACAGGTGGCAAGCCTTGCGGCGCATCTGCAGGATATGGGCGTTGAAAAAGGTGACCGTGTGGTTGCCATCCTGCCCAACGGACCGGCCTCTATCGTGGCGTTTCTGGCAACAGCCAGTCTTGGTGCAATCTGGTCGCTGTGTTCGCCTGATATGGGCGATGTGGCCATTGTGGACCGTTTCGCCCAGATCAAACCCAAGGTGCTGATTGCGCAGGACGGTTATGTGCATGCGGGTAAAACCGTGGACCGCCGCGGTATCCTTGCAACCGTGACCGAAAGCCTGCCCACGCTGGAGCATCGTATCGTGCTGCCCTTTGCAGGGGAACTGCCGGAGGGTGCGCACAACTGGGCGAACCTGCTGGACCGCGAAGCGGGTTTTGCGCCGGAACAAGTGCCTTTCGATCATCCGCTCTGGGTGGTTTATTCCTCTGGCACCACAGGTAATCCGAAACCCATCGTACACGGTCACGGCGGGGCGCTGGTTGAAGGGGCGAAACAGTCGTTGCATCAGGATCTTAAAGCCGGTGAGCGGTTCTGCTGGTTGACCTCCTCGGGCTGGATCATGTGGAACTCGCAACTGCTGTCACTTTCACAGGGGATGACACTGTCCATCTTTGACGGGGCGGTCAACCACCCGGACCTGAATGTGCTGTGGCAGTTCGTGGCAGACGAAAAGCTGAACTATTTCGGTGCGGGTGCCGCCTATTTCGGCACTTGTGCCAAGGCAGGTGTCACACCAGCCAGGGATTTTGACCTGTCGAACCTGCATTCGCTCGGCTCTACCGGATCCCCCTTGTCCGAGGACGCCTATGCGTGGATTTACAGGGAAGTTAAAGAAGACATCTGGCTGGCGCCGATTTCCGGCGGCACCGATCTGATGGGCGCTTTTGTCTGTGGCAATCCGATGGATGTGGTGCGCGCCGGTGAAATGCAGGCCCGCGCCCTTGGCAATGCGGTGCGTGCCTTTGACGGGGCCGGAAACGAGGTGATCGGTGAGGTGGGAGAGCTGGTTTGCACCGAGCCGCTGCCCTCCATGCCGCTGTATTTCTGGGGGGACGAGGACGGATCGCGCCTGCATGAGAGTTATTTTGACACCTATCCCGGTGTCTGGCGTCACGGCGACTGGATCGAGATCACGCCGCAGGGTGGCTCGGTGATCTACGGGCGTTCGGATGCCACAATCAACCGGAAAGGGTTGCGGATGGGATCGTCCGAGATCTATCAGGCTGTGGAAGGGCTGGACGAGGTAATGGACAGCCTTGTGGTCGATCTGGAGTTTTTGGGTCGCGAGAGTTTCATGCCCCTGTTCGTGGTGTTGCGGGACGGGCTGGTGCTGGACGATGATCTTAAGGCAAAGATCAACACGGCCATCAAGAATGGGGTTTCGGCCCGCTTTCAACCTAACGAAATCTTGCAGATTGCCGAAGTTCCGCGAACTATTTCGGGGAAAAAGCTGGAAGTTCCTGTCAAAAAGCTGCTTTTAGGCGGAAATCCGGAAACCGTGGTGAATCGCGACAGCATGGCCAATCCGGAGAGCTTTGACCGATTTATTGCCTATGCGGCAGAAAGAGAGACCGGATGACCGACATTGTTGCGGAATTGCTGAACCTGCTGGACATCGAGCAGTTGGAAGTGGACCTGTTCCGCGGCATCGGTTCGGGCGGCGAGACGACAATGCGCATTTTCGGCGGTCAGGTGATCGCACAGGCACTGGCGGCGGCCTATAACACGGTCGAGGGGCGTTTGTGCCACTCGCTCCACGCCTATTTCATCCGTCCGGGGGATCCGTCTATTCCGGTGATCTATTCCGTGGATCGTGCGCGGGACGGGGGCAGTTTCACCACGCGGCGGGTGATTGCGATCCAGCATGGCAAGCAGATCCTGAACATGTCAGCCTCTTTCCACGTGGAAGAGGACGGGCTGCACCACCAGCACGATATGCCAGAGGTGCCGGAACCTGATACCCTTGTGTCCCGTGCAAAATGGCGCGAGGAGAACAAGGACAAGGTGCCCGAAAAGCATCGCAAGGAATTTCTGCGGGCGCGCCCCATCGAAATCCGCGAAGTGGCGCCGCAGGACTGGTTTAATCCCAAGGTCGTAGAGGACCGCAACCACCTGTGGTTTCGTATGCCCGGTGCACGGGACGCAAACCCGCAGATGCAGCACTGTCTGATGGCCTATGCCTCTGATATGAACCTGCTGGGATCCAGCCTGCGCCCCCATGGGCAGACGTGGTTCACGGGGCAGGTGATGACCGCCAGTCTGGACCATGCCATGTGGTTTCACGCGCCGGTGAATTTTGCCGACTGGCATCTCTATACGATGGATAGCCCGTTTACCGGCGGGGCGCGCGGATTTAACCGTGGCACGATTTATACCCATGACGGTCAACTGGTGGCCAGTGTGGCGCAGGAAGGTCTGATGCGGCAGATCAAGAAGAAGCCGGAATAGACCCTTCCTATGAAAATGCGGGACAGTTGCCTGTCCCGCATGGCCTCCGGCGGGGATATTGTCCCCAAAAAGAGCTGTTTGCTGTTCAGATTGCGCCGCCGTAGATGCGGTTCAACTTGCGCATGCCGCCAATCCACTTGTCGTAATTGTCGGTCTTGTTACGCATGTATTCCAGCACTTCGGGGTGGGGCAGCACGAGGAAGGTTTCATCGTTGATGGTCTTCACGCAGGCCTCGGCCACTGCTTCGGGTTCGAGCATCCCGTTGAGCGAGGCAACGCCATCCTCGTGTCCTTTGGTCATGGCGGAACGGACCGCCTGCGGGCAGAGAACCGACACTTTGATGCCTTGATCGTTATAGGTCAGCGCCAGCCATTCCGCGAGCCCGACCGCGGCGTGTTTGGTCACACCGTAAGGGGCCGCGCCTACCTGGTTCAGCAGGCCGGCTGCCGAGGCTGTGTTCAAAAGATAACCGCCGCCCCGTTTGCTCATCAGGGGGACAAGATGGCGCGCGGCCCAGACGTGGGACATGACGTTGATATCCCAGATTTTCTGCCAGTCGTCATTCGCGACTTCGACGCCGCCACCCACAAGGATACCGGCATTGGAGCAGAACAGGTCAATCGGGCCTTGTTCGGCTTCGGTGGTGTCGATGAGGGCTTTGATTTCGTCTTCATTGCCCACATTCACCTGAAAGGACACGCCGCCGATTTCTTTGGCGGTGGCCTCGGCGCCTTTGCCGTCCAGATCGGCACAGACCACGCATTTCGCGCCTTCTGCGGCAAAGCGGATCGCTAGCGCCTTGCCGATGCCGCCGGCCGCACCTGTGACGACAATGATTTTATCTTTAAGTTCCATAGTCTTCCCTTATGTCCACATGACCGAGCCGCCATCGACGGTAAAGGCCTGTCCGGTGATATACTGGCTGGCTTTCGAGCCGAGGAAAACCGCGATTCCGGCGAAGTCTTCCGGCTCGCCGAAACGGCCCAAAGGAATTTCCTTGGTCGCGCGTTCTGCGGCCTTGGGGTTATCCCACAGTTCGCGGGCGAATTCCGTGCGCACCACGCCGGGACACAGCGCATTGACGCGGATGCCTTTGGCACCGAATTCCGCTGCAAGGTTGCGTACAAGGCCGATCACCGCCAGTTTTGACATGGCATAGGTGCCCAGTGTGACCGAAGGTTTGAACGCCCCGATCGAAGAGGTGAAGACCATGGAGCCGCCACCGTTCTTTTCCATATCCGGTGCCACAAGCTGCGCCAGCCAGAGGTTGGATTGCACATTGACCTGCATGGTTTTTTCATAGGCCTTGTCGGAAATTTCCGAGGTCGGGCCGTAGTAGGGGTTCACCCCTGCGTTGCCGAACAGGATGTCGATCGTGCCGGCCAGTTCGCGGGTTTTATCTACCAGCGCCTGAAGCTGGTCCTTGTAGCCTGCGTTACAGGCCACGCCAAAGGCGCGGGTTTCCCCGCACTCTTTGTTGATTTCGGCAGCGGCCTTATCCAGATCTTCCTGTGTGCGGGCGGAAATGACCACCTTGGCGCCGTGCAGCGCCATGGCTTTGGCCATCTCGAACCCCATGCCTTTGGACGCGCCGGTGAGCAGCGCGACCTTTCCTGTCATATCAAACAGTTGTGTCATGGTTACGGTCCTTCAAACTTGCGACCCGCAGCAATGATCGGGGCGCGGTCGTTGGACGCTTTGAAGGTTTGCACTTCGGCGCGGGCCACAACGTGGTGGTGTACCTCGTCCGGACCGTCGGCAAAGCGCAGGGTGCGCTGGCCGGCGTACATATCCGACAGCGGGAACCACTGGGACAGACCGGCTGCACCGTGGACCTGCATGGACTGGTCGATGATGTCACAGACTTTTTCCGGCACCATCGCCTTGACCGCAGACACCCAGATGCGCGCCTCTTTGTTGCCAAGCACATCCATCGCGCGGGCCGCTTTCAGCACCATCAGGCGCATGGCTTCCAGTTCGATCCGTGCGCGGGAAATGGTTTCCATGTTCTTGCCCAGATCAATGATCTTCTTGCCAAAGGCTTCACGGCTGAGCGCGCGTTCCATCATCATTTCCAGTGCGCGTTCGCCCTGACCGATAGAGCGCATGCAGTGGTGGATACGTCCCGGCCCGAGCCGCAGCTGGCTGATTTCAAAGCCACGGCCTTCGCCCAGCAGCATGTTTTCTTCGGGGACGCGCACATCGGTAAAGCGGATGTGCATATGGCCGTGGGGCGCATCGTCATGGCCGAATACGTGCATCGGGCCGAGGATCTCTACACCCGGAGTGTCGATCGGCACAAGGATCTGGCTTTGTTGCTTGAACGGTTCCGCATCGGGGGAGGTTTTCACCATCGTAATCATGATCTTACAGCGCGGATCGCCTGCGCCGGAGATATAGAACTTCTCGCCGTTGATAACCCATTCACCGTTTTCCAGAACCGCAGAAGTGGAGATGTTCTTGGCATCCGAAGAGGCCACATCCGGCTCGGTCATGGCAAAGGCGGAACGGATTTCACCGGCCAGCAGCGGCTTGAGCCATTTTTCCTTTTGCGCAGGCGTGCCGATCCGCTCCAGCACTTCCATGTTGCCGGTATCAGGTGCGGAACAGTTCAGGGTTTCCGAAGCCAGAGGGTTCTTGCCCAGTTCCGCCGCGATATAGGCATAATCGAGGTTGGACAGGCCTTCGCCGGTTTCCGCATTGGGCAGGAAGAAGTTCCACAACCCGTTTTCCCGCGCCTTTACCTTGGCGGTTTCCAGCAGTTCCAACTGACCCGGCGCATAAGACCAGCGATCGGCGCGGCCTTCGCCCAGTTTGTAAAATTCCTCGGTGATCGGATCAACATTGTCGCGAATATGCGCGATCACAGCGTCCAGCAGCGGTTGTGCCTTTTCAGACATGGCAAGCTGGTTCAGCTCTGCGTTGTGTATTCCAAGTGACATGGTTCTCTGTTCCTTTCCGCTTAGCGGTTTACCCAATTCGGTTTTCGTTTTTCCACAAAGGCGTTGACGCCTTCCTTGAAGTCTTCGGTTTTCATGAGATCCTGAATGACCTCGCGGCTGTAGTCGTTGCTTTCGGGCAGGCCTTCGGCAACATTCATGGAGTTCAGCACACGTTTTGTGGCCTTGACGGAGGAAGGCGACACAGAGGCGATTTCCTGTGCCTTTTCCATTGCAGCATCCAGCAGTTCGCCGTGGGGCACGACAGCATTGACACAACCGAGTGCGAGGGCTTCGGCGGCGTCAATCTTGCGGCCTGTGAACATCAGTTCCTGCGCGGCCAGCCGCCCGATGTAGCGGGACAGGCGCTGCACACCAGAGGCGGCGGCAAAGAAGCCGACCTTGACTTCGGGCAGGGCGAATGTGGCCTGATCGGAGGCGATGATGATGTCGCAGGACAGGGCTGTTTCAAAACCGCCGCCCATGGCAAAGCCGTTGACCGCAGCGATGATCGGCTTTTCCAGATCATAGCGTGAGGAAAGACCAGCAAAGCCGTTGGTCGTTGTCGGGCCTGCGCCGCCCTGCGCAGTATGTTTCAGGTCATTGCCTGCGGTAAACGCCTTGTCGCCAGCCCCTGTCAGGACAGCGACCCAGAGATCGGGATCGGCGGCGAAATCGTCCCAGCATCGGGACATTTCATCATGCATCGGCCCGTGAACGGCGTTGTAGACTTCGGGCCGGTTCATCGTGACCAGCAGCACGTTGCCGCGTTTTTCGGTGGTTATAAACTCGTAAGCCATATCAGGCGCCTCCCTTTGTTTTCAGTCCGCCGGTGTTGATTTCGGTGAATTTGCCATCCTCGGCGGCCAATTCGCGCAGCAGGGCGGCAGGTTCGCAGGATGGATCTTCCTTGGCGAGCTCTTCCATCTTGGCCAGTACCGCCTTTGCACCGACCATGTCGCCATAAAACATCGGGCCGCCCTTGTCGGCAGGCCAGCCATAGCCGTTGATCCAGACCACATCGATGTCAGAGGGCCGCTGTGCCTTATTTTCTTCAAGGATTTTAACGGCTTCGTTGATCATTGGGTAGATACAGGCCTCTATGATCTCGCTCTTGGGCAGGGTGATCGGTTCCGCCTTGGTGATGTCCCTGATGACTTTCGCCGTCACATCAGAAGGCGTGGGATTGCGGTTTTCGTCGTAGTCGTAAAACCCGGCTTGTGTCTTTTGGCCGCGACGGTCCATTTCACATAGGGCATCGCGGATCGGGTTGTCCGTCTTGGCGCCTTTGGACCAGCCGATATCCAGACCGGCGAGATCGGACATCTGGAATGGCCCCATGCGAAAGCCGAATGCGTTCAGCGCCGCGTCCACGTCCCAGGGCAGCACCCCCTTGGCCACCAGACGGTTGGCTTGGTCCTGACGGGCAAACAGGATGCGGTTGCCAACGAAACCGGGGCAAACGCCAACCAGCGTGGCCACTTTTCCGATTTTCTTGGCCAGATCCATGCATGTGGCGACCACATCATTAGCGGTATGGTCCGCACGCACGATTTCCAGCAGTTTCATGACGTTGGCGGGGGAAAAGAAATGCAGGCCGATCACGTCCTCGGGCCGTTTGGTCACGGCTGCGATTTCGTCAATATCCAGCGCCGAAGTGTTGGTGGCAAGGATCGCGCCCTGTTTCATCACGCTGTCAAGTTTGGAGAATATCTCGCGCTTGAGGTCCATATCCTCAAACACCGCTTCGATCACCAGATCGCAGTCGGCAAGATCGTCTATCGACAGGCAGCCCTCAAAGCGGGACATGCGTTCGTCCACTTCTTCCATCGGGAAGCGGCCGCGTTTGGCAGAACGTTCGTAGTTCGCGCGTACCACGCCAAGGCCGCGATCGAGCGCCTCCTGCTTGGTTTCTACGATTTTCACGTTCAGTCCGGCGTTGACGAAATTCATCGAAATGCCGCCGCCCATTGTGCCGGCACCGATAACCCCAACCGTTTTGATCGGGCGCAAGGGTGTCAGTTCCGGCAGGTCCGGCACTTCCCAAGCCAGCGTTCCGGCGGTTTCGAGATAGTCGGCGACGTCCGTGTGCGTGTCCATGATATCTACTCCTTTGATAAACAGGCGCTGCGCAGGGCGCGACGGTCGAGCTTGTCGGTCGCGCCGCGTGGCAGCGGGGTGGTTTGGAACCAGAAGCGGTCCGGTATCTTGAAATGGGCTATGTGAGCAGAAAGGAAACTGCGCAAATCCTCTGCCGTGACGGTTTGCCCCTGTTGCAGCGTGATCCCCGCGCCGACGATTTCTCCCAGTCTTTCGTCGGGCACCGAAAAGGCACAGGCCTCCCGCACGGCGGGATGTTTGTGCAACGCGCCTTCTACATCCAGACAGGCGATGTTTTCGCCGCCGCGGATGATGATGTCCTTTTTGCGATCTACAATCGTGACATAGCCGTCGGCGTCCAGTGTCGCCATATCACCCGTGCGCAGCCAGCCGTCCTGAAACACTTCGGTAGTGGCTTCGGGTTTGTTCAGGTAGCAGCGCATGTTTGCAGGGCTTTTCACCGTCAGTTCGCCCACTTCGCCAAGGGGCACCGGCTGGCCGTCATCGCCAAGGATCACAAGATCCTGAACAGGGGGCAGCAACCGCCCCGCAGAGCCGGGCTTTTCGGCGTAATCCGGTCCGGTGATGCCCAGTCCGACCGCATTGGTTTCTGTCATCCCCCAGCCCGAGGCCACATTGGCCTGCGGAAAGGTCTCGCCCAGTTGTGCAACTTGCGCGGCAGGGCGTTTGGCGCCGCCTGCGCCCACGTATTGCAGGCTGGGCAGGCTGGTGCCCATGCGTTTGGCCGCGGCCATCAGATCGGCGGACTGGGTGGGCACGCCAAGAAAGCGGGTAATCTTTTCCGCCTCGATGACGCGCACGGCCTCTTCCGCGTCCCATTTGTGCAGTAGCACCAGTTTAGCGCCCATTGGCAGGGAAAGCAGGAACATCGGATGGGTGGCAGTGACGTGAAACAGGGGCGTCACGATCAGGATCGCCTGCGGTCCGGGATCCGGGGCCGGGGGCGCATCGGCAGGCGCCATCAGGGGCGGCAATACCAGAGACATCAGCCAGGTGAACACAGCAGACATCGCGCCGCGATGGGTTTGTACCACGCCTTTCGGGCGGCCTGTTGTGCCGGAAGAATACATCACAGCCATATCGTCATCTGTGGCGATTTCCACATCGGGCCAGTCCGCAGGTCCGGCGCTCTCCAGCAGGTCTTCGTAGCGCCGTGCGTCTTTCGGGGCATCCCGCAGGGCAATCATGTCCGGTGCGGCATCTCCAAGCGCGGCTATGCGTTCGAACCGTGGTCCGTCAGCAAAGACCAGAATGGCACCGCTGTCTTTCAGCGCATATTCCAGTTCGTCTGTTGTCCACCAGGCGTTCATAAAGACCACCACCGCTCCGATGCTGGTGATCGCCATCATCAGGATCGGAAGTTCGGGATAGTTCCGCATTGCCAGCGCAACGCGGTCGCCCTGTTTAATGCCAAGATCGTTTCTGAGCACCTTTGCCATTCTGCAAACATCCGTGCAAAAGGCGTCATAGCTCCACCGTTCGTCGCGGTAGACCAGATACTCGTCAGCACCATTGCCGTGGGCCGCAGCGCTGGCCTGCAACAGGGCCCGCAGATGGGGCGGGGCGTTTTTGAAAACGCGGTAATCCACGCCGCGGATTTTGGCCTGTTCAATCGCAAATCGCGGGTCGGTTGAAGTGACATGGGCGGCTGCCTGTTCCAATGTCATTCCGCTCATGAGATTGGCCTGTTGTCAGGCGCGCATCGGCCAAAGGCCAGCATCGCGTGTAAGTTCATGTTGATCCGTCCTCCCAAACGGGTGGTAAGCCCGTTGACGGGCCACTCACCAGCACAGTCACAGGTCATAACATCGGCCCTGACTTGGCAAGTGGCTTGCGAAAATTCCCTAGCGTAACGGAAATTTGACCCTAGGTCGTTTGAGGCCGCGTCCTGAAGATTTTCAATGCCCTAAGCCGCAGGTTAGCTTTTTCTTACTTGCGCCCGTGGCGTGGCACAGGCACGGTCTGCCCATATGTCGATTCTGGGTGTGCCGCCGGTCCAAAGGCGCTACCCTGTAGGCAAATCGGGAGAGGGGCGTTTGTGACGCGCTGTCCGGACGGAACAAAAGACGATAAAACGGGTGGCTTCCACCTATATACCAGGAGAGAACATGCAGTATCATACGCCAAGCAGTTTTGATGATGCAGTGGCACTTGCCAAAGACGCACAGGGCGTCACCCGCTTCCTTGCGGGTGGGACAGATGTGCTGGTGCAGTTGCGCGCAGACATTGTTACGCCAGATGTATTGATCGACATCAAGAAAATCGCAGGGGTTTCGGATATTACCCGCGAAGGCGACGGCTGGCGCATCGGCGTCGCGGTCACCGGTGCCGAGATGAGCGAACACGACACATTGGGCAAGGAATGGCCGGGGCTGGTGGAAGCGATGGATCTGATCGGCTCTACACAGGTGCAGGGCCGTGCCACACTGACGGGCAACCTGTGCAACGGCTCTCCGGCCGCGGACAGTGTACCGGCAATGGTCGCGGCCGGTGTAACCGTGACAGTCACAGGGCCGAACGGCGAACGTCGGGTCGCGGTCGAGGATATTCCGACCGCTCCGGGTAAAACCAGTCTGGAAGCAGGGGAACTGGTTACTGCGGTTCACATTCCGGCACGGGGCAAATCCGGTGGGGATGCCTACCTGCGCTTTATTCCGCGCACTGAAATGGACATCGCTGTTGTGGGCTGTGGCATCAACCTGCGGCTGGACGGCAAAAAAATCGTCGAAGCACGCGTTTCCCTTGGCGCGGTGGCGCCTACGGTTCTTCTAGTGGAAGAGGCCGCAAATGCCATTATCGGCACCGAACTCGACGATGCAGCACTCGATGCGCTGGCAGAGGCGGCAAGTGCGGCCTGTAATCCCATCGACGATAAACGCGGAACCGTAAAGTTCCGCACCCATGTTGCCGGCGTGTTGGCAAAACGCGCCGCAAAAATTGCATACGAACGGGCGGAGGCCGCATCATGATCCACGTAAATACCAAAGTTAACGGCGACGATGTTGAATTTCTCTGCGATCCGCGGGAAACCCTGCTGGACGCGCTGCGCGACAAGCTCGGCCTGACCGGCGCCAAGGAAGGCTGCGGCACCGGCGATTGCGGTGCCTGTTCCGTGACCATGGACGGGCGGCTGGTCTGTTCCTGTCTGGTACTTGGCGCCGAAGCGGACGGCAAGGAAATCGCCACTGTTGAGGGCATGGCAGAAGGGGAAAACCTGCACATCCTGCAAGAAAAGTTTATTGAACATGCTGCGCTGCAATGCGGGATCTGTACCCCCGGTATTCTGGTTGCAACCAAAAACCTGCTGGAAAAACACCCCGAGCCGACCGAGACGCAAGTGCGCTACTGGCTTGCAGGCAACCTGTGCCGCTGCACAGGCTATGACAAAATCATTCGCGCGGTAATGGAAACCGCTGCTGATCTGAGAAAGGCTTCCTGATATGGCGTTCGATGATACAAAAACAGAAGACTTCAAAGTTGTCGGCCAAAGGGTAAAACGCCCTGACGGCGTGGACAAAGTGACTGGCAAGGCCAAGTTCGGCGCGGATGCCGTGGCTCCGGGTATGTTGTTTGCAGCGGTTGTCCGCTCTCCCCATGCCCATGCGCGGATCGTAAAGATCGACACGTCCAAAGCCGAAGCGTTGGGCGGAGTCAAAGGCATCGTCACCCGCGCGGATTTCGCAACCGGACTGACCGGTGGCGATCTCGACGTCCTTGAAAACGTTATGGCGGGCGAAAAGGCGCTTTATGACGGCCACGCGGTTGCAGCTGTTGCGGCAACATCGCAGTTGATCGCACGGGATGCGGCCAAACTGGTTGAAGTGGAATACGAAGTCCTGCCCCATGTCACCGATGTGGATAAGGC
>JAAEZA010000011.1:0-41438 GCA_018223125.1 Paracoccaceae bacterium | reverse complement strand
GGCAGCAGACCAGTCCGGTCCCGAAGGTATGCACCCGAATGTTGTACGCTATCACGAAAGCGGCCACGGCGATATCGAAGCGGGCTTTGCCGAGGCTGATCTGGTAGTGGAAGACAGCTTCAAAACCGAAGCGACCCATCAGGGCTATATCGAACCCCATGCCTGCCTTGCCCAGCTTGGCGGCGATAATAAGGGTGAACTCTGGTGCTGTACGCAGGGTCACTGGAACGTGCAAAAGCTCTGCGCGGCGATGCTGGGTCTGGAAACCTCGCAATTGCGGGTAACAGCTTCTGAAATCGGGGGTGGTTTCGGTGGTAAAACTGCCGTCTTTATCGAACCTGTCGCACTGGCGTTGTCCCGCAAGACCAGCCGGCCTGTCAAACTGGTGATGAGCCGCTCTGAAGTGTTCCGCGCCACAGGCCCGACCGCGTCCACTTCTATGGACATCAAGATCGGAATGAAAAAAGACGGCACAATTACCGCCGGTCAGGGCACCTTCCGGCTCCAAGGCGGGGCTTTCCCCGGTGCACCGATGGAATTTACCGCCATGTGTGCGTTTGCGCCCTATAACCTCCAAAACGTCAAACAGGTCGGCTATGACGTCATGGCCAACCGCCCGAAACAGGCAGCCTACCGTGCGCCCGGATCACCGATGGCCGCTTTCGCCGTGGAAAGCGTGATTGACGAGTTGTGCAAGAAACTCGGCCTTGACCCGATCGAAGTGCGCCTGAAAAACGCTTCCAAGCAAGGCACCAAAGCCAGCTTCGGCCCTACATGGGATCGCATCGGTCTGGTGGAAACACTGGAAGCCGCGCAGTCCCACCCCCATTATTCGGCCCCGCTGAAAGAGGGTCAGGGCCGTGGCATTTCCTGCGGTTTCTGGTTCAACCACGGCGGCGAAACATCCGTCACGCTGGCCCTGTCCGAAGACGGTACGGCGCAGCTTTCGGTGGGGACACCGGACATCGGCGGTTCCCGCGCGTCGATGGCGCAAATGGCCGCCGAAGAACTTGGCATTCCTTATGAAAACATCCGCACCACAATCGCGGATACGGCAACGCTTGGCTATAACGAGGTCTCCCACGGCTCCCGTGTGACCTATGCCTCCGGTCTTGCCACCATCAAGGCTGCGCGCAATGCGGTGAAAATCCTTTGCGCCCGCGCAGCCGCCAAATGGGGCATCGACGAGGACGCGGTGGTCTGGGAAAACGGCTGCGCGAAACCGTCCGGCCCGAATGCGGGAGAGTTCGACCCGCTGCCGATTGAAAAGCTGACCCGCAGCATGGGGCGCACGGGCGGCCCGATCGTAGGCCATTTCGAGGCCACTCCCGAAGGCGCCGGCGTGTCCTTTGCCACCCATATCGTCGATGCGGAAGTGGATAAGGAAACCGGCCAGACCAAAGTCGTGCGTTACACAGTGGTGCAGGATGCGGGTAAGGCGATCAATCCGGCCTATGTGGAAGGCCAGTTCCAGGGCGGTGCCGCACAGGGCATCGGCTGGGCGCTGAACGAGGAATACATCTACGGTGAGGACGGGCGTTTGCAGAACTCCGTCTTCCTTGACTACCGTATTCCTGTGGCCTCCGATCTGCCGATGATCGACACGGTGATCGTCGAAGTTCCGAACCCCGGCCACCCCTACGGCGTGCGCGGTGTGGGCGAAACTTCGATCTGTCCGCCACTGGCCGCCATTGCCAATGCTGTGTCAAACGCAGCGGGCGTGCGGCTGAAGGAACTGCCAATGTCGCCACCGCGCATTCTGGCAGCACTTGAAGATCAGGCGAACAATGGTTGAGGTCAACCTCTGGTCCGGCCTGCGCGCCTTTGCCGATGGCAAGGATTGCGTAGAGGTGGATGCCAAAAACGTCGGCGAGGTCCTTTCGGGCCTCGTCGAAAAATACCCCGGCCTTGAGCATGTGATCGAAGCCGGCGTGTCTGTTGCGGTTGATGGCAAGGTCATCGCCAGCGGCCTGACAGAACCCGTCAAACCGGATAGCGAGGTCTACCTGATGCAGCAGCTTAAAGGCGGCTGACAGGCAAACCGCTTATCGCTCTTTTTGGTTAAAATATCCAAATCCTGAGGCGGCGACAGCAGGCGGCTTTGCAGATTCTTCAATCCACTAGAGCCACGAGTTAACAGGCCGGACTAACCCGTCTTGTGCAGGAAGATGTTGATCTGGTCGGCCACCCAATCGGGTTGCTGGTGCAGGATCCAGTGGTCTGCCGTGTCGTGTTCCGCCACCGTCAGATCATCGCAGTATTGCGCCAGCCCTTCTTTGGTCTCCGGCAGCAGGGCCGTGTCCTTCATCCCCCAAAGCAGCAGATGCGGCATGGTGATACGCAGATCGGCGGGGTTCCATTTTGGCAGCTTCTCTGGGGCAATCGGCTTGCCCGGTTCTGCCACCAGTAGGGGCGTGGCGCGGTACCAGTTGATCATGGCGCGCACTCCGGCTTCGTCGCGCCATGCGCGGTGGTACTCGTCCCGCAGTTCACCGGTCAGCCAGCTCATGTCCATTTTGTCGGAAAACAGCGCAAACATGCGTTCGAAGTTGTTTTCCGCCAGTTTCTTCTCGGAACCGGGCTTTCGCAGCCATTCGATATAGCGGCTTGCCTCCGACTGTGCGCCTCCGGCGGCCAGTTCTGTCTGGAACGGGGCAGGGTGGACGCCATTGGCGATGATCAGGCGCTCAATCATTCCGTCGGGCGCGCGCATGGCGCAGGCATACGCAACCGAAGCGCCCCAGTCGTGGCCGATCAGGGCGGCACATTTGCCCTTGCCGAAACGCTCTATCATGGCCAGCACATCGGCAGCCAGATGTTTGGCTGCATAATCGGCGACATCACCTTCGCGCCAGGATCCGCCATAGCCGCGCTGGTCCGGTGCGACGCAATAATATCCTTCCGCAAATTCGGGCATGACCTTGGCCCATGCGCCGCAGTATTCGGGGAAACCGTGCAGGAACAACAACAGGGGCTTGCCGGGGGTGCCGGCCGTCAGGGCGTGAAATCTCTTGCCGTTCAGATCGAAATGGATGTGTTGCACGATGCTCTCCGCTGTCCTCTTTCGATCCAAGTTTAGGCAGGGTCTTTCGCTGTTTCCAGACATCCTGACAGTGCCGCAGCGTCATCCACGATGAGACCTAACGGAATGTCCTGCAAGACATGCTGCATCGGTCCGCTCCGGTCCAGAGGGGCTGTCAGTTCGTTCACACAACTGCCCCCGAGCAGGCTGCGCGCAACACTTCCGGCAAGATAAATACCGTCCTTTGGCATGAAATGCAGCGCAAGGGCCGGCAGGTAAATTGCGACCAGTTTGCGATAGAGATCACGGGCTTTTCCGGCTTGCGGATCGCTGCCTGTCTCTGCGCGGTTGGCGATGGCGACCCCTGAACAGGCCTTGCCCGACAATTGGTGGTAAAGGCGTTCAAAGCCGCGCCCGGACAGAACGTGTTCGACAGTGGTGTCGGCATCGGGTGCCGTGTCAAACGTTTCCGTCAGCAATTCAGCCATATCGCGGGGCAGGGGGGTGTGGCCGATTTCGGCCGCGACAACCCCGTCACGCCCCGCCATCCTAATCCGTGTGGCGCAGTTCACACCGGTTCCAAGTCCCAGAACCACTGTCTGCCCGTTGCCTGCTCCGGTGTTGCCCCGCCGGATCTGTGAGACCTGATCGGGTGCCAGACAGGCCGTGGACCGTGCCAGCGCGGACAGGTCATTGATCAGGCGCAGACCGGGGGCGCCGGCAACACGCGCAGCATCTTTGGCATCTATCACCCAGTTCCGGTTCGTCAGTTCTGCCGCCGTTCCGGCCACAGGACCGGCGACAGCGATACAGCCCCCTGTCACCTCGCGGGGCGGCGGGTATTCGTTCAGGTAGGTTTGCAGCACATCACCGAATTGCGCGAAATCCTTGTTGGGGAAATTGCGCTGCGTGTCTGCCAGCAGCCCCGCATGATCGCCATAGGCAAAGCGGGCGTTGGTGCCGCCGATATCGGCCAGAAGATAACAGGCACTGCTCACGTTAGTGTGCCGCTGCCGCATCGGGCTTCTTGCCCATGATAATCATCGACAGGATGTCGTCTTCGGTCACATCTTCCACACGCTCTGTTCCCACAAGCTGGCCGTTTTTCATCACCGACACACGGTCGCAGAGCTCCATCATTTCGCGGGTATCATGGCTGATCAGGAAAATGCCAAGCCCCTGTTTCTTCAACTCCTGTATCAGGTCGGCCACCATCTGGGTTTCATGCACCCCGAGCGCGGCTGTCGGTTCGTCCATGATCAGGATGCGCGCATTGAAATAGACCGCGCGGGCGATCGCTACAGACTGGCGCTGCCCGCCTGACAGGGCTGAAACCGGCTCTTTCAGTTTTTTGAAGTTCGGGTTCAACCGTGCCATGATCTTGCGGGTTTCGGATTCCATCCGCGCATCATCGACAAACCCGATACCGTTGGTCAGCTCGCGCCCCAGAAACAGGTTTGATGGCGCATCCAGATTGTCCGCCAGTGCCAGCGTCTGGTAGATGGTTTCAATGTTATAGTCCCGTGCATCGCGGGGGCTGGATATTTCGGCTTTTTTACCGTCGATCCAGATCTCGCCTCCGTCCCGTTGATAGGCACCGGACAGGATCTTGATCAGGGTTGATTTCCCCGCCCCGTTATGGCCGAGCAATCCGACCACTTCGCCCGGATAAAGATCAAGGCTGACGTGGTCCACGGCGCGGATGCCGCCAAATGAGATCGAAATGTCACGCAATTCGACAAGGGGTGTTTGTGTATGTGTCATGATCCGGTGTCCTTACTTGGAGTTGCGGCGATATAGGATGTCAAGGAAGACGGCAAAGACCAGAACCGAGCCGACGACGACTTGCTGGATCGCCGCATCAAAGCCGATCAGAACCATACCGGTTTGCAGCGATTGCATCACGAATGCCCCGAGCACCGCGCCGTAGATGGTACCAACGCCCCCCGCCAGTGACGTCCCGCCGATCACAGCGGCCGCGATCACGTAAAGTTCGTCCAGCGTCCCGAGCGAGTTGGTCGCAGAGCCGAGCCGTGCCGAGGCGACCACGGCGGAAAGGCCGGTCAGAAACCCCATCAGGGCAAAGATTTTCACGGTCATCCAGCGGGTGTTGATGCCTGCCAGCTCTGCTGCTTCGGGATTGCCGCCGATGGCATAGACATAACGGCCAAAGCGGGTACGCGACATCAGAATGGTCATCAGGATTGCCACGGCCACAAGGATTAGCACCGGAATGGCAAAGCCGTGCGAGATAAACAATCCGCCTTCCGGCATCGCGATGCCGGTTTCTGCGACATGGCGCTTCACGATGCCCTTGGGCCAGTAATAGGCGTTCACCAGCAGCACCGCGCCGATCACCGCACCGCAGCCTGCTATGGCAAGGAAGGTTTCTGCCCAGAGAGGGCGCATCGGAAAGCCGAATCCCCGCCGCCGTTTCCGCCCGAGCCACATCATACCCAGCACCGCAGTACAGCCGATCGCACCGATAATCCAGCTTCCGGTCGCGCCGATGGCTCCGTAAGGCCCGCCGCCCAGCAGGGCGAAGGTGGGATCAACAGGGGAAATGGTTTCGCCCCGCGCCACCAGAAACGCCGCCCCGCGCCAGACCAGCAGTCCGCCGAGTGTGACGATAAACGCCGGAATTTTGCCGTAGGCGATCAGAAATCCGTGGAGCGCGCCCACCAGAGTGCCGACCAGCAGGCCGGAACAAATCGCCAGTATCCAGAGCATCGGATGCCCGAGCCCGATAAGCTGGGGTAGGATATAAACCTGTGTCACCCCCATAATCATGGCGCAGAAGCCCAGAACGGAGCCGACCGAAAGGTCGATATGGCGGGTCACAATGACCAGCACCATGCCAGTTGCCATGATCCCGATAGACGCCGTCTGAACAGACAGGTTCCACAGGTTGCGCGGCGTCAGAAAGGCTCCGAAGCCGTGGGCCAGCTGGCCGTACAGGTGAAATCCGACCCAGATCAGCGCCAGCGCACCGATCATGCCCAGAAGGCGGGTGTCCAGTTCGGTTGCCTGAATAAAGCGGGAAAACGGGCCGGTCGTCCTTTGCGGAGTGGTGGCAGCCGGCGTGTTGGCGGTGTTATCGGTCATAAGCGGTGTCCCGAACCAGTGTCTGTCAGAGTCAGCTAAAGCCTACCGTATCCCGTGATTTCGCGCATCCATCGCAATATCTGTCGGGCGGCCCGCGTGACTGTGTTGAAATTGGGGTGTTTTGAAGTGGGGAAGGGCACTGCCGGAGGGCTCCGGCAATGCCCGTGTGGCGTGTCTTAGCAGCCTGCTACGCCGTCCATCGCGCCCTCACAGACTTTGTCCTTGGCGATATGGCCTGCGTCGATCACGACGTTGATATTGTCTTTGGTGATCGGTGTGGGCTCCAGAAAGATTGCGTTCATTTCAACGCCTTTGGAGCCGCCGGACCATTTCACGGCACCCTCGACCGCGTCAAGTGCTGTGCCACCGGCCAGCGCAACCGCGATTTCCGCGGCAGCGGTGCCAAGCTGGCGGGAGTCCTTCCAGACAGAAACGGTCTGGGTGCCCCGTGCCACACGGTTCAGGGCTGCGTGGTCGCCGTCCTGTCCGCCCACCGGCACTTCCATGCCCTGTGCTGCCAGTGCAGCAATCACGCCACCGGCCATGCCGTCGTTTTCAGCCAGAACCGCATCCACATTGTTGTCATTGGCGGTCAGGATCTGCTCCATGTTCTTTTGGGCATTGTCCGGTTTCCACCCGTCCGAGAAAGCCTCTCCGACGATTTTGATTTTGCCGGCGTCTACATCATCACCGATCACTTCCATCATGCCTTCCAGCAGGAACGCCGCGTTGGGATCGCCCTTGTCGCCTTTGATGATGGCAAAATTTCCTTCCGGTTGTACGGCGGTCACGGTTTCCGCGATGATCCGGCCCACACCCTTGTTGTCAAAGGTCAGGTAAAAGGTGCGGTCGTCTTCGATCAGACGGTCATAGCCGACAACCGGAATACCCTCGTCATCCGCCTTGTCCACTGCCGGACCGATGGCATCCTTGTCCATCGCAAGAATGATCAGCGCATCAGCACCCTGTGCAATCAATGCTTCTACATCGGTAAGCTGTTTCGCGGCAGAGGCCTGTGCATCCGCCGAAATATATTTTGCACCGGCAGCTTCCAGCGCCTTTTTGATGGCGGCTTCGTCTGTTTTCCAGCGTTCCTCCTGAAAATTCGACCAGCTTACGCCCACGGTCAGATCGGCGGCCAGTGACACGGTTGTCATGGCAGCGGTGGCCACAGCCGCAAGCGCGACGGTAAATTTATTCATGGTTCCCTCCCAAGGATAATAAGACCCGCAATGTCCCCGTTTTGAACGGCGGGTGTAAAAAAGTGATAACAGTTTTAATTTGAAAATCAAATTAAATCAGGGCAAACTGGTTTAAGTGGGATTTTCCATAATAATCCCCTAGATTTAGACCCGCAGTATTCTGGGAGCGGCAGCAATGATCGGACAGCAACGCAGTTATGGCAGGCGGGTTTTACTGGCAGCGATTCGCCAGAACAGCCCGATTGCGCGGATTGATCTGTCCGAACAGACAGGCATCAGCCGCGCTACTGTGACCACTGTAACCGCCGAATTGATCCGCGCCGGACTGGTGGAAGAAGTCGCCGCACAGGGTACTGAAATGGCCCGCGGTCGGCCTCGTGTGGATCTTAAAATTCGCGGCGCAGCCCATCTGGTGGCGGGCATAAAAATCGCTAACAGTTCGCTTTCGCTGGTTCTTCTGGATTTCGAAGGCAACCAGCTGGCCGAGCACAGCCATGTTCTGGCAAAAACCACACTCGGCACAGAGGCACTGGTGGCGGAACTTGCCCGTGCCCTTGGCGATATGCTTGCGCCGCTGGGCAAGTCTGTGTCGGATCTTTCGGGAGTGGGCGTCGGGATTGCGGGGATTGTCGATGTGCAACAGGGGCTTGTCCACTGGTCGCCCTCGCTGTCGGACCGCAATATAAACCTGCGCAGTGCCATTGAAGCCGCGCTTGATGTACCGGCCTTCGTGGACAATGACGCCAACCTTGTGGCCATGGCCGAAAAAAACTTTGGTCTGGGCCGCGAGGCGACGGATTTCATCGTTGTCACCATTGAAAGCGGTGTTGGCATGGGGATTGTCATCAATAATGAAATCTACCGTGGGACGCGGGGCTGCGGTGCGGAATTCGGCCATACCAAGGTACATCTGGACGGGGCGCTCTGCCGTTGTGGCCAGCGCGGGTGTCTGGAAGCTTACGTGGCCGATTATGCGCTGCTGCGCGAGGCCAGCGTAACCCACGCCGGTGCAGACGCGTTAACAGGGGGAACGGACGAACAAAGGATCGAGGCGCTGTTGCAGCGCGCCCATGACGGCGATCCGGTCGCGGGCAATATTGTCCTGCGGGCCGGGCGGATGTTTGCAATGGGCTTGGCCAATATCGTCAATATTTTTGACCCCCAACTGATTGTACTGGCGGGGGAACGGATGCAGTCCAACCATCTTTACGCCGAGGAGGTGATTGCGGGGATCAAGGATTCTATCGTGCAGGTGGACCAGTCCCCGCCTGAAGTGGTGATCCACCGCTGGGGCGATCTGATGTGGGCCAAAGGGGCTGCGGCCTATGCTTTGGAAGGAGTGGAGGAGATGGCCATTGCGTCTTTGCGTGCCGGTGAGGTTTAAGCCGTTCGCCCTGTTGGCTGCCTTCGGGGCGGCACCGGTCGTTGCGGAACCGGCGTTCCGCCCTGTGATTGTGCCGGAGCATGTTTATGCAGGTGGTTGGGAACATTTCGTTGGCGGCGGTGTCGCCGTGACGGATTGCGATCAGGACGGGTTTCCGGATCTCTATGTCGCGGGCGGCGAAAACCCTGCAATCCTGCTGCGGAACATCACGTCAGAGGCGGGCGAACTGTCATTTTCCGCCATATCCGCAGACAGCGCGACTGTAACCGGCGTGACCGGCGCCTATCCGCTGGACATCGACAATGACGGTTTCGGCGATCTGGTGGTGCTGCGGGTCGGGAAGAACCTTTTGCTGCAGGGAGGGCCCGACTGCCATTATTCCCACTTTGATGATCTGGAGTTTCAGGATGTCGCGGCATGGACAACGGCCTTTTCCGCGACATGGGAGGACGGGCAGGCCTTGCCGACGCTGGCCTTTGGAAATTACGTCAATCGGGATGATCCGGAGGGCCCGTTCGAAGCCTGTGATGTGAATTACCTCTACCGACCCGAAGTTGAAGGTTACGGCGCGCCAATCCCGCTTGTGCCGGGGCTGTGTCCGCTGTCGATGCTGTTCAGCGACTGGTCCCGTCGCGGGCGGGCCGACCTGCGGTTCAGCAATGATAGGCATTATTATGTGAGGAACGGGCAGGAACAGCTTTTGAAAATGGACATGGTTCCGGCGTTTTACACCGCAGACGAAGGCTGGCGCGAACACAGGCTTTGGGGCATGGGCATCGCCAGCCGCGATCTGACGGGGGACGGACTGCCCGACGTCATGATGACCTCGATGGGGGACCAGCGCTTGCAGTTTCAGGACGGCGATGGCCAAAGCCCCGCCTTTTCCGATGCGCCTTTTGATCTTGGCACCACGGCACAGCGGCCCTTCACTGGGGGTGACGGACGGCCTTCGACCGGCTGGCATGTGCAGTTCGGGGATGTGCAGAATGACGGGCGGGACGACATCTTTATCGCCAAGGGCAATGTGGAACAGATGCCGGGTCTGGCGATGAAAGATCCGAACAACCTGCTGGTACAGGGCGCAGACGGACGTTTTACCGAAACGGCGCAAGCCGCAGGCGTGGCCAGCCTGCACCGTGGACGGGGCGGGGCACTGGCGGATCTGGACCGTGACGGGCTGCTTGATCTGGTGGTGGTGAACCGGCGTGCGCCACTGGAAATTTACCGCAACGAAACACCTGATGCGGGCCGCTGGACAACTCTGCGGCTGGCACAGGACGGCATAAACACCGGCGCTATCGGGGCGTGGATTGAACTGCGGGCGGGGGACCGGCTGCACAGCCGCGAAATTACTGTGGGCGGCGGCCATGCGGGCGGGCAGCTTGGGCCGGAACATTTCGGGCTGGGACAGGAGTCCGCATTTTCCCTGCGGGTGATCTGGCCCCATGGCGTGACCAGCGACTGGATGACACTGGCCAGCGATGCCGCTTATGTGATCCGCGCGGATGGCACCCGACTGGCGGTTGCGCCGGAATGAAGCGGGTTATTCGACGGGCAAACCGCTTGGCACAGTTTCGGGCACGCCCAACCGTCCCTTCAGGCTGACCGGATCGCTCAGGCTGTCCAGAAAGGCAAGGATCGCGTCGATTTCAGGCTCGCTCAGCTTAACCGGTGCCAGTTCGATGGCCGCTGCGATCCGGTCTGTTTCAGGCTTGTCTGTGAGGTTGGCAAAATCCTCGGCCCCCGCCAGTTCGGGAAGCAGGGATTGCGCCTTGGTATAGCGCCGCAAAGACGCCTCGGGCGAGAGGTGATGTAACACCATCTCCCGCAGATCGGCAAATGCTCCGTTGTGCCCGTAGGGCGCGGTCTGCACCACGTTGCGCAGGGAAGGGGTGCGGAACCGGTAGGCGTCCTTCGGATCGCCTGTCACCCGCAGCCGGCCTTCGTCCTTTTTGTGCCGCTCGAACCGTGCGGCCTTGCCCGGTCCGATCTGGGGCAGGCCGATGGCGTGAAAGCTGTGATCTGTCTGGAATTGTCCGGCGTGGCAGGTATCACACCCTGCCTTGCCGTAAAACAGCGCCATTCCCTGCGCCGCTTCGGGGGGTAGCGGGGTGTCCTCCCGCAGGAATTGGTCAAACAGGCTGTTGTCTGCGCGCCATTCAAACGCCATGAAGGCGGCAATCGCATTGGAGATGTCAGAGAAATGTAGCGGGGATTTGGTGCCTTCAAGCGCTGCAAAGCCGCGCGCGTACTCCGGTATGGACGCAACCCGCGCAGACAGGATCGCCCAGGCGCCGTTTGGTCCGGTGAAAAAACCCTGCCGCACCGCTTGGGCCACATCGTTTTCGGAATAATGCCCTGCCATTTCATCGGGCGAGAGCACCGGAAACATTGTCTGGGCAGAGAGAACCCCGTCAAACCCCTGTTCCATATCCGCGCCAAGCGGGGTGCGAAACCCCATCGGGTCTGTGGTATCCGCCTCAAGGCGCCCATCGTGGAACAGGGTCCGGAACTGGGCTGCGCCGAGGTTGAAAAGGGCTGGTGCATTGCGCGGGATACGCTGTTCGGGCAGGTTGTCCGGATCGCTGCGCCGCGCCGGTCCAAGCCCGATGCCCCCATCCCCCAGCCCGAGAGATACCCCGTCAGATGTCGCAAACCGCGGGTGGTGACAGGTGGCGCAGGACACGGTTTTATTGCCGCTCAGGATCGGGTCATAGAACAGCAGTTGCCCCAGACGCACCTGTGCCATATCGGGCTGGGAAAACTGCGCATTCGCTTGCGGCAGCGGGCCGGATGCAGCCGGAAAAGCCAAGGCAAACAGGGCGCTGGCCAGCAGGATCGGGCGGGGCAGGTTCATGGTGTCTCCGGCATCAGGGATACGGTCACAGTCGCAGCGTAGGGGTGATCCGGTGTGACCACAATACTCGGGTACTCCGGCCTGTTTATCGCATCGGGATAGCCTTGGGGTTCCAGACAAATGGCGCCAAAGGCACAGTGGGTTTGCCCCTGCAGTGGCGCGGCACGTTCCGTCAGATGCTGCGCGGTATAGACCTGAAGCCCTGGCTGGTCGGTAGCCAGCGTCAGCGAAAGGCCGCTGTGGGACAGATGCACTTGCGGGGGAGCCGCGTTCAGGCAGTAGTTCAGATCAATGCCCGCCCTGTGCGGGTCGGCCTCGCCTATCGGTTTCCCGCCGCGAAAATCGAGCGGCTGTCCTGCAAGCGAGAGGGCAGGGCCAAGGGGGATACTACTGGCATCTGTGGGCAGCAGCGCATCGGCGTCGATCCGCAGGTGGTGATCCCTGATCGGGCCGGTTCCTGCCAGATTGTAATAGGAATGCTGCGCCAGATTGATCGGGGTCGGGCGGTCGACCGTCGCGCGCATCCTGTAACTCAGGCTGTTGCCCTCCAGCGTGATGACAACCTCGAAATCCACTGCTGCCGGAAACCCCTGATCGCCGTGGGGGGAATGGAGGGTCAGCCGCAGGGCGCGATTGCCATCCGCTTCCGCCTGCCACAGACGTTTGTGCAGCCCGTCCGCCCCGCCGTGCAGGACGTGGGGACCTTCGTTCGGGGGCAGGTGGTAGGATTCCCCGTAAAGTGCGAAGCGCCCGTGCGCGATCCGGTTCGCCACCCGCCCGACAATGCCCCCCAGAAACTGCGGATTGTCCAGATAGGCGGCAGGTTCCCGATAGCCAAGCACAACACTGCGGCGCGGTCCGCCAAGATCTGTTATCCAGCTTTGCGTAACCGCGCCGAGGTTCAGCAGAGTCACCGCAGAATCAGAACCCGTCAGCGTGAAGGCACGGATATCGGCGGCGGCGGGCATGGCAGGATCAAACGAAACGGTTGACGAGATTTTCCAGCCGCTCCTGTTTGCCACTGCGGGGCTCCGGTGCGATGTCGCCTGAAACTACCTTTTCAAATATGCTGTCAAAATCGCTGTCGAGCATTGCTTTGGCCGCAGGATCATCCCAACCGCTGTAACGCTCTTGCAGGGCGCTCTCCAGCCCGCCGTCTTCAATCATCGCGGCGGCCGCTTTCAGGCCGCGGGCACAAATGTCCATCGCGCCTGTATGGGATGCGATCAGATCTGCAGCATCCAGTGACTGGCGGCGCAGTTTGGCATCAAAATTGGTGCCCCCCGTGGTAAACCCGCCCGCTTTCAGGATGTGGTAATAGGCCAGCGCCACCTCGGGGACATTGTTGGGGAACTGGTCCGTATCCCAGCCCGACTGGTAATCGTTCCGGTTCATATCGATAGAGCCGAACACGCCAAGCGCCGCTGCTGTTGCGATTTCATGTTCAAAGCTGTGGCCTGCAAGGATCGCGTGGCCCTGTTCAAGGTTCAGCTTCACCTCGTTTTCCAAACCGTATTTTTGCAGGAAGCCATAACAGGTCGCCGCGTCATAGTCGTATTGATGCTTGGAAGGCTCCTGGGGTTTTGGTTCCACAAGGATCGTCCCCTCAAAACCGATCTTGTGCTTGTACTCCACCACCATATTCAGGAAGCGGCCCATGTGATCCAGCTCCCGCCCCATATCGGTGTTAAGCAGGGTCTCATAGCCTTCACGACCGCCCCAGAGCACGTAATTCTCTCCGCCCAGTTTCTGCGTCGCGTCCATGCAAGTTTTCACGGTCGCGGCGGAATAGGCGAACACATCGGGATCGGGGTTGGTGGACGCGCCGGACATCCAGCGGCGATGGCTGAACATATTGGCGGTGCCCCACAACAGCTTGATGTTGCGGGATGACATTTTTTCAGCGAAATAATCGATGATTTCTTCAAAATTCCGCAGGCTTTGTGCAAATGTATCGCCTTCGGGCCGGATGTCCGCATCGTGCCAGCAGTAATAGGGCTGGCCGATAATGTCGAACATTTCAAAGGCCACATCGGCTTTCAGCTTGGCGCGGGACTGGTTGTCTTGCGGGTGCCAGGGGCGTTCGAATGTGGCGCCGCCGAAAGGGTCGCCGCCCTCCCAAGCAAAGGAATGCCAGTAGGCCACGGCAAAGCGCAGGTGGTCTTCCATCCGCTTGCCCATAACGATTTCATCGGGGTTGTAGTGGCGGTAGTCGAATTCCGTACCTTCCCCGTCGCCAACATATTTTGCAGGGGAAATACCGTCAAAGAAACCTGTTGTCATATCATAATGCCTTTATTGCTGGGTAAACGGCGCGGTAGGCTTGGTAAGCCTCTGCATACGCCTGTGTTAAATCGGGGTTCGGGTTGATCCGGCGGGAAATCGCGGGTTGCGTCATCACCTCTTCCGGTGCTGCACCGCTCGCCCCGCAAATCGCCAGTCGGGCCGCGCCCATTGCTGCGCCGTTTTCGCCGTCTTCGGGCAGGTCCAGCGGCAGGTCCAGAACGGTGGCGATCAGTTCAAGCCAGTAGTCTGACCGCGATCCGCCGCCAATCGCCATAAGAGAGGTCAGCTCGGTGCCGGTAGAGCGCAGCGCGTCGAGGTTTTCGCGCAGGGCGAAGGCGACGCCTTCAAACACCGCTTGTACCAGTTCGCGGTCGCCCGTGGCGTGATCCAGCCCGAGAAGGGCCCCGCGAATGGTGCTGTCGTTATGCGGGGTACGTTCCCCCGACAGGTAAGGCAGGAAGGTGACGGTTCCCGGCGCAGCCAGAGGCCCGTCCAACAGCCCTGCCAGGTCTCCCGCAGGGGTTTTCAGGGTGCGCGCCAGCCAGTTGAGGCTATCGGTCGCGGACAGGATCACCCCCATCTGATACCAGCGGTTCGGGACCGCATGGCAGAATGTATGCACCGCCGAGGCGGGCAGGGGGGCATAGCCGGATTTGCCCGCCAGCAGCACGCCCGAAGTGCCAAGAGACACAAACCCCTGTCCTTCATCAAGCGCACCGATGCCACAGGCGGCGGCCGCATTGTCGCCGGCGCCACCGACCACGATGACCCCTTCGGGCAGGCCAAGTTCGGCGCATCGTTTGGCGCTGACAGGGGCGGCCAGCTCTGATCCTTCCACAAGGCGGGGCATCTGTGCGCGGGTCATGCCGGATTGTTCCAGCAGTGTGTCGGACCAGTCCCGCGCGCCCACATCCAGCCAGCTTGTGCCTGCGCTGTCCGACATATCGGAAACGCGTTCTCCGGTCAGCCAGTAGGACAGATAATCCTTGGGCAGCAATACTGTGGCAACGCGGTCGAAAACGTCCGGTTCGTTGGCCTTCACCCACGCCAATTTTGGGGCTGTGAAGCCCGGGAAGACGATGTTACCGGACAGCGCGTGAAAGTCAGGCTTTGCGTCCAGTGCGGCGGCTTCCTTGCTGGAACGGGTATCATTCCAAAGGATACAGGGGCGCAGCACAGTGCCCGCTTCGTCCAGCAGGGTCGCGCCGTGCATCTGTCCTGCCGTGCCAATCGCGGCCAGCCGTGCCATCGGCTCGGGGTGGGTATGGTGAAGTTCACAAATCGCTGTCTTACAGGCTTTGATCCAGTCGGCGGGGTCCTGTTCGGACCAGCCCGAATGGGGGTTTGACACCGGATAAGCGGATTGCGCCGCGCCGATAACGGTTCCGTTTTCCTCCACAAGCAACGCCCGCAGCCCCGATGTCCCGAGGTCGATTCCCAGATAGGTCTTCATGCTCTCTCCCTTTGGGGTAGTTATTCACATATTTAATTTTTCTGTCAAATTAAAAAATTTCAGAACCTGTAAAAGCATAAGGGCAGGCGGTTTCGCTCTCGCTTTGGGAGGCGGCCGCCGCTAAGAGGGGCCATGGATATAACAAGTGTAACCGTTGTTGCCTCCCTTGCATTCCTGTTTGCAGGCTGCGTCAAAGGCATTGCAGGTATTGGTCTGCCTACTGCTGCTATTGCGGGGATGACGCTGGCGATAGAGCCGCGGGTTGCGATTTCGCTGATCCTGTTCCCGATGTTGGGGATCAACGGCTGGCAGTGGTTGCGTGGCGGTCATGTGTTGCGCACGATTCTGCGCTACAAGGTATTTGCAACCGTGTTGTGTATCGGTGTCGTCGTGACGAGCGTTCTGGCGCGGGACGTAAACGACCGCTGGCTTGCCGGTGCGCTGGGCGTCGCAATTCTGATCTTTGTAGCTGTAAGCTGGCGCGGCTGGCTGCCTCCTGTCAGGGCCGAACATGATACGCTGGCACAATTCGGCTTTGCCACACTGGCAGGCGGGATCGGCGGCCTGACGGCGGCATGGGCAGCACCCTTGGGCATGTATCTGTCCGTGCGGCAGGTGGAAAAGGACGAATTCATCCGCGCCACCGGATTTCTGGTGGCGGTGGGCAGTATCCCGCTGGCGGTGTCTTACGCGCAACTGGGGTTTTTGGGCGGCCCGCTTGCACTGACCTCTGCGCTGATGATCGTGCCTGCACTGGCAGGTTACGCAATCGGTGAGAAAGTTCGCAACCGTCTCTCGCCTGCTTACTTCCGCAACACAATCCTGCTGGTGTTCCTGATCCTCGGCCTGAACCTGATCCGGCGCGCGTGGTTCGGCGCCTGAGTGAACCGCGTCTGTGAAAGACACAGTTCACTTTTGACCTTATTGGTCCTTAATCTGTGTGTTTCGCAGGTGAGGGGCCGCGATAGAACTGGATCAGTTCTTCGGGAACTTCGGTTCCGTCATATAGGAACGGCAGGATGCCCCTGCGCCCCGATCTGCCACGGCTGTTGCGGATATCGTCGTCAGAACGCGTGACCCGCTGGCTCATCCGCAAGCCCCATTCGTGCAGATGGGCGTAAAGCCTGTCGCGCACTTCGCCATGATCCGCACTTTCGCCCAGATCGTAAAACTCTTCCGGGTCGGTTTCCAGATCGAACAGCATGGGGCGGTAGCCTGCCGCTGAATGGATCAGCTTGTACCGCCCGTCAAACACCATGAAAAGCCGCGCATCACGGGGTTCCAGACCCAAAGCAACCGCCTGTGGCGTAACCGAAAAATCATACTCCGAAATTGCATAGCTGCGCCACTCCGGCGTGTCTCCGTGCAGCCACGGCATAAGGGAGCGGCCTTCGATGATGTGATCCGGAACCTGCCCGCCCGCAGCCTCGACAAAAGTGGCGGCAAGGTCAATGCTTTCGACCAGTGCATCACAGACGGTGCCCCGTGTGCCGTCCGCTTCGGGGCGGGGGTCATAAACGATCATCGGCACCTTGACGGATTGTTCGTGGAACATGTCCTTTTCCCCCAGCCAGTGATCCCCGAGGTAATCCCCGTGATCCGAGGTCAGCACGATCATCGTGTCGTCCATCTTTCCGGTGGCTTCCAGATGGTCGAGCAACCGGCCCAACTGGTCATCGCATTGTTTGATCAGCCCCATATAGGCAGGGATGACCTTCTGGCGCACTTCGTCCCGCTGAAAGGCGCTGGCGATCTTGTTGCCCATATAGGCGCCATAAACGGGGTGCGGGTTTTCCCGTTCCACATCATGGCGCAGCGGGGCAGGCACATGGTTCGGCCCGTACATATCGTGATAGGGTGCCGGCACAATATAGGGCCAGTGCGGTTTGATGAAGGACACATGGGCGAGCCACGGGCCTTCGTTCTGGTCCACAAAGCGGATGGTTTCAGAGGTCAGCCACGGCGTTTCGGAGTCTTCCTCGCGGATGTTGGCGGGTTTGTCGGCGTTGCGGAACATCCAGCCGCTGGCGATCTGGTCGTCGGTGATGCCCGCATTGGCAAAATCGGCCCAGGGGTTCTCGCCCGGGTAGCCTTTGGACTTCAGGTATTCGTTGTAAGGTGATCTTTTTTCATCATAAAACCCGTCCGGCCCTTGCCCCCACAGCCCGTCATCACGGCACCAGTTGTCAAAGCCGCATTCCGCCTGACGTGCACCGATTTCACTGTCGGCAGCCAGTCCCAGCCGCGCCATACCTTCGGCATCGGCTTTCATATGGGTCTTGCCGATGATCCAGCTGTTCATCCCGAGTTTGCGCAGGTGATCGCCAAGGGTGACTTCGCCCACGCGCAGGGGAAAGCCGTTCCATTGCGCCCCGTGGGAAGACGGATACCGCCCCGTGTAATAGGACATCCGCGACGATCCGCAGACCGGAGATTGCACATAAGCATTGGTGAAGCGGACCCCTTGTGCAGCAACGCGATCGAAATTCGGGGTGTGCAAGTGGGGATGTCCCGCGCAGCTAAGGTAATCAAAGCGCAACTGGTCATACATGATAAAGAGAATATTCATGGGGCCTCCTTGGTGTTGGCATTGTTTACTGAAGCTGTGGAAATCCCGCAACCTGTTAATATGTTAACGATCACGTCCTGCTGTGCCTTTTGCAAAATCCGTGTTGGATCGGGATCTTTAACTTGCTAGTCAGAGCCCATGAAAAGATCCGATACAGTGCAGCCGTTTCCATTGATGCTGCAAAAGCTTCGCAGGTGATCCGCCGCGCAAATATTGCCGGAGCAGGGATCGGCGGTTTGACGGCGGCTCTGGCGCTGGCGCGGCAGGGCGTTGAGGTTTGCGTTTTTGAACAAGCGCCCGCTTTAGGCGAGGTCGGGGCAGGATTGCAGTTGAGCCCGAATGCTATGAAGGTGCTGACGAATCTGGGGCTGCAAGAGGCGGTGAACGCGGTGGCTTTCGCCCCGCACTACGCCCGTATCCGGGACGGGAAATCGGGCCGAGATCTGGTCGTCCTGCCCTTGAAGGATCAGTGTGAACAGGTCTACGGTGCGCCCTATCTGCATGTTCACCGGGCGGACCTGCATACAATTCTGGCCGAAGCGTCGCGCCGGGTTGGCGTGCGGATCGTGACCGCTGCGACGGTCTCTGGCTATACGGATGCCGGACTTCTGGTCAACGGGACAGTGCAGCCGGCGGATCTGAATATCGGCGCGGATGGTATCCGTTCCGCGGTCACAGCACAAATGCATCCGCACTACGGCCCCCGTTTTACAGGCCAGCTGGCATGGCGCGGCACAGTGCCCGCAGCGGATTTGCCCGAGGGGCTGATCCCGCCGGATGCAACGGTCTGGGTCGGGCGGGGCGGCCATGTGGTGACCTACTATTTGCGCGGCGGACATCTGGTTAATTTCGTTGCAGTAGAGGAACAAAGCGACTGGCAAAACCCGAGCTGGCGGGAGCAGGGCGATCCTGCGCGCCTGATGTCCCGTTTTTCGGGGTGGCACGACGATCTGAAAACCCTGTTCGCTGCTGTAGAGACGACCTATCAGTGGGCGCTGTTTGACCGCCCCGAACTTCCCGACTGGTCTGATGGCAACACCGGACTGCTGGGCGATGCCTGCCATCCGACACTGCCGTTTATGGCGCAAGGTGCCGCCATGGCGATCGAGGACGCCTGCATTCTGACCAGATGCCTGACCCGAGGATCATCAAATGCGGCTGCGGCGCTACGGCATTACACCCATTTGCGGAAGCCGCGCACTGCCATGTTGCAAGGCCGCGCCCGCAGGAATGCGGCCCTGTTCCATCTGGGCGGACCGCTTCACGGTGCTGTTGCGCGCGCAAAATTGGCGATTGCCGGCTCCTTGCCGGACAGGCTCGGCCTGCGTCCTTTCGACAGTATCTACGGCTATGATGCCACATCTGTCGCGCTCGGGGCCTCCGCTCCGGTCGGGCCTGCGAAAGCACGGTAAAAGGATTGCAAAAACTGCCTGTATTCTGATGTTTAAGTTGAAATGGTTTGTAAGTTAACGCAAGGTGTAAACAGGATCACTTGGCCGCGGGTAATTTGCACCTGTCGGGAACGCCGTCCGGGTGACAATTTTTTTTAATGAGCAATTCTGTGGCTGTCCGGCCGAGGGAGATTAGAGATATGGCTTCTACCGAAAACGATGATCTGATTGATGAGCGCACAGCCCTTGGTTCGGTACTGGTTGACGGGCTTGGCGGGGATGACAGTATTCTTGGTAGCTCTTTCGACGACAGCCTCTCGGGGTCTGACGGATATGACACCATCCTCGGCGGCGACGGAAACGACGAAATCAGCGGCGGTGAACAGCGCGACAATATTTATGGCGGCGCGGGGGAGGATATCCTGTCCGGTGATGCTGGCAACGACCGCGTGTACGGGAAGTTGGATGCGGATACGATTTTTGGCGGCGAAGGCAAAGATATCCTGCGCGGTAACGGTGGCGATGATGTGGTCTTTGGTGGTGTGGGTAATGATACCATAAAGGGTCAGAACGGCGACGATATTCTCGATGGCGATGACGACGATGATTATATCCACGCTGGCAACGGGGACGATATTGTGCGGGGCGGCACCGGCAACGACGAATTGCGCGGTGGCCACGGCGATGACCGCGTCACCGGAGGAGATGGCGACGACGAAATTCACGGCGGCACCGGCAAGGACCGGATATATGGTGGCGACGGAGATGATGATATTTACGGCGGTTAAGGCAAAGACCGGATTCAGGGGGGAGAAGGTGACGACATAATTGCCGGCGGATATGGCGGTGACGAAATTCTTGGCGGCGACGGCGCAGACTCCATCCGCGGCGGGCGCGGACGCGACACCATCAAGGGCGGCGACGGCGACGACATTATCGCTGGCGGTGCCCACGATGATACGCTCTTTGGTGGAGACGGATACGACGTGGCCGTCTATGGCGGGTCTATCTATGATTATTCCTGGTCCACTTCCGGCAAAACGGTCACGGTTGTCGACAATAGCACCCGCAACGGGGACTCCGGCACCGATGTTTTGCAAAAAATTGAAGCCTTGCGCTTCAATGACGGGGAAGTCCTGCTCGGCAAGACAAACAATGCACCCGTCGTGACAGCGGAAAATGTATCCGTCAGTGAAGATGGCACTGTTGGATTTACCGTTACGGGGATAGATTTCGATAAAGACATGATGTCGATCTCTGATGTGGCCTATACGGGAAGTGGCGACTATACGATCACGGGTGTTACGAACACGCCGAACAGCAATCATTCCGTCTTCGTTGCAAGTGTCAGTTTTGCCACGTCCGGCGGGTTCGAGTCTCTGGCTTTTGGAGAAACCAAGGTCGAGCAGATCGTCTTTACACTGTCGGACGGGAATGGCGGCTTCACCAGCAAGACTGTGGACATTACCATCACCGGCGAAAACGATGATCCGGTTGCACAGGCCGGAACCGCCTCGGGGGACGAGGATACGGTGATTTCCGGCAGTGTTGCGGCGTCAGATGTGGATGGCGACACGCTGACCTTTGCTTTGGCAACGGACGGGGCCAACGGCTCGGTCGTGATGGCAGCAGATGGCAGCTATACCTATACGCCGGTTGCCGATTTCAACGGCACTGACAGCTTCACCTACACGGTGAGCGACGGCAACGGTGGCACGGATACGCAGACGGTTAACATCACTGTGAATGCAGTGAATGACGCGCCGGTTGCGCAGGCCGGAACCGCCTCGGGGGATGAGGATACGGTGATTTCCGGTACTGTTGCGGCGTCAGATGTGGATGGCGACACGCTGACCTTTGCTCTGGCAACGGACGGGGCCAACGGTTCGGTCGTAATGGCAGCGGATGGCAGTTATGCCTACACACCGGATGCGGATTTCAACGGCACTGACAGCTTCACCTATACGGTGAGTGACGGCAACGGCGGGACGGATACCCAGACGGTCCGGATCAGGGTAGATGCGGTGAACGATGCGCCGGTTGCACAGGCCGGAACCGCCTCGGGGGATGAGGATACGGTGATTTCCGGCACGCTCCTTGCCAGCGACGTTGACGGAGACACCCTGAGGTTCGCAGTTGAGACACAAGCCACCCATGGCACGGTCGCGATCAGACCGGACGGGTCTTACGCCTATACACCCGGTGCGAATTTTAATGGCACTGACAGCTTCACCTACACGGTGAGCGACGGCAACGGTGGCACGGATACCCAGACGGTCAATATCACCGTGAATGCGGTGAATGATGCGCCGGAAGGTTTAACATCCGAACTGGAAGTGGATGAAGATGGTACGCTGTCCGGAGTGCTGCTGGCGCGGGATATCGACGGGGACAGCCTTACCTTTTCTCTTGGCACCGCTGCAAGCAATGGCGTTGTGACGGTCGCTGCCGATGGCAGTTTCACCTATACGCCATCGGCAAATTACTTCGGGACCGACAGTTTTGCCTATACCGTTGATGATGGTAACGGTGGTGTTGTGTCCAAAACAGTCCTGATTGATGTGGCCTCGGTCAACGATGCACCGGTTCAGACCGCGCCGGTGCCGGACAAGCTTGTGAATGAAGCTGACGGCATGGCTTCGGTTGATCTCAGCAGCTTTGTCTCTGATCTTGAGACAGCGAATCTGTCCTTTTCGACTGTTAGCCTTGTTGACAGTTCCACGGGTCGTTCAGTGGCCATCGGGACCTCTTTCACTGGTGGTGTTCTGAGTTTCAATCCAAGTGAACTTGGTCTTGCTCTGGGTGACACATTTGATGGTGTCTTTACCATCAGGGTGGATGACGGCAGCGGGGCTGCGAACAGTACGACCCAGATATCCTTCAATCTGACCGTGAACGGTTCGAATGACCCAACTCCGATAAATACCAACAACGCTCCGGTTGCAACGGATCTGGTTCTGCGTAAGGGAGATATAGAACCGATTGTCATTGACCTGAAGGAACTGGCAACGGATGCGGACGGCGGAGATGTATTGTCCTTCGGGAATATTGTCATTTCCGGTAGCGGGCGTGAGGGTTCTGTCACGTATTCCCTGTCAGATGGTGTTCTGACGATTGATCCGGCCCAGTTCAACATCGAGCCGGATGAGTCGACAGGCGTTGCGCCGGAAGTCGAACTGGAAATTTCTTTTGATGTGAACGATGGTGCCGGCAAGGCCAACAGTGTTGATACAGGAACCATCCAGCTGACGATAGAGGATGGTCCCGGGCCTGTGGAAGAGCCGGATACACCGAACAGCCAGCCGGAGTTTGCAGATACGGTTATCAACGAGTCCGCCACAGACCGGAACATCGTGATTGATCTGTCGGAATATGCATCGGATGCGGATCTGGATGATCTTTCGTTCAGCGTGGCCATAACCGGTGGTACGGATCTGGATTACGAGTTGCGCGGGACAAAGTTGCATATCGCTTACACCGATTCGGACATTATCGGTCTTGGGGCAGGGGATAGTATTTCGACCGAATTTACCGTCACTGTGGACGATAATACCGGCAGTGCAAATGCAATAAACACAGGCACTGTGACTGTGAATATCGACGGTCCATTCACCCCGAGCCCTGCCGAAAATAGGGCGCCGGTAATCTCCGGTCCGATTTATGGTCTGGAAGTTGTAACCGACGGCTATGATCTGGTGACTTATGTGGACACAACAGGGGGACCGGCGGAAGTAAATCGGTCCCATGTCGTCGGGACGGTCGTCAGTTTTGATCTGGACACCTTTGCCAATGATGCAGATGGTGATGAAATCAGTTTTTCGGACGTTTCGGTAACAATCGGAAGCCTCGAAGATGGTGGCGTGCCTACCACGATTTCCAGCAGTTTTGATTCGCTCACAAACGAACTGACTTTTGATCTGGCAGATGTGGGGCTTGCAGACGGGCAGGAAGTCTCTGTGGCGCTGAACTTCACCGTGACCGATGATTCCGGCGCCGCAAACGCGTCGACAACCGGTTCGGTGACAGTAGCAGCGTCCGATCCTGCAGACGGCGTTCCGGTCGCAAGGACTTTCGATTTTGAGGAGTATTCTTCGGAAAGCGGGAACACTATTCCGATTGGCGGTGTGGACGGATTTGTCTTCAGCGGTTCTTCAACTGTCTTTGAAACAGACGAAAGTTCCTCTGATCCGGAACGTCCCAACCTTGTCGGGCTTGCAAATGGACAAACTTCGTTGAACGGAGATAATGTGCTTGCGACCTCAGTTGACGAAGCGGGAGGAAAGTTTGGCATCTACGCGGACACTGCCACGCAACGCGTTGCCAATGACGAGGTTTTTATTGCCACATATCCACCCGGGTTTGGGAGTAATTTTGACCCAGATAATTACGGATTTGAAGGGGAGTTTAACCTTGAAAGCGTTTCTATCAATCCCGCTGCCTCTGACAATGTGACGATCAGGATTGTTTCTTACCGTGCCGAAATTGTGGAAGTACCCAACGGCTCGAATACAGACTATTACGCTGATTATGTCGAGGTAGACACATTTGACTTCATCCTCGACGCTTCGACTGTTGCCACTTCGATCAACTTCGGTGACACGCTGTTTGACGATCCTTCCGTCGATTACGACAGCAAATTCGACGGTATCAATGCGGTTGAAATCTATGCGCTGGACGGTTCGGCCGTTGTTATCGACGATCTGACACTTACGCCGGTTTAATCTGTCGCGCCAAATCTGCCCGCAGATGGTCTGCAAGATCATCTGCGGAACAGCTCAATCCGCGAATTCGGTCAGTTCGGTCAGGTTGTCAAGCGTGTCGAATGCATCAAACAGCACGCGGCGCTGATCATCCGAAAGGGATTCCGTCAGCACGTCATGGCGACGTTGCATCAGGGGAAGCGTTTTGTTCAGCAGATCCTGCGCCCGCGGTGTCAGCCGCAGGTAGGATTTGCGGTGATCGACGTCGTCATGTTCTGTTTCAAGATAGCCGTCTTTTATCAGAGATTTGACCGCACGGCTGATTTGACCCTTGTCGATTTTCGAGATCGTCGAAATCTTGGTGTGGGTGACGTTATCGCTGGAATTCACCACTGTCAGGATGCGCCACTGGGCAAGGGATATATCGCTTACCGTCTGTAGAATACGTGTCGATTGCGCATTGAATCGCGTGTGAAGCTGGGCAATGCGGTAGGTAATGATTTCAGAATACCGCAACTTACGGTTTCCGTGTCCGATCAGAAGTAGCTGCTCTTCCATCTTCGGTTGTATTCTCTCTCTCGTGCAATCCCTAGCATTGATCGCATATTTAGTTGATGTGTCAACCGCAAAGCGACAGAAGCCGGAAGTAAATGCCCAAGTGGGGGGAAACAGCCATAATCCGTTGACGTTGCGCCGAATACAGGGCAAAAATATCCAACATTTTTTGGAATGCTGGATATCATGATCTTTAAACGCACCCCAGGTGAGGACGACTCTATCGTTGCAATGCTGGCTTCTGCCCTGCGGCGCGATATTGCGTTCGGGGCGTTGATGCCGGATCAGAAGCTTAAAATCGCACAGCTGCGCCAGCGTTATGGCGGCTCCAACCATTCCATGCGGGAAACACTGCGGTTGCTGTCTGCCGAAGGGCTGGTAGAGGCGACGACCCAGCGGGGTTTTCGCGTGACCAGTGCAACGGAAGAAGACCTGCGCGACATTATTATGGTGCGCGGCCAGATCGAAAGCGCCGCACTGGAGCTGGCATTGCAACAGGGTGATGTCCAGTGGGAGGGCAGGGTGATGGCGGCCCATCACGGTTTGCGCAAGGCTGAAGCTGCTGTGGCTGCGACACCGGACGATCTGACCGCACTTGAATGGGACGAGGCCTGTAAAGCCTTCACCGCAACCCTGATCGAGGCTTGCGGGTCGCCGCGCCTGATTGACCTGCAAGAGAAGTTCTTCAATCAGTCCCGCCGCTTCCGGCTGGCGTTATTGCGGGAAGGGCGTTTGGATTTCGCCCGCCGCAAAACCCGCCAGCAGGCCCTTTTGGATGCCGCGCTGGAGCGGGACGTTCAGGCCGCGCTTGCGGTGCTGGCAGAAGATATCGAAGCGGAACTGCGGGCAGAGCCGCGGCAGAATTAGCGCGTTATACCGAAACCAAATCACTGGGAGGAAACCATGATGACATTGAACCGCCGGAAGGCACTGATCCTGATGGGGGGCGCGGCTGCGGCCTCGACACTGGCGGCCCCTGCGCTGGCCAGCAACAAGAAAATTACCGTAGGTGCGCTGCGCTTTACGTCCCACTCCGGCAGCTTTGTCGCTTTTGAGCGGGACTATTTCGCGCAGGCCGGACTGGATGTGGAGTTCAAATTCTTTCAGGCGGCCCAGCCTATGGCGGTGGCGATTGCCTCGGGGGATGTGGATTATGCCGTCACGGCTGTGTCCGGCGGCCTGATCTCTCTGGCGCAAAAGGGTGCGATCAAGGTGATCGGCGGCGCATTGTCCGAAGAAAAAGGCATCGACGGGCAGAAGATCCTTGCCTCCGACGCGGCCTTTCAGGCCGGTCTGACCTCTGCGGCGGCGCTGGACGGTAAAACCTTCGGGATCTCTACAGCGGGGTCGTCGTTCCACTACATGGGGTCGAAAATCGCCGCTGCGGAAGGCGCGAATGTCAGCTTCAAACCGCTGCAAAAGGTTGGCGCGATCATTGGTGCGCTGAAATCCGGCCAGATTGATGCCTGGTCCATCGTGCCCCATATTGCCAAACCGCTGGCAGGATCCGGTGCGGTGCACATCATCGGGGACGTGGCGGATTATATCCCGAACTATCAGGTCACAACCGTCTTTACCTCTGCCAAGAACGCAGCCGACGAACGGGGCATGACCGAAGGCTTCCTGAACGGCTACTCCAAAGGGGTGGCGGATTACAACGCAGCCATGATCGCCAAATCCGGCGGTGAGGAGGGCGTGAACCAGATGGTCGACCTGATCCACAAATACGTCTACACAGACCGCCCGCGCGAAAAGGCGGCACCTTCGATCATCAACGGCACCATGCGCCTGAATGAAAATGCTGCGCTGAACACGGCGTCTATTCAGGACCAGTTGAGCTGGTTCCAGTCCGAAGGTCTGGTGGATGCAGATATCACGCTCGACACGCTGGTGGACGCATCTTACGTGGAAACCATCAAGGCCTGATCCGGCCTGTCCTTTCTTGAAACACTGAAAGCGGGGCGGCGTCAGCGCGCCCCGCAACGCTTTACCGGAGCCTGCATCAAATGGATATCCGTCTGGAAAATGTCAGCCATTCCTACGATAGTTTCGAGGTGATGCGCGACATCTCTCTTGAAATTCCCCACGGCAGGATTGTCTGCATCGTAGGGCCGTCAGGCTGTGGAAAATCCACGCTGTTGCGGTTTATCGGCGGGCTTGAACGCCCCAAACAGGGACGTGTGCTGCAAGTGGGCACACCGCCTGCGGATTGTCTTAACCCGCTGACCTATATCTTTCAGGACTTTGCCTTGTTGCCATGGCGCAGTGTAGCGGGGAATATTTCGCTGGTGCTGGAAGATCACGGCATCAAAGGGGCTGCGGCGAAAGAGATTATCGACGATGTGCTGGCGCGTACCAAACTGACGGATTTCGCCAAGGCGCTGCCAAAGCAGCTTTCGGGCGGGATGAAACAGCGGGTCGCGATAGCCCGCGCTTTGGCGGTGAATCCGGCTGTGATGCTGATGGACGAGCCTTTATCCGCGCTCGACAGTCAGACGCGGGAGCTGTTGATGGATGATCTGGTGTCTTTGTGGACACGCACGCCCTTCACAGCCGTGTACGTCACCCATAATCTGGCCGAGGCCGTGCGTCTGGGCCATTCCATCGTGGTGCTGTCCCGCAGACCCGGCCAGATTCGCGAGATCGTTCACCTTGAAACACCACTGGCAGAGCGTCAGTTCGGTGATCCCGAACTGGACCGTCAGCAAAGGCATCTGTGGCAATTGATGCGCGATGAAGCCCGTGCAGCAGATGCGGAGTTGCTTGATGTCTGATTCAACACTGTCCCATACCCCAACAGAGGCCCGTACAGTCAGCTTTCGGGGCGGTGGGTTCGCACCCGAACGCAAACGCTGGGTTGGTGGTGTCGTCTTTATCCTGTTGATCGCGATTGCCGAATGGGGCACGCGGGCGGGCTGGATTTCCGCGCTGACCCTGCCCAAACCTTCGGATGTGTTGCAAACCCTGATCGAACTGCACCAGTCGGGTCTCTTGTACAAACACCTGTCGCCTTCCCTGTCCCGTCTGGTTGTCGGGGCCGCACTGGGCGCAAGTTTCGGGATTGGCGTGGGTGTGCTGATCGGTCTGTTTTCCTATATCCGCGCGGGGCTGGTGCCGCTTGTGGCGGCCATATTCCCTATCCCCAAGATTGCGCTGCTTCCGCTGTTCGTGATCTGGTTTGGCATTGATGAAGGCTCCAAATATGCGCTGATCGCCTTTGGAACCTTTACGCCGACGGTTGTCGCCACCTATGGCGCCGTAGACAATGTGGATCGCAGCCTGATCCGCATGGGGCAGAGCTTTGGCCTGTCTTGGTTTTCCATCGTGCGCAAGATCGTGCTGCCCGGGGCCATGCCGGGTATCCTGTCGGGCCTGCGGATCAGTCTGGCCATTGCCATCATCCTGCTGGTCGCAGCGGAAATGCTGGGCGCGGAATACGGCATCGGCGCCTATATCCTTGAGGCGGGATCGCTATACGATCTGGAACGTCTTTTCGCGGGGGTGCTGATCCTGTCGGTTCTGGGAGTGGTAGTCAGCACGTCCATCGGACTGATCGAGCGTCATCTGCTTGGCTGGCGCAGTTAAGATGCAGCGCTGCGGTTTGCCCCGCAGCGCCGTTTGCCGACACATTCCTGTGACACCCCTTGCAAGGCAGGTTGTTCAAGCCGATATTAATAGCATGACCAACCCCGAAAGGGGCCTGCGGCACGCCGCGTATCAGGTCAAAACGCCCTGACCTCTGCTCCTTTCGTAACCTGCGAAGGAGTATATCATGTTCAAACGTCTCACATCCTCGGCACTGGTATTCGGTATGGCTGCGCTGGCGCCCCCCGCCGCCGCAGCCCCCTGCGGACCGCGCGCCGAACTCGTGACCTATCTGGCGGAAAAATATCAGGAGGTCCGCCGCGGTGCAGGGTTAAGCAGCGCCACCCGCGTGGTTGAGTTGTGGAGCTCGACACAGACGGGCAGCTTTTCGGTCCTGCTGAGCTATCCCAACGGCATGGCCTGTGTTCTGGCCACGGGTACGAACTGGAGCGAAGCACCCCCGTTTGAGCCGGTCATCGTTCCCGACAGTGATACGGCCACCTGACGCCGGACAATAAAAAAGGCCCCGCGCAGAGAACGTCGGGGCCTTTCGGAATGCTGGATAATCTGGATTAGTCTGTCAGTTTCAGATCAGTCGCGGCTTCGCGACCGTTCCGGCCTGTTTCAACTTCAAAAGAGATTTTCTGGTTGTCGTTCAGGCCGTTCAGACCTGCACGCTCAACAGCGGAAACGTGTACGAATACATCAGATCCACCGGCGTCCGGCTGGATGAAGCCGTAGCCTTTAGTCGAGTTGAACCATTTTACTGTTCCGGTTGCCATAACGTGGCGCTCCTATCGTTTTTCGCCGCCCGCACTGTGCTGCGACTGGTGGTGTAGCTCAGTGTCTTAGGTCGGGTCTGCTACATCGAAGAAGAAGCGGATCGTAAAAAGATGAACCTCACGGGGGAATCTATGACTCACGCTTTTGAATATTGCAAGTGAAGCTTTAATGACTTCCGCAGGTTGCGAATTTGCGCCGAACCGGTAGAAAACGACGCAGTACAAGGGAAAATGATGATGAAACTATACGGTTTGAAAACCTGTGATACCTGCCGTAAGGCGCTCAGGGCGCTGGGGGATGCAGGGCAGGAAGTGGCTTTTGTGGACGTGCGGGCTGACGGGATCAGTGACGCGGACCTCTCGCGGTTTTACGGGACCTTCGGGGATAATCTGGTGAACACACGCTCTACCACGTGGCGGGGTCTGGACAGCGCGGAACGTGCACGTGATCCTCTGGCGCTGTTGAAGGATCATCCGACCCTGATGAAACGTCCGGTGATTGAAGCGGGCGAAGAGCTTACGCTTGGCTGGACGAAGGCAGTTCAGGAGAAATATCTTTAGTTTTCGTCACTTGGGTCAAAATCCGGTCCACCGAGAAAGGACCGGCCCCTTTGACAAACAGCACTGCAAACAGGATCATCCACATCAGCCGCTGGTCCGCGATCAGACTGTCGGAAGGGCCGTCGAACCACGCGCCCAGCGTCTTGCCGGATATACCGTGGCCATAGACATCCACAATCGTCTGCACTGCAACAAACCCGATCATACCAAGGGCGGCCAGACGGGTGAACAATCCGATCAGGATCAGGAATGGCAGCAGGATTTCGGCTGTGGTTCCGGCTACGGCAACCAGCCATGCAAAATTGCCCATCTGGGTAATATCATATCCTGCGGCTTCAAAGGATTTGGGGAAAATCTGGATGTAGGCATTTTCTGTCGGGGACAGAAAACCGAAGAAACCTGCGCCCGTTTTGGTAAAGGCGGACTGCCAGAAATACCACAACAGCACGGCAGCAAAGGCAAAACGGGCAAAACTTGGCAAAAGCCAGCCTTCCACAGCACGCAAAACAGAGTCCATGATAGAGTTGTAGAGAGAAAGTGCAGCAGTCATGGAGTTTCCTTTACAGGTGTATTTCAACGATCAGGTCGGATTGCAGCAACAGCACAATTCCGGCGGTCAGATCGAAGGCGCTGTCTTGGGCGCTTGCGCTGTCAAAAGCGGTGTCGAGTGGCGCCCCCTGATGGAGGGCATTCAGAAAAGAGGCCATTGCGGGTGAAACGGTCTGCATCTGCAAATCGAATGCAAGCCGGGTAACGAGTGCGATCTGTGCCTCGGCGGGCGGATGGGGCGCATCCGGCACCATGTTGTACTCCCAGATACCGACAACGGGATAGCGGCTCGGGAGGATCTGCATGGCCGGTGCAAGCGTCAGACGCAGTTGCATCAGCCGGTCAGGCGCAATCCGTGACAGGGCGTCAGCCGCCACGGGTGCTGCATCGGCGGCATGGTAGGCATGTCGGCGCGCCAGTTCCAGCCGTGCCATATCCGGCAGGTAGGGCACATGGGCCAGCGGCGCAAAGCTGTCCAGAAACGCAGGAAAATCTGCACCGTAAAACATTAACAATGGCGAGGACGGCGGATGCTGGCGAACGTAAAGGCCGGCCAGATTGCGGAAGTTTTCAGCCCCGATCAGCTTGCGCATCACCGGAAAGGCCGTTTCCATCGCATCAATCAGGCTGACCACAACGTTGTTGCGATAGACGTTGAACCGTTTGCCTGCGGGTCGGCCTTGCGGATCAACCACCCCGTCCGGCACAGGCTGTTCAGGATCAAGTAAAGCTTCGGCAAAACGGGGTTGTGTGGACATCAGCGCGCCTTTTCCGCCGGTGCCGCGGACAGCAGGCGATCCGCGCGCGCAGCCTCGGCTGCAAGCACGTCCCACGTTGGAATATCATTGTCCCATTCAATCAACGTCGGGCGCGGGCCAGCCTTGGCCAAAGTGTACTCATAAAGCGCCCAAACGGGATCGACCACGGGGCGGGAGTGGCTGTCTATCAAAAGGGGTTCCCCGAAATCATCCGCGTCTGCTTCATGGCCGCCAAGATGCAGCTCGCCAACCAGACCGGTCGGGAAGGCATCAATATAGCCTTCGGGGGAATAATTCTGGTTGGTTGCGGACACAAAGACATTGTTCACGTCAAGCAGCAGGCCACAGCCAGAACGGCTGGCGACTTCTTTCAGGAAATCAATTTCGGAGCGGTCGCTTTCTTCAAAGGCAACATAGGTAGACGGATTTTCCAGCAGCATTTGTCGCCCGAGTGTGTCCTGCACCTGATTGATATGTTCTACCACGCGGTCCACGGTGGCCTGCGTATAGGGCACCGGCAGAAGATCATTCAGGAAATGGCTGTCGTGGGTGGACCATGCGAGGTGTTCGGAAAACAGCCCCGGCTCCAGCCAGTCTACCAGCTTTTTCAGACGGTTGAGGTGATCCGTATCAAGCGGGCCTTCCGCCCCGATGGAAAGGCCGACACCGTGGCAGGATACAGGAAACCGTTCCCTGAGATGGCGGAGCTGGGCGATCGGAAGCCCCCCATCGCCCATATAGTTCTCGGCGTGGATTTCGATCCAGCCGATGCTTTCGGGATCTTTCAGAATGCCGTCCAGATGTTGTGCCTTAAAGCCCACTCCGGCGCGGTTTGGCACCTGATCCGGTCTGTCTGACTGTGCGTCCAGCATTTTGGAAATCCCCTGAAGCTACGGGTTGACGGTTGGTCGGGAACCGGCCGCAAATACGGCCGGCCCCTGTGTGCGGTGTCGGATCAGCTTGGCAGGTCACGCTCCAGCGCTTCGGTCGAACCGGTACGGGCTGTGCCGTCTGCCATAGCGGGCAGTTTGATTTCGGTGCAGGTGCCTGCATCCACCAGCGACCATGCGTTGCCTTGATAGTCCACAGTGGATGTTCCGGCGCAGGATGTTCCCGGACCTGCGGCGCAGCCGTTCTGACCGGCCAGGGATACGCCATAGCATTTCTCTTTGGATTGCGCAGAAGCCGTGTTGGCATGGGACACAACTGCGGCTGCGACTGCAGATGCAACGGCGAGTGTTTTAACTGTGTTTGACATGTAAGGTTCCTCTCTGTCGTAAACTGTGTGCCGCACCGTCGATGACCTCCAAGGTGCGGTAGGATGAGCGTAGCCAAGCACGATCATCAATAGCTACTCACATGGATGTGTATAACACGTAGTTCAGCGATTGTAACATTCCCGAAGGGGACGGTTTGGCCTGTAACGGGTCGAAATCAGGCGATTTAAAACACTGAAATATATAGATTTTTATAAATTTTCGAATGAGGTGAATTTATGGCTAATGCCCGTTTTGCCGAGGTCAGGTGACACGCGGGACACGGGTATTGTGACAGCTGTTGCAACGAAATTTCAGCTCGCTTTGTAGAAGGTTCCGGCCCCGAAATGCAAAAAAGCCCCCGCAGAGGGGGGCTTTTGATCCTGTTTTTCGCGAAGCTTTGCGTCAGCCGACGAAGGCTTTTTCGACCACAAATTCGGCGGGCTGGCTGTTGGACCCTTCCGTCATGCCTGCGGCTTCGCAGATGTCCTTGATGTCCACGTTCAACCCCATAGAGCCACAGACCATCAGGCGATCTGTTTCCGGGTTAAGCGGCGGCAGGCCGAATTCCTTGGCCACTTCACCATCTTTCAACAGGTGGGTGATCCGGCCCATACGTGCGCTGGGTTCCTGTGTGGTGGTCGGGAAATACTTCAGCTTGTCGCCGACAACTTCGCCGATCAGCGGGTCATCCGAAAGCGAAGCCACCAGATCCGCGCCGTATTTCAGCTCTGCTGTTTCGCGACAGGTGTGGCAGAGGATCACTTCGTCATAGCGTTCATAAAGGTCGGGATCGCGGATCAGCGAGGCGAACGGCGCAATGCCGGTGCCTGTTGCGATGAAATACATCCGTTTGGCGGGCAGCAGCGCGTCCAGAACCAGCGTACCCACAGGTTTGGGACGCACGATGACTTCGTCGCCCACCTGAATGTTTTGCAGCTTAGATGTCAGCGGACCGTCCTGCACCTTGATGGAGTAGAACTCCAGTTCGTCGTCCCAGCTGGGGGAGGCGATGGAATAGGCCCGCAGCAGGGGTTTTTGCTTGCCGGTTTTCGGATCGGGATCGCCCATCAGTCCGATCATCACAAACTCGCCCGAGCGGAAGCGCAGGCTGGCCGGACGGGTCACGCGAAACGAGAACAGCCGGTCTGTGTAATGGGTTACTTTTGTGACGGTCTGGGCGTCGGGAAGAACTGGCACAGGCTTGGCCTCGGTCGTGGTAATAGGATTCTGATCCGTCATTGTCGTATTCCTGTCGAAAGGTCAATTGTTAGTGTAATAACAATTATGCTGATTTTTGCAACCTGTTTAGGTAGCGGTGTTCGGTCCAGTTGGCGCGGGCGCGCCACTGGTCTTCGGGCTGGCGGTTTGCAAGGCTCTGTTCGATTTCCACTTCGTCAAAGCCCACACGCCGCGCCATGGCGTATTGATCTGCAATCACATGACCATAGGCGCGCAAGCGTCCCTTATAGCCGAGCAGACGGGCGGTGCGCGCAATGGTAAAGCCGCGCCCGTCATGGGCGTTTGGAAAGAAGATGCGGATCATGCCCACGGTATCGAAATAGGGCTGCAACTGTTCCGCTGTGACGGTATTGGGCACATCCAGCCCGTAACCGCGCTTGGGTTCCGCGCCGCCCTGTGTGGCCACATCCCAGTCGAGCAGCGGGCCGGTCCAGTCGTCCTGAACAAAGCCGCTGTCCTGAATAAGTACTGTATGCGTCATGTCTCAGGCTCCTCTGACAATCTTGCCATCTGCGCCGAAGTGGATGCCACATTCGACCTTGTCCTGCCCGCGCCAGCGGCCCGAGCGGGGATCCTCATTACGGCCGACCGGCGTAGTGCAGGGGGCACAGCCAATCGACGGATAGCCCTTGGCGACCAGCGGGTGGCGGGGCAGGGCATTGTTTTCCATATAGGCGATCAGATCCTGCTGGCGCCAGTGGGCCAGCGGGTTGATCTTGATGCGGATGTCGTCCTCGCTCTCGAACAGGTCCAGAACCGCACGCTGTCCGCTTTGGAATCTTTTGCGCCCCGTAATCCATGCGTCATAATCGCCCAGTGCCTTTTGCAAGGGTTCGGTCTTGCGCAGGGAACAGCAGGCATCCGGTGCTGTCTGGTGAAGGGTTCCGTCCGGATCGGCCGCAGCCACAGCGGCAGCGTCCGCGCGGATGATACGCATGTTTTTCAGACCCAGCTTTTCAGCAACTTCGGCCTGATAGTCGAGCGTTTCGGGAAACAGCATTTCGGTGTCGATCATCACCACCGGTGTTTCCGGCTTGATGGTGGCAACCATATGCAACAGAACAACTGATTCCGCCCCGAAAGAGGACACCAGCGCCACGTTTCCAAGCAAGGGATCGTTAAGCGCCTCGGTCAGCACGGGAATTGCAGCGTGGTGGCGATAGCTGGAGTTCAGCATCTCTACACGTTCGGGAACAGTCAGATAAGCGGCTTCTAATGGCATGGCGTGCGTCTCCTATTCGGCTGCGATTTGTTCAGCGGGATAAAGCACAGCCTTGAACGGTGCGGCCCCCAAACGGCGGTAGGTTTCGATAAAGGTTTCTTCGGGACTGTCGCGCAGGTCGAGATACCCGTGGATCAGGCGCTCGATTGCAGGAACAATCTCGTCATAGGCGAACCCCGGTCCGGCACGTTCACCGATTGCAGCGGTTTCCGTATGATCCCCGCCAAGTGTGATCTGGTAGTTTTCAACACCGGCCCGGTCCAGACCCAGAATGCCGATGTGACCCACGTGGTGGTGGCCACAAGCATTGATGCAGCCCGAAATCTTGATCTTCAGCGCGCCGATGTCATGCTCCAGCTTCAGCTTTTCAAAGCGTGTGGCGATCTGTTGCGCCACAGGAATCGAACGTGCTGTTGCCAAAGCACAGTAGTCCATGCCGGGGCAGGCGATAATATCGGAAATCAGTCCGATATTGGCCGTGGCCAGTCCGGCTTCGCGCAGGCGGGCAAAGATTTCGGGCAGGTGTGATTTGTGCACATGGGGCAGGATCACGTTCTGCTCGTGGCTGATACGCAACTCGTCATGGCCGTAGGTTTCCGCCAGATCCGCCATCACCCGCATCTGATCCGCAGTCGCATCACCCGGTGTCTGGCCGTGCGCCTTGGTCGAAATGGTCACGATGGCGTAATCGGGATTCTTGTGTTCGGCCAGATTGGTATCCACGAAAGAGCGGAAGGACGCATCAGCATTCTGAGCGGCGTAAAACGCATCCAGTGGCGCGTCGATAAAGGCCGGCGGAGCAAAGGCTTCCTTGATCGACGCGTAAAGCTCCTGATCGTAGCCGCCAAAAGCCTGCCGTTGCAGGACAAAGGCTTTTTCCACCTCGTCGCGGATCACGTCCAGTCCGTTTTCGTGCACTGTGATCTTGATCCGTGCCTTATATTTGTTATCGCGCCGGCCCAGACGGTTATAAACCTGAAGGATGCTTTCCACATAGGGCAGCAGATCTTCGGCTGGCAGGAAATCACGGATGATCTTGCCCACCATTGGCGTGCGGCCCAAACCGCCGCCCACGATCACTTCGTAACCCGCCTCGCCATTCGCGCCGCGTACCATGCGCAAGCCGATGTCATGGGCTTTGGTCACCGCGCGGTCTGTTTCGGAGCCGACCACGGCGATCTTGAACTTGCGCCCCAGAAAGGCGAATTCGGGATGGTCGGTGGACCACTGGCGCAGCAGTTCGGCTGTGGGGCGGGGGTCTTCGATCTCATCCGCGGCAGCGCCGGCAAAATGGTCAGAGGTTACGTTGCGCACGCAGTTGCCGGAGGTCTGGATGGCGTGCATCTCCACCTCTGCAAGCGCGTCGAGAATATCAGGCACATCCCGCAGCTTGGGCCAGTTGAACTGGATGTTCTGACGCGTGGTAAAATGCCCGTAGCCCTTGTCGAATTTCTCGGCAATCATGGCCAGCTGGCGCATCTGGGCGGAGCGCAGCGTGCCATAGGGAATGGCCACCCGCAGCATATAGGCGTGCAGTTGCAGATAGAGACCGTTCATCAGGCGCAGCGGCTTGAACTCGGCTTCGGTCAGGGAACCGTCGATGCGCCGCTCCACCTGTGCGCGGAACTGTTTGTTGCGCTCGGCGATGAAATCTTTGTCAAACTGGCTGTAGGAATACATGGTTTATGCCTCCGCTTGCTTGCCGTGGTGGTAATTGCTGGGTCCGGTCATTCGAAAGGTTTCGCGGAAGTGGGCCGGCATCGGTTTGTCGTCAGGGCCAAGGGCCGCATCTGCCAGATAGGGCCCGACGATCACATCCTGTTGCTTCTCCGCAAGGGTCAGCACATGGTTCGCCAGCTTTTCGGTATCCAGATACAGCGCATCTTCGAATGCGCCGACCCAATCGCCTTTTTCGTCCCAGTAAATCACGTCACCGGACAGAAGGTGGTTCGCCGTCAGAACCTTCGGGGTAAATTTCTTGGCCATCAGGCTTGCTCCATTTCGTCAATATCAAGGTCAAGCGCAACTTGCGCTGCCGCCCGCGGTGCCAGACCCAGCAGCATGACTGCGGGACCGCTCACATCCGAGGCGTTGAGGATTTCAGGCAAGCTCAACAGGGTTGCCTGCAAAATGCGCTGGTTCGCGCGCGAGGCGTTTTCCACAACCGTCACCGGCATCTCGCCGTTTGCGCCATGCATCATCAGACGCCCGCGCAGGAAGCTCGCCGCTTTCTTGCCCATGTAGACCGCGGCCACCGCATCCGGTTTGGCCAGATCGCGCCAGTCCTGATCGGCAAAGCCGTTTACATCATGGGCCGTCAGGAATTTCAGCGCGGAATTGCGCCCCCGTTGTGTCAGGGACAGACCTGCCCCTGCCGCCGCTGCCGAGGCTGCGGTGATGCCCGGAACAATCGCCCAGTCCACACCCGCCGCATCAAGCGCATCCATTTCTTCGTCCAGCCGCGCAAACATCGCCGGATCGCCGGATTTCAGCCGCACCACATGGCGGCCCTGCGCCGCATGGGAAATCATCAGGTCATTAATGTCATCCTGTGACCAGCTTTCGCCAAAACCCCGTTTGCCGGTTTCAACCACGATGGCTTCGCGCCGTGCCAGTTCCAGAATTTCACCTGTCACCATCTGGTCGTGCAACACAACGTCTGCCTCATGCAGCAGTTTGCGCGCCCGCAGCGTCAACAGTTCTGCATCCCCGGGGCCAGCGCCCACCAGATCGACACGCCCCGCACTGCGTTGGGCCGCGACTGTCTGCGCCAGCAGGTCTTGCAACTCCGCGCGTACCGCCTGTTCGCCGCCGGATGTCAGCGCTTTCGGGCCGCGCTCGAAATAGAAGCGGGACCAGAAATCCCGCCGCTTGCGTCCCATGGGCAGAACCTCGACCGCGCCGCGGAATGCCTGTCCCAGACGGGCCAGAATGCCAAGCGACGGGGGCAGCGCCTCTTCCACCTGCGCCTTGATGTGACGGGCCAGAACAGGAGCAGCGCCTTCGGTGCCGATAGCAACCGTCACAGGATTACGGTCCACGATTGCAGGGGTGATGAACTGGCTGTCTTGCAGGTTGTCCACGATGTTCACCAGCGCACCGCCCGCACGGCCAAGGGCGGCCACCCGCGCATCCGCTGCATCATCATCCTGTGCCGCATAAACCAGACGTGCGCCATATACATCGCCTGCCTGCATCTTGCGGCTGTGCAATGTCAGGCGTCCTGCTGCGGCCCATGCCTGAACCTGTGCGACCGGCTCTTCAGCAAAGACGTGAATTTCGGCTTCGGTCTTGAGGATCAGGCGCAGTTTCGCCACTGCGGTTTCACCGCCGCCAGCCAGCAAAACCCGCTGGTTCACAAGATTCACAAAGATCGGAAAATGCTTCATTGTCCCGTCCACTTTCAATTCGTTACGCTCGATATAGCGGTTTGAAGGAAGAAATTCCATTTACAAACCCATTTTGACGTGAAATAGGAAAATATGACTTTCGAAAGCTTACAATTTGGAACAAACGTCGCGAAATGAGAGGAATGACAAAATGTCCATCGCTCTAGACCCTCTGGACCGGAAAATCCTTGCGGAATTGCAAAAGGATGCCTCCCAGTCGCTGGATGATATCGCCCGCACGGTCGGGGCCAGCAAGACGCCGGTTTGGAACCGCATCCGCAAGATGCGCGAGGCGGGCCTGATCCGCGGCCAGACAACTTTGGTCGATCCCGAGATGTTGGGCCTAGAGGCTTGTTTTTTCGTGCTTATCCGCACGTCCGAACATGATCAAAGCTGGCAGGATGCCTTCCTGAGAACGCTGCTGGAACGCCCCGAAGTGATGGAGGCCCACCGCCTTGCAGGGGATATTGATTACATTCTGAAAGTGCGCGTTGCCAACGCGAAAGCCTATGACACCTTCTATCAGGCGCTGATCGCAGAGGTTAAGATCTTCAACGTCACAGCACTCCTGTCTATGGAAGAAATCAAAAGCACAACGATTCTTCCCGTTTAGGCAGCGCAACCCAATCCGGCTTTAATGTTCAAAAAATACTCAATTCCCCGATAGCAGCCAGCGCGCTACTTTTTGGCCAATCCGTCCGCTTTACGCCGCACGATCACCGTGCGCAGATCGTGCATTGCCATCAGCAGATCATCGGCAAACATCTCGATCTGCTCGTCCGTGGCGCGGGTCTGCACCCATTGCGCCGTCAGGTTCAGGTGATCCGTGGTACGCAGCAGATCGTCAATGCGCCGTTCTTCGATAATCTTGCGCCGTGCTACCACCCATGCGTCGATTTCGTTGCGCTCTGCCGCAGTGGGGATCTGGTCGCCGTGGGGTTTCACCTCGCCGGAGCGGATATTCACTACGGCGATTTGTTGCATGTCCAGACGGCGCTGGCGGTTCTCCGCATCAACGCGATATACCGCAGCACCGTTTTCGCGGACGCGGAAGAACAGGTTTTGCAGGTCGGCCATGGGTTCTCCTACTTCAGTCGGGCGCAGAAATTCTGGATGCGGGTGCAGGCATCCGTCAGTTCCTCGTTGGAGGTGGCATAGCTGACACGGAAATTGGGCGACAGGCCGAAGGCCGCGCCAAAGACAACAGCAACGCCTTCTTCTTCCAGCAGTTCGGTAGCAAACACCTCGTCAGAGGTGATCTCTGCTCCGTTCTGTGTTGTCTTGCCGATGCAATCTGCAATGGAGGGATAGACATAGAACGCCCCGTCAGGGGTAGGGCAGGTGATGCCTTGTGCATTATTCAACATCTCCACCACCAGATCGCGGCGCTCCTGAAACACCGGGCGGGAGGTTTCGATGTAATCCTGTTCACCGTTCAGCGCCTCTACCGCCGCCCACTGGCTGATCGAGCTGGGGTTCGATGTGGATTGTGACTGGATCTTGCGCATCGCTCCGATCAAATGTTTAGGCCCCGCCGCATATCCTATGCGCCAGCCTGTCATCGCGTAGGCTTTGGAAACGCCATTCACCGTCAGGGTCCGGTCATAGAGCATGGGCTCCACTTCCGCAGGGGTGCAGAACTTGAAATCCCCGTAGGCAAGATGTTCATACATATCGTCGGTCATCACCCAGACATGGGGATGGCGCAGCAGCACATCTGTCAGCTCTTTTAACTCGGCCGCGCTGTAACCTGCGCCGGAAGGATTGGACGGGGAGTTGAAGATCAGCCATTTGGTTTTCGGCGTGATCGCCGCTTCAAGCTGGTCGGCCGTCAGTTTGAATCCCGTCTGGATCGACGTATCGGCCACAACAGGGGTGCCACCGGCCAGCAGAACCATATCAGGATAGGACACCCAATAGGGAGCCGGGATCACCACTTCGTCGCCGGGGTTCAGCGTGGCCATCAGCGCGTTATACAGCACCTGTTTACCACCCGAGGAAATCGAGACCTGATCCGGCGTATAGTCCAGCCGGTTGTCCCGTTTGAACTTGGCGCAAACCGCCTGTTTCAACTCGATGATGCCATCGGGGGCGGTGTATTTCGTTTTGCCTGCGTCAATCGCGGCCTTGGCTGCGGCCTTGATGTTATCCGGCGTGTCGAAATCCGGTTCGCCTGCGCTCAGCGCGATAACGTCCCGTCCGGCGGCTTTCAATTCTGCCGCTTTGGCGGAAATCATAATCGTTGGAGAGGGTTTCACCCGATCCAGCGTTTTAGACAGAAAATCCGACATAATTTACCCCTTCTTGTATCACGCACTGTCTTAGGAGGGCGATGCGCGGGGTGCAAGGAAAACCCTGTCATGCAGGCTCTTGCCTGTCCCGCGGCCCCGTTCTAGAAGGCGTTATGGAACAGATGCACCCGAAAGACGAACCCCGTGAAACCCGCCTGCGCAGACTGCGGATGCGGTCCTGGCGGCGTGGTATGAAAGAAATGGACCTGATTTTGGGGCGTTTCGCAGACACGGAACTGGCCAATCTGGATGCTGACGCGCTGGACGCGCACGAGCATTTCATGAACCAGCCGGATCAGGTGCTATATTCATGGATCAGCGGTGCTGCACCCGCTCCGGAAGAATTCAAACCCGCTCTAGCGCGAATTTTAGACAATTTGTCAGTAAGATAGTGGCAATTTCGAAAAAAATAACTTCTGTTTAACGAGTTGTTCGAACTTTTCCGCAATTCTGCCTGTGAATGGCTAATGGCGGAGAACAATGATGAGCATTCATGCACAAGTAAACCCAACCGAAGTTGATACCAAAGGGCCGGAGTTCCTTGGCTCTTATCTTGAAACACTTTCAATGGTTGAACGCCTTCACAGGCTGCTGCTTGACGTGATCAAGGATGAATTCGAACGTCTGGGGTTGCTGGATATAAACTCAGTTCAGGCGCTATTGTTGTTCAATATCGGTGATAACGAGGTGACCGCCGGCGAATTGAAATCCCGTGGTTACTATCAGGGTTCCAACGTGTCCTATAACCTCAAGAAGCTGGTGGAGGCAGGGTACATGCACCACCACCGCTGCGAAATCGACCGACGTGCCGTTCGTGTCAGATTGACCGAGCGGGGGCGCGAAATCCGCGCTATCGTCACTGATCTTTTCGAACGCCACGCCGGTGGCATGGTCGGGCAGGACGTTATCGGAGAAGTGGGTTTGAAGAACATCAATACAGTGCTGCGGCGGGTGGAACGCTACTGGACCGATCAGATTCGCTATATCTATTAAAGCAGCCGGCCGCACCTGTAGAGCAGACGGGGCTGGGAAAAAGTCGGATGTTGCATCTATTCCAAGGGGTTGCGCAGCCAGACTCATGTGTCGTCAGTTCAAGTTCCGGCTGACACATGCGGCGTTTTGTGGTCTAACTGTCTGTGCTAGGATACCCTATCTGGGTATCGACCCAACGTTCGGGCCGCAATTTTAGGGTGCCACCTATGGATTATGACCAACATATCGACGACGCTTTGAACCGCCTGCATGATGAGGGCCGGTATCGTGTGTTCCAGAATATCCG
>JAAEZA010000010.1:71269-88615 GCA_018223125.1 Paracoccaceae bacterium | reverse complement strand
GTCTGACAGTGTCGAAGAGTACGAGGACAAGGGCGTCTTTGACAATCTGGACGATCTCCCCGAGCTCAACTTCAGGTCAAAACGGGCACAATCAGCAGGGGACGCGGCGCAAGAGACTGTTACAGCGGAAAGCGACGAATCCTCCGAAACGGCAACCGCGGCACCAGCTGACGACAGCGCAGCCCCTTCAGCACCGCGCTATTCCGCAAGCGAGGATGATTACGACGACGGTGATTATGATGATGACGATGCACCATCGCCAAACCTGCGGGCTGCCCCTGTCACCGAAGATGTTCTCAATGTACTGAGATCGGAAGCGGCTTTTTCCTCTGCTTCGGCAGCACGGGACAAGCTGGATGCGGCCACGGCGGACGCCATTGACGGCGACGGTGAGGAGCGCAAGTTCGCTGCCGACCGCGCATTGTCCGGAAACGATGACCCGAACGCGGAGCCAGACGACAGTGCCTCTGACTTGGAACAACCGGGTGCGGCGGATTTTGCCGAAGAAGTCCCGCGAAGCAATGATGACGCGGGCGCGCCGGTGCAACAAAGCGATGACACAGCCGCAGAGGACGCAGCCGCAGGTGAAGATACCCCTGACGAGGATGAGGACCTTGGCTTTGCGGGCCTGACAGAATTTCTCGACGCTCATGCTGGTGACAACAACGACGACGCCAGCGACAAGGACACATTGCAGCCCGATCCGTCGGCACCCGAACCGGAAGAAGCCACCGGTACAGAAGCAGAGGATGAGGGCGTCGATTCCGGTTTCGATCCTCTCGCCGACCTGGAAGCCATTCGCAGCCAGCTTGAAACCATCGGCGCCAGCCGCGCTGCCGGGGCAGCGGATCAGGAACCGGATACAGAACCGGAGGGAGAGGAGGAACAGTATACCCCGATCCTTCCATCTGACGACCCTCTGCCCGACGATACCGCCGAAGAGTTACGAAATCCTTACGCGCAGGACGATTCTCTGGACACAGAGGATGACGTCACCGAAGATTTGTCTCTGGCGGGTCTGGACGCAGAGGAGTCCCCTTCGGATATGCATGGCGCGCTTCGCACCGGTGAAGAAGGTGAAGAGGACGACGATCCCGACTTCGACGACATGGAAGAGGATCGTGCGCGCCATGCCTATCGCGCCGACAAAGATGCACCGGCAGCAAAGACTTCAGATGTTGAAGAAGACGCAGACGCCGCAGAAACCGGCGACACCCCGAAAGGAGGGGTTGCCGCCGCTGCAATTATGGGGCTGTCACGGCCAAAAGCCAAAACCGGCCGCGGCCGTGCGCGGGTAAAACAGGGCTTCGGACTGGAAGAGGACGCAGAGTCTTCCGATCTGTCCCTGCTGGAAAAAAACGCACCGGTTCCGGCCGACGAAACGGAATCCGGCCAATCGCGCCGCAAATCCCTGTTGCCGGATGTGGACGAACTGGACGCATCCCTGCGCAGTGATGGCGGGGAGCCCCGCCGCCGCGACCGCGAAATGCGCGAAGCCCATGAGGAGGAACTGGCGCGTAGTAAATCAGGCGGTTTCAGACGTGCATTCGTCTGGACTGTCTTTGTCTTTGCGATCCTCATTGCGCTCTATCTGCTCCACCCGCTGATAGTTGCGGGTATGCCGGCAGCAGCAGTCGTGCTTGACCCCTACGCATCGGCCATAGACAGCCTGCGTCTGTTGATCGAACGGCGGATCGGCGGCTAACCCGCCGACCACTGTAGCCCTACAGTGTGATTGTGAAAATACGGTTAAGAAAAATCGGCCTAGAAGCGGTCTAGCAGCCGCTTCAGGTAGTCCAGCTCTAGTGTCGGGCGATTACGTTCACCGGAGCGTTTGCGGATTTCGTCCATAACCTCACGCGAGCGGCGATACTGTTCCTCGCTCGGGACCAGCTTTTCGTTGCTGCCGACCCGACCGGTTTCCGACAAAGGACGGCCCAAAGGATCGCGGACGTTCTGATCTCCCTGCCCGGGCTGGGAACCCTGCTGGCCGGATTGACCGGATTGGGCCTGCCGCTGGGATTCCCCAAGCTGGCGCATCCCTTCGCGCAGCGCTTCAAGCGCGTTGGCCTGATTGTCGAGCGCACCGGCAGAATTACCATTTTCGAGATTGCCCTCGGCCTCGCCCATCTGGCGTTCGGCTTCTTCAAGGCTGCGCTCGAATTCCTCGCCGCCGTTGACACCGTTGCGGTTCAATTCGCGGCGTTGCTGGTCCAGCATGTCCCGCAACGCTCTTTGCCGTTCTGCAAGCTGCCCCGGTCCTGCACCCTGCCCTTGGTCGCGCCCGCGTTGACCCTGACCCTGCTGCTGTCCGTTTTGTTGGCCCTGACCGTTCTGCTGGCCATCCTGTTGCCCCTGCTGCTGGCCCTGTCTGTCACCGTCCGGCAGGGGCGGATCCTGGGATTCCTGCAATTCGCGCCGGTTGCGATCGTATTCCTCCTGCAGCTCGCGGTAGGTATCATCCGCCAGATCCTGCTGTTCGCGCAGCGTATCCCCCAACCCTTCCATCGCCTGTTGGTTCTGCCCGCCCTGACCGCCGTTCTGGCCTTCGGTCACGCGCATGTTTTCCATCATCTGCTGAAGCTGTTCCATCAGTTCCTGGGCTTCGGCCATCCGGCCCTGTTCCATCAGCTCCTGAATACGGTCCAGAAGCTGTTGCAACTGATCCTGAGACATCTCGCGGGTCTGGCCGTTTTCCGCCTGCTGGTTCTGCTGCCCGTCCTTGCGCTGTTCTTCGGCCAACTGGCGCATGTAATCGTTGGTGGCCTGACGCAATTCATCCATCAATTGCTGGATTTCATCCTGCGTTGCACCGTTTTTCATCGCTTCGGACAGCCGTTCCTGCGCCCGTTTCAGACGTTCCCGCGCATCGGCCAGATCACCGTCTTCGATCAGCAAAGCAGCCTTCCACAACAGTGCGGCCACTTCGTCCCTGACCGTATCGCTCAGCCGGTCGTCACCCGCATATTCCATCCGGCGCATCGCTGTGCGGATCATCAGATAGGCCTTCTCGCCCCGCCGCTCGAACGCGACTTCGGGGCGATGGGTGATCGCCTTCAGAACCTGAACAATCCGCTTTTTATTGTCCCTGTTCCACAAAAGATCCCGCCGCTGTTCGGCAACGGCAGCGGCCATCGTGTCAAAGAAACGCTTCCCCGGCATCGGCCCAATGTCAGGGATCACGGATCCGGTCTGCCCCAGAGCATCTTCCACAGTCATGACGATCCTTACGGGAAGTCCTGCCCAAGGGTGCTCTGCCAAATCCTCGACGAGTGTCTCTTCGAAAGAGGCCGTTTTGCGTGTGAAAGGTAAAGGAAGTTCCAGCGTCAGCATCTCGCGCGGCTCGGGATCAAGCACCAGACCGTAGCGCCGGTCCACCGCATCAAGCGCCAGTTCGATGGTAACAGTCCCCCCTTCAACGCCGTAATCGTCCCGCGCCTCAAACGGCAGCTTCAGTGCACCCTGCACCGTGCGGCTGATCTCATCCGTCAGGGCAACTTGCGGGTCTTCATCCGCGATCATGGCAATATCCCAGCCCGCATCCGGACCGTGCGGCGGCACGATCGAAAGACTGCCGGATTTGCGCACATCAAGCGTGGTTTCCGCAAAACCTGTCTCGCCAGCGCTTAGCACTGTATCGCCGCCGGCACTTACCGTTTCGCTAAGTGCTGCGCCTTCAGTATCTCCATACACCCGCAAAGTAATCCGCGTACCCTCCGGCAGCGAGAGTGTCTCTCCGGTTGCAACATCATTCAAATATACAGCAGGTTTTCCGGTATAGGCCGGTGGCTCTGCCCAACCTTCCCAGCTTGGGCCTGTGGCGATCAAGGCCCCTTCGTCGGTCAGGCTTTGCACCAGAGACTGCACCGGATCCGTTCGCCCGAACAAAGCAGCCGCCGCAAAAATGAACACCGCAATCAGACGTAACGCCCAAGGATCACGACGGGACAGGCGGACATGGGGGTGAGCGGCTTTCGCCCCGCGCGCCTGATCCGCCATGCGCTGCAAATGCCGCGCCCAAAGGTAACGTGCCGCCGGGTCGCTGGCTCCCACCGCCATAGAATCATCCAGAGATTGTAGCGGACGGCCCGGCATTCTTGCATCGATCCGAGCCCTGGCATCCGCCAAAGTCGGCCAGTTAAACCCACGCGCCCCGCGTATAAGGAACCAAAGCCAAAACACTGCCGCTATGGCCATACCACCCAGCAACACCGGTCTGTCCAGAGTCAGCAACAGCCCGAGACGCCCCAAAGCCACGACGAAAAGTGTCAGTGTTATCAGGGGCCAAAAGCAAATCATCCCCCGTTCCAACAACAGCGCCGCACGGGTAAAACGCAACCGCCACGTCAAGGCGCGCATGGCCTTGCGTGTCAGCTTGTCAACGTCGATCTCGTAATCTGCCATCCAGACCCTTCAGCCGCCTTGCGCGGTAGAGGTGGGCAGGCTCAGTCCTGCATCCACTCTGGTAGCTTATCCCGATTTAACATTTCGTCAAACGTCGGACGGGGGCGGATGACAGCATATTGATCGCCATGCACCAGAACCTCGGGGATCATCGGTCGGGAATTATATTCCGACGACATCACCGCACCATAGGCACCAGCGGAGCGGAAGGCGATCATATCGCCGTCGTCCAGATGGGGCATAGGACGCTGTTTGGTGAATGTATCCCCCGATTCGCAAATCGGCCCGACAATATCCACCGGTGTTTGTTCCGCCCCTGCAGCAGGTTCCAGAACCGGAACAATATCGTGATGGGCCTCATACATGGCCGGACGGATCAGATCGTTCATCGCAGCATCGACAATCAGGAAATCGCGTCCCTCGCCGTTCTTGCGGAAAATCACCGAGGACACCATCAGCCCTGCATTCCCCGCAATCAGCCGTCCCGGCTCGATTTCGATCTCGCATCCCAGATGGCCAACTGTCTCGCGGACCACATCGCCGTAGTCCATCGGCAACGGCGGTGCGGCGTTGGAGCGTTCGTAGGGAATGCCAAGTCCGCCGCCCAGATCGAGGCGGGAAATTTCGTGCCCGTCGGCACGCAACAGCTCTGTCAGTTCCGCAACCTTCTGAAAGGCATCGCGATAAGGCGACAGGTCCACCAGCTGGCTGCCGATGTGCACATCAATCCCGACAACTTTAACACCGGGCAACCCTGCGGCCAGTTTGTAAACCTCGCGGGCCCGTGCAATCGGGATGCCGAACTTGTTGTCTGACATGCCTGTCGCGATCTTTGGATGGGTTTTCGCGTCCACATCCGGATTAACCCGCACGGTAATCGGGGCGACCACACCCATTTCCGATGCCACCTTGGACAGAAGGTGCAGTTCGGGTTCGCTTTCGACGTTGAACTGGCGGATACCTCCGGCCAGCACCGTCTCCATCTCGGCCCGCGTCTTGCCGACACCGGAAAAGACGATGCGGTCTCCGGGAACTCCGGCTGCTTTGGCGCGCAGATACTCCCCGACAGACACCACATCCATGCCCGCGCCCATATCGCCCAGCAGTTTCAGCACCGCAAGATTGGAGTTCGCCTTCATCGCATAGCACACCAGATGGGGCATTCCGGCCAGCGCCTCGTCAAAAACCGTAAAATGCCGCGCGAGTGTCGCGCTGGAATAGACATAGAACGGCGTTCCGACGGATGCCGCGATCTCCGTCAGTGGCACGTCTTCCGCGTGCAAAACCCCGTTGCGATACAAAAAATGGTCCATGGTGCAGTCCTTACTTCAAGCCCGCCCCGCTTAAACCGAAACGGAGGGCCAAACCACCCTTGTTTTACAGGCTGGTCCTACGGATCAAGTGACGGGGCGTGCCCGCAAAAACAGGTAAAGCGGCAGGCCACAGCTTACACCGATGCAAAAAGTGGCGGGCAGGCATAGCGCCAGCACCCAGTAATCCTTGCGCTGGTAAACCTCCGCACACATCCAGACCACCAGCGCCGCCGCCGATACAGTCAGATCCCAGACCAGCCCTGAAGATGCCGCGTTTGCGTGCCACGCATCCACCATCCCCATAATGTCAAAGCCGTTTTCCCCGAACCATTGCAGGAAATACCGCATCGGCAGGATGGTACCCGCCACGGCCAGCAGCAGATAGATCACACGCAAGCCTGACATAAACCGGCCCCTTCCATTCAAGATTCGGTGGCGCTGACAGGCACGGGATCATCCTTGATCCCGCAGGCAGAAAGGCCGAAAGCGACTGTCAGGCAAAGCAGTAAAATCCGCATTATTTGATCCTTTCACGCCAGGCTGCGATCTGCTTTCGCACCTGCTCCGGCGCTGTGCCGCCAAAACTGACACGACTCGCCACAGAATTCTGCACTCCAAGCACGCCGAACACTTCCTGTGTAATCTTGTCGTGCACAGATTGCATGTCATCCAGCGACAAATCCGGCAGATCACAGCCGCGATCTTCGGCCATTTTAACCAAGGCGCCGGTGACATGGTGGGCATCGCGGAATGGCATCCCGAGCGCGCGCACCAGCCAGTCCGCCAGATCGGTCGCGGTGGAAAACCCGCTGGCTGCGGCGACCTCAAGGCTGTCTGCATTCGGGCGCATGTCCGCCACCATCCCCGCCATCGCCGCAAGCGCCAGCATCAGGCTGTCCGCCGCATCAAACACCTGCTCTTTGTCTTCCTGCATATCCTTGGAATAGGCCAGCGGCAGCCCCTTCATAACGGTCAGCAAACCGATCAGGCTGCCGTTGATCCGCCCGACCTTGGCGCGAATCAGCTCTGCCGCATCGGGGTTCTTCTTTTGCGGCATGATGCTTGAACCGGTTGAAAACCGGTCCGACAGCACCACAAAACGGAACTGGGCAGAGGACCAGATCACCAGTTCCTCGGCAAACCTGCTAAGATGTGTCGCGCAGATCGACGCGGAAGACAGGAATTCCAGCGCGAAATCCCTGTCGCTGACCGCATCCAGACTGTTCGCACTCGGACGGTCAAAGCCCAGCGCCTCTGCCGTGGCATGGCGGTCAATCGGAAAGGACGTCCCCGCCAGCGCCGCCGCGCCCAGTGGCGATTCATTCATCCGGGCCCGCGCGTCGATCATGCGGCTTTTGTCCCGCGCAAACATCTCTACATAGGCCATCATGTGATGGCCCCAGGTCACAGGCTGGGCCACTTGCAGATGGGTGAAACCGGGCATCACCATATCCGCGCCTGCCTCTGCCTGATCCAGCAATGCTGCGATCAACGCATCCAGCCCCGAGATTGCTGCATCAAACTGGTCCCGCACCCAAAGCTTGAAATCCGTCGCCACCTGATCGTTCCGGCTGCGCCCCGTATGCAGGCGGCCCGCCGGCTCACCGATGATTTCCTTCAGACGGGATTCCACATTCATGTGGATATCCTCCAGCGCGGCGGAATATTCAAAGGTTCCGCCTTCAATTTCTGACAAGACCGTGAGCAGGCCTTCCCTGATTGCGCTTGCATCACTATCAGTAATGATGCCCTGCTGGGCGAGCATTGCCGCATGGGCGCGGGACCCTTCGATATCCTGCCGCGCCATCCGTTTGTCAAAACCGATGGAAGCATTTATCGCTTCCATAATGGCATCGGGACCACTGGCAAAACGCCCGCCCCACATGGCATTGGAAGTTTTCGTGGAGGATGATTTCTTGTCTGACATGATGAATGCGCCCGAAGTTAACACGATAGGAAGAGGCCTGACATGACCCTGAAAAAAGCTTTCGCTGCCGCAGTGCTATACGCCGCCGGGGCAACAATCGCAAATCCTGTCTTGGCCGAAGCCCCTGATATAGCCGCCCTTGCTGAAATGCGCGGCGGCGATATGAAAAAACTTTCGTTTTCGGCTGAACCGGTTGCCCGCATTGATACGGCTTTTCAGGATGAAAACGGCAACACGGTTACGTTTGCAGATTTCGAAGGCAAATATCTTCTGGTAAATTTCTGGGCCACATGGTGTGCCCCCTGCCGCCATGAAATGCCAACGCTCGACGCATTGCAGGACGCCTATGGCGGCGATGATTTTCAGGTCGTGACAATCGCAACCGGCCACAACCCCCTTCCCGCCATTCACAGTTTCTTTGAAGAAGCCGACGTCACCAACATTGATATTTACCGCGATCCAAAACAGAAGCTGGCGCGGGAGATGACGGTTTTCGGCCTGCCAATGACAATGATCCTTAACCCGCAAGGGCAGGAAATCGCCCGCCTGCGTGGTGATGCGGATTGGTTCAGCCCGGAAGCTCAAGAGATTGTTAAGGCCCTGATTGCTTCAAACACAAAATAGTCCGGCGCGCGATACATGCGGGTCTATCCGCGCGCCATTGAAACATCCCCTCTCGCGGCGGTCGTCCGGTTGAGGTAGTCTGCAATCTGCTCCAGATGCTTCTGAACCAGTGGTTTGTTAAGATATTGCTTCACAACCGAAAACTGGGACGCTCGCGCCGCATCTCTCGGGTCTAGCGATGTTGTGAGCATCACCACAAGCATCCGTGTAAAGCTGTCGCCCAACTCCTCTGTCGCCGCGGCCAGAAATTCGAACCCGTCCATACGGGGCATGTTGATATCAAGCAAAATGGCATCGACCACCGCACGATCTTTCTGCCGCAAATGCGCCAGAGCTTCTTCGGCGGACAGAAACTGCAACACCTGCCCCACCAGTCCCGACCTTTTGATAATCCTGCGATAGATCATCTGGTCTACTTTATTGTCATCCACCACCATAAGGTTTCGAATGGCCGGACTGTCATCCTCCGGAATGAAACGGTGTTTCTCATATGTCATAACCCTCTCCTCGAACCCCTGTTACTGTGGCATCCCCGTCGGCTCCGGTGCGGGATGAAACCTTCACCCGCCTAGGTCTGGGACTGCGGCAGTTCCACCGTAAAGCAGGAACCGGCCCCCAGATCCGACTCTACCGTGATACGCCCGCCGTGGTTCATCACAATCCGCCGGCAAAGCGCGAGCCCCAGACCGTTGCCTGCAATCTGTTCCGACCGGTGCAAACGGGTAAAAATGGTAAAAATCTTTTCGAAATCTTCGCGGCCGATACCGACACCTTGATCCGCAACCTTCAGAATCACCCGATTGTCTTCGGTGGTTTCTCCGCTAAGGGTAATCCGGTTTCCGGCCCCCGCGCGGGAGAACTTGGCTGCATTGGTTAACAAGTTGGACAGAAGCAGCCGCATCTGCTCTTTATGGGCAATCAACTGCGGCAAGGGTTGCAAATCCACCACCACATTGGCGGCACGAAACTGTTCATCCAGTTCCTGTAGTATTCCTTCTGCAAGGGACTGCAGCGAAACCGGCACAAATTCGACGACTTCACCGATGATGCTCGTATAGCGGAGCAATTCTTCGATGAAGATTTGCATCCTTTCAATCGACTCTCTTGCCAGTGCCACCAGGTGCTGGCCGTCCTGTGAAAGGTGTTCGCCTTCCGCTTCCTGCAGTTCTCCGAGCAGCATCCCGACGGTGTTGACCGGCGATTTCAAATCATGGCTCACGGCATAGGCAAAGTCCCGCAGTTCGCTGTTTGCCGCGTCCAGTTCCCGCCCTGTTTCGTGACGGCGCCGCACCGCGGTGATTTCATTGTGAACCCCGAACATGCGAATGGCCTTGCCTTCTTCATTCCGGATTGCGCGTCCGCGGCAGCGCACCCAGATTGTAGACCCGTCGCTGTGCCTGTATCGCACCAGCTGGTCATAGGGATGCGCGGGGTCCGCGCAGTGAAGTTCGAAATTGACCAGTGCGATCTTCAGGTCATCCTGATTAACGATATCCTGCCATTCGGCGGGATTATGGGATTTGGTTGCAGGATCAATTCCGAACAGGCGCCAGAATTCGGGGCTCATCCACTCCTGATCCGGTCGCTCCAGATCCCAGTACCAGACGCCATCCAAGGACGCCTGTTGCACGAAGCTCCACATTTCGGGATTCGTGCTCATCTGGTGATCGAGTTCGGTTTTTAAATAGTGCTCCGCCATTCTTTCCTGCAAATTACCCGCCCAAACACGATGTTGGTTCGCTTGCATTCAGAATGCCGGTAGACTTCTTAAAAAAACGTTTCCAAACTTGCGGAACGCCTTTGATCTGTAAAAGTTTAGGAACTTTCCAGTGTCGTTTAACGCGCCAGTTTCTTCACGGCTTCGTGCCGGTGGCAGGTTATGAGGTGATCATTGATCAGCCCTGTTGCCTCCATCCAGGCATACACAATCGTTGGTCCACAAAATTTGAAGCCAAGTTTTTTCAAATCTTTCGAAATCTTCAGGGAAAGATCGGATGAAGGCGGCACCTCTGCCATCGTCTCAAACCGGTTTACCAGCGGGCGCCCGTCCACATAATCCCACATCATGGGAGCGAACCCCTTCCCTTCTTCAAGCTCCAACCAGGCTTGCGCGCCGGTAATGGCCGCCTCGATCTTGCCGCGGTGCCTGATAATCCCCGGATCCCCGAGCAACCGCTCAACATCCGCCGCTCCGAAACGGGCAACCTTTTCAGGGTCGAAACCGGCAAAAGCCGCGCGGAATGCTTCGCGCTTCTTGAGAATCGTCAACCAGCTCAACCCCGCCTGAAAACCGTCGAGAACCAGTTTTTCCCACAGGGCACGGCTGTCATATTCGGGAACACCCCATTCTTCATCGTGATAATTTACGTAAATTGGTAAAGAACCACACCAGTCACATCGGGTTTCAGACATAATTACGTATAACTTTCAGTCACTTGTGAATTTATGGACAAGTTAACACGATTTAGAACAAAATGTGAACCTTAACTTCATATTAGAATTTTGCCCGCAAGTTCGGTTCCAAGCTTTACTGAAATCGGAGGTTTGCCGCGTGACACATTTATACGGGCCAGATTTGAACGAGCCCCACCGGACGGGGGCGCCGCGCGATGTCCACTCCGCGTACGTCGCGACAATCGAAATGGTGCGGGCCGCAATCAAAAGCAGGAATGTGATGCTGGCCTATCAGCCCATCGTGCACAGCAAAAATCCGACGCGCCCTGCCTATTACGAAGGTCTAATTCGCGTATTGGATGCCAAGCGCAGGATCATCCCCGCCAGCGACTTTATCGGCGCGATTGAAACCATGGAAACCGGTCGCATTCTGGACTGCCTGTCGCTGGAACTCGGCCTTCAGGCTCTGGCAGAAGAGCCGAGCCTGCGGCTGGCGATTAACATGTCTGCCCGCTCCATCGGGTATCCGCGCTGGATGGAAACCCTGAATCGCGGGCTCGCGCTGGATAAAACTGTTGCCGAGCGGCTCATTCTCGAAGTGACAGAAAGTTCGGCCATGCTCATGCCCGATATTGTAAACGTGTTTATGGGTGATCTGCACAGGCGCGGCATTTCCTTTGCCCTTGACGATTTTGGCGCAGGCTTCACTGCATTCCGTTTTTTCCGCGATTTCCAGTTTGATATCGTCAAAATCGACGGCCAGTTCATCCGCGACATTCATAAAGATGCTGACAATCAGGTACTGACAGCAGCCCTGATCGCCATCGCTCACCAATTTGACATGTTCACTGTCGCAGAATGTGTGGAGAAGAAAGAGGAACTTGCCTACTTGCAGGAAGCCGGCATTGACTGCCTCCAAGGCTATTTACTGGGGCGGCCTGAAACCGTTCCGGTTTGGAAGGAAGACGAAACCTCTCTAGAAGGGTATCTTTAATCCGGTCAGCGCCCCGAAAAACACTTAACAAGGCGCGATCCAGCGTCGCGCGCCCCTTCTGTATTTCTGTTAATTGAAGTTTCATGCCGCATTGCGCGAACCGTAATGCGACATGATTCCCCTTGCGTGAACGATTTCCGGTTTCTACCAATTGGATAACACATCTGGGATGAAAGCCTGTATAATCGGGAATGAAACCGGCTGCACGTTTGTTGCCGAGCGTTTTACAAGAGGAAAAACAATGACCAACGTAGTAATTGCATCTGCCGCGCGTACGGCTGTCGGCTCCTTTCTGGGGAGCTTTGCGAATACCCCCGCACACGATCTTGGCGCGACTGTCATCAAAGCGGTACTGGACCGGGCTGGCGTCGATGCCGCGGATGTATCCGAAACCATTCTCGGGCAGGTTCTGACAGCAGGTCAGGGGCAGAATCCCGCCCGTCAGGCCCATATCAACGCCGGTCTGCCGCAGGAATCGGCTGCCTGGGGCATCAATCAGGTATGCGGTTCCGGATTGCGCGCCGTGGCTCTCGCAGCACAACATATCCAGCTTGGCGATGCAGGGATCGTGATTGCAGGCGGTCAGGAAAGCATGTCCCTGTCGCCCCATGTTGCGAACCTGCGGGCCGGCCAGAAAATGGGCGATATGAAATTTGTGGACTCCATGATCAAGGATGGTTTGTGGGACGCGTTCAACGGGTATCACATGGGGAACACTGCCGAAAACGTTGCGAATCAATGGCAGATCAGCCGTGACATGCAGGACGAATTTGCCGTTGCTTCGCAAAACAAGGCGGAAGCCGCGCAAAAAGCTGGTAAGTTCGAAGATGAGATTACCCCGTTTGTAGTCAAAACCCGTAAAGGGGAAACCACCGTCGACTCTGATGAATACATCCGCCACGGCGCCACTATGGACGCCATGCAAAAGCTGCGCCCCGCCTTTGATCGGGACGGGACCGTTACAGCAGCCAACGCATCCGGCCTGAATGACGGCGCGGCAGCAACCCTGTTGATGTCTGCTGATGAAGCCGAACGGCGCGGCATCGAACCACTGGCGCGCATCGTATCTTACGCAACTGCAGGGCTTGATCCGGCGATCATGGGCGTGGGGCCGGTCTATGCCTCCCGCAAGGCGCTCGACAAGGCAGGGTGGAGCGTGTCGGATCTGGATCTGGTGGAAGCTAACGAAGCCTTCGCAGCCCAAGCCTGCGCTGTGAACAAGGATATGGGCTGGGATCCGGCCATCGTTAACGTTAATGGCGGCGCAATTGCAATCGGGCACCCGATTGGCGCTTCAGGGTGCCGCGTGTTGAATACACTGCTGTTCGAAATGAAACGACGCGATGCAAAACGGGGTCTCGCAACCCTGTGTATCGGCGGCGGTATGGGCGTTGCCATGTGCGTAGAGCGTTCATAAACCAACGGCCCTGCCCAACGGCGGGGCCTTAATACATGTCAGGGAGCGAAAAATAATGGCAAGAGTTGCATTGGTCACAGGGGGGTCGCGCGGCATTGGCGCGGCCATTGCAAAACACCTTAAAGCGGAGGGGTACTCCGTCGCGGCAAGTTACGCCGGCAATGAAGAGGCAGCCGCCGCCTTCACAGAAGAAACCGGTATTCCTACCTACAAGTGGTCTGTTGCAGATTACGATGAGTGCGTCGAGGGTATTGCAAAAGTCGAAGCGGATTTGGGACCCGTCGACATTCTGGTGAACAATGCCGGCATCACGCGGGATGCCCCGTTCCACAAGATGACCCGTGAACAATGGAGCGAGGTCATGGACACGAACCTGTCCGGCGTTTTCAACATGACCCATCCGCTGTGGAACGGAATGCGCGAACGCAAATTCGGCCGTATCATTAACATCTCTTCCATCAACGGGCAAAAGGGCCAGTTTGCCCAGGCCAACTACTCTGCAGCCAAAGCAGGGGATATCGGCTTTACCAAAGCTCTCGCACAGGAAGGTGCGCGTGCCGGTATAACTGTGAATGTCATTTGCCCGGGTTATGTTGCGACCGATATGGTTATGGCTGTGCCGGAAAAGGTGCGTGACAGTATTATCGCCACGATTCCGGTGGGACGATTGGGCGAACCGGAGGACATCGCCCGTTGCGTGGCCTTCCTTGCCTCTGACGATGCAGGATTTGTGACAGGTTCCACCCTTACGGCCAACGGCGGCCAGTACATGACCTGATCTTCTTCCCTTTGACGGGACATTAAAAAAGGGCCGCTTTTGGAAGCGGCCCTTTTCATTTAACGCCTTATCAGGTCGACAGGCGGGTAATTTCTTCTTTTAGACGGAGTTTTTCTTTTTTGAGGCTTGCGATCTCCAGATCATCCATTCCGGGTCGCCGTTGAAACATTTCGACTCTTTGTGAGAGTTCTTCGTGTTTTCTTTTGAGTTCGGAAATATGGGAACTCATGCTCATGGTACACCTCCGTTTTGGTTTAGCCCCCCCATAGCAGCACAAGTTCCTCTGTCTGTCACCAAATTGTTTCACGGGATTTGAATATAGCAAATGCTTGCTAATCGCCCCGACATCTAAACCACCAAAGGTTGAGTGAAAATTACCAATGTTTCGGCTGGGATAGCTGGCGACCATCGCTAAGCTGTATCCGAACGGACAGGTAAACAGGGCTGCAGATTTTTTTTGCCCTGCGCCGAAAAACACCCGAATAACGCGAATCAACCCCGCTCGAAGCTCTTGCCGAGACGCAGAATGCCTTCTGCTTCGGGGCTGTAATCGGGCTGGCCTTGGACGTGTTCATCCCCTGAATGCACCACAAAGGGCGAAAGCAACCGCAACGGTCCGCGTGCAGCTTTGGTTGCACGCACCAATACACGTTTCGCCGGCTTATTTTTACGGGCAGTAACGGGCAGAATCGTAACATTACCTGCCCGCCCTGATAACCCCGCAAGGATTTCGCCAAGCTGTTCACTCAGGTGGACCATAGAAAAGACGCCACCCGCCTTCAGCCGCCGGAGCCCCGCATCAATCCAGATGCCTGTGCTGTTTTCATTCACAAACGCCAGAGATTTACCGCCATCCTGCGGCTTGCTTACGCGACCAGCGGGAAAGAACGGCGGGTTGGCCAGCACGTGATCAAAGCTCTGTTCCTTCAGCGCGGCAGGCATCCGCGCCAGATCCCCTTCTACAACCTGCAGAGGAATCCCGTTGATCTCTGAATTCTGCCGTGCCAGTGCGGCATAGTCTGTCTGAAGCTCCAGCCCTGTCTGGGACAACCCCGCAACCCGCGCCCCCAGACACAGGCTCGCGACCCCAACGCCACAGCCGAGTTCAAGAACGCTCTCCCCGCTTTTCGCAGGAACCCAAGCAGCCAGAAAAACCGGATCGGTCGCAGCGCGGTACCCGTTCTGCGGCTGGCGGACCTGCAACCGCCCGCCCAGAAAACCGTCAACCGTCACGTCAGGCGCCGGTCCGGTCATATCCGGTCCGGCAATTCGATTTCATTGTCCTGCAAAATAGCCCGCGCCCGAAAATAGTGTTCATCCGCGACCATAACACGCCTTGGCATCACACCAATCGAGCCTTCTAATATGCTCATATGGACGTCGAGATCAAAGCACTCTATATCCTCGGCACGCAACAGTGCGTGGGTAAAGGCCACAAGGGTCGGGTCGTTCGTGCGCAACAATTCTTTCATGGCAATGGCATACGGCCTTTCGCCATGGGATGTCGAGCCAAAGGGATTGAATAAACGGTGAACAACGTAAGCCCCCTTAAACCACATGAACAACTCGCCGCAGTGCTGGCCGATGATATGGCATTGGTGAATGATCAGATCCGCACCCGAATGGCCTCGAAACATGCGCCGCGCATTCCCGAAGTAACGGCACATCTGGTCGAAGCTGGCGGCAAACGCCTGCGCCCGATGTTGACGCTCGCAGCGGCGCGGTTGTGCGGATATGACGGGCCGTATCACATTCACCTGGCCGCCACGGTGGAATTCATCCACACCGCAACCCTGCTGCATGATGATGTCGTGGACGAAAGCGCCAAACGGCGCGGGCGGCCCACAGCAAACCTGCTTTGGGACAATAAATCTTCGGTTCTGGTCGGGGATTACCTGTTTTCCCGTTCGTTCCAGTTGATGGTTGAAACCGGTAACCTGCGGGTTCTGGACATTCTGGCCAATGCTTCGGCGACCATCGCCGAAGGAGAGGTTCTGCAACTGACCGCAGCCAGCAACCTTGCCACGGATGAAGCGGTTTACCTGCAAGTGGTGCGCGGAAAAACCGCCGCGCTGTTCTCTGCAGCAACGCAGGTGGGCGGCGTGATTGCACAGGCAGACGAAACCGTGACGCAGGCGCTTTATGACTACGGCGATGCGCTCGGGATCAGCTTCCAGATCGTGGATGACCTGCTGGATTACGGCGGGGCGACGGCCAGTCTGGGCAAGAACACCGGCGATGATTTCCGTGAACGCAAGCTGACCCTTCCGGTGATCAAGGCGATTGCAAAAGCCGACGCGCAGGAACGGGATTTCTGGAAGCGCACCATCGAAAAGGGTGACCAGCGGGATGGTGATCTGGAACAGGCAATGGCGCTTCTGGAAAAGCACAATGCGATGGAAGAGACCCGTCAGGATGCGCTGCATTGGGCCGGCAAGGCCCGCACGGTACTGGAGGCATTGCCCGCAAGCGATTTGCGCAATTTGCTGATGGACCTGTCCGACTACGTCGTCAGCCGCGTGGTCTGAACCCACCAGTCAGGATGGCGTGCCGACAGATGCTCTGCTGCGTCCTGCGCGGCCTTGGCGCTGTCATAAAGACCAAAGCAGGTCGCCCCTGATCCGGACATCCGGCACAGTGCGGGTGCAGTTTGCCCGAGCGCGGTCAACACATCCGCAATCACAGGAGAGTGGGCAATGGCGGGCGTTTCCAGATCGTTGCGCTGTTGTGCCAGCCAGTTGATCCACCCCTTATCGGGTTCATCCGTAACTGCGGGGTTGCTTTTGTCCTTCAGGGCTTTGAACACCACAGGCGTAGGGACCGACACGCCGGGATTGACCAGAACCATATCGAAAGGGCGATCCGGTTCCAGTGGTTTTATGACCTCTCCGATACCCCGCATGCGCAACGGACGTCCAGCCACGCAGATCGGAACATCTGCGCCCAGAGACAACTGTAATTCGGGATCGGGCAGCGGCAGGCCCCAAAGCTCGGACAAACCCGCCAGTGCCGCCGCAGCATCAGCCGACCCCCCGCCGATCCCCGAGGCAACCGGAAGGTTCTTTTCCAGATGGATCGCAGCCCCCTGCCCTGATTTGCGTGTGAAGCATCGGGCGGCTTGCAGGATCAGATTGTCCTCTGCCCCGCTCAGCCCCTCCCCGAAAGGCCCCGAAATTGACAGGGAAACAGATTCTGCCGGAGCGAAGGTCAGGACATCACCGTATTCGGCAAAAGCCACCACACTATCAAGCAGATGGTAACCGTCGTCCCGTTGTCCGGTCACATGCAGGCAAAGATTGATCTTCGCCCGCGCAACCCGTTCAATTACCATTGCCGGAAGCTGTCTTTGCGACTGTGCCTTCTTCTTCCAGAACCGCATCCAGCCCGATTTCCAGCTTGCGCCGGATGCGCACTGCGTCTTTTTCTTCGGGCTCAAGTGACAGGGCACGGCTCCACTGGAATTCCGCCTCGCGCTTGCGGTTCACCATCCAGTAG
>JAAEZA010000010.1:40096-71259 GCA_018223125.1 Paracoccaceae bacterium | reverse complement strand
CATCGCCAAGATGGTCGTTGATGATCGGGTCGTTGGAAACCAGTTCCACCGCCTTCTCCATCGGTCCGACGGCTTCTTCGTATTTGCCAACGCGATACAACACCCAGCCCAGACTGTCCGTGATATAACCGTCATCAGGGCGGGCCTTGACCGCCCGCTCAATCATGTCCTGCGCTTCGTCCAGCTTCAGGTTTGCCTCTACCAGCGAATAACCGAGATAGTTCAGCACCAGCGGCTGATCGGGGCTAAGCTCCAAGGCTCGGCGGAAATCGGTCTCGGCCTGTTCCCACTGGCCTTCCCGCTCATAGCAGATGCCGCGTGCGTAAAACAGGAACCAGTGGTTCGGTGCCGGATCGGGGATCATTCCGACTGCGGTATCATAGGCTTGTGCCGCTGCCGCGTATTCTTCCTGACCGCGCAGCACGTCCCCAAGGGAAATATGCACCCGTGGCACATCGCCAAAGGTACGGGTCATGTTACGCAGAACCTCGATCGCGGCATCGGCCTTGCCCGCATCTACCAGTGCATCCGCACGGCCAAGCTCTGCATTCAGGAACATCGGATCGTCCTGCGAGACACTGGCATAGGTTTTGGAGGCCAGATCGAACTGGTCCTGATCCTGCAGGATTTCCGCCGTCAGCAGGATCGCCTCGGTATAGCCCGGCCGCAGATATTCAGCCAGACGCGCATAAACCAGCGCATAGCGTTCGTCCTGTTCCCGTTCCAGCACGCTGGCCAGAGTCAGAAACACCTCTGCCGCCCCCTGAGAGGCTTCGGTGATGAAATCGTAGTTGACGATTCCCTGTTCGGCGATCCTGTCACGCAGATCCGAAACACCCTGATCGGATGTGCCGCGCAGCGCCCCGTCCAGCAGGGCCAGTGCTTCGTCCTTACGGTCAAGCTGCGTCATGATCTGGGCATGGGCAATCAGGCTGCCGCGGTTCAGGCGCAGGTTGCCATCTTCATCGCCGGTCAGGATTTTGTCTGCGGTCGCGAAATCGCCCACAGCCGCCAACGCCAGCGCCTTATGGTACTGGCCGAACAACCGCATCGCGGGCGGGTTGCGCATCGCGTCGAACCGCTTCACCGCCCTTTTCATCTGCCCGTCGCCAAGTGCGACCCACCCGGAAAGCAAACCTGTCAGAAGCGGGCTGAAAATCTCTGCGCTGTCGTCCAGAATGGCTTCGGCCTCGGAGAAATCTCCTTCACGGATGGATTGCGCCATCACCACCAGATCCGCAAGCTGGCTGGCGAACTGGCCGGACTGGATCTTGCGTGCAATCGCGATAGAGCGCTGCACATCCCCTTTCGCCACATAGGATAACAAGGCATTCTGCAACAGGTAGGGATTGCCCGGATCACGGGCCAGAGCCTCGGAATAGAACCGCGCGGCCTGTTCATAGTTGTTGTCCCGATTCGCCTGATTGCCAGCCAGATAGGCGCCGGCCAGTCCTTGGGCCTTGGGGGCTTGAGGCAGGGAAAGAGACACCCCGAGCGCCGCTACAAACCCGAATGCCATCGCGAATTTTCTGCTTATGCCTGCCACGTTCACTCCAACCTCTGCCTGCTTTCCCAAAACCTAGCCCCAGCGCCACGGCTTTACAATGAAACTCCGGTGAAAACTGTTCACATCTTCGCTCATTCCAGCGCAAATCGGGGCGGAAACGAAAAACCCCGGCGCAGCGGCCGGGGTTATCAAAGTTACATATTCGGGTAATTCGGCCCTTCGCCCCCTTGGGGTGTGACCCATTTGATATTCTGGCTCGGGTCCTTGATGTCGCAGGTCTTACAATGCACACAGTTCTGCGCATTGATCTGGAAACGCGGGTTGGAACCGTCATCATCCCGCAGCACCTCGTACACACCGGCAGGGCAATAGCGTTGCGCCGGTTCCGCATAAAGCGGCAGGTTCACGTCAATCGGAATGCTCGGATCCAGCAGTTTCAGGTGACAGGGTTGCTCTTCGGCGTGGTTGGTGGCCGAGAAGCTGACGTTGGTCAGGCGATCAAAGCTGATCTTGCCATCCGGCTTGGGATAGTCGATCGGCTTGTGCTTCTCCGCTTTCTCGGTCGCCTCGGCATCGGTTTTACCGTGCTTCCATGTTCCGAACGGATTGATATTCATCAGGCTGGCCGCCCACATGTCGATCCCGCCCAGTGCCAGTGAAGCGACAAGACCGTATTTGGACCACATCGGCTTGACGTTGCGCACTTTCTTCAGGTCACGGGCAATCGGACCTGTGCGCACGTCGTTTTCATATTCAACCAGTTCGTCGCTTTCGCGCCCCGCCTTGATCGCAGCGACCGCAGCTTCCGCCGCCGCCTTGCCCGACAGCATGGCATTGTGGTTGCCCTTGATGCGCGGCACGTTCACCATACCCGCAGAACAGCCCAGCAGCGCGCCGCCCGGGAACACCAGCTTGGGCAGGGATTGCCAGCCGCCTTCGGTAATGGCCCGTGCGCCATAGGCCACACGTTCGCCCCCTTCCAGCAACGCTTTGATTTCAGGGTGCTGTTTGAAACGCTGGAATTCCATATAGGGGAACAGATGCGGGTTCTTGTAGTTCAGGTGAACCACGAAACCGATAAAGATCTGGTTGTTCTCTGCGTGATACAGGAAAGACCCGCCCCCTGCATTGCCACCCAGCGGCCAGCCCATCGTGTGGGTTACGGTGCCTTCAGAGTGTTTCGCAGGATCAATCTCCCAGATTTCCTTCATGCCGAGACCGTATTTCTGCGGCTCTGAATCATTGGCCAGATCGTATTTCGCGATCAGTTCCTTGGACAGGGAACCGCGCACCCCTTCGGAAAACAGCACGTATTTGCCGTGCAGTTCCATGCCGGGCTCATAGCTCGGGCCTTGGGTGCCGTCGGGGTTCAGGCCGAATTCACCGGCAACCACGCCTTTGACTTCGCCGTTTTCGCCGTAGACGACTTGCGAACACGCCATGCCGGGGAAGATTTCAACACCCAGTTCCTCGGCCTGTTCGGCCATCCAGCGGCAGACGTTGCCCATGGAGACGATGTAATTGCCATGGTTGTTCAGCAGCGGTGGCATCGGGAAGTTCGGGATACGCAGGCTTCCGGCTTCGCCAAGCACAAGAAAGTTGTCGGTTTTCACCGGCACGTTCAGCGGAGCACCTTTTTCCTTCCAGTCAGGGATCAGCGCATCCAGCCCGCAAGGGTCCAAAACCGCGCCCGACAGGATATGTGCGCCCACCTCAGAGCCTTTTTCCAGCACAACCACGTCCAGATCAGGATCCAGTTGTTTGATACGGATCGCTGCGGACAGGCCAGCAGGCCCTGCCCCGACGATCACGACATCATATGGCATCGACTCGCGTTCAATCTCGGACATAGTTTGGTCTCCCGTTTTCGCGCCCTTAAGCAAAAAATATCTGCGCCCTTCTAAAGACATTGCAGCGCATGAGCAATAATGAAAGCCTTACCACACGTTCAAAGCAATAAAACGTCGCAGCGGATCGCCCTGCAGCGGCTTTTGCTTGAAAATCAGGCGACTTGAGGGACGAATGGCCCCTTGCAGTGCAGGGCTTCCAATTCTAAGGTCTGTTTTCGGAAAAGTTGAGTGGACAGGCCAAATGGAAAAAATCCCGATGACACCCCGCGGTTACAATGCCGCACAAGTGGAACTGAAACAGCTGAAGTCTGTGGAACGTCCCGCCGTCATCAAGGCAATTGCCGAAGCGCGCGAGCATGGTGATCTGTCAGAGAACGCAGAATACCACGCTGCCCGCGAACAGCAGAGCCATATCGAGGGCCGGATCAAGGAACTCGAAGGCCTGATCGGCCTTGCGGATGTCATCGACGTCTCCAAACTCTCGGGCACCATCAAGTTTGGCGCGACTGTAGAACTGTTCGACGAAGATACAGAACAGGAAAAAACCTACCAGATCGTGGGCGAGAGCGAAGCGGACATCGACAATAACCTGCTTAACATAAAGTCCCCGATTGCGCGGGCCTTGATCGGTAAGGAGGAAGGTGACAGTGTTGAGGTGCGCACCCCGGGTGGTACCAAAAACTACGAAGTGGTGAGCGTGAAGTTCATTTAGGTCACAAAGGCCAGCGCCATGTCCAATAACACGACCAAGACCGCCCCTGCTTCGCCTGAAAACAGCGGCGCGGAAACACGGATCGCGCTTGCCCTGACCATGTTCTGGTTGCTGGCCTGTGCGCTTTATGTCTTCGGCGTGCCCGGCGCGCTGGCGCAGATTACCACAAATATCCTGACGCTGATGATCGCCTTTATCGCGATGTTCTTTCCGGTGATCGTGATCTGGACTGTGGCCTATGTGTCCAATGCCCTGCGCGGGATGCGCGCGGAAACCAATGTGCTGCGCTCATCCATGGATCAGATCAGGACAGTTCTCGCCGACCGCCCCGCCGAGGACGAGAGCCGCAACGTCAGGATGCAGGAGCAATTGAACGAAATAGCCGCGCTGACACAGCAAACTGACAAACGCCTGAACGAACTGGCGACCAGCGCCCTGATTTCACCGCCAGAGCCGGTGGGTCCGCGCACCGATGCGGCCGCACTGGCGGAAAAGCAGCATGAAGAAGACGATTTCAGTCAAACCTCGCTGCCGCTGCAAGCACCTTCCGGCCCCGAACGGATGCCAATCACCGTGTCGGAGTTTATCAAAGCCCTGAACTTTCCGGATAATGCCGAGGACAAGGAAGGTTTCCGCGTGTTGCGCCGCGCCTTTGAGGAACGGGAACTCGGCAAACTGCTTCAGGCGTCACAGGATGTGCTGACACTGCTGTCGCAGGACGGCATCTATATGGATGACCTGACACCTGACAAACCGCTACCTGCGGTCTGGCGCCGTTTTGCCAGCGGCCAGCGCGGGCTGACCGTTTCCGCCCTTGGTGGCATTCGGGACCGTTCTGCCCTGACCCTTGCAAAAACACGGCTGAAAAACGATCCGGTGTTCCGCGATGCAGCCCATCATTTCCTGCGCAAGTTCGACCAGATCCTGATCGAATTCGAACAGACTGCCGAAGATCACGAACTGCTGGAAATGTCCCAAACCCGCACCGCCCGCGCGTTCATGCTGCTGGGGCGTGTGGCAGGATCATTTGACTAGACCCGTATCTTTTGTCAGAGCCCGAACGCCCCGTAGGGATAGAACGTCACCGGATCACCTTGCGCAATGTCGCGGGCCTCGTCCCCCAGTTCCACCAGCCCTTCGGCCCAGCTTAGCCCTGAAATACGGCCCGACCCTTCGGAGTGATAGACCTCGGCACGCCCGTCACGAATCCGTGCCCGCAGATATTCGCGCCGTCCGGCTTTCTTGGACTTGGCAAATGCCGCCGGAACAGAAAACCCCTGTGGTGAAAGCCATCCGGCCCCCGCCAGCACCCCGAGCGCAGGGCGCGCGAACACCAGCGTACAGACCAGCGCCGCCACAGGATTTCCGGGCAGTCCGAACACCGGCACCCCGTCCCAAAGCGCCAGCGCCAGCGGACGGCCGGGCTTCATCGCGATGCGCCAGTTCTGCAAATCACCTTGCGCCTTTAGCACCGCCGAAACGTGATCCTCGTCCCCTGCCGACGCGCCACCACTTGTGATGATCGCATCCGCCTGTGCAGCGCCTTTGTCAAAAGCTGCGCGGACCGTTTCAGGATTATCCCGCACATGGCCAAGGTCAACCGTGTCATAGCCCCAGAGCCGCAGCAGATGCAGCAGCATCGGGCGGTTCGCATCAAAAATCTGCGCGTCCCGAGCAGGGCCGGCGGCAATGTCCAGAACCTCATCCCCTGTGGACAGAACCGCGACCCGAAGGCGGCGGCGCACCGGAATCTCTGCCACGCCGACCGATGCCAGAAGCGCCAGATCCTGCGGCAAAAGCTGGCGTCCGGCAGGAAGAACCATCGCACCTTCGGCCACGTCCTCTCCGGCCTTGCGGGTGTTGGCACCGCGCCGCAAACCGCTGCGAAAGGCGATACGCCCCGATTCGACACTGCAATCTTCTTCCAGCACCACGGTATCCACGCCATCGGGCAACCGTGCCCCTGTCAGGATGCGTACAGCCTGCCCGACGGGCAACTCCCCCTCAACAGGTTCCCCCGCAGCAGCCCGACCGTCCGAAAGCGGCATCACGCAAATCCCGCCTTCAGGCAGCCCGCCATGGGCCAGCCCGTAGCCGTCCACGGCGGAATTGGCATAGGGCGGGCTGGAACGCTTTGCGTTAACATCCTCTGCCAGAATTCGCCCGCCCGCCTGTGCCAGAGGCACGGTTTCTGTTTCTGTCACAGCATGAAGCCGGTCGCGCAACTGCGCCAGCGCCGTGTCCACCGGCGTCCAGTCCACACCGGGCGGCATGGCAAAACAATCGTCTTTCAGGGGCGGAGGCTGCATCACAAACCCACCTTTCCAAGGATAAAACCGGCGATCCCGTCTGTGTCATCCAGATCAAGCAGCGGGCAGGCCACATCCGGTGTCGCATCACTTGCCACAGCCACGATCGTCGGGTCATTCGGGGCCAGCAGCGCCTTTCCGGTCTCGCTCCGGTGGCATTCCAGCTTGGCATGGTCTTCGGTCTTGAAACCTTCCACCAGAACCAAATCAACGGGAGAGAGTTTTGTCAGTAATTCTCGCAATGGCGGTTCAGGAGCGTCCCGCAACTCGTGCATCAGGGCCCAGCGGGTGCCCGAACATAACAGAACCTCCCGCGCACCGGATTCGCGGTGCCGGTAACTGTCCCGCCCTTCCTGGTCCACGTCGAAATTGTGATGGGCGTGTTTTACCGTTGAAACCACCAGCCCCCGCGCGGTGAAATTGGCGACGAGCCGTTCCACAAGGCTGGTCTTGCCGGTATTTTTCCAGCCGGTGATGCCAAAGACTTTCACAGATCGAACTCCGCTATCATGGCTTCGGCCTTTTGCAGGTCTTCGGGCGTGTTGACGTTAAAGAACGGATCATAGGGCGAGGCGGCGAACTCCACCTGTGCACAGCCGCGCGGTGCGGTCCATTGCACCACCTTGCGCAGACCGTCGTTCAAAGCGGCGCGCAGGTCTTCCCGCGCCGCCACAGACCACAGCCCGAACGTCGGATGCCGCGCGAGGCCCCTTTCAGGATCAGGGGTCACAGCCATCGCCAGATCGCTGCCCGCCCCTTGCAATCGCGCTACCAGATCGCGCGGAAAAAAGGGCGTGTCCGCGGCCACAGTCACAATATGGCTGGCACCCTGTTCAGCGGCCCAGTCCATTCCGGCAAGCACTCCAGCCAGCGGTCCGGCAAATCCGGCAACACTGTCCGCCTGCACCGGCAGGCCAAGGCCTTCAAAACGTTCGGGATCGCCGTTGGCGTTCAGAACCACCGTTGAAAGCTGGCGTTGCAGGCGCACACGCACCCGCCCCAGCAGCGACACGCCATTCAGCGCGATCAATCCTTTGTCACCGCCGCCCATGCGGGTCGCCCGACCGCCGGCCAATATCACACCGACCGGCTCATTCATGGTCAGACCTCCGCTTGCCCTTGTCTTCTGCCACATGGTCGGGGTCGGCATCCCAAACCATCCTGTCTGCCCCGCTGAGGCACAGGAAACGTTTGCCGCGCATCCGCCCGATCAGCGTCAAGCCAACCTGCTGTGCAATTTCCACGCCCCAAGCGGTAAAACCGGAGCGGGACACCAGTACAGGGATTCCCATCAACGCGCATTTGATCACCATTTCCGACGTCAGCCGTCCTGTCGTATACATGATCTTGTCGCCGCCATCGACCTGTTCGGACAGCATCCAGCCGGCGATCTTGTCTACCGCATTGTGCCGCCCCACGTCTTCCATATAGACCAGCGGACGGTCCTCGCGACACAGTACAGAGCCGTGAATCGCCCCCGCCGCAAGGTAGAGGCTCGGTGTCCGGTTGATCTGCCGCGCCAGCGCATAGAGCCAGCTTGTCCGCAGTTCCGCCTCTGGCAGTTCTACCTGATCGAGCCCTTCCATCATGTCACCGAAAACAGTGCCAACCGCGCAACCGCTGGTGCGGGTCTTTTTCTTCAGCTTTTCTTCATAAACCGTCGTGCCATCCGTGCGCACCACCACGGTTTCCAGTTCTTCGTCGTAATCCACGCCAAGCACAGTCTCCCCCGCCCCGAGCATCCCCTGATTGCGCAAAAAACCGAGCGCGAGATAGGCCGGATAGTCCCCGATCGTCATTGCCGTAACGATTTCCTGTCCGTTCAGGAAAATTGTCAGCGGGCGCTCTTCTACCACTGGTATCTCCTGCTGCGCACCCCTATGGTCACGGCCAGAAACCACGCGCGTCAACCCATCACCCGTATTGTTGGGCGGGATCACATAATTTGAACTGTTTTCAATCATCTAGCATTTGCCACTTGGAAGAAACTCACATACTCGTTGCACAGTAACATCATGACTTCAGAACAAACCATATCCAAATCCGCCTTCTGGGAAGGCTATCGCGACTGCGCCCCGTTTATTTTGGTAGCAGCGCCCTTCGGGCTTATGTTCGGCGTGGCTGCATCCGAACTTGGCCTGTCCCTGATCCAGACCATGACGATGACCGTTCTGGTAATTGCCGGGGCTGCGCAGTTCACCGCGCTAATCCTGATCGAAGAACACGCGCCCACCCTCATCATTCTGGCCACTGCACTGGCGGTGAACCTGCGGATGGCGATGTATTCTGCCGCCCTAGTGCCCTATCTGGGTAAGGCAAGGGGGCGCACTAAACTGCTGCTCGCCTATTTCAACGTGGACCAGACTTTCGGCGTGGCCAGCGTCCGGCTTCCTCTAGAAACGCAATGGACTGTTGCGCAACGCTCTGCCTATTTCATCGGTGGTGGCCTTGCGATTACACCCTTCTGGATTTTCTCCACCTATCTCGGGGCGGCATTCGGGGCGGCGATCCCGCCGGAATTCTCGCTCGATTTCGCGATGCCGATCTGTTTCATCGCCATTATCGCCCCTGCCCTGCGCACCCTGCCCCACGTACTGGCGGCCGCGACCTCTGTGTTTGCCGCACTGGCGCTAAGCTGGATACCCTTTTCCCTAGGTCTTCTGATCGCCGCGGCCATCGCGATGGTGGTGGGCGCGCAGGCCGAACTCTGGCTGGAGCGGCGCAAGTCATGACCCTTGATCAAACACAAATCTGGATCGTGATCGCGGGTATGGCCTTTGGCACCTTTTTTATCCGCTGGTCGTTTCTCGGACTGCTCGGGGACCGCGAACTGCCCCAATGGGCACTGCGCCACCTGCGCTACACCGCTGTTGCCATCCTGCCCGGGCTGATTGCACCGCTGATCCTGTGGCCCTCCGGCACCGGCGGAGAACCTGACCCCGCACGCCTGCTGGCGGCTGTCGCTGCCTTTGGTATGGGCATGTGGCGCAAATCCGCGCTCTGGGCCATCTTCAGCGGATTGATCACCCTATACGCGGTGCAATACCTGCTGGGCTAAAGCGGCAGGGCCGTGGTTTTGAAAACGGTCCGCAGCGCAAAGCTAGACTGCAATTGCGCCACACCGGGCAGGCGTGCGAGATGCTGGCGGTGTATGCGGGCATAGTCATCGGTATCTGCTGCAACCACTTTCAGCAGGTAATCCGCCGTTCCCGCCATTAAATGACATTCCAGCACATCGGGTACCCGTGCCACCTCGCGCTCGAACGCCGCAAGTATCTCGTCCGACTGGCCTTGCAGGGAAATTTCGACAAAAACCGTCGTCCGCCGCCCGACAGCCCGTGGATCAAGCATGGCCACATAGTTCCGGATCACCCCTTCGGCTTCCAGCCGCTGAACCCGCCGGTGGCAGGCAGAGGCCGAAAGGTTAATCTTGTCTGCCAGCTCGGAATTGGACATCCGGCCGCTCTTTTGCAGGGCCGTCAGGATTCGACGGTCTATTTCGTCAAGTTTCACAGAGTTCGAAGCTTTCTTGTTTTTAGGGAAGCCAGACGGAATATTATTCGAAAAATTGCAATTTGAACACAACAGATTGAATCGCATGTGTTTTAAAAATGCTTAACAATTGGGCAAATCAGCACCGCACAGAGGAGGATCACCATGCTTATCGGTTGCCCCAAAGAGATCAAGAATCAGGAATATCGTGTGGGGGTCACACCCTCTGCCGCCCTCGAAGCTATTTCGCACGGCCATTCCGTTATCATCGAAACCAACGCCGGACTCGGCGCCGGTTTTCCGGACGAAGCCTATATCGAAGTCGGCGCGGAAATCGTGGGTACCGCCGCAGAAATCTTCTCACGCGCAGAAATGGTCGTGAAAGTCAAAGAACCCCAGCCGGTTGAGCGCAAGCAACTGCGCGAAGGCCAGATTCTCTATACCTACCTGCACCTCGCTCCGGACCCTGAACAGACGAAAGATCTGCTCGACAGTGGTGTAACCGCTATCGCCTATGAAACCGTGACCGATAACCGCGGCGGACTGCCCCTGCTGGCCCCTATGTCAGAAGTTGCAGGTCGTCTGGCGCCACAGACAGGGTCTTGGGCATTGCAGAAAGCCAATGGCGGCAGCGGTGTTCTGCTGGGCGGCGTGCCCGGTGTGCGCCCTGCAAATGTTGCAATTATAGGGGGCGGCGTTGTGGGCACGGCGGCGGCCCGCGTCGCCGTAGGGATGGGCGCGAATGTCACCGTGCTGGACCGTTCGGTTCCACGCCTGTCCTATCTGGATGACGTGTTCATGGGCCGCCTGACAACACAGTATTCCGATCAGGGCGCAATGGCCGAACTGCTACCACGCATGGATATGGTGATCGGTGCGGTCCTTATTCCCGGTGCCGCGGCCCCCAAACTGATCAGCCGCGAACAGCTTGGCCTGATGAAACCGGGGTCGGTTCTGGTGGATGTAGCAATTGATCAGGGCGGGTGCTTTGAAACCTCAAAGGCGACCACCCACGACGAGCCGATTTACGAAGTGGACGGGATCGTGCATTACTGCGTGGCGAATATGCCCGGAGCGGTGGCGCGGACCTCTACCATTGCACTGGGGAATGCCACGGTCCCCCATATGCTGGCACTGGCCGACAAAGGCTGGCGTCAGGCCTGCGAGGATGACGAGAACCTGATGAACGGGTTGAACACCCATGCCGGCAAGCTGACCTACTACGCTGTGGGCAAAGCGCTGGGGATTGATGTCATCTCTCCGAAAATGGCCATAAAATCATAGATCTGCCTCATAAAAAAACCCGCCACACAGGCGGGTTTTTCCGTTTCTGGTCCGGCAATATTATTTTGCAGCCAGAGAATCGCGGATCTCCAGCAGAACTTCCAGTTCGGACGGTCCCGCAGGTGCAGCTTCTTCCTCTGGCATCTCATCCTTCTTCGCGGCAGCTTCCTTCACTTTATTCACAGTGCGCACAAGCTGGAATACAACGAAGGCGATGATCAGGAAATTGATCACCGCCATCAGGAAAGACCCGTAAGCAAAGACGGCAGCCCCCGCTTCGCGCGCTTCGGCGAGGCTTTCATAAGTGCCGTCACCGCTTAGAATGATGAACTGGTTGGTAAAATCCACTCCGCCGGTGAACAGCCCTATGAATGGGTTGATCAGATCGTCCACCATAGATTTCACGATTGCGGTAAACGCTGCACCGATAATGATCCCGACAGCCATGTCCATCACATTACCGCGGGCTATAAAATTCCTGAATTCCTTAAGCATACTGTCCCCGTATGTTTTTTGCTGAGGGTTTTATAATCAGGCAGATATTTCGTGAAAGGCAAGTATTTCCATCAAGAAAAGGCCCGAACGCAGGTTCGGGCCTTTCAGTTTAATTACAGATTAAAGCGGTTTAACCGCGCAACACACCACCGGTCGCCTTGCCGACTTTCTCGATAATCTTGGCGGAAACCGCCTCGATATCCTTGTCGGTCAGCGTCGCATCTTTCGGTTGCAGGCGCACTGTGATCGCAACGGATTTCTTGCCCTCGCCCATTTGCGCCTCTGCCTTTGCACCACTGAACAAATCGAACACGGAAGCATCCGAAATCAACACCTTATCTGCCCCTTTGGCAGCGTTCAGCAGCGTCAGAACCTCTACCTTCTCGTCCACGACGAAAGCAAAGTCCCGATCAACGGCCTGCAAATCCGAGAAGCTCAGCGCCGTGCGGGTGGTTCCCTTCTTTTTGGGAAACGGCGGTTTGGCGATATGAACGGCGAAAGCTACCGCCGGACCTTTCACACCCATCGCGTTCAGTACCTTGGGGTGAATCTCTCCGAAACCGGCCAGTACATTTTTCGGGCCAAGTGACAGTTTGCCCGAACGCCCCGGATGCCACCAGTTGTTCGCGCCCCGCAGCACCATCAGCTTGTCGGGTGCACCGATAGCAGACAGTACAGCTTCGGCATCAGCCTTGGCATCATATGTATCTACGGCACGGCGGGCGCCGAATGGATCGCGCGGGCCGGTGTGACCGACCAGCAGCCCTGTCGCCAGCACTTCCTGTTCTTCAGGTTCACCACCGTGGAACACAGGCCCGACTTCGAACAGCGCCATATCCGCAATCCCGCGGGCCTGATTGCGCGCCGCTGCCGCCAGCAGGCCGGGCAGCAAGGAGGGGCGCATATGGCTGAGATCCGCGCTGATCGGGTTGCCCAGCATCACCGCATCAGATCCGCCGCCGAACAGTTCGGCACTGGCCTTGTCGATGAAGGAATAGGTCACGCATTCATTATAGCCAAGTGCAGCAACAGTGCGCCGTGCCAGCACTTCCCGCTTTTGCATCGGTGTCAGGATCGGCTTCTGCACGCCGACGGCACGCCGCATCGGCTTGGGTTCCAGTTTGGTCAGAGACGCAATCCGTGCCACTTCCTCCACCAGATCGGCAGAGCCGAGCACATCGGGACGCCACGTCGGCGGTGTGACCTGATCGCCGTCAACCTCAAAGCCGAGCGCCTGCAGTGTGGTCACTTGGGTTTCTGCCGGAATTTCCATCCCCACAAGGGATTGCACGCGATCTGTATCAAGCTTGTACTGGCGGGACACATCAGGCACCGCACCAGCCACAACCACTTCGGACGCTTCACCACCGCAGTGATCAAGGATCATCTTAACCGCATGATCCAGCCCGTCCGGTGTGAAGGCCGGATCAACGCCCCTCTCGAACCGGTAACGGGCATCAGAATTGATCTTCAGCTTGCGCCCCGTCTTGGCGATTTCAACAGGCGTCCAATAGGCGCTTTCAACGAAGACATTCACCGTATCCTCGGTGCAGCCGGTCTCCGCCCCCCCCATGATACCGGCGATACTTTCCGGCCCGTTATCATCGGAGATCACCATCATTCCGGCGCTCAGGCTATATTCCTTGTCATCAAGGGCGGTAATCTTTTCACCGCCTCTGGCGCGGTGCACCCGCAGGTTGCCCGCAACCTTATCCGCATCAAAAACGTGCAGCGGGCGGTTCTGGTCCATCGTGAAAAAATTGGTCACATCCACCAGCATGGAGATCGGACGCAACCCCACAGCTTTCAAAAGGGATTGCAGCCATGCCGGGGATGGGCCGTTTTTGACACCTTTGATCAGGCGGCCATAAAACACCGGACAGCCCGACAGTGTGTCATCGTCAATGGACACAGACACAGGGCTTGCAAAGCTGCCGTTGATTTCCGGTGTCGGAACCGGCTTGAGCGTGCCGAGCCCGCGCGCCGCCAGATCCCGCGCAATGCCGCGCACACCCAGCGCATCGGGGCGGTTCGGCGTAATCGCGATTTCAATTACCGGATCAATCTTTTCCGGCTGGTTTGCGGCCAGCCAGTCAACGAATTTGGAACCGACAGCGGGCTCCCCTGACAATTCAATGATCCCGTCGTGTTCGTCGGACAGCTCCAACTCCCGCTCCGATGCCATCATCCCGAAGCTTTCCACGCCGCGAATCTTGCCAACGCCAATGGTGGTATCGATCCCCGGCACATACATGCCCGGCTTACACAGAACCACGCGGATACCCGCCCGCGCATTGGGCGCACCGCAGATGATCTGCTGCACACCGTCGTCGGTTTCCACCTGACAAACCCGCAGCTTGTCCGCATCGGGATGCTTTTCCGCCTCTTTCACGTAAGCGACGGTAAAATCCTTCAGTTTGTCCAGCGGGTTTACGACATCTTCCACTTCCAGCCCCAAATCGGTCAGGGCGTAAAGGATGTCCTCAAGGGATGCATCTGTGTCCAAGTGATGCTTCAACCAAGACAGTGTGAATTTCATAGCTCTATCGTCCGTTTTTCAGCGCCCCGCCCGAATTGCCCGAAGCGGTTCGAAATATATTATGCCAAGCAGGCTTAGCGGTTTACGCCAGCATGAATGCTCGGCTGGTCAAGGCAGGAAAACCCGTAGTGGCGCAGCCAGCGCAGGTCACTGTCAAAGAAGGCGCGCAAGTCCGGAATGCCGTATTTCAGCATCGCCAGACGGTCGATCCCCATGCCAAAGGCAAAGCCCTGCCACTGGTCGGGGTCCACCCCCGCAGAGCGCAGCACATGGGGATGCACCATGCCGGAACCGAGCACCTCCATCCAGCCGTCTCCTTCGCCAATGCGCAGCTGCCCGTCGACCCAGGAACACTGGATGTCCACCTCGGCAGAAGGCTCTGTGAAGGGGAAATGGGACGCACGGAAACGGGTCTTGATCCCGTCAAGATCAAAGAAAGCCGCAAAGAATTCTTCCAGAACCCATTTCAGGTTCGCCATAGAGATGTCCTTGTCGATCGCCAGACCTTCGATCTGGTGGAACATCGGCGTATGGGTCTGGTCATAATCCGCACGGTACACACGGCCGGGCGCAATGATGCGACAGGGCACACCGTGTTTTTCCATATGGCGGATCTGCACAGGGCTGGTGTGGGTGCGCAACACATGGGGCGGACGCCCGTCGCTTTCTTCGCGGTGCATGTAAAAGGTATCATGCTCCTGACGGGCGGGATGTTCCGGCGCGATGTTCAGCGCATCAAAGTTATACCAGTCGCTTTCGATCTGCGGCCCTTCCGCCACGGAGAACCCGAGATCGGCAAAAATCGCGGTTATTTCTTCGGTGACTTGGGAAACAGGGTGAATTGTGCCTTCGCGGCGCGGACGGCCCGACAGGGACACATCAATCCATTCAGCCTGCAACCGCTCGTTCAGGGCTGCATCTTCCAGCGCCTCCTTCTTGGCCGCCAGCGCCGTGTTGATTTCATTTTTCAGCGCGTTCAGCGCCGGACCGGCCACCTGCCGCTCTTCCGGCGTCATCTTGCCCAGCTCGCGCATTTTAAGGGAGACTTCGCCCTTTTTGCCCACAGCAGCCAGCCGCAGTTCTTCCAGCGCGGAATCATCCGCCGCCTCTGCAATCCCGCCAAGATATTTCGCCTTAACAGCGTCCAAACCGTCCATCGACTGTATCCTTCAAACATTCGCCGCATGGCTACCATATCGCCGGTTTTTTGCAACCCGACAGGCACCATCCATTTTCTTCAAGTATCCCCGCCGGAGGCCCCGAAACAGCCAGCTATTCAGGGCTGGCGGCAAGAAAAAAGCCCCACACCAGAGGTGCAGGGCTTTTGAATTCTCAAAACCGAATGGCAGCTTAGGCCATTGCACCTTTGGCTTGATCAACAATCGCGTTAAACGCTTCAGGTTCGTGAACGGCCAGATCAGCCAGAACCTTACGGTCAACTTCGATGCCTGCCAGGGACAGACCGTTGATAAATTTCGAGTATGTCAAAGCTTCGTCATGGGCACGAACAGCAGCGTTGATGCGCTGGATCCACAATGCGCGGAAGTTCCGTTTCCGGTTTTTCCGGTCGCGGGTCGCGTATTGGTTCGCCTTGTCGACAGCCTGTGTCGCTGTGCGGAACGCTGTGGAACGACGGCCGTAATAGCCTTTTGCCGCTTTGATAACTTTACGATGACGGGCGTGGGACGCTGCGCCCCCTTTTACACGTGACATGGTTCAGATCTCCTTAGCGCGCGTATGGCATGTATGATTTGACGATATTTTCGTCCGCCTTGCACAATGTGGTTGTCCCACGTGCGTTACGGATGAATTTATTCGAACGTTTGATCATGCCGTGGCGTTTACCAGCCTGAGCAGCCAGAACGCGGCCAGAGGCCGTCACTTTGAAGCGCTTCTTGGCGCTTGATTTGGTCTTCATCTTGGGCATTTCCGTCTCCAGTCTAGAAGTTGGTCGGACACGCGACTCGGCAGCCCTCGGCCGGACGCGCAGTAGAAGCTGGCTTTTAGGCGCGGCTTCGCCCCATTGCAAGGGCAAAGATCACCCGCAAGCGCAGGTTTTGGCTATTTCCACTCTGCGATCAGCCGGTAGACCGCTGCGGGCAGGTCGGAGGGGTTCATCTGCCAGCCGGAAAGCAGCCAGCCCCAGACCAGCAGCCCCACCCCCATAAAAAAGGCGATAATGCCAAACAGGGGCGAACGCCGCTCTACCATCGCATTGGTTATCCCGACAAGGCTGAGAATAACCAGAACCGTACCACCGACGAGTTGGTAATCATAAGGCATTTGGAACGGCTCCGCATCTTTAGTTAGTCATCTTCGCTTCCGAAGATAAGCTTCTCCTGCACCGGCGCAACCCGCAGAATGTTGGTCGATCCGGGCTGGTTGAACGGCACGCCCGCTGTCACCACGATCCTGTCGGTGTCTTTGGCAAATTTATAGTTCCGCGCCGCCCGTGCCGCACTGACCACCGCCATTTTGAAGCGCCCGACTTCGCTCGTTTCCACGCAATGCAATCCCCAGACAAGGGTCAGCTTCCGTGCAGTATTCACCAGCGGGGTAAGGGCTAGGATCGGAACTTGCGGACGTTCGCGCGCAGCCAGCATAGCTGTCGTACCGGAATGGGTGAAGCAACAGATCGCTTTAATGTCGGTGGTCTCCGCCACCTCCCGCGCCGCTACGGTAATCGCCTCGGCAACGGAATTCCGCGACGCAGTGCGCGACGCTTCCAGAATCTGGCGGAAGGTCGGATCGACCTCTACTTCCTCGGCCACATTGCTCATGGTGCGCACAGCTTCAACCGGATAAGCACCGGCAGCGGATTCAGCCGACAACATCACCGCGTCAGCCCCTTCATAGATCGCCGCCGCCACATCCGAAACCTCGGCCCGTGTCGGCAGAGGCGCCTCGATCATGCTTTCCATCATCTGTGTCGCCACAATCACCGGCTTGCCCGCTGTGCGGCAGCGGCGCACCAGACGTTTCTGGATCGGCGGCACCTGACTGACCGGAAGTTCCACTCCGAGATCGCCCCGTGCAACCATGATCCCGTCGCTGACTTCCAGAATGGAATCAAAGGATTTAACAGCGGCAGGCTTTTCAATTTTGGAAATCAAAGAGGCCCGCCCTGCAGCCAGTTCCCGTGCCTCCAGCACATCCTCGGGGCGCTGCACAAAGGACAGCGCCAGCCAGTCCACACCCAGTTCGCAGACGAACTCCAGATCGGCACGGTCTTTTTCCGACAGCGCCGCCAGTGGCAGCACCACATCGGGCACATTCACGCCTTTCCGGTTGGAAATCTGCCCGCCCACAACCACCTTACAGGTGGCGTGATCCGCGCCGCATTCGGTGACCTCAAGCCGGATCTTGCCGTCGTTCACCAATAAGGTAGAGCCAACCTCAAGCGCTTCAAAAATCTCTGTATGGGGCAGGCACACGCGCGTTGCATCACCCGGCGTTTCATCCAGATCGAAGCGGAAGGAAGCCCCCTCCTCCAACATCTCGCCGTCATCGTTTGCAAAGACACCGCAGCGCAGCTTCGGGCCCTGCAAATCGGCCAGAATGCCGATAGGGCGGCCAAGGTCACGCTCGATATCGCGGATGGTCTGGTGTTTCTCGCGGATTTCCTCGTGGGAGCCGTGGCTCATGTTCAGGCGGAATACGTCTGCTCCGGCCTCGAACAACGCCCGGATCATGTCATAAGTCTCTGATGCAGGGCCCAGTGTGGCCACGATTTTTACGCTTCTCATCCGTCGCATTGATCTATCCTTTTTCTTTGCGCATCTTCTATAGCAGGTTGTCACAGGATGTCTGCCCAAAACCTCAGGACAAATCGAACCTGATGCTCTGGTTCTTTCTCCCGCTTGCGCGTATTTCTGGCCGTATCTCGGTAACAGGCATCTGTATATGAAATATTTCCCTTTTGTAACAAGCGGCGAAAACCGCCCGGCCAATATAATCATCCTGTGCGATCACGCAGCCAATACAGTCCCCGCAGAAATAGCCGGCGGCGACCTCGGCCTGCCCGCCGAAGACATGAACCGCCACATTGCCTATGATATCGGCGCAGCCGGCGTGTCCGAACATCTGGGGCGGATGCTGGAAGCACCGGTCATCTGCTCCAATTTCTCCCGTCTGGTGATAGACCCGAACCGCGGCGCGGATGATCCCACCTTGTTGATGCGGCTCTATGACGGCACGCTGATCCCGGCAAACCGCTATGCGGATGCACAAGAGCTGGAAAAACGCATGGCCCTGTGCCACCGCCCCTATCACGCAGAAGTGGCCCGTCTGGTCCGCCAGAAGGAGAGCCCCGTGCTCATCTCGGTCCACAGTTTCACACCGCAACTGCGCGGCCGCCCGCCCCGCCCGTGGGAAATCGGTGTTCTGTCCAACGACGACCGCCGCCTGTCCGATCGCCTGCTGACGGAACTGGCCCGTGATACCAGCGTCACCACCGGTGACAATGTTCCCTATACCGGCTATCTGACAGGGGATACGATGGACCGGCACGCTTTGCAAAACGGCCTGTTCCACACCCTGCTGGAACTGCGGCAGGATCTGATCGCCACGCCGGACGGGCAGGAAAAATGGGCCAGCTACCTTGTTCCCCACCTGCAAGCCGCCATATCCGGATTATAACACGCAAAGGACTTGTGAAATGGACGACCAAACCAGGATCGAACTTGAAGCCGCCGCCTTCCGCCGTCTGCAACAGCATCTGATGCAGGACCGCACCGACGTGCAGAACATCGACATGATGAATCTTGCCGGTTTTTGCCGCAACTGCCTGTCCCGCTGGTATCAGGAAGCGGCAAACGAAAAGGGTATCGAAATGGACAAGGCAGAGGCCCGCGAAATCTTTTACGGCATGCCGTTCGAGGACTGGAAGGACAAATACCAGACCGAAGCCTCAGAAGCACAGAGAGCCGCCTTCAAAGACAGCCACGGCTGAAACAGAAACGAGCGCCGAAAACAGGGCGCTCGTCCGGTCGGGGCTTCAATGTTCCCCAAATACTCTGAATCCGGCGGTGGCGATCAGATCGCCCGCTTGCGGCTTTCATCCACGTAAATTTCCCGCAGCCGTTTGGACACGGATCCGGGCTTGCCGTCGCCAATCACGGCACCGTCCACTTTGACAACCGGCATCACAAAGGTAGAGGCCGAGGAGATAAACGCCTCATCCGCATCGCGGGCCTCGTCCGGTGTAAAGTTGCGCTCTTCGATTTCCATCTGTGCTTCGGCGGCATATTTCAGCAGCGATGCGCGGGTGATCCCGTGCAGGATATCGTTGGACAGTCCCCGCGTGATGATTTTGTTGCCTTTGACGATATAGGCGTTGTTCGATGACCCTTCGGTTACAAAACCGTCTTCCACCAGCCATGCGTCATCCGCACCGGCCGCCTTTGCCATCATTTTACACATGGACGGATACAGCAGTTGCACTGTCTTGATGTCGCGGCGGCCCCAGCGGATGTCATCGGCAAAGATCACCGAAATCCCGTTTTCCGCTGCAGGCGTATCAAGCAGCGGTCTGGACTGGGTGAACAGAACCAGTGTCGGCTTTGCATCTTTGGGGAAAACGAAATCCCGATCCGCCGCACCGCGGGTGATTTGCAGATAGACCCCGCCCTGATCCACGTTATTGCGCTTTACCAACTCGCGGTGGATCTCCAGCAGGTCGTCAAACCCGTCCGGCTTGTCCATGTCCAATTCGGACAGGGACCGCTCCAGCCGTTTCAGGTGGCCGTCGAATTCCAGCAGTTTGCCATCCAGAACGGACGTAACTTCGTACACGCCGTCGGCCATCAGAAAGCCACGGTCAAATACCGAGACTTTCGCCTCTTCTTCCGGCAGATATTCCCCGTTCAGGTAAACAATACGGCTCATGGTCTTTCTATCCCCATAGTGCGGCTGAAGGTGGATAAACCCCAGCTTCGTCAAATTTCAAAGGTTCCTCGCGGTCTTGCGCCAGAAGCAGGGGACCGTCAAGGTCCGTTACCGCCGCGCCCTGCGCTACGATGGTCGCCGGCGCCATCGCAAGGGACGACCCGACCATACAGCCCACCATCACCTTATAGCCCGCCGCCAGTGAGGCTTCACGCAAACGCAGGGCTTCGGTCAGGCCGCCGGTTTTGTCCAGTTTAATGTTGGCCATGTCGTATTTCCCCGCCAGATGGGACAGGGACGCGCTGTCGTGGCAGCTTTCGTCAGCACAGACAGGCAAGACCCGTTGCAGCTCCAGCAAGGCATCATCTTCGCCAGCAGGCAGCGGCTGTTCCACCATTTCAACACCAAGCCGCACCAGAACAGGGGCCAGCGTCTTGTAAAGCTCCGGCGTCCAGCCTTCGTTTGCATCCACGATAATGCGGGCGTCCTTCGCGCCGCGCCGCACCGCTTCGATCCGCGCGACATCTTCCTCGCCGCCACCCAGTTTGGTTTTCAGCAAGGGGCGGAAGGCATTCTCGGCCGCCTGTTTCTCCATTTCAGCAGGCGTCGCAAGCGACAGGGTATAGGCGGTGATTTCCGGTTTCGGCGCGGGCAGTCCGGCCAGTTCCCACACCCGTTTACCGGCGGTTTTGGCCTCCAGATCCCACAGCGCACAGTCTACGGCATTTCGCGCCGCACCAGCGGGGAGCATGTCAAGCAGGCCTTCGCGGTCGATTTTACCGGACAGGCTGTTGATCTGATCGCTCACAGACTCCAGCGTTTCGCCGTAGCGGGCATAGGGCACACATTCGCCCCAACCTGTCACCCCGTCCTGCGTTACCCGCACTGTCAGCACTTTGGCTTCGGTACGGGAACCCCGCGCAATGGTAAACACCTGCGCGAGTTTGAAGACATCGGGGGTAACTGTAATTTGCACTGAGTCGTCCTTTCGTACCGGTTCCGAACATTGCCCGGAACCGTTTCGGATAGTGTTGCAACAGGCCCGGCGCCAATTGCCGGACCGTCAGAATTCGGCTTTAAACTGCGTCCAGCGCATCCACCAGACGACCGGCACCATGGCGGAAAGGATCAACCGTTGGCAAGCCCATCTCGGCTTCAACCTGTTGCAGGTAAGCGTTGGCTTCGTCTTCGGACATATGCTGCGTGTTGACGGAAATGCCGACAACCTTACAGGCCGGATTGGCCACTTGCGCCAGCGGCAGGGCTGTGTCGCGCAGAGTAGACAGGCTCGGCTGTTGATATTCCGGCAGGCCGCGCATGTGAGTGCGGGTCGGTTCGTGACACAAGATCAGGGCATCCGGCTGGCCACCATGGATCAGCGCCATGGTCACACCGGAATAGGAGACATGGAACAGCGATCCCTGCCCTTCGATCAGATCCCAGTGATCATCATCGTTGTCAGGAGACAGATATTCCACAGAACCGGCCATAAAATCGGCAATCACGGCATCAAGCGGCACACCGTTGCCTGTGATCAGGATGCCAGTCTGCCCCGTCGCACGGAAGGTTGCCTTCATGCCCCGCTCCAGCATTTCCCGCTCCATCGCGATGCCGGTGTACATTTTGCCGACCGAACAGTCGGTCCCCACAGCCAGAATACGCTTGCCGCTGCGTTTCTTGCCGTTTGCAATCGGGTATTGCACGGAAGGAACCCGCACATCGTGCAGGGTCCGGCCATTGGCCTTTGCCGCCGCCACAAGCTCCGGTTCGTCCCGCAGCAGGTTGTGCAGGCCGCTTGCAATATCCAGACCTTTGTTCAGCGCCTCTACCAGCACTTCCTTCCAAGCCGCAGAGATCACCCCGCCACGGTTCGCCACCCCGATCACCAGCGTTTTGCAACCGGCGGCAACAGCTTCGTCAATGGTCATGTCCGGCATGCCCATATCGGCCTTGCAGCCTTCCATACGGTACTGGCCAAGCGACGCATCAGGACGCCAGTCCTTGATACCTTGTGCAACCTTGGCAGCAAGACCATCGGGCGCATCACCCAGGAACAACAAATACGGCGTCTCAATCATAGCGGTTTCCTTCGAATCTGTATGGCAGTGTTTGACGGGACTTTAACCAAAGGCCGGAGGAATTACTTTGACCATTCGGACACCGACGTCGCGTCTTTCGGGAGATTATTCGACAAATTTATTTAGCAGCAGAAGAATATTCGAAGGTGCAACAACAAGACGCAGCATTACCATAGCGGAAACAGGAAAACACAACAATCCGGAGCGGCGCAGTCCTTCAACCGTCCCCGCGGGGCAGCCAGACACGGAAAGCCGCACCTTTTTCCGAGTTTCCAACGAGTTCCAGCTTCCCGCCGTGCCCCGCCACCAGTTCTTCCGAAATCGCGAGCCCGAGCCCCGTACCGCCTTTGCGCACATTGCCTTCAAACGGCTTGAAGATATTGTCGAGCGCCTTTTCCGGCAGGCCCGGACCGGTATCGCGCACATGGATTTCCCAACCGTCCGGTTGCTCGCGGCCCTCAATCTCGATCCGCCCGCCCGAAGCCGTTTCCATTGCCTGACGGGCATTGCGCACAAGGTTGCTGACAACGCGGTAGATCTGTTCCTCGTCCGCGATCACCTCCATCCCGCGGGCTGGCAGGGCGACGATCTCGACCGTCCCGTTCCCGATCGCAAGTGTCTCGGCCTCGACCACATCTTCCAGCAGATGATCCATCGCAAAGGGACGCCGGTTCGGCGCAACTTCCTGCGCCTTGCCATATGTCAGCGTGCTTTCACACAGGTTCACCGCGCGGGAGAGACTGTTCAGCAGCTTCGGCGCAATCTTCTGCACCCCGGGATCCTGGCTGCTTTCCATCCGGTCTGCCAGCAGTTGTGTCGTCGTCAGGATATTCCGCAGGTCATGGCTGATCTTGGAGACAGCGCCGCCCAGCGCGGCAAGCCTTTCCTTCTGGCGCAGCGACTGGCTGAGCTGGATTTCCATCCCTTGAAGCGCGGTTTCCGCTTCGAAAAGTTCGGCAACGGTCGCTTTGGGCTGGATAATGCGGCGGCTGTCCTCGGGCGCATCCCCGTAATTCTTGATCTGTCGCACCAGCCGTTCCATCGGGCGCACCATAAAGCGGCGTACGGCAAGAAACAAAAGCCCCGCCGTCACGATTGAAATCACCGCCGAAAGCAACAGGATCCTGCGCCCGTAATCCCAGAGCGCGGCGCGCAACGGGGCTTCAACCATCGCGACCTCGATCAAAAGACCGGCGCCTTTCACAGGTGCCCCCATCACGCGGATCACACGCTCGTCCGGTTCCAGCATGGTGGCAAATGCATCGCGGATCAGGGTCAGTGCAGAGGCGTCCCGCAGATCATAGGTCTGGTCCACCATCGCCGTCATGGGTGAACTGAGGATCAGTTCGCGCATCTGGTTACGGCGCAGCACAATGTTCAATACGCCAGCATTTTCCAGCAATTCCGCTTCCAGCTCCGGTTCCACCATATCGTTGGCCGTTGCCAGCAGGGACAGCGATGCGATCTGCGAGCGTTCAAGACGCTCTTGCAGGTAGTCCACACGGAACCGCGCAACAGAAGGAACAAAGATCAGCACTTCGGCCAGCATGACGAATATAATCGTCAGCAGAAGAAACCGTCCGGAGAGTGATCTTAGGAACATCCTGACCCCTGAACATGTATCTGGAAAACAGATCCGACTTATAAGATACGCAGGTTGCCTTCTACCAGATCAAAAACGCTGCACAAAGCGGACAAAGCGTTTCACCCAGATATTGTCAAAAAGCCGCGGAGTGAAATAGGCACCGGCCACCCGTTTGTTCACCTCTCCCAGTGTCGGATAGGGGGAAACCATCGCGGCCACCGCCCCCATCTTCAGCTTGTTTGCAATGGCAAGCGCCCAAATCTGGATCAACTCACCCGCTTGCGCACCGGCAATAGAGGCACCAACAGGGCGCCCCTTGACCACCATGACCTTCACCAGACCGCGGGTTTTCAACTCTGCCCTTGCACGATCGTTTTCGGCGAAATCAAACCGGACCACCTCAAGCCTGTCGCCATGTTCCTTACGCGCCTGCGCCTCTGTCAGGCCGACCTGAGCCAGTTCGGGATCGGTATAGGTGGCCCATGGGATGTGGCCGGTTTTTGCTTTAGACGGCAGGCCGAACAAAGCAGAGCGGATGATCACGCCGGCATGGTAATTCGCTACATGGGTAAACTGCAGCCCCCCTGCGACATCACCAATCGCATATATACGTTTGTTCCTTGTCTTCAGGCTGTCATTCACCTTTACCCCGCCCTTCGCAGGCTCCATACCCGCCGCTTCCAGATTAAGCCGGTCCACGTTGGGTTTCCGCCCGACTGCCATCAGAAGATGCGAACCTGTAAACTGTTTCCCATCGCCGGTTTGCACCGTGATTGCCCCATCTGCACTGCTGATCTTCTCGGCTTGGGCACCTTCGATCACCTCGACCCCTTCAGCGCGAATATTCTCCAGGACAATCGCGGCCAGCTCCGGGTCATCCTTGCCCAGCGCCTTGTCGCCCTCGATCACAGTCACTGCACAGCCGAGCCGCCGGTGCGCCTGCGCCAGTTCCATACCGATCGGGCCACCGCCGATAACGATCAGATGCTCTGGTTTATCCCGTAGATCAAAGATGGTTTCATTGGTAAAATAGGGCACATCCTCCAGTCCCGGAATCGGCGGAACCAACGGCGATGAACCGGTCGCAATGACAAAGCGGCGCGCTTTGATAATCGTGTCACCAGCACGTAGCTCTGTCTCTGATATAAAACTCCCGTACTCTTTGATAACAGTCACGCCCAATCGCTCGAACCGCTCCACACTGTCATGTGGTTCTATCCCTGCGATCACACGGTCCACGTGATCCTTGGCCGCAGCAAAATCGACCTCTGCTTCGGCCACGCCCACACCAAACGGGCCACCGGTGTTAAAAGCATGCGCATGTTTGCCTGCGGCTATCAGCGCTTTAGAGGGTACACAGCCATAATTCAGACAGTCACCTCCCATCTTGTGCCCCTCTACCAGCACAACACCCGCGCCCATTTGCACAGCACCTGCCGCCACGGACAATCCGCCGGAACCACCGCCAATGACGCATAAATCTACTTCTAAACGTTTCTCCGTTCCTGCTTCTTGCGCCATCACGCTACATCCTTCTTCTTAACAAATCGTTTCAGCACAATCGGCAGGGCTGCCAGTGCACAAAGCCCCAGAATCGGCCCGAGAATATGCGGCTCGAAGACAATCCCCAGATCAGGCGAATCGCCCCGTGCGAATACAGCACCTAGGCCGGAACCGACGGAAGTATAGACAACGGATCCCGGCATGATCCCGAAAAACGTTGTTACGACAAAGTTCCGCAACCCCACCCCAAGAAACGCTGGCGCAAGATTCGCAAGAAAGAACGGGATGACCGGCACCAGCCTCATCAACAGCAGATAACTGACTTCGTTTTCCCGCAATCCTGCTTCCATGCGGTTGATCAGTCCGGGGCGATCCTGCAGCCGCGCGTGCAGCGCATCACCCAGCCCTGTTTTAGCTGCCAGAAAAATTGCCGTCGCCCCGAGCGTGGCACCGATCACACAAAACAATGCCCCCGGGAATATACCAAAAAGGAACCCGCCCGTCAGCGTCATCACTGCCGCCCCCGGCAGGGAGAAAGCCACCACGGCCACGTAAACCGCAATAAAGCCGAGCGCCGCGAGCAGATAATTCGCATCGCGCCATGACAGCAAAGTCTCGCGGTGGTCCCGCAATGCATCAAAGCTGAGCACATCGCGCAGGGTAAAGAACCCCACTAGGGCCACCAGCGCAATTCCGACAAGTGGCCAAATCCGCCCTGTGGTAACAGTTCTTTCACTCATTTCCTGTAAACTTTCCGACTTAAGACACACGGGCAGATTTGCCCTTTGCGTCCTATCTGCGGTACTGCGTCGCCCAAAGATACCCCGCTCACAGGTCGTTGATCACCCGTTAACAAATGTTTCAGTTTTATGGACCTTCGCGCGGCAATGCTGTAAATTGTTACCTGCGGTGCACAGCGGCCGGAGCACGCCGGACAAGCGCTACCGAATACTGCGAAGAAAATAATGCAGATTTTTTCTGCTCTTGCGAATTGACTTACCAATCCCCACGCCCTAGAAGCCAACTCTCGAATAGACTGGCCCTCGAATCTCTATGGATTTGGGCTACCCGATCAGGAGAACCGAAATGAAACGCACATACCAGCCGAGCAATCTCGTTCGCAAACGGCGCCACGGCTTCCGCTCGCGCATGGCCACAAAAGCAGGCCGCAAAATCCTGAACCGTCGTCGGGCACAGGGCCGCAAAGACCTGTCCGCATAAGACAGCCGGTTCTTAAGTTTTGACACCGCCGGAGGCGACACAGGGCAACCGTAAGGATGCCGGTGAACCGCTACCGGCGGTTTCCGTTTGCGCGGACACCCGATCTGTCGCGGTGATGAAGACGCGCAAACAGTATCTGGCCTGCAATAACAAGCGGCGGCAGGGCACGCCGGCCTTCCTGTTGCAAGCGCGCAATCGCAACGATGGCGATTCCACCATCAACGTCGGGTTCACCTGCTCCAAAAAAGTGGGCAACGCCGTCGCGCGCAACCGTGCCAAACGCCGCCTGAGAGAGGTCGCGCGTCTGATTCTACCCGAACACGGACTTGCCGGATGGGACTATGTGCTGATCGGGCGCAAGGACGTCACCGCCACGCGGGAATTCAGCAAACTGCTGGCGGACCTCAAATATGCCCTGAACAAGGTTGCTCCCTGAGCCGCTCTTTTTGGGTAAAATATCCAATCCGGCGGCCGCCACATGCTGCAGCATCTCTGGCGTCACAGCCCGCAGCATGCTACGCCTCCCCCCCATGACACCCCTCGCCCGAATTCTGTCCCTGCCTGTTCACGCCTACCGCAAGACGTTTTCCTCTTACGTCGGGTTCAGCTGCCGCTACCAGCCGACCTGTTCTGCCTACGCACTGGAAGCACTGGAAAAACACGGCGGTCTGAAAGGCGGCTGGCTGGCATTGCGACGCATCGGGCGCTGTCACCCGCTTGGCGGCTCCGGCATCGACAATGTGCCGGATTGAACGTTTCCCGCACGCCCCGTTAAAAAGTCTTTTGCAATAGCGCCCGGCTTTGCTATGCCACAAGTAAGGGCGATGGCGTCGTCCCACACGCGACAGCGTGCTTCTCAAACCTGTTCTGAACGCCGGAACAAGTTGCAGGAGCAAAATAGCGGCTCCTGTCAAAGGAGACTCTGATGAACCAGCAAACCACCCCGACCCGTCCGGAATTTTTTACTTTCGCCAATGGCGACAAGGCCCCGTTACCCTTCGCGCAATCCGAATACGATGCCCGCCTTGCAGGGCTACGCCGTATCATGGCCGAAATGGAACTGGATGCGGTTATCCTGACCTCAATGCACGGAATCGCCTATTACTCCGGCTTTCTGTACTGCGCTTTTGGCCGGCCCTACGCTTGTGTTGTGACGCAAAACTCTGCCACAACCGTGTCCGCCAACATTGACGGCGGCCAGCCGGCGCGCCGTTCTGCTTGTGACAATCTGGTTTACACCGACTGGAAACGGGACAATTACTGGCGCGCGGTAAAATCCTGCGCGCAGGGTGCAAAACGTATCGGCATCGAAGGCGATCACCTGACTCTGGCCCAGACAGACAAGCTGCGGTCTTTCTTCGAGGTGGATCACATGGCGGATATCGCGCCCGCATCCATGGCACAGCGGATGATCAAATCGCCCGCCGAGATTGCCCTGATTCGCGAAGGTGCACGGGTTGCAGACCACGGCGGCTTTGCAATCCGCGATGCGATCAAACTTGGTGCTTCGGAAATAGAGATCGCTATGGCAGGTCGGGACGCCATGGAACTGGAAATCGCGCGGTCCTTTCCGGAGTCCGAAATCCGCGACACATGGGTGTGGTTCCAGTCCGGTCTGAACACGGACGGAGCCCATAACCCTGTAACCACACGGCAACTGCAAAAGGGCGATATCCTGTCCCTGAACACCTTCCCGATGATCAGCGCCTATTACACAGCACTTGAACGGACCCTGTTCATCGGAGAGCCGGATGACGCTTCCCTGAAGCTGTGGCAGGCCAATGTGGATGCCCATGAACTGGGCCTGTCCCTGATCAAACCCGGCGCGACCTGTTCGGGCATCTGTGCCGAGATCAACGAACTCTTTGCGTCACGCGATCTGCTGCAATACCGCTCTTTCGGCTATGGCCATTCCTTTGGCGTGCTGTCCCACTACTACGGGCGCGAGGCCGGTCTGGAACTGCGCGAGGATATCGATACCGTTCTGACAGAAGGCATGGTTGTGTCGATGGAACCGATGCTGACCATTCCCGAAGGCACTCCGGGGGCCGGTGGCTACCGCGAACATGATATTCTTGTGGTCGGGGCAGAGGGTTCTGAAAACATTACAAAATTCCCCTACGGACCGGAGCACAACATCGTCGCTGCCTAAACGTGCTTCCCCCCTGACAGCGGCCTAGTCTTTCAGCTTGGGCCGCTGTTTTATCTTTGCTGCAATCATTTCAAAGATCATGAACAGCATGATAAGGGCCGGCAGGATCGACACACCTGAAAACCCTTTGGCATCCGGCCCGAAATCCTTCTGGATTTCCTTTACCAGCGTGCCCAGCCCCTGCGGCGCCTTTCGCAATTCCTTGTACCGGCGCGCCGAGGTATCAACCAGAATCTTGAGGTTCTTTTCAGGATCTTTTCCGGCCAGTTTTGCGGCCTTTTCCAGATTGACCACCAGCTTCAAAAGCTGGCCCATCACATCGTCCATCCAGTCCACATAGGCCTGACTCTGCGGATTCAGCCTGCCATAAACCGCAGAGCCCTGAAGTTGCGTCAGGGCAGAGTATTTCCCCATGAAGGCGGTGACTTTCTTTCGGGCCGACAGGATCTTTGCCTTGTCGAGCTTTTCCAGTTTGATGTCAAAAGCCGCTGGCGAGACCTCTTTTGCCAGCGCCCGCAGCGCCTTGTCCGCCTCCATCACGGCCTTGCGCACTTTCATATCTACCGCTGAAACATCGCCCATGATCCGGTCTCCTGTTCTGGAACCAGCATAGCGGAAATGCCTGCAAGGGCGGTGACTTTTGGCACTGATTGGAAAATACGGAGAAGCGGGGCCGGACACATGCCCGAACCCCAAACGAAAGCCGTTCCTGGCAGGATGCCCCCTACAACGTTGACACCCCGATTTACAGTTACCGGCGGCACAGCCCGGACCAAAACCGGAGGCCGCAAACCCTTCGCATTCAACTTCCCGGACGCCCCACCCACAGGAGCGTCTGTAATAATACGCAGGGCCACCCCGAATGGTTCATCGCTTGTTTTTATTTTTTTCTAAGGGTATCCCCGCGACATGCTAGATACACCCACAGACATCCACCCCTTGTTTTACGGCGCTCCGTCCACAACGGAGTATAAAAAGCTGCGCAAGCGGATCATTCGCCAGACCCGCGAAGCGGTTGAAGATTTCGGGATGGTCGAACGGGGCGCGAAATGGCTGGTCTGTCTGTCCGGCGGCAAGGACAGTTATACCTTGCTGGCCGCACTGACCGAACTGAAATGGCGCGGGATGCTGCCTGTTGAAATCCTCGCCTGCAATCTGGATCAGGGCCAGCCGAATTTTCCGGCCACCGTCCTGCCGGAATTTCTGGAAAAGATGGGCGTGCCCCACCGGATCGAATATCAGGACACCTATTCCATCGTGAAGGACAAAGTCCCTGCGGGGCGCACCTATTGCGCCATGTGCTCGCGGTTGCGGCGCGGGAACCTTTACCGGATCGCACGGGAGGAAGGCTGTTCCGCTGTCGTGCTCGGCCATCACCGCGACGATATTCTTGAAACCTTCATGATGAACCTGTTCCACGGTGGACGGCTGGCAACCATGCCCCCCAAACTGCTGAACGAGGAAGGCGATCTCTTTGTCTACCGTCCGCTCGCCTATGTGGCAGAAGAAGACTGCGAAAAATTTTCCCGCGCGATGAACTATCCGATCATTCCCTGTGACCTGTGCGGTTCGCAGGACGGGTTGCAGCGCCAGCAGGTGAAGCAGATCCTCGACGGTTGGGAGAAAAACAGCCCCGGCCGCCGTCAGGTCATGTTCCGCAGCCTGATGAATGCCCGCCCCAGCCACTTGTTGGACCCGAAACTGTTTGATTTCACAGGGCTGACGCGGAGTGGAGACGGGGCCGACGCGGCACAAGACACACAGGCCAAAGCAGGCGATACACCGCCGATCCTTTCATAGCCAAAACTTGCAGTAGCGGCACCTTTTGATAAGCTGTGGCTATGAAGATTTCCCTCAGACACCTCGCCTACTTCCGTGCATTGTGCATACACGGCCATTTCGGCCACGCTGCTGATGCCGCACATGTCTCACAGCCCGCGCTGTCGGTAAAAATACAGGAGCTTGAGGAAATACTTCAGGCCCCTTTAATCGACAGGACTGTCCGCCCGTTCCGCCCCACGCCATACGGCAATCGTATATTGGAGCAGGCCAACCGTATCCTTCTGGAAGTGGAGGCGCTGGAGGATTCCGCCCGCCAGCAACGCGGAGTGGAGGGGCCGTTCACGCTCGGCATTATTCCCACCGTTGCCCCCTACCTGCTGCCCGCAGCGATTCCGCTGATCCACGCCCGCCTGCCCGCGCTCAATCTGCAGATCCGCGAAGGCACAACGGATGAGGTGCTTGAAGAACTGGATCAGGGCAAGCTGGACGCCTGCATCATCGCAACCGAAGTACAATCCCCCCAGTTGCATCAAAGCGAATTGTTTGCAGACCGCTTCCTTCTGGCAATCAAAGCCGGACAGGCCGCCGAACTGGGGCTGAAAGACGGACAGATCGCCCTGTCCGACATTGCCCCGTTAAAATTGTTGCTGCTTTCGGAAGGCCACTGCCTGCGGGATCAGGCCAAAAGCTTTTGCCAGTATGCCACACAGGAAACCCTGAACCAGATCGGCGCCAGCAGCCTCCAGACACTCGCCGGACTGGCCGCTG
>JAAEZA010000010.1:0-40086 GCA_018223125.1 Paracoccaceae bacterium | reverse complement strand
CGGGCTATGGCGCAACGCTGATCCCCGAAATCGCCTTTGAAGACACGCGGGCCAAGGGGCCGCTGGCCGTGTTGCGCATTGCCACCCCCGAACCGGAACGGACCATTTCCTTCGTCAGCAAAAGTCATATGGCAAAGACGATGGACAGTAGCGCGCTTGAACACATATTCGCAGAAGCAGGCCGGCAGAAAACACAAGAAACCCGTGAAATTCTGGCCAGCAGGTAATCTTTGTCACGGGGCGAATCCCTGCGCTTCGCCTTTTAACCCGGCTTTTGCCCTGCTTTAACGCGCGGCTTTGGTTCCGACCCGTTTCCTGAAAGACCCCACCATTTCCCTGCCCTAAGCTGCTCTTTCGTCAGCACATTCGGCTGCGGCTGATGCCGTGCCGGTCAGACAGTCTGCGCCCAAACGCAGCAATACAGCCCTTATCCCTTGACCTTTGCCTGTCAAATCTATTGAACCGCCTCAAACATTTCCAAACGTTTTCAAGGCAGATCATGGACGATCAAAACAAGAATCTTCTCCTTGCAACCGGTCTGAGCATGCTCGTGATCCTCGGGTGGTTCGCCCTGTTCCCACCGCAAGAGCCGGTTCCGGTAGAGCCGACAAGCACAGAGACCACGGCACAGGGCATTGCGACCGCACCGAATGCGGAGGTCGCAACAGGCGTGCCGACAGTGGACGGACAGCCCGCAGACAGCCGCACTGCGGCGCTGGGCAAGACCGCCCGTGTCCAGATCAAAACCAGCCGTGTCGAAGGGTCTTTGTCCCTGACCGGCGGTCGTTTTGATGACCTGCGCTTGCTGGATTACAACGTTGAACTGAACGACCCGTCCGAAAAAGTGACCCTGCTGTCCCCTGCTGGCGGCCCGAACGCCTATTATGCGCTTTACGGCTGGGCCCCTGCGGGCGGTTTGGATTTTGCCGATGTTCCGGGGGCCAACACCCCTTGGGAGGTCGAATCCGGCGATGTTCTGACCACGGATTCCCCTGTCACCCTGAAATGGGACAACGGCAAGGGCCTGATCTTCCGCCGCACCATTTCGATTGACGAAGATTATATGTTCTCGATCAAACAGGGCGTTGAAAACACCACCGATGCAGATGTTCGGGTACAGCCCTACGGTATTGTTGCCCGCGAAGGCGAACCGGAAACCATCGGGTTTTACATCCTGCACGAAGGCGTTGTGCGTGCTTCCGACGGCGAGATTCAGGAAATCGACTATGACGACATGCCCGATCTGGATGCCGACGGCTCTGAGGGCGGTAATGTTGACAAGATCAAAGTGGCGAACGACGGCTGGATCGGTTTCACCGATAAATACTGGATGACAACGCTGGTGCCTGCACCGGGTTCGCCCTTCACATCGGTTGCGAAATACACGCCGTCCAATGACGTCTATCAGACCGATATGCGCCAGCCCACCATGACCATTGCCGCCGGCGCAACTGCGGAAACCACATCTTCGATGTTTGCGGGTGCAAAGGAATGGGCAACGATCAAGAAGTATCAGGACGAACAAGGCGTTCAGCAGTTCGTGGATTCCATCGACTGGGGCATGTTCTTCTTCCTGACCAAACCGATTTTCCAGGTTCTACACTGGCTGAACGCCCAGATCGGCAATATGGGCTGGGCCATCATCGGTCTGACCCTTGTAATCAAGGCGATCCTCTTCCCGCTGGCCTATAAATCCTATGCTTCCATGGCGCGGATGAAAGAGCTTCAGCCGGAGATGGAAAAGATCAAGGAACGGGCCGGAGACGACCGCCAGAAGATGCAGCAGGAGATGATGAAGCTCTACAAGGAGAAGAAGGTAAACCCCGCCGCGGGCTGTCTGCCGATCCTTTTGCAGATTCCGATCTTCTTCTCGCTCTACAAGGTGATCTTCGTGACGATCGAACTGCGCCACGCGCCGTTCATCGGCTGGATCGAAGACCTCTCCGCACCGGATCCGACCTCTATCCTGAACCTGTTCGGCCTGCTGCCTTGGTCCGCGCCCGATCCCGCATCCTTCTTTGCGATCTTCTCCATCGGTGTCTTCCCGATCCTGATGGGCGTGACCATGTGGCTGCAACAAAAGCTGAATCCGGCCCCCACCGACAAGACACAGGCGCAGATCTTTGCGTGGATGCCTTGGGTGTTCATGTTCATGCTCGGCCAGTTTGCCAGCGGTCTGGTGGTTTACTGGGTGGCCAACAACACGATCACCTTCATCCAGCAATATTCCATCATGCGTCTGCAAGGGGTGAAGCCGGATATCTTCGGTAACATCATTGGCGGTTTCAAACGCAAGAAAGCGCAGGAAAAATGATCACGGTCACAGAGCTTTACCGCCACCCCGTGAAAGCGCACGGCAGTGAGGCTCTGTCTGCGGTGACCCTGCAGGCTGGTAAAACCATGCCAATGGATCGTGTCTGGGCCGTGGCCCACGAGATGAGCAAATTCAACGATGCGGCCCCAACGTGGGCCCATTGTGTCAACTTCTCCCGCGGGGCCAAGGCCCCCGCGCTTATGGCTATCAAGGTAAAAACCGACGAAGCCACAAATACCCTGACCTTCAGCCATCCGGACCGGCCCGATTTGTCGATAAATCCCGACATTCCCGAACAGGCCGCCCGACTGGTGGAATGGACCAAACCGATCATGCCGGCGGACCGTGCGGCCTCTGACAGGATCGTGCGGGCGCCGGATAGGGGCATGACCGACACCGCCTTCCCGTCTGTTTCGATCAATTCGCGGGCTTCCTTGCGGGCGATTGCTGACAAGGCGGGACAGGACGTTTCCCCGCTGCGCTGGCGCGGGAATATCTGGATCGACGGGCTGGAACCTTGGGCCGAGTTTGACTGGATCGGGCGCGAGGTGCAGATCGGCACCACCCGCCTTGCCATCCGCGAACGCATCACGCGCTGCCCTGCGACCTCTGCCAATCCGGCAACCGGCGAAAGGGATCTGGACACGCTCGCGCTCCTGTCCGAAGGATGGGGTCACAAGGACTTTGGCGTTTACGGCGAAGTAATCGAAACCGGCGACGTAAAACTCGGCGACAAGCTGGAACTGCTCTGATGGATATGCAATTCACACTGGCCGAAAGACCCGATGCGGAGGCTCTGGAAAAGGGCCGTCTGCTTTTTGCGGGCAATACCGATTTCCTGAAAGGCGTTGTCGCCATGTCCGGACTGCCCGATCCCGACCGGATCGAGGTTTGCTTTGCAGGCCGCTCAAACGTGGGAAAATCCTCGCTTATCAATGCACTGACCGGACGCAAGGCGCTGGCCCGCACATCGAACACGCCGGGGCGCACGCAGGAAATCAACTTTTTCACCATGGGGCCGGAACACTATCTTGTTGACGTGCCGGGCTATGGCTTTGCCAACGCCCCTGTGGCGGTGGTGGAAAAATGGCAACGGCTGCTGAAATCCTATCTGTCGGGACGCCCGTCCCTGCGCCGCGTGTTCCTGCTGATCGATTCGCGCCACGGACCCAAGAAGGTTGATCTCGAAATCATGGATCTGCTGTCCAAATCCGCTGTTACCTTTCAGGTTGTCATGACCAAATGCGACAAGCTGCGCGCCGAAGAACTGGACAAGGTGATCGACCGCACGATTGAGGCGATCCGCAAGTATCCTGCGGCCTATCCGGAACTGGTGAAAACCAGCTCTGCAAAGGGTGAAGGTGTGGAAACCCTGCGCGCGATTGTCGCCGGGATCGTTTGATTGTGGCGACTGCCACGCACACTCTTTACATGGCCGAACTGCGCCGTGTCTGGGCCAGCCAGAGGGACTCCGCCCATGATCTGGCCCATGTGAAACGGGTCTGGCACAATTGCCAGACCATCGCACAGGCCGAAGGCGCCGATCTGCGGGTTTTGCATCCTGCCGCCATTTTCCACGACATCATCAACCCGCCGAAATCCTCCCCCAAGCGGGCCGAGGCATCCTATCTTTCTGCGAATTATGCGGCGGAATATCTGAAAACCACCCGCTATCCCGCTGCATTGCTCGACAACCTGCATCACACAATTCACGCACACAGCTACTCCGCCAACATCCGCCCCGAAACGCTCGAAGCACAGGTGCTTCAGGATGCGGACAGGCTTGACGCATTGGGCGCCATCGGGATCGCGCGGTGTTTTGCCGTGTCCGGCCAGTTGGGGCGCACGCTGTTTCATCCGACCGATCCGATGGCCACAGACCGCGAACTGGACGAAGGCACCTATGCGCTTGACCATTTCCAGACCAAACTGTTCGGCATCGCTGAAACCCTGTGCACCCCGACCGCCCGCGCAATGGCGGCTGAACGGGTGGGCTTTATGCGGGCGTTTTGCGAAACCCTGACCGGCGAGGCCTGCTAGCCCGCAGCGTTTCGGGGGCCGAAACCACAAATAATTTTGCACCTCCCCCCCGAAACATGCCACCCATCCGTTAGAGAACAGGGTGGAATATGGCACAATCGACACTGGTAACCGGCGCGGGCATTATCGGCAGCGCCATGGCCTGGCATCTGGCAGAGGCAGGGTGCAAGGTCACACTTGTTGACCCTTCCGATACCGGCGGCGCAGCCAGCGCCATGTCGCTCGGCTGGACCAACGCAACTTACGAAAATCCGCGGTTTTACTACGATTTGCGGCGGTTTTCGATGGAGCGCTGGGATGCGCTGAAGGCCACTTACCCCGACCTGCCCTACCGGCGGAACGGAACTCTTTACACCAGCTTTTACGGCACACCGCTGCAAACCGTATACGACGAGCACACGCCTTGGGGCTATCCGATGACGTGGGTCAGCGCTAAACAGATGGCAGAGCTGGAACCCCGTCTTTCCGTCCGCCCCGAACGGGGATTGATTTGCCCTGTGGAAGGCCACGTTGCCCCCCATGAGGCGGCTGTCTTCCTTCGGGAACGCGCAGTGAAGGCTGGCGCTGAGTATGTCAGATCCCGTGTCCTGTCCGTTCTGCGGCAACAGGACAGGGTCACAGGCGTAAGGACCGAACACGCAGAACTGAAAGCCGATGTTACCGTTCTGGCCGCTGGCCGTCATACAGGACAGCTTGCCCAAACCGTTGGTGTAAAAATCCCGATGACGGCCCCGCCCGGTCTGCTGATCCATACAAAGCCCGCGCCTCCACTGATCAACCGGACGATCCTGACGGAAGACCTTCATATGGCGCAATGGCCGGACGGAACGATCACCGCAGGCGGCGATTTTGGCGGTGGTGCGGTCAACGATGATCCGGAAACAGGCGCACAAATCCTGTTTGAACGTTTGCAAAAGGCACTCTGCCCCCCGGCACCGCTGGAATATTCTCACCATACTTTGGGTCTGCGACCCACGCCACAAGACGGCTTTCCCGTAATAGGCAGCCCGCTGCAAGGGCTTTACCTGACCGTCATGCATTCCGGTGCCACGCTGGCACCTGCTGTCGGGGCGCTGGCCACAGATGAAATCACGACAGGTCAGCGCCATGCCCTGCTCGATCCGTTTCACCCGAACCGCTTTGCAAACACAGGGAGTGAATAATGCGCCTGAACAACAAAATCGCCCTTATCTTCGGCGGCGGACAAGCCCCTTCCGACAGTCCTGCTGCGCCGATGGGCAACGGACGCGCCACCGCGCTTACCTTTGCGCGGGAGGGCGCGAAAGTGATGGTCGCAGATCGTTCCATCAAAGCAGCCCGCGCCGTGGCCGACGAAATCACCGCCGCAGGAGGCACCGCACAGGCGATTGCCTGCGATGTGCTGGAAGAAGCCCAGATAAAAGACACGATTTCACAGACCGTCGCGCTTTGGGGCAGGCTCGACATTTTGCACAACAACGTCGGCCTGTCGATAGAGGCAGGCGATGCCCCGATTACTGAAATTGACGCCGACGCTTTTGACCACATCATGCGGTTGAACTTGCGGGCCATGGTGCTGGCCGCCAAACACGCCCTGCCGGTGATGCGCAATCAGAATAGCGGCGTAATCATTAATATTTCATCAATAGCAGCAACGGAAACCTACCCGTGGGTCGGTTATAAAGCGTCCAAAGCGGCAATTCTTGCGCTTACAGAACAACAGGCGATCCAGAATGCGGAATATGGCATCCGTGCCGTTGCCATCCAGCCCGGCATGATCGACACGGTCATGGCCGTGGACGCCCGCGCCAAAGCCTGGGATCGCAGCCGCGCCGATGTGGCGGCAGAACGGGCCGCCCGCGTGCCGATGAAACGTCAGGGAACAGCGCAGGACGTAGCCAATGCCGCGCTGTTTCTGGCCTCTGACGAGGCGGGGTTTATTTCGGGAATCAGCTTGCGGGTAGACGGGGCGTCAGGCTGCCGGATCGGGTAGCTTTGGTCAGTCCAGCGTAACCCGCACCCCTTGGGAAACACCTGTCGCATCCACAACCGATAGCGACAGAAACCCCGCGCCGGGTGCATCCAGAACCACCTGCCGCTCGAAATGCCCGACAACCACAGGCACACCGTTTGCAAGCCACGTAAACGGCGGCACGCCCCTGTCCACCTTGGCGACAAGCTCGGGGTCCGCGCCAAGGGCCAGTCGGGCCCCGTCTGGCGGGAAGGTAATTCTCGGCCCTGCATCCCTTCCGATCTGCCCGCGCGGACGAAAATTTTTCAGGGTCTGCGGCAAGGCTTCCGTTGTCACTGTCAGTGCGGCAGCAGGCGGAGGCGGCAACGGATCAGCCGCAGGCTTCACAGCCGAAAAAACGTCAAACAGGAGAGGTGCTGCCAGTCCGGCGCCCAATTCGCCCGGCATGGCCGCCCCGTCAGCCCGTCCAAGCCAGACTCCCACGGTATGGCGCCCGTCAAAACCGATCGCCCAAACGTCACGATGCCCGTAGGACGTCCCCGTCTTATATGCAATTTCACCCTGCCGCGCAGACACCGGCGCGGGCACCCCACGCAATATATCGCCTACATACCACGCAGCCACATCGCTCAGGACAGGTGGGCGCGCCGAAACGGCAGGCCCCTCCCCAGCACGCCACGTCAACTCCACAGCTGCTCCGCCCCGAGCGATTGAACCGAAAATGGCAACCAGATCCTGCAAACGCAATCCAACCCCGCCAAGTCCGACCGCGAGCCCGGCAGGGCGTCCGTTCGGTAGAACCGGTTTCGCCCCCGCACGGCGCATACGCGCCATCAGCACCCCGGGACCCACCGCATCCAGCAGGCTGACCGCAGGGATGTTCAGGGACATCTGCAGTGCTTTGCGGACCCGCAGTTCCCCGTGAAACTGTTTGTCGAAATTCTGCGGTGCATAGCTGCCAAACCGCACCGGCCTGTCCGCGATGACGGTTTCGGGGTGGGCCAGCCCCTGCTCGAAGGCCAGTCCGTAGATCAGCGGTTTTAAGGTGGACCCGGGGGAGCGGACTGCAAGCGTCATATCGACAAAACCCTGTCGTCGAGCATCCAGATAATCGGGGGAACCGACCGAAGCGACCACCTCGCCGCTTTGATGATTGAGGACCATAATCGCACCGGACATTGAACTGTGTCGCCCCTGTACCCGTGCGCGCAACAACGCTTCCGCTTTGATCTGAATTTCACGCTCCATCGTCAGCCGGTGCCGCCTGCGATCAGGTGCCTGCGCAACCATCCGTTCTGCCAGATGGGGGGCAAGCGTGTCGAACCGGTACCTTTGCTTCGGGACCGGCTCCAGCAGGGCGGCAGACACTGTATCCGCATCCAGCACGCCGGCCGAATGCCCCCGCGCAAGCACCCTGTCGCGGGCAGCAACCGCGCTGGAGTGGTAGCGGTCCGGCCTGCGCCGTTCTGGGGCTTGGGGCAAGGCAACCAGAAGGGCCGCCTCTGCTTCGGTGAGGCGGATTGGTTCCTTGCGGAAATAGCCGAGCGATGCGGCCCGCACACCTTCCAGATTGCCACCGAACGGCGCGAGATGCAGGTAGAGTTGCAGGATTTCATCTTTGCCAAGCTTTTCTTCAAGCGCCCAGGCCAAACGTATCTGGCGCAGTTTGCCGGGCCATGATCCGGTTCCGCTGTCTTCCAGAAGCCGGGCCACCTGCATGGTAATCGTCGATCCGCCGGAAACGATTCTTCCGCTGGTGACGGCCTGCCCGATTGCGCGCAGGGCTGCCCGTGCATCCACGCCGCTATGCCGGTAGAACCGTTTGTCTTCAAAGGCGACCAGCTGGTTTAGATAGTTAGGCGATACTTCCCCAAGCTCTACCGGCATCCGCCACCTTCCGTCATCAACGGTAAAGGCGCGGAGCAAACGGCCCTGCCGGTCCTCCACCACGACGGAAACTTCCGGCGTCAGAGAGGGCATTTCTGTTTTCGCCACCCAAACTGCCAGCCCCTTTTGGGCGCCAAGCGCGCATATCGCCAGCACAGCAAAGCAGACAATCAGGCGGCGCAGGCGCATCTACCGGCCCGCCACAGTCACACGTCCTGTCGCTGTGCGGGCGCGGAAATCGGGACGATACATATCCTCTACCAGTGCGGCGGGGTGATGAAAGCTGCCCGGCGAGACAGCCCGCACCATATAGGCAAGCTGGAACGGCCGGCGCCCGGACCAATCCACAGCGCCAATGAAACGGTCCGTCCGAAACTCTGCAAAACGCGTATCCGCATTCAGGTCCAGCCAGTCCAGCGCCTTGATATCGCCGCCCGAAATCAGGTTCGGGTTGTCAATCTCCAGCCCCGCCGGCAGGGGATCATCGACAATCAATCGCGCCTCCTGATCCCGAAGGGGTGTGATCCGTAACACGGCGACGAAACGGTCGTTCTGGCGAACCTGATCCAGTGAGACCGGCTCCCCTTCTGCCGTGAAATACATCCGCTCGATTTTATAACCGTTGCCCCCAGCCGGTTCCGGTTCGGAAGGCACACCAAACACGGTTACAACCGCAGGTGTATCCTGTGCCCCCCCGTTTTCCAGCCGGACCCCCGCCTGTAAATCATCGCCCGACAGGCTGCGAACAAGGGGCGCGGACATCGGTGCATCGTTCAGCAGCAGCCCGTCGACGCTGCCATCCTGTACCAGTGCACGCACCGCCATCAAAGACCACATATTTTCCTGTGTGGACTGGCGGGCCACGGGCGCGCGGCTGATCCTTTCCGCCAGAGCCGTCCGGTCCAGCGCGTCGGAATTTGCATCAATTGCAAGGGTCAGGACCGCAGCGGAATCCCGCAGTACCGATCCGTAATCCACGCGATAGCCGTCACCGGTTTCCTGTTGCGCCAGACGCGCTCCGGCGCGGCGGAACATGGCATCTGCACGGCTCTGATCGCCGTAAGAGCCAAGCGCTGCCCCCAGTTGGGCCTGTGCCAGCGGGGTTGCGAACGCGCCTGCACGGGTGTCCGCATAATAGCGCAAGTCACCGATGGCAGCATATCCTTCGCGGGCCAGAACCATCAGCGCATAGGCGACATCCTCGCCACCCTGTTCAAAATCCGCAGCGTAATTGACGCGGTTGCGCAGGTTGTCGAGCGCCTGTTCAAAGGCCAGATCAGGGACCGGATGGCCCTGCAAGCGTGCGCGGCTCAGGAAATCGGTAACATAACTGTCGAGCCAGAGATCCCCTGACGCCGGACGCCACATCCCGAAGGCCCCGTTGCTTCCCTGATTGCTCAGCACACGCGCGATGGCCTGATTGATCCGTTCGGTTACCTGTTCCTTGCCGCCAAGTCCGAGCGCTTCTGACAATTGGTCGAAGTAAAGCAGCGGCATGGCTTTGGAGGTGATCTGTTCGGTGCAGCCGTAGGGGTAGCGGTCCAGTGCCGTCAACAATCCGGGCGCGTCGAACCGCGCCAACGGCCCTACTGCAAGTGTCGCGTGAACCGTGTCGGCGTGCAATCCGGCAAGTGTATTACTGTCCAGCGTCAACGCACGGGAAGATTGCAAGTTGATACGGGTCTGGCGGGCAATGGGGGGATCATTCCATTGCACCCCCATCGTGATCGCCTTGCGCAACGTCCTGCCGTCCGGCGTTTTCAGTGTAACCTCTATCCCGTCTGTTCCCGTCTCTTGCGCAGAAAGCGGAATATTCAGGCTGGTTTTCTGTCCTTCCTCAAGCGTAACATCCTGCTTCAGCGGTCCGCCAAGCGCCAGTGCAGCACCGCTGTTCAAAACCAATTCGAATCGACCGGACGGACCGGACGTATGGGTCAGTTCCAGCCGCGCGCGGCTAAGATCACCCGGCGTCAGAAAGCGGGGCGCATGAAGGGCCATGACCACCGGATCCCGCACCAGAACATCCTGTTCGGCATGGCCGACGGCCGTTTGCGACCAAGCTACAGCCATCAATCGCACGGTTCCGTTAAAATCGGGTAAATCGAAGCGGTGCCGCACCATGCCATCCGCATCCGCAGTCAAAGCACCGGAAAACTGCGCCAGCACAGCCTCTGCCGGGGGTGGGCCCTGAAGCCCCGCCTGCGCCTGATTGTCCCCGCCGGAGCGCAAACGCCCGACGGCTCCGGTTCCTGAAATCAGCCGGCCATAGACATCCCGCAGTTCCACCCCCAGCTTGCGCTGGCCAAAGTAATGATCGTCCGGTGCCGGAGTTTCAAATCCGGTCAGGTTCAGAACGCCAAGGTCGACAGCCGCTATGGTGACATATCCGGTTTCTCCGGCTGGCAAACCGTTCAGTTGCAGGGCCACATCCAACGGTCCGCGCGGGTCCGCCTCTGGCGTATTGACGAATTGCGCCTTCAACAGCCTTTGTGCCGGATCAACTGGTGCATAGGCCAGACCGAGTGCTCTGGACGGGGTGTGGCCCTGTTCCATCGGGCGCAGCACCGATGCAGTGACATAAGCCCCCGCGCCCCAGTCTTCTGTCACATCAAATGCGATTTCATTCCCCCCTTTTGACACCGCAACCGCACGGGTTTCAATCAGACGGTCCGACAGCACAGAGACCTGCGCGACACCGTCAAAGCGGGCGTTCATGCGCAATGTGGCCTTGTCCCCGACCGCGTATTTCGAACGGTCCATCGCCACATCCAGAAGGTCCGGCGTATCATCGCTGTTGCCACTGGCAAACCATCCTGCATTGAACCGCAGGGAACTCGCCGCATAAGGGGCGGCTTTATGGGTGACTTTCAACTCGTAAGCCCCCCACGCCACACCGGCAGCAATCTGTGCGCCACCATCTGACGGAATATCAACGGTCCCCGCCGCGATTCGTTCCCGTCGGGTGATCGGTTCGTAATTCCAGCTGCCGTATTGCTGATACCACTGGTAACGGGTGTGAAGCCGGTTCAACTCCCAACTGACAGCCTTCATTTCGGTCGCAGTGCCATCTGCCCCGACAGCCACAAGCTGAAAGCCGGCCTCCGCCCCTTCGCCAAGTGTCCCGTCAAACAGGGGTTTGATCCCGAGCATTGCCCGTCCTGGCAGCACAGGCGCCGACACTCTCCGCTCTACAGGGCGGCCGGAGCCGTCCCGCAACCGGATATGGGCGGTCATTTCCAGAGGTTTCGCCACATCATCCACAGCAGGCAGGTTAAGCGTCAGGGTCCGTTTGCCCGTCGCGTCCGTTTGCCCCGCACCGCTGATGGTTTCGTATCGTGTGCTGAACACGTCATCCACAGGTCCGAACACAAAACCCGAAAACCCGTCCAAACTACGCGCGGCAGAGAGTTTGACCTCCCCTTCGATATCCAGCCCCGCCCCGACAGCACCAAACAGGTAGCGCGCATCAATGCTTAGTTCGGGGCGGTCTGTCACAAGGTACGGACCGGCGCCCAGCGCCAGATCGAAATCAATTTTCTCGGGGATAAAGTCTTCAACAAGAATACGCCGTTCCAGCAGGGCAGGCGCTTCCCGGTCGGTATAAGCCTGTAATTTCCAACTGCCCCGCGCGGCATTCGCGGGCAGATCGAAAGATGTAACAGCCCCGCCCGCGCCCGCAGCACGGGCAAGTTTGCGGCTGTGGCGCACCCCGTCAGGGCGGATCAGATCCAGTGTGACCGGCACGCCGTCCAGCGCCTCCACTTTGTGATTGCGCGCCAGAAGCGTGGTATGGATCACAGCGCCGGGACGGTAGGCCCCACGGTCTGTGGCCAGAAATACATCAATCGGGGGGGGCGCCGGCCGGCCCTCAACCCCGCGATCGGACAAATCGTATTCTGCTGCTGCCTGATCCAGAAAGGCATAATCTCCGTCCGGTGTTTCTACGGTCACCAGCGCGGGGGCGTTTCCGCCCGTGCCCAGCGCAAGACCGCTGTCAAAACGGGCGTGACCCGCATCATCCGTTGTCGCTTCGGCCAGAACCACATTGGCCTTGCTGACCAGCCGGACCGCAGCACCGCCAATCGGTTCGGCGCTGTTCAGCGATCGGGCAAACACATGCAACCCGTCATTTCCCTTCAACGAGGAAATGCCGATATCCGAGACGATAAACCACTGCGCTGCAATGGTATCCTCTTCCTCGCGCGAGGCCCCCGGCACCCGCGCCGTCATCGTGTAGACGCCCGGCTCGAATTCGCCGAGCGCGTCCCCGATGGGAAGAGCCGTCACCACTTCGCGGTTCAGTTCCGGCGTGATATCCGCAGTCCCGCTCCAGACTTCCTGCCCCAGTTCGTTGGCAACAAAATCCAGATCCCAACGGGAAACCGGCTTGGAAAACAGGCCTTCCTGCAGGCTGCGCAGCAGGTTCCGGTCGCCAACGCGGTATATTTTGACGTCAACCTTCTCAAGGTTCACCGTTGTAAGCGGCACGCTGCCCCCGTCCCGTTTGGGCATCAGATAACTGCGCCCTGCGAACCGCGCAACGGGATCGCGGTCCTGCACATAGATGTTCAGCTCTACGGTTTTTTGCAGAACCTCACCGTTTGACGCAGGCAATCCCTGCCGGAAGGCAATACGGTGGGTCTGGCCATGGCTGACACCTTCGATACACAATTGATGTCCGTCAGCTTCGGCCACCAATCCTTGCGCATCGGTGCGGACAAAATCGGAATATTCGACAGTGCCTGTCACCAGTTCTTCAGAAAATTCTGCACAGACACGTGGTGCGGCAGCGTTGTGATCGACCGTGTGATCCAGAATGCGAAAGCCATACAGGTTGATCGCACGGTCAAGCGCCTCTTGTGTTTCCTGTCGCGGCGAGATGGACTGGGCGAAACGCAAAACCGGAATCATCTGGCGGCCTTGTCCGTCCGCTTCCAAACCGCGGGCCAGTTCTTGCAGCGCGTTGACCTGTTGGGGCGCTTCCCGCGCACGCAGGAAACCGTTGATCGCGCCTGCGGTCCGGATGTCACCAATCAATCTGCGCTGGTTACCTGTGTTCGCCTTGGCCTGATTGGCAAGGCGCGCAGCTTCTATCCATGCTTCTGCGCGGTCTGCGTCATTCGCAGCAGCAAGAGAAAGTTCTAGGGCGCGGACCAAACGGCCCTCTGCTTCGACCTTGCGGGCCTCTGCAAGAAGCGCATCGTAAGACCAGCCATTCGTCGGGTACCACGTTCCGTTGCGCCCTGCGATCTTGCTCGCATTTTTGAGATAGGTTTCCGTTAAGAATTCGAGTTTCTGCGCCTGAGTGTCGGCAAATTGCAGATCACCGCTTGCAACCTCGTGCACCTCGGCCGAAGTTGCGCCTTCAAACACGCTTGCCTCCCCTATGGCAGATTTGGGGAAGCAGGCGGATGAGGTCCGGTTATAGGTAAAGGCCTTACAATTGGGATCGGCAAGACAGGCAGCGACACAGTCCTGAAATGTCACATCGAAAATGTTGCGCAGGTCGGAGCCGTAAAAATCGGTCTTTTCCGACAGCTCGATCCGACGTTCGGGAATCGCATGCCCCACAGTTTGCGCTGGCGCTGCTAGGGGGGTGACAATCCCCGACAGAATAGCCCAAACCCAAAGCCCTTTAGCCTTTTGAAATGCCATTGCACCGCTCCAAATACATAAAATCTGATTAAATCATGCCAGAGCCCGCCATTTTTCGCAAATCACACTGACATTTACTGACCGGTATTTTTCAGTTTGCGGCGCATGTCTGATATTCGCCCCGAAAGCCGGCAACGGAAGTCGCACCAGCCCGCGGCGAGGATCGCAGTCACCCCGCACCGGCCGTTTCGGGCAGTTTACGGGTGAGGGTAAGGCGGTTCTTCTCTCCGGCCCGTTCGAAGGCCACTTCATCTGTCAGAGACCGGATCAGGTTCCAGCCGAAACCGCCTTCGGGGAGTTCTTCGAACGCGAATTTTTCGACATCCATCTTCTTTTCCGGCGGAGGGCCGTCAAATTTGCGCCCCCCGTCCGTGATCTGCACCTGAAGTTTTCCCGGACGCAGGGACATAAGAATGCGGATTTCACCATCTTCTGCGTAAAGATAGGCGTGTTCGACAACATTGTTCAGCGCCTCTGCTGTGACAAGCTCTACCTCCTCCACAAAATTGCGGTTGATTTTATGCGTCCCCAGCCAATCAGTGATGCGGCCCAGAACGGGGGACACCTCTGACTGGACGCTTCGGATGGCGACTTGCAGATGCAACTCATGCACTTTGGCGACCCGTCGACCGGCCTTTAGCGAACCGGTCATCCCGCCACTTTCCGACAGGAAGAAAGCGCGGCGTCGACACTGTCATGCAAGCGAAACACCTTATCCATCCGCGTCAGGGCGAATACCTTGGCAACGATCGGGGTCAAACCGGCCAGTTCCAGCGTTTTTGCCTGCCCCATCTGTTTCAGGACAGTTACGATGGCCCCCAGGCCGGAGCTGTCCATGAAGGTGATATTCGACATATCAAGCAGGATATGATCCGCGCCGTTGTCGGAAATATCCCTTAAGGCTTCTTTAAAACGCACGGATTGCGCCGCGTCCAGCCGCGGGCCGCCCAACCGCACCACGGTTATTCCATCGAAATTACGGGCTTCAACTTCCATATGGTTTCCAATCTCAAAAGCGGTTTGGGACACGACAGCGCAGTTCGCCGGATTGAACATTCCAGAAAAATCCTACCAAAACCTTTCAGAGCGAAACCGCGTTTAGAAAATTGTTATCATTTTTAGATAAACCTCCGGCGCATCGCCCCTTGTCAGGCAAATTGCACGCCACGGCCGTTGCAGGACAGGATACATGACCATCTGGTCAATTTTCTCTTGAACCAAAGCGCGAGCGGTGAAACACTAGGACATGAAAACACACTTCCCTGCATGGCCCGACGTCGCCCCCCAACTCATTGCTACCGCTGCCGGACGTGAACCGGCGGACACGGTTATCAAGGGCGGTATCTGGGTGAACGTCCACACCCGCGAACTATTGCCCGATCACGACATTGCAATCCGCGAAGGCCGCATTGCCTTTTGCGGGCCGGATGCCAGCCATTGCATCGGGGAAAGCACCAGAATTATAGAAGCCAAGGGCCGCTATATCATGCCGGGCCTGTGCGACGGGCATATGCATATCGAAAGCGGGATGCTGACAGTTTCCCGCTTTACCGAGGCGGTGATTCCCCACGGCACCACCACCATGTTTGTGGATCCGCACGAAGTTGCCAACGTTCTCGGCATGGATGGCGTGCGGCATATGCATGACGAGGCACTGGCCCAGCCGATCAACGTTTTCGTACAAATGCCGTCCTGCGCGCCATCTGCACCCGGCCTCGAAACCACGGGCACCGAACTCGGGCCAGATGATGTGGCCGAAGCGATGGACTGGCCGAATATTATCGGTCTGGGCGAAATGATGAATTTTCCCGGTGTGATCCACGGTGATCCCAAGATGCTGGGCGAAATTGCTGCTACACAACGGGCAGGGAAGACCGTGGGCGGACATTACGCCTCCCCCGATCTCGGGCCGGATTTCGCGGCTTATGTGGCGGGCGGCCCTGCAGATGATCACGAAGGCACCTGCGAGGCAGACGCCATTGCCCGTGTCCGTCAGGGCATGCGTTCCATGATGCGGCTCGGTTCGGCATGGTATGACGTGGAAACACAGATTACGGCGGTGACGGAAAAGGGGCTCGACCCGCGCAACTTTATCTTGTGCACGGATGACAGCCATTCCGGCACGCTGGTAAACGACGGCCACATGAACCGCGTTGTACGCCATGCCATCGAATGCGGATGTGATCCCGTCGTTGCGTTGCAAATGGCAACCATCAACACGGCCACACATTTCGGACTGGAACGGGATATCGGCTCTGTCACACCGGGGCGGCGGGCGGATATTATCCTGACCTCGGACCTGAAAACCCTGCCGATAGAGCTGGTCATGGCCCGCGGTGAAATCGTGGCAGAGAATGGCGAAAACACCGTCGATCCAACGGCCTACGCCTGGCCGGCGGACACGCGGCAAACGGTGCATCTGGGCAAATCCCTTGGCGCGGATGATTTTAGCATCACCGCGCCGGAGGGCGCGAATACTGTCACGGCAAGAGTCATCGGCGTTGTGGAAAATCAGGCTCCGACAAAGGCACTGACAGCAGAGCTTGACGTTGATGACGGCAGGGTTAACGGTGACCCCTCACAGGATGTCTGCCAGATCGCACTGGTAGAACGGCACCGCGCAACTGGGGGCGTTACCAACGGTTTCGTGTCCGGTTTCAACTATACCGGCAAAATGGCTATGGCCTCGACCGTGGCCCATGACAGCCACCATATGATTGTCGTTGGCACCGACCGCGAGAATATGGCGCTTGCAGCCAACCGTCTGGGTGAAGTGGGCGGCGGCATCTGTGTCTTTAAGGATGGCGTCGAAATCGCAATGGTGGAACTGCCCATCGCCGGCCTGATGTCGGACCGCCCCGCACAAGACGTGGCCAAAGCCGCGGACCGGATGGTCGCGGCGATGGCGGAATGCGGCTGCACGGTGAACAATGCCTATATGCAGCATTCCCTGCTGGCGCTGGTGGTGATACCGGAATTGCGGATTTCGGATCTGGGACTGGTTGATGTCGTCAAATTCGAAATGACGCCCCTGTTTGTCGAATAACGCGGCACTTCAGCGGCAAATGCCCGCCTGACCAAAGAATAACAAGAAACGAGACGAGCTGAATATGCATAGTAAAACACCGATACTGACCAACCTGATTATACCGGAAACCCCCAAAGCCGAGACCTTTAGCTCGGCCGCAGAGGCCGTTGCTGCGATTGAACGGCTTTACACGATTGCGACGGATTTTCTGTGTGCGCAGTTCTCGGAGTATCACGCAGGCACCCCGCCCAAAGGCCACTATCGCGCCTATTACCCGCAGCTTTCCATCACTACATCCACATACACCCAAGTAGACAGCCGCCTGTCGTTTGGTCATGTAGGGGAGCCCGGAACCTATACAACCACACTGACGCGACCCAAACTTTTCGGCAATTACCTGCGCCAGCAGATCGAGCTTTTGCTGGAAAACCACGAAGTTCCGGTTACAGTCTCGGTTTCGGATGTGCCGATCCCGCTGCACTTTGCCCTGACCGAAGAATTGCGTCTGGCCGAGGGTCAGGTCCGCGCCGATGCCCGTCCCCTGCGGGATATCTTTGATGTGCCGGATCTGAAAACCACCAATGACGACATCGCCAACGGGGATGCGGAACCGGATGCGGATGGTATCCGGCCACTGGCCACATTTACAGCGCAACGGATCGACTATTCGCTTGCCCGTCTGGCCCATTACACCGCCACCGACCCCGAGCATTTCCAGAACCACATCCTGTTTACCAACTACGGGTTTTACATGGATGAGTTCGTCACCTTCGGGATGCAGGCAATTCAGGATCCCGACAGCGGCTACACCGAATTTGTGGCCTCGGGAAACTCCATCGCAACAGCAGAAAATCCCCATGTGGATTCCGCCTTCCGCCAGCCGCAGATGCCCACTTACCACCTGAAACGGGCGGACGGGTCCGGCATTACCCTCGTGAATATCGGCGTCGGGCCGTCCAATGCAAAAACCGCGACCGATCATATCGCGGTGCTGCGGCCCCACGCATGGGTAATGCTCGGCCATTGTGCGGGGCTGCGCAATTCCCAAAGCCTCGGGGATTATGTGCTTGCCCATGCCTATGTGCGAGAAGACAGCGTTCTGGACAACGACCTGCCTATCTGGGTGCCGGTGCCGGCTCTGGCGGAAATCCAGATCGCATTGGAACAGGCTGTTGCAGATGTCACGGAACTGGAAGGCTACGCCCTGAAACGGGTGATGCGGACCGGCACTGTGGCCAGCGTTGACAACCGCAACTGGGAGTTGAGGGAACATTCAGGCCCGGTGCAAAGACTGTCCCAATCCCGCGCCATTGCCCTTGATATGGAGAGCGCCACAATCGCGGCAAACGGCTTCCGCTTCCGCGTCCCATACGGCACTTTGCTGTGCGTTTCGGACAAGCCCCTGCACGGCGAATTGAAACTACCGGGCATGGCGTCCGAATTCTATCGCACACAGGTGACACGCCATTTGCTTATCGGAATCCGCGCCATGGAGTCCCTTCGCGACATGCCGCTGGAACGCCTGCATTCGCGCAAATTACGCAGCTTTGACGAGACAGCCTTCCTCTGACAGCCATTGCGCCGCGCCGGTTTCTCACCAGAAATGCCCGCCGTTAAGCCGGCGACCGGCGGGCACCGGCCAAAATAGGGGGCAATTTGCGAATAACCCATAAAAATAGGCGTTTTTCAGCCTTTTCGGCGGTCTCTATCATTGTGTTGAACCGCAATATCTTGTTAAATGCCGCAGGACACCCACTACGGGGCCCGACGCCGGGCATGTCGTAAGATCAATGAGGAGCAGTCACGTGACGCAAAAACCTATGACCAAAACACAGCTCGTTGCCGCACTGGCCGAAGCAACAGATTCTGACAAGAAAACAGCAAACGAATTTCTCGAGGCGCTGGCTTCCGTCATCACCAAAGAAGTTGCAGCCGGTGGCGCCGCAACCATCCCAGGTCTTGGCAAATTCGCTTGTCGTGCCCGTCCGGAGCGCATGGTTCGGAACCCTGCCACTGGCGAGCAAATGAAGAAAGACGCTGACCGCGTGGCAAAAGTGACCATTGCAAAAGCTCTGAAAGACGTAATCAACGCCTGATTGCGAAAACAGTTTGAAAACGGGCCGTCTGTTCGCAGTCGGCCTTTTTTCTTGCCCGACCGGCAGCGTGGTATAAGCTGACATCTCTCAAATTGACTATTTGAAAGAATATTATGGCTGTTGGCGATTACGGATACCACTACCTGAATGGAAAAGAGATCGCGGCTGATCCTGATCAGTCGCAGATCACGTTATCAGCAGGTCGCGAAAACGACTTTGGCATCACCAGCTACATCTACTCCTACATGAAACGACCCATTCTTGAAGTCACTGGTGGTGACAAGGCAGACCGGTTTTCCGGTGACACTGCAGACATCTATGGCGGGCGCGGCGGCGATACATTCCTCAGCAGCGGCACGGGCTTTGACGAAACTTACAGTCGCGCAAACATCCTGAAAGGTCAGGGCGGCGCAGATATTTTCTATGACACCTATGGCTCCACAGATTATTACGGCGGCACGCAAGGGGATTACTTCACCAACGCCCGCCTGTTAACCAACGCCGATGACGGCGATGCAGATCGCGCCTTTATGGGGCGCGGCGCAGATCAGGCGAATATCACCTTTGGCGACACGTTCGGCCCCGACGGGCACCATTGGGAAGACCGCAGCCTGCATCTGGACGGGGGCAAAGGGCAGGACCGGCTGTTCCTGAACACTATTCAGGTTAAACTGCAACTGACGTCCGAAAAGGTGCTGGATTTTCGCGAGGCGAACGCAGGCACCATGACAATTGCCAATGCGAGCTTCACCGATTTTGAAGCTTTCACGCTGAACATCGGCGCACGCTCTGTCACCAAAATGCACGGCGCGCGGCTGGACGATTCACTTATCTGGCTTGATAGCAGCAAGAGCCGCAATCAGGATTTGACCATTCACGGCCATAACGGTGATGATTTTATCGTGGGCAGCTATCAGAACGAAGACGACTTCATCTTCGGCGGCAAGGGTGACGACGTCATCACAGGTGCTGGCGGTCAGGGGCGCGGATGGACAGACCACCTGTTCGGCGGTTCGGGGAATGACACGATCTTTTCCGCCGGTATTGGTGTGCTTGGAGCTGGCAGCATAATCTCCACCGGCGGAGGCGGGGCGGATATCTTTGCAGTGTCACACGGTCAGAACATCGAATATTTCACGCGGATCACCGATTTCAAGCAAGGTACGGACAGTATCGGACTCGATTTTACCGGCTCCTATGTGCTGAACAGCGATGATCCCCGTGCGGCAGTGAAGTCCCTCTCCGACACCAAAGTTGTGGTGGAAAAAGACGACGCCGAAGCCCTGCGCTTCACGCTGGAATACCTGTCGGTCTACGACACTGTGGAAGCCGACGAATTTTCCTATCTGCACAAAACAGGGGTGCTGCGGTTCTACAACGGGTCCGGCTGGGAAAAAGTCGCCGTGATCGAAGGTGCGCCCGAATTGACACTGGATGATTTCGCGTTCTTCGACTGGGGATAGATCACCCGTTACGGCATTTCAAATCTGCCCTTCCCTTTCGGGCTGCCTTCGGGCAAGCCTTTGGCAACGCTGGGTGAAGGACGGGACAAGTGGACGTTAAAGCAATTTTTATGGGCCTTGTGTTCGCCCTGATCTGGTCGAGCGCCTTCACGTCAGCGCGGATTATCGTGCTGCAAGCGCCCCCGCTGACCATCTCGGCGCTGCGCTTTTTGCTGGCAGGACTGCTCTGCATGGGGATTGCCTATCTTATGGGACAGCGCATCCGGCTGGACCGCCGCAATTGGGGGGCCGTCGCAATCTTCGGGATTTGCCAGAACGCGCTGTATCTGGGGCTGTTCTTCATGGCCATGCAACGGATCGAGGCTTCGCTTGCTTCGATCATCGCCTCTGCCGTTCCGCTGATCGTCGGTCTTGTGTCTGCCTTGCAAGGCGAACGGGTCGGCTGGCTGGGCTGGGCGGGCCTGTTCACAGGATTCGCCGGAGTCGCCCTTATAATGGGCGCCAGAGTTTCGGGCGGTGTCGATCTTTTCGGTATTCTGTTGTGCCTGATCGGCGTGACCGCCCTTGCCATCGCGACACTGGCGGTGCGGGCGACCTCTTCCAAGGGGAATGTCCTGATGGTGGTCGGGCTACAAATGATGATCGGCAGTGTCGCGCTGGCGGTTCCGGCCCTGCTACTGGAAGAACAGAGTTTCGTGTGGACCGGCTCGCTGGCAGAGGCCTTTGCCTATACTGTCGTGATGCCCGGTATCGTGGCCACCATCATCTGGTTCCTGCTGGTCGAACGCATCGGCGCAACACGGGCCAGCACGTTCCACTTTCTCAATCCGTTTTTCGGGGTTCTGATTGCTGCGGTGATCCTGAATGAAAGCCTGAGCAGCACGGATATCACAGGCGTTGCCATCGTTATGGCCGGTATTCTCGCTGTCCAGTCGTCGCGCGCAGGGGCACGCCCGGCCGGTTGATCAGCCTGTCCGGAAAATCGACATCTGGTCCAGCGGCATCGGTGCCTTGATGTCGGTGTATTCAACCATGTGCAGTTTCAAACGGTCGTCTGCCGGCGTCGCGTAATAGGTCACTTCACAAGAGGCACAGGCATTGTCGTTGATATCGTAGAACTGTTTCTCCAGAGAGATACTGATGCCGTCAGCCTGATGACGGTGCGCGCTGACCTGTCGGGCATCTGTGCGCACAATGCCTGCCAGTTCAAGCGTAGACCGGTATTCCGCAAGCAACACGCGAAAGGCTTCTTCGGTTTTTATTACCGAAACCCTGTCCTTCACAAAGATCGGCAGGGGAAAGACGAAGTTGCGGGATACAAGGGCATCATGGCCGTCCAGATGACGGTTCGCCATGTATTTGAAAAAAGAAATGTACCCCATGGCAGGCAACAACCTCCTAGTTTAAAGGTGATAATAAAAAGGTGATTGGGCAGCCGGATGGCTACGCGTATGGCTGGATCCTGATGGGCAGGCTGTGGCTGGCGTGTGTTGCGGGCTACATAAGCCGGTTTTCCCGTGACGCAATGGGAAATTTGGACCAGATGGTAAATTTCCCATTCAAGAGCGCCATTGCATCCCTTTTTAGCTGTATTGTGTTGCAAAAATTCAACGATCCGGTCGAACCACGATCAACCGATCGCGCCGCGGTTCTCCCCGATTTGCCCGCGATGCAGCAGAACATGGTCCAGAATCACACAGGCCATCATTGCTTCGCCAACCGGAACCGCCCGGATACCCACGCAAGGGTCATGGCGTCCTTTGGTGATGATTTCTGCCGGTTGCCCCGATTTGGTAATGGTCTGGCGCGGTTTCAAAATCGAAGAGGTCGGCTTCACGGCGAACCGGCATACCAGATCCTGCCCTGTGGAGATGCCACCAAGCACCCCCCCCGCATGGTTCGAGGAATAGACCGGCTTGCCGTCGTTCCCCATAAAAATCTCGTCCGCATTGTCTTCGCCAGTCAGTTCGGCTGCCGCCATGCCCGCACCGATTTCAACGCCTTTGACAGCGTTGATCGACATCATCGCAGTGGCAATATCCGTATCGATCTTGCCATATACCGGTGCACCCAGACCGGCAGGCGCGCCTTTGGCAACAACCTCGATCACTGCACCGACAGAATTGCCGGACTTGCGCAATTCGTCGAGATAGGCAGCCCAATCCTCGGCTGCCTGCGCGTCAGGTGTCCAGAAGGGGTTTTGCGAAATCTGGTCCCAGTCCCATGACTCCCGGTCGATTTTATGGGGGCCCATCTGCACCATACAGCCGGTGATTTCCAACTCCGGAACCAGCATCTTCAACGCTTCGCGCGCAACGCCACCTGCGGCCACCCGTGCTGCGGTTTCCCGTGCGCTGGACCGTCCGCCGCCGCGATAGTCGCGGATACCGTATTTCTGCCAGTACGTAATATCCGCATGGCCCGGACGGAATTTTTCCATTATGTCGGAGTAATCCTTGCTGCGCTGGTCCGTGTTACGGATCATCAACTGGATCGGTGTTCCTGTGGTCTGCCCTTCAAACACACCGGACAATATTTCCACCGCATCCGGTTCGCGCCTTTGTGTCGTGTATTTGTTCTGTCCCGGTTTGCGCAGGTCAAGCCAGTGCTGCAACATTTCAGCGGTAAGCGGCACCCCCGGAGGGCAACCGTCAACCGTCGCCCCGAGCGCGGGTCCATGGCTTTCACCCCAGGTGGTAACAGTGAACAAACGTCCGAAGGAATTGATCGACATAGGCTTTCTCCTTGTGAAAACCTGATAGTTGAACCCCGCTCCCTAGAAAACCCCTTTGTGTAAGACCCGAAGGTTTAATCGCGACCTGCATGCTAAAACAGGCCGCGCCGGACAGCGGGCCTGTTACGGTTTTTAGTATCTGTCCCCAGAACCGGATCAGGCCAGCACTTGGGAAATCAACAGAATACCAGCGCCCGAGAACAGCAGTCCTGCCAGAATACCCATAGCCGGCGTGTTCATCTGCCCAAGCAGGAAAGAGCGCGGGCGGGTTGGTTTCAAAGCCGGAGTTTCGGTGGTTTTTTCTGCCTGCATCTCCTGACGGACTTCAAGCACCCGCACCCGCCGCTCTTTAGCGGATTTGCGCGGACGGCGCATTTTCACATCAATCGGCCCGTCGGCTTTGGCCGCAACATTCGCCAGGGAAGTCATTTCTGCATCCATTTCCAGAGAGATCTCCATCTGCTCGGGATCGACCTCCAGATTTTTGGCGACAGACACCTCTTCCAGATCAAATTCGGTTTCGACCTCGGGTGTCCAATTTCCGGTTCCTGTCTCTTTCTTCTGTGCGCCGACAGTTTCTCCCGTGTCAAACGCCGATGAAATGATCTTGAAACGTGTATCGTCAGCTTCCGGTGTTTCCAGTTTGAAATGCTCCGGAGTTTCATCCTTTGGCTCCGCGGTTTCCACAGGAATCGCATCTTCGATCACTGTCCGCAGAACGCCGAGATCGAAAACAACTTCTTCCGGTTCGTCTGCTGCGGCCTCAACTTCATCGTTGTCGCTTTCGTCCTGGATCGCGAACTGCTGTAGCTTCAGAATGCCTTCATCGACCGCTTCACCTTCATCATCCATTTCCGGATCGGCGTGCGCCTCTGTGGCTTCATCCAGACCGGCATCAAAGCCGTCCTCATCGCCGTCGCCTTCATGCACAGCGATTGTGTCGTTCATCCATTGCAGCACAACAAAAGCCCCTTCCGGCGCAATACCTTCGTCGTAATTCCTGTCGACAGAAGGCTGCGCAAGCACATCATCCGTGTCGAGTTCCGCGCTGCTGTAAGTTTTCTCAATCCCGTCGGTGACGCGGACCAGAAAAACAGCATGAGCTTCCTTGTCCTCAAACAAGGTGCCTTTTTCTTTCAATTCTTCTTCATCGAACTCGAAACCGGCCGAGCGGAAGATGCCCCTTACGCGCGAGTCGGCCGAGCGCAGCGCATTCACCGTCAGCGGACTTCGAAACCGCGCCACCTTGTTTTCCATTTTGCGGTCCAGATCCGTTAGCATCTCCTGCATAACCGGGCCGGATGGCGCTTTATCAGAGTTGATCGTAAACACATCAAATTCGTAATTCAGTGCCATTGCCTGCGTTCCTCATGCTCAAATACGCTACTTAACTTTCGCTAAAGCTAGCCGCACATTTGGTCAGAACTTTGTCTCAAATTGGATTTTGTAGCGACTATCCACAGACAAAGCCGCAACGCGCCACCGATCCACTTGCTTTTTGACCCTGCGCTGTTACACCTGAAGCAACCTCGGGGGGGCCGTTTATCCGGCCTGAGATACGCCATCGCGTGACCCGTTGAACCTGAACCGGATCATACCGGCGGAGGGAAGGTGCGGTGAATTTTCCTGATCCTGCCAACCGTCTGTAGCTTGAAAGGATTGAAGAAATGATTTTTTCCCTGCGCACTGGATTTATCGGCTGCATCACATCAATCGGCCTGTCTGCAACTCTGGCGGGCATCGTGCAGGCGCAGGAGAAGCCTGTGCTGACCGTTTACACCTACGACAGTTTTGTCACGGATTGGGGACCGGGACCGCAAGTGGAGAAAGCCTTCGAAGCAATCTGTGAATGCGATTTGCAACTGATCAACGCCGGTGACGGCGCTGCCCTGCTGTCCCGTTTGCAACTGGAAGGCGCGCGCAGCGATGCCGACGTGGTTCTCGGGCTGGACACCAATATTACAGCGCGGGCCAAGGCCACCGGCCTGTTCGCCAAACTCTCCCCTGCGCCTTCCGGTCTGGATGTGCCCGTAGAATGGAGCGATGACACTTTCGCCCCTTACGACTGGGGCTATTTCGCCTTTGTTTACGACAACACCAAGCTGCAAGATGTTCCGGGCAGTTTTCAGGAATTGATCGAGGCGGACGAAGACCTGAAGATCGTCATTCAGGATCCGCGTTCCTCCACCCCGGGACTGGGACTGTTGATGTGGATCAAAGCGGCTTATCCGAACAAATCGGCCCATATCTGGGAATCGCTCGCTCCGCGCATCCTGACCGTCACCAAAGGCTGGTCCGAAGCCTACGGCATGTTTCTGGAAGGAGAGGCGGATATGGTGCTGAGCTACACCACCTCCCCCGCCTATCACATCATTGCAGAAGAAGATCACACCAAATCGGCCGCGTCTTTTGAAGAGGGCCATTACATGCAAATCGAAGTGGCCGGAAAGCTGGCAGCGACAGACCAACCGGAACTGGCAGACCGGTTCCTGAGCTTCATGACGACCGATGCCTTCCAGTCGATCATTCCGACAACAAACTGGATGTATCCTGCCAAATTCCCTGACGACGGCCTGCCCGAAGGGTTCGAACAGTTGATCACTCCCGAAGACAGCCTGATCTTCAGCGATAGCGAAGTGGAAGCGATCAGAGAGGACGCCCTTGCCGAATGGCTGACCGCGCTCAGCAAATAATCCCTGCCCGTAACGGGCATTGGTCCCGCCCCTCCCGTTTCAAGACTGTCACAGGCAGCGCCGCCCTTCTGGTGGTGCTGCTTTTGACGGTCGGAACGGTGGCGGCCGTGGCTTCACAGGCAACAGCGGGGCGCGGCTTCACTCTGGCCGACTGGGCTGCAATCCGTTTCACCGTACTTCAGGCCCTTCTTTCGGCAGCGTTAAGCATTGCCCTCGCTATTCCCACCGCACGCGCTCTGGCAAGGCGCCGGTTTCGGGGCCGTCAGGTCATGGTAGCCCTGCTCGGTGCACCCTTCATTCTGCCCGCCATTGTTGCGGTTCTCGGGATTGTCTCTGTCTGGGGACGCTCCGGCCTGATATCCGGCGGATTGACGGCGCTCGGGCTGGCACCTCTCAATATTTACGGGTTCAGCGGAGTCGTCCTGGCCCATGTATTCTTCAACCTGCCCCTTGCAACCCGGCTGATCCTGCAAGGTTGGATGACAATTCCCGCTGAACATTTCCGGCTTGCGGCAGAGCTCGGCTTTACCAGCAGGGACGTAAACCGCCAGCTGGAGCGCCCGATGCTGCGCGCCGCTGTTCCGGGGGCTTTCCTGCTGGTCTTCCTGCTGTGCCTGACCAGCTTTGCCGTGGCCCTTTCCCTTGGCGGCGGGCCCCGCGCAACCACAATCGAACTTGCCATCTATCAGGCGCTCCGCTTCGACTTTGACCTGTCCAAGGCAGCACTTCTGTCCATCCTGCAATTCGCGCTCTGTACAGCCACAGCCGGCGCAACGCTGGCGCTGGCACGACCCACCGCTTTTTCTGTCGGGCTGGACCATCCGCCAGCGCGCTGGGACGGCACGGAAACCGGAACACGCATCTTTGATACGGTTCTGCTGCTGGGGGTGGCACTGTTTCTCTTTGCACCGCTGGTGTCGGTTGTCCTGCGCGGATTACCGCCTTTGTTCTCGCTGCCGCCGCAAATCTGGCCCGCCCTGCTGAATTCCCTGCTGATTGCCATCCCCGCCGCGCTGCTGGCCACGGCACTGGCGCTGGCGCTGGCCGCGCTGATCACCGATATGGCCCGCCGCAGCAAAGCAGCCGCCCTGCTGGAAGCCATCGGCTTTCTCGCGCTGGCCGCATCGCCATTTGTCATCGGCACCGGACTGTTTGTTCTGCTCAACCCGGTAATCGACCCGTTCAAGCTCGCCCTGCCGATCACAATTGCGGTCAACGCAACCATGTCGCTGCCCTTTGCCCTGCGCATTCTTTTGCCCGCGCTGCAACGGGCAGAGGATCACTACGGGCGACTGGGTGCTTCGCTGGGCATGACCGGCCTGACCCTGTTCCGCATCGCCATCTGGCCGCGGATCAAACGGGCCGCAGGCTTTGCAGCGGGACTGTCGGCGGCGCTCTCGATGGGCGATCTCGGCGTCATCGCGCTGTTTGCGCCACCGGATTTTGCAACCCTGCCCCTAACCATGTACCGTCTTATGGCAGCCTATCAGATGGAGGCCGCCGCCGGAGCGGCCCTGCTGCTTGTCGGCACATCCCTTGCCCTGTTCTGGGCCTTTGATCGCGGAGGTCGCCTTGACCATCACATTCGATAAGCTGCGCCTGATGCAGGGGGAGTTTACCCTCAGCGCCGATCTTGAGATTGAAGAAGGGCATAAAGTCGCCCTGCTCGGTCCATCAGGCGGCGGGAAGTCCACCCTGCTATCTGCTCTGGCCGGTTTCAAAACACCCCAAAGCGGCCGTATCCTGTGGCGGGGTGACGACATCACAGGCACACACCCTGCCCGGCGGCCTGTCACCCTGTTGTTTCAGGACCACAACCTGTTTCCCCATCTGACAGCAGCACAGAACATCGGTCTCGGATTACGCCCCGATCTCAGGCTTTCAGGGGCGGAACATGCAACCGTGGAACGGGCGCTGGCACGGGTCGGACTGGACGCGCTGGGTGCCAAACGACCCGCGGAACTCTCTGGCGGACAACAGCAAAGGGTCGCCATCGCCCGTGCGCTGCTGCGGGACAAGCCGGTTCTTATGCTGGACGAGCCTTTTGCCGCCCTCGGCCCCGCGCTCAAACTGGAGATGCTCGATCTTGTTGCCGAGATCACAGAGGCCGCCAGAGCGACCCTGCTCATGGTCACACACCAGCCCGAGGACGCGATCCGCATCAGCGACCAGACCCTGCTCATCGCAGAGGGCAAGGCCCACCCGCCGGTCGACACCAAAACCCTGATGGCTGATCCCCCCGAGGTTCTGCAACGCTACCTTGGCCGTCCGCCCTCTTGACAGGGCCAATTACTCAGGCTTTGAGAGACCGGATTATCACTCTCTGCAAGGCCGTCCCGACATGACACACAAAAGGCCGCTCATCGGCATCCTGACCGAAGGGCGCACCGACGTAGAAGCGGTGGAAAACTACTACGACGATTACTATAGCACCCCTGCCCTTTATGTTGACGCCGTGCGTCGCGCGGGCGGAACTGCCATGCTCCTTCCCTCCGGCGAACCCCATCACGGGGACTGGCTGCGGGTGCTGGACGGGATCATCTTCACCGGCGGCACCGATATGGACCCGAAATATTACAAAGGAAATCCGGAGCACCCGAACCAGCTTAAAGCATCAACGGAGCGGGATGAAACCGAACTGGCCCTTCTGAAAGCCCTACAGACGCGAAAGGACATACCGGTCCTGTTCATCTGTCGGGGGATGCAAGTGCTGAACGTTGCGCTTGGCGGGGATCTTCTCCAGCATATTCCCGACCTTCATCCCGGCGACATTCACCGCAATGCAGATGGCGGGTGGACCCGCCAGCCTGTCGCCGTTGATCCGGATTCAAAACTGGCAGACGTGATGGATTGTACCGAGGTCGATACCTTTTCCGGCCACCATCAGGCAATCAGCCGTGTCGCCCCCGCACTGCGCGCTGTAGCCCATGCCCCCGATGGCATCGTCGAGGCGCTGGAGGATCCGAACCACCCGTTCTTCCTTGCCGTGCAATGGCATCCCGAACTTTCGGCGGAAACGGACAAAAGCCAGCAAAACCTGTTCGACGCCCTGATCCGCGCCGCGACCAAATCCTGAACGCAACCAATGCTCTTTTTGGGGCAAATATCCTCAGGGGGTCCGGGGGCAGAATGCCCCCGTGCACCAAAGGGTTAATGGGGAACCGAAGACGAAAACAGATTGATCACCAATACCCCGCAGACAATCAGGGAAATCCCGACAAAACCTGCCGTGTCGATCCTGTCACCGAACAAAAGCGCACCAGCTACTGTCACCACCGCAACACCGGCACCGGACCAGACCGCATAGGCCAGCCCCACCGGAAAACTGCGCAGGACGATTGCAAGAAAATAGAAAGAGACCGCGTATCCCACCGCTGTCAGGCCCACAAAAGGCAGTTTGCTTAACCCGTCAGAGGCTTTCAGGGACAGCGTCCCGATCACCTCGGCCCCGATCGCGAGCAGCAGATAAACCCAAGTCATGGCATGATCCTCTTATTCAGATGTTTTGTTATTCATTTGTCGTAATGCTTCACTGACGGCCATTCCCGCACTCATCGCCACATTCAGGCTGCGCGCCTGACCTGTCATCGGCAGCTTCACCCGTGCCTGTGCAAAATCATGCACTTCCTGCGGCACGCCCGCACTTTCCCGCCCCATCAGGATCGTATCGCCCGGTTGAAAGGAAAATTCCCAAAGCGATTGTTCCGCCCGTGTCGTCATCAATACAATCCGCCCGTCCCGCGGCGCCTGTGCAAAGCTGTCCCAACTGTCATGGCGGGTCAGATCGGCAATATCCGCATAATCCATGGCAGAGCGTTTCAGCGCCTTGATCGACAGGGGAAAACCGCAGGGTTCGATAATATCCAGCGGCACGCCGAAACAGGCCGACAGGCGGATCATGGCGCCCAGATTGGGGGCGATATCGGGTTGGTAAGCGGCAAGTCTCATGGTTCTGCGATAGGGCAAATCCGCATTGAAGGGAATAGCGGGATGAAAGGCGCGAATTGTTTAACCCCATAGCGCCTTTCGGGTCAGGTAAACTTGCGGAACAGTTTGGTCTGGTCGAACATATCCTCCAGCCGTTCCGTCCGGTCTTTGGTCTGCGCCCAGTTCTGGTCCTGAATGGCAGCAATCACCGTTTCTACCAACAGCAGAGTTGTCGCCGCCGAATCCCATGCAGAGGGCACAACGATCCGGCTGCTGAAACAGATATCGGCCAGATGATGTACAGGGGAGCGCCACTGGTCGGTAAACAGAACAATCTTTGCACCCTTGGCATGGGCCATCTCCGCCAGTTTCAGCGTGTTGTTTTCATAGCGGCGGTTGTCAAAAATGACAAAGACATCGCCCTCTTTCACGTCCAGCAGGTAATGGGGCCATGTATTGGAAGTGGACTGGATATGTGTCACCGCTGCGCGGATCACCTGTGCATGCAGGAACAGATACTCCGCCATTGTATGGGTAATCCGCCCGCCGACGATGTATAGGGCGCGGTCCGGATCTCCGATCAAACCGCAAGCGGCGTCAAAATCATCAGGGTCGATCTGGCCGAGCGTGTGACGGATATTGTCGATCACCGCATCGGTGAAGCGGTTCAGCACATGCCCCGACGGCGCGCCTTCCGCCCATGTATCATGTTTGGCAATCGGGTTCTTTGCCTTGGAGCGCAGTTCCTCGCGCAGTTCGGTCTGGAATTCGGGATAACCCTTGAACCCCAGTTTCTGCACCATCCGCGCCACGGTCGGCGCCGAAACATTCGCATCCTTGGCCAGTGTCGCCAGCGGACCCAGCCCCGAGGCCGGATAGTTTTCCAGAATCGAATGGGCAAGCTGGCGTTCGGCTCGGGTAAGCCTGTCCAGCTCCCGTTGGATGCGGTCGGAAATAGTAGGCTGGTTTTCTGGCATGGAGACTCGTTTGACGACTAAAATTACAACGCTGCGACTTCTGTTCTTTTTGTAACACAATTCTGTTGACATATTCCGCGATGCGCAAGAAGTTTAACCCGAACAGGGAAAATAGTTTCAATGACTGCCACCAAAGCAGAAGACGTTGTAGAGGTTCTGAACCCCGCGGGCGAATCGCCTGTGGTGCTGGTGTGTGAGCACGCATCCTCTTTCATTCCGCCCGAGTTGCAGGATCTCGGACTCGCATCCGCGGACCGGCTCAGCCATGCGGCATGGGATCCGGGCGCACTGGCTGTTGCAAGGCGGATGGCAGAACGGCTCGATGCAAAACTGGTGGCCAGCAATGTTTCCCGCCTTGTTTACGATTGCAACCGCCCGCCGAGCGCACCGGACGCAATGCCGGCCCGCAGCGAATTGGTTGTGGTTCCCGGCAACGCAGAACTGGATGATGCGGCCCGTCAGGCACGCGCAGACACCTACTACCACCCCTTCCGAAAGACACTTGCCGACACAATCAAGACAACAGCCGCGCGCGGTGCTACGCCAGTTATCGTGACGGTCCACAGCTTCACGCCGGTATATCACGGACACCCGCGCACCGTTGAAATCGGCATTCTCCATGACAGCGATACACGACTGGCGGACGGAATGCTCGAAGCTGCGCAAGGCAGCGCTTTTGTCGTCCAGCGCAACGAACCCTACGGCCCTGAAAACGGTGTGACGCACACACTTAAAGAACACGGCCTGCCGTTCGGTTACGCCAATGTGATGCTGGAGGTCCGGAATGATCTGATAGGATCGGATCGACAGCAACGGGACATGGGCGATACGATCTGCGGCTGGCTGGAGTCCGCAATGACCGCCCTGTCAGAAGAAGGGCAGGCTTAATGCGCGGGTTGGCTTATGGATACATTCGCGCTGTTGACGCTGTAAACTATCGCATCGGCCGCTTCATGATGTACGGCATCTTTGTGCTGATGGGCATCCTGCTGTGGTCCTCGATCAGCAAGACCTTCTTCCTGCCGTCGCTCTGGACGCTGGAAATGGCACAGTTCTGCATGGTGGCCTATTACATTCTGGGCGGACCCTATTCGATCCAGATGGGATCGAACGTGCGCATGGACCTGCTTTATGGTGAATGGTCCTTGCGACGAAAGGCATGGACCGATCTGATTACCGTGCTGTTCCTGATCTTCTATCTCGCCGTCATGATCTATGGCGCGGTCAGTTCGACCGCCTATTCCCTTGGGTATTGGGGCGGCGAGCCGTTTTCCTTCCTTGCCGGTCTCGCCACAGGCGCCGAAGAGGTGGGCCGCGCGGAGCGGTCTTCTTCGGCGTGGCGCCCTTATCTGTGGCCGATCAAATCCATCATGATCGCCGGACTCACACTCATGTTACTGCAATGCATCTCGGAGCTGTTGAAAGACGTGCTGCGGCTTAAAGGCGAAGAAATCTGATGTCCTATGAATTGATCGCCATTCTGATGTTCTCTTCCATGATGCTGATGCTGCTGACCGGCCAGCGCGTGTTCGGGGCTATCGGATTTATCGCTGTTGTCGCGGCCCTGCTGCTTTGGGGGGACAGGGGGGGCTTTGATATAGGCTTCTCTGCCGCTATGAAGCTGATGAAATGGTATCCGCTGCTGACGCTGCCGATGTTTATTTTCATGGGCTATGTGCTGTCGGAATCCAAGATTGCCGACGACCTGTATAAAATGTTCCACGTCTGGATGGGCGGCCTGCGCGGCGGTCTGGCAATCGGGACGATCGGTTTGATGGTGTTGATTTCCGCCATGAACGGACTGTCTGTGGCCGGTATGGCCATCGGTTCCACCATTGCCCTGCCCGAACTGTTAAAGCGGGGGTATGACAAAAGGATGGTCACAGGAGTGATACAGGCGGGGTCTTCCCTTGGTATCCTTGTGCCGCCTTCTGTGGTGCTGGTGCTTTACGCCATGATCGCGCGGCAGCCTGTGGGCCAGTTGTGGCTGGCCGGTGTGGTGCCCGGCCTGATGATGGCAGGGATGTTCATCGCCTATATCGTGATCCGCTGCCGGATGAATCCGGTGCTGGGTCCGGTGCTTGACCCTTCCGAACGGGATATCCCCCGCGCCGAGAAAATGCGCCTGCTGCGGGCGGGTATCCTGCCGATTGCGATTTTTGCTGTCATGATGGTGCCCTTTGTGAACGGCTGGACCTCTCTGGTGGAAAGCTCTGCCATCGGGGCGCTGGCGGCCTTTGTCGCGGCGGTGCTGAAAGGGCGCATGACCCGCGAGGTGTTTGAGAATTCCGTGCGCAACACCCTTGGCATCACCTGTATGTTCATGTGGATCATCCTTGCCGCCCTTGCCTTTGGCGCGGTGTTTGACGGTTTGGGCGCGGTGAAAGCGATTGAGAGCGTCTTTACCGAGAAGCTGAACCTCAGCCCGTGGATGATCCTGATCCTGATGCAGCTCAGCTTTATTCTGATGGGGACGTTTCTGGACGATACCGCCATGCTGGTGATCGTGGCACCGCTTTATGTGCCGCTTGTCGGCGCGCTCGGCTTTGACCTGATCTGGTATGGTATCCTTTATACGATCACGACCCAGATCGCCTATATGACACCGCCATTCGGCTATAACCTGTTTCTGATGCGGGCCATGGCGCCGCCGGAAATCGGTCTGCGGGACATCTATGCCTCGATCACACCGTTTGTGCTGGTCATGCTGCTGGCGTTGATACTGGTCATGGTGTTCCCCGGCATCGCCACATGGCTGCCCGATTACATTTACAACAAACCCTAGAAGCCGGACCAACCGGCCCCAATCAAAACAAGGAGAAAGACTATGACTACCAGACGTAAGTTTATTCAGGGCGCTGCCGTGGCTCCGGCTGCGGCGCTTGCAACCCCTGCACTGGCGCAAAGCACCATCAAATGGCGGATGCAGACCTATGCGGGGGCTGCACTGGCGGAACATGTGATCGTGCCTGCCGTGGATATGTTCAACAAGATCGCAGGCGACCGCATGCAGATCGAGCTGTTCTTTGCAGATCAGCTGGTCCCGACAGGCGAGCTGTTCCAGGCGATGCAGCGCGGCACCATCGACGCTGTGCAATCGGATGATGACTCTATGGCCTCCCCGACCGAAGTGACCGTGTTTGGCGGCTACTTCCCGTTTGCTTCGCGCTACTCGCTCGATGTGCCTGTGCTGTTCAACAAATACGGCCTGAACGAAATTTGGGACGAAGAATATTCCAAAGTCGGCGTGAAACACATTTCTGCCGGTGCATGGGATCCGTGCCACTTTGCCACCAAAGACCCGATCCGCAGCCTCGAAGACCTTAAGGGCAAGCGCATCTTCACCTTCCCGACAGCGGGCCGCTTTATGTCCCAGTTCGGTGTGGTTCCAGTGAACCTGCCGTGGGAAGACATCGAGGTTGCGGTACAGACCGGCGAACTTGACGGGATCGCGTGGTCCGGCATCACCGAGGATTACACCGTTGGTTGGGCCGATGTGACCAACTACTTCCTGACCAACAACATTTCCGGCGCATGGGCCGGTTCCTTCTTTGCCAATATGGAACGCTGGAACGAACTGCCAGAAGACCTGCAAGCGCTGTTCCGTGTCTGCTGTGACCAGTCCCACTACTATCGTCAGTGGTGGTACTGGGGTGGCGAGGCCGATCTGCGCGTGAACGGCCCGAAAATGGAACTGACCTCCATTCCGGACGACGAATGGGCAACCGTGGAAACTGCTGCACAGGAATTCTGGGAAGAAATCGCTGCCGAGTCCGAAACGAAACGCCGCGTGGTGGACATCATCAAGAAGTACAACGCCGACATGCTGAAAGCCGGCCGTCCGTACCGCTACACCTGAAGCCGGTCTTTGAAATGACATTCCAAGGGCGGCGTTCTGCCGCCCTTGGTCCGATTAGAAAGTGGAATCACCATGCCTGCCAATCTTAGTTTTGATGATCTGAAGTCCCGCGTGTCCGATGGATCAATCGACACCGTTCTTGTCTGTTTTGTGGATATGCAAGGCCGCCTGATGGGCAAGCGTTTCCACGCTGTCAACTTTGTAGAAAACTCCTACAAGGAAACACACTGCTGTAATTACCTGCTGGCCACCGATCTGGAGATGGCCACCCCTGACGGCTATGCCTCTACCAGTTGGGAAACCGGCTATGGCGATTATGTCATGAAGCCCGATCTGGACACCATCCGTCCCGTGCCGTGGCTGGAAGGCACCGCGATGGTGCTGTGTGATATTCTGGATCATCACACTCACGAACCAATCCCCCATTCCCCCCGTGCCATGCTGAAAAAGCAGATCGCCCGCCTGAAAGAGCTGGGCTTTGATGCGATGATGGCGACCGAGCTGGAATTCTTCCTGTTTGAAAAGACACTGGACGAATTGCGCCGCGACGGCTTTCGCGATCTGCAACCGATCAGCGGCTATAACGAAGACTACCATATCTTCCAGACCACCAAGGAAGAAGGCATAATGCGCCCGATCCGCAACCATCTGTATGCGGCGGGCCTGCCAATCGAGAACTCCAAGGGGGAAGCGGAATCCGGTCAGGAAGAACTGAACATCCGCTATTCCGCAGCACTGGACTGCGCCGATTACCACTCCATCGCCAAACACGCGATCAAGGAAATCGCGTGGCAGAACGGCCACGCCGCAACCTTCCTGCCGAAATGGCACAAGGATCGGGTGGGGTCGTCGTCCCATGTGCACCAGTCCCTGTGGAAAGACGGAGAGCCTGCCTTTTATGACAAGGACCGTGATCTGGGTATGTCAGAGATGATGGGCCACTATATGGCCGGACTGATCGCCTATGCGCCGGATTACACCTATTTCCTTGCGCCTTATGTGAACAGCTACAAACGCTTTGCCAAAGGCACCTTTGCGCCGACCAAAACCGTCTGGTCCGTGGACAACCGCACCGCCGGTTTCCGTCTCTGCGGTGATGGCACCAAAGGCATCCGCGTGGAATGCCGCATCGGCGGGTCCGATCTGAACCCCTATCTTGCACAGGCCGCGATGCTGGCCGCAGGCATCAAGGGCATCGAAGAGAAAATGGAACTGTCTGCCCCGACCAAAGGCGATGTCTATGAGGACGCCAAGGCAGGCGACATTCCCCAGACCCTGCGGGCGGCGACCGAACTGCTGCGCAACTCCAAATTCCTGCGCGAGGTCATGGGCGACGATGTGATCGACCATTACACCCGCGCGGCGGAATGGGAACAGGAAGAATTCGACCGTGTTGTAACCGATTGGGAAATCGCACGGGGCTTTGAAAGGGCTTAATCCATGACGATCAAATGTATCTCTCCTATCGACGGGTCGGTCTATGCCGAACGTCCCACCCTGACCCGCGCCGAGGCGGATGCTGCGGTAAAACGGGCCAAAGCTGCACAGGCCGATTGGGCCGCAAAGCCGCTTGCCGACCGGATCGCACTGGTTGAAGCGGGCGTTGCCGCAGTGGGCGCGATGAACGACGAAATCGTTCCCGAAATCGCGTGGCAGATGGGGCGCCCCGTGCGCTATGGCGGCGAATTTGGCGGGTTTAACGAACGGGCCAGCTATATGGCCAGCATCGCGACAGAGGCGCTCGCCCCGATTGAGGTAGAAGACTCCGATGCCTTCCGCCGTGTCATCAAACGGGTGCCCCACGGGCTGGTTCTGGTGGTTGCCCCGTGGAACTATCCCTATATGACCGCGATCAACACCGTGGCCCCTGCCCTGATCGCAGGGAATGCGGTGATGCTGAAACACGCCTCGCAAACCCCGCTGGTGGGGGAACGTATGGCAAAGGCGTTTCATTCAGTCGGTATCCCTGAAGACGTGTTCCAGAATGTGTTCCTTGACCATCAGACCACATCCGGCCTGATTGCGGACCGCGCCTTCGGGTTTGTGAACTTCACCGGCTCTGTCGGGGGCGGCAAGGCCATGGAACAGGCGGCGGCTGGCACCTTTACGGGGATCGGGCTGGAACTGGGCGGTAAAGACCCGGGCTATGTGATGGAAGACGCCAATCTGGACGCTGCCGTTGATACACTGATCGACGGGGCGATGTTCAACTCCGGCCAGTGCTGCTGCGGGATCGAGCGGATTTACGTCCATGAAACCCTGTTCGATGCCTTTGTCGAAAAGGCAGTGGCGATTGTGAAGGGTTACAAGCTCGGCAATCCGCTGGAACAGGAGACGACCATCGGCCCGATGGCCCATGTACGTTTCGCAGACGAAGTCCGCGCCCAGACCGCCGAGGCAATCGCCGCCGGTGCCAAAGCCCATATTGACCCTGCGGATTTCCCCGAGGACGGTGGTGCCTATCTGATGCCCCAGATCCTGACCGGCATGACCCATGACATGCGCGTCATGCGCGAAGAAAGCTTCGGCCCTGTCGTGGGAATCATGTCCGTCAAGGACGATGAAGAAGCCATCGCCCTGATGAATGACAGCGATTTCGGCCTGACCGCATCGCTCTGGACACAGGACGCCGCCCGCGCAGAGGCGATTGCGGACCGGATCGAAACCGGAACCGTCTTTATGAACCGCGCCGACTATCTTGATCCCGGCTTGTGCTGGACCGGCTGCAAGGATACAGGGCGCGGCGGTGGCCTGTCCGTGATCGGCTATCACAACCTTACCCGTCCAAAATCCTACCATCTGAAAAAGGGCTGACCCGATGTCTTTGACTGCAAACTGGTCCTATCCGACCGCAATCCGTTTCGGCGCTGGCCGAATCTCCGAACTCGCCGATGCTTGCGCAGCAGCGGGCATCAAGAAACCGCTTCTGGTGACTGACAAGGGCCTGTCCTACCTGCCGATCACACAGTCCACACTGGATCTGATGGAAGCCGCCGGACTTGGCCGTGCGATGTTTTCGGATGTAGACCCGAACCCGACAGAACAGAACGCCGAAGCCGGTATCAAGATGTTCCGTGACGGTGGCCATGACGGCGTGATCGCTTTTGGTGGCGGCTCCGGTCTTGATCTGGGCAAGCTGGTCGCCTTCATGTCCGGCCAGACCCGCCCGATCTGGGATTTCGAGGACATAGGGGACTGGTGGACCCGCGCCGATCCCGATGGAATTGCCCCGATCGTGGCCGTACCGACCACTGCTGGCACCGGTTCCGAAGTGGGCCGCGCATCAGTGATCACCAACAGCGAAACCCACGAAAAGAAGATCATCTTCCATCCGAAGTTCCTGCCGTCCGTCGTGATCTGCGATCCCGAACTGACTGTTGGCATGCCTCCAATGATCACCGCAGGCACCGGCATGGATGCTTTTGCCCATTGTCTGGAAGCTTTCTGCTCCCCCCATTACCACCCTATGTCCCAAGGCATGGCGCTGGAAGGCATGCGGCTGGTCAAGGAATACCTGCCCCGCGCCTATAACGATGGAACAGATATCGAAGCCCGCGCCCATATGATGTCTGCCGCTGCTATGGGGGCCACTGCGTTTCAGAAGGGGCTTGGCGCGATCCATGCAATGTCCCACCCGATCGGCGCAGTTCACCACACACACCACGGCACCACAAACGCGGTCGTAATGCAGGCTGTTCTGAAGTTGAACCGCCCCGAAGTGGAAGAGCGCCTGACACAGGCAGCGGCTTATTTAGGCATTGAAGGCGGCTTTGACGGATTTTATGATTTCGTCGGGGAACTGAATGCCTCTCTCGGGATTCCGGCAACCCTGACAGAGCTGGGCGTCACCGATCCGGACATCGACGCATTGGTTGCATCCGCCCTGACCGACCCAAGCTGTGGCGGCAATCCGGTCGAACTGACCAAAGAAAACGTTACGGCGCTTTTCAAAGCCTGCCTGTAACACCGATCTGTTGCTCTGGCGCGTCGCACTGATGCGCCAGAGCAACGCACTTGCAAAATCCCTCTCCCATCCCTAAATCGACTCGCGCAGAAATTGTGCTTTCCGCTGCTTTCTGTGCCGGACTGGTGCGAAATCATCAGTCAGGGCCATTGTGCCCAGCAAAAATCCCTGAAAAAATGTTGCCACATCCGACACAGCGCCCAAGAGTCGCGCTCTGCGGCCTAAAGTCCGCTAGACGAGCGCTAAAGCTATGTGTAATACCCGCCGTGACTGTCTGGAATCCCTTTTGGACAGACCCAGTTAACAAGCCCGCCGGACAGTCGGGCCTGGCAAGGAGAAAAGCACGTGTCTCATGCTGATGAACCCGCAGGCACTCGCCGCGATTTTCTGTATGTTGCAACGGCAACAACAGGCGCGGTCACCGTTGGTGCCGCGGTTTGGCCGTTGATCAATCAAATGAACCCCAGCGCGGATGTACAAGCACTCGCGTCGATCGAAGTTGATGTAGCCGATATTGAACCCGGCACCCAGCTTACGGTTAAATGGCGCGGTAAACCGGTGTTTATCCGCCGCCGCACACCGGAAGAAATCGAAGCGGCCCGTGCCGTGGACCTGTCGGAGCTTCCTGACAATCAGGACCGGAACGCCAACAACCCCGGTCTGGACGCTTCGGATGAAAACCGCACACTGGACGAAGACGGCGAATGGCTGGTGATGATGGGCGTTTGTACGCACCTTGGCTGTGTGCCTCTGGGCGATGCGGGTGACTTTGGTGGCTGGTTCTGCCCCTGCCACGGCTCCCACTACGACACGGCCGGCCGTATCCGCAAAGGTCCGGCACCGGAAAACCTCCCTGTGCCCACTGCCGTTCTTGACGGCACGACGCTGAAGCTCGGTTAAGGAGAAAAGATCATGGCTGGAATTCCACACGATCACTACGAGCCGAAAACCGGCATCGAAAAATGGGTTCACAAGCGGCTGCCAGTAGTTGGCCTGCTGTATGATACACTGATGATCCCGACCCCGAAGAACCTCAACTGGATGTGGATCTGGGGAATTATCCTGACATTCTGTCTGGCGCTGCAAATCGTGACCGGCATCGTGCTGGTGATGCACTACACACCGCACGTTGATCTGGCGTTTGACTCTGTTGAACACATCATGCGCGATGTGAACGGCGGCTGGGCGCTGCGCTATATGCACGCAAACGGCGCGTCCCTGTTCTTTATCGCGGTATATGCCCACATCTTCCGTGGTCTTTACTACGGTTCCTACAAGGCACCCCGTGAAATCACATGGATCATCGGTATGCTGATCTACCTGCTGATGATGGCAACCGGTTTCCTTGGCTACGTTCTGCCTTGGGGGCAAATGTCCTTCTGGGGTGCAACCGTGATTACCGGCCTGTTTGGCGCGATCCCCGGCATCGGTGAGATCCTGCAAACATGGCTGCTGGGCGGACCGTCGGTGGATAACGCCACGCTGAACCGCTTCTTCT
>JAAEZA010000083.1 GCA_018223125.1 Paracoccaceae bacterium | reverse complement strand
GAGCCTTTGGTGCGGGTGATGGGCGAATGTGAGGATGCGGGTCTGTTGAAGCAGGTTGTGGGGGATATTTCAGCGGCGGTGCGTGCTGCGGCCTGAAGAAGGTCTATGCGGGCTTACAATCTGAAACGGCGCCTCGCGAAGCGCCGTTTGTTATTGGATATTTGAACCAAAAAGAGCTTGGGTCTGTCTTTATTTGAGGGCACGCCAGCCGATATCGTTGCGGTGGAAGCCTTCGGGCCAGTCAATTTGGTCAATCATGGCATAGGCGCGGTCCCGGGCTTCTTGCAGGGTGTCGCCTCTTGCAGTGACGTTCAACACACGGCCGCCGGTGGCGAGGGTGTTGTCGCCATCCTGTTTGGTGCCTGCGTGGAAGACTTGTGCTTTGGAACTGGGTTCGATTGTGTTCAGGCCGTTGATTTGCGTGTTCTTCTCATAGGCTCTGGGATAGCCTTTTGCGGCGAGGACAACCGTAAGTGCATGATCATCGGCCCAATTCAGGCTGACCTGTTCGAGACGCTGTTCGGCGCAGGCGATGAGGACGTCGAGAGCTTGGGCGCCAAGGCGCATCATGATGACCTGACATTCCGGATCGCCAAAGCGGGCATTATATTCCACAAGGCGGGGTTGGTCGTCCTTGATCATGAACCCTGCGTAGAGCACGCCCTCGTAAGGTGTGCCGCGGATCGCCATTTCGTCAATGGTTGGCTGGATAATCTCCTCAATCGCCTTTTTTTGCAGCGCTTCGGTTAGAACCGGTGCCGGGGAATAGGCGCCCATGCCACCTGTGTTCGGACCTTCGTCGTTGTCATAGGCGCGTTTGTGGTCTTGCGCAGTGCCGATGGGCAGGATCGAGGTGCCATCGGAGAGGACAAAGAAGGAGGCTTCCTCGCCTTCCATGAATTCCTCTACCACGACTTCTGCGCCTGCTTCGCCGAAGGAGCCGTCGAACATATCGTCCACGGCGGCGAGGGCGTCTTCCAGTGTCATGGCGACAACCACGCCTTTGCCGGCGGCGAGCCCGTCGGCTTTGACGACGATCGGTGCGCCCTGTTCCCTGATATAGGCTTTGGCGGAATCTGCATCCGTGAAGTGGCCGTAAGCTGCGGTTGGTGCGCCGGACGCATCGCAGATGGATTTGGTGAAGGCTTTGGAGGATTCAAGTTGTGCGGCGGCGGCAGAGGGGCCGAAGGTGAGGATATCAGCGGCGCGCAACGCGTCGGCGACACCCGCTGCAAGGGGTGCTTCGGGGCCGATAATACAAAAGTCGATGTCGTGGGTTTTGCAAAAGGAAACCACGCTTGGTCCGTCAAGGATATCGAGGTCCATGCAGGTGGCAACAGAGGCCATTCCGGCATTGCCGGGGGCGCAGATCAGGTGATCACATTTCGGGTTTTGTTTCACGGCCCATGCGATGGAATGTTCCCGTCCGCCGCTGCCCAAAATAAGGATGTTCATGGCTGCTCTCCGCTCTTGCCCCCAAGGTTGGGGTTCTTTTATGTTCGGGCGATGCGAACCGCAAGAGAAGCAATCCATGTCTGACCTTATTGATGATCCCGAACCGGGGCAAAATGCTCCGGAATTCAGTGTGTCCGAGATTTCGGGTGCGGTGAAACGCACGATCGAGGGACGTTTTTCCCATGTACGCGTGCGCGGGGAAATCGGGCGGGTGAACCGCTACGGCTCGGGGCATATCTATTATGACCTCAAGGATGATGGTGCTGTGCTGAACGCGGTGACGTGGAAAGGGCAGGCGGGGCGGCTTTCGGTGCAACCCGAAGAAGGTATGGAAGTCGTTGCGGTTGGCAAGCTGACCAGCTTTCCCAAACAGTCAAAGTACCAGATGAACGTGATGGAATTGCGCGTTGCCGGTGTGGGGGCGCTGATGGCGATGCTGGAGAAGCGCAAGAAGGCGCTGGCGGCGGAAGGGTTGTTTGACAGTTCCCGCAAGCAGCCGATTCCCTATCTGCCGCGGGTTATCGGCGTGGTGACATCGCCTTCCGGTGCGGTGATCCGCGATATTCTGCACCGGTTGCGGGACAGGTTTCCGCGCAAGGTTCTGATCTGGCCGGTTGCGGTTCAGGGGGATCGCTGTGCACCCGAGGTGGCGGCTGCGATTGAAGGTTTCAACCGGATGGCACCCGGCGGGGCGATGCCGCGCCCTGATTTGCTGATTGTGGCGCGGGGCGGTGGTTCGATTGAGGATCTTTGGGGCTTTAACGAGGAACTCGTCGTGCGGGCGGCTGCGGCGTCGAAAATTCCGCTGATCTCGGCTGTGGGGCATGAAACCGATACGACACTGATCGACTACGCCTCGGACCAGCGGGCACCAACGCCAACAGCCGCGGCAGAGCTGGCGGTTCCGGTGCGTGCAGAGTTGATGGCATGGCTGGCTTCTATGGAAGAGCGGCGGGTACGGGCGTTGAGCGACGGTCTGGCGCGGCGGCAGCAGCGGTTGCGCGATCTGTCACGGGCCTTGCCCAATCCGGCGGATCTGGTGGCGATGCAGGCACAGCGGCTGGACCTGATGGGCAGCCGGTTGCCAAGGGCCTTGCAGGCTGCGACCGAGCGGGGACGGGCACGGCTTGTGGAGCAGGGGGCCGGATTGCGCCCGCAGGTGTTGCAACGGGCAGTCGAGACCAAGCGGGAGCGTCTGGAAAATATAGAGCGGCGTTTTGTGCGGGCCGCGCAAACGCAGGGTCGTGACTGGCGCAGTCGGTTGGACGGATTGGAGCGGTTGCGCGAGACTCTCGGCTATCAGGCGACTTTGGAACGTGGCTATGCGGTAGTGCGCGACGGGACTGGCGGGCTGGTGTCCGATGCTGCGATGGCGGCTGGTCACGGGCGGCTTGAGATCCAGTTCCGCGACGGGGTTGTTCCTGTTGCACCTGACGGGGGCGTACCTGCTCAGCCGTCTGTGAAACCGGCCAAGCGTAAGGCCGCGCCGAAGAAGGATACATCCGGTGGCGGTGGCGAGCAGGGCAGTTTGTTCTGATTGCTCAGGCGCCGACGGCGGGGCCTTTGCAATCAAGCGGCGTCTTGTCGATGTTATAGAGGTGTATGTCGAATTCGGCTGTTTCGCCTTCGGCTCGGGCGGAGTATCTACCGGAACGTTCAATAAAATGCCAGCATTGCGGGTCACGGTCGGTGCCGTAGTCAAAACAGATCAGGTCATTTCTGGCGAACCATTCCCCGTCAAGGCACTCCTTCGCGCCGTTCATCCAGAGAGAGCGGCGGCGGGTGTAGAATTGTTCCGCGCCGAAAAAGCGGCCATTGCGTTCGAAGTACAGGGTGTTGCCGGTGGAGAGGCTTTCGAATTCCTGTGGCGTCACAATGGTTTCGCCACTGGTTTGCGCCTGTATCGGGGGTGCGAGTGTGGCACAGATCGGGGCGCAGAGGAGAAGTTTTCTAAGCATGGTGTCCACGGCTGGTGATATTTTGACCGAGCCTATGCGCAATTGGCAAAGCATTGCAATCGGGTCGGTTGGTCAGGTGTTTTTTCGGTGGTGCATTGCCCACTCGGCCACTTTCGGATTCATGATACGGCGCCAACGGATCGGGTTGAGCGCGATAATTGACATGATTCCGGGACTGTAGGGGAGCTGTGGGGCGGTTTCTTCGGGATGGTTGGTCAGTTCGGTATAGGGTTTCGCCGGTTTGGCGTGGTGATCGGAATGAAGCGGTGCGTTCAGTGTCAGGTTGCGGGTGAACCAGTGGGGGGCGTTCCAGCTGTGATGGGGGGCGATCGGCATAAGGCGGCCGTCTTCGTCTTCGCTGCGGGTCAGTCCGTAGTGCTGGACGTAATCCGTCAGGAGCAGTCCGCCCTGTGCCATGATTGCAAGCCCGAGGTAGGTGAACAAACCGGCCCATCCTGCGGCAAGTGCGGCGAGGGTCAGGAAAAGGATGCCGCCGAGGATATAGGAGAAATAGGGGTTTGATAGGTCGATGTGGCGGCTTTCCGCAGGCAGGCCGCGGCGGGTATTCTCGGCGCTGAGGCCGGCACGGAAGGAACCGCGCCAGGCACGGCGGTAAAAACTGTAGAAGCTTTCGTTATAACGGGCGGTGTTCGGGTCAAACCGTGTTGCGACATAGGGGTGATGCACGAGCCGGTGGGCGGATGTGTGATGGCCGAACAGGTGGGAGATGAAGATCCATTTGCCAAGAAGGAAAGGCCGGCGCTGGCGGCGGTGGATCAACTCATGTCCGGTGGCGTTCGACACGGTCGCAAAATAGAGCCCGAAGGCCAGAAACAGCGGGATTTTGGTGGTTAGCGGATCGGACTTGATTGCGAGTGCGTAGAGCGCGAGCGCCAGCAGCGCGAAATGGCAGCAGGCGAGTATCACAGGGAGTACATCTGCCAAAGCACGCTCTGCCGGGCTGTCGGGGCGGTTTTCAAACAGGCTGTCGATCAGGTGGTTCACTCCGGCAAGCAGAAACAGCGGGAAGAGGGGCCAGAGACCGCCGCGTATGGCTGCGACGGCAAGCAGGATGGTTGGTATAAGGGTCACAAGAGCGAAGGCGCTGAGGTGTCTGGTCATGGGGATATTTCGTCAGGGTGTGTCAGCGATAATAAAACGCTTGCGGCCAGACACAAGTTTCCGGCAGGCCAGAGCGTTATTCCCTTGAAACCTGTCGCTTTTCGGTTTCGCATCGGAAGGATTATCGGCTTAGAGTGGCGGCAGAGTGAAGGAGACACGATAATGGCTTTAGACGAGCGTAAGGGCGTTTGGAAATCCGGTAAGGGCAAGGGCCGTCATACGCCGAAAGGCCGTCAGGTTCAGGATGAGGCGCTCGGAGACGTGCAGGCCCTGTTGGGGGATCGTCCCCGTCGCCGTGATCTGCTGATCGAGTATATGCATTTGGTGCAGGATGCTTACGGGTTTCTGTCTGCCGCGCATCTGGCCGCGCTGGCAGAAGAAATGAAACTTTCGCAGTCTGAAGTTTACGAAGTTGCAACCTTTTACGCCCATTTTGATGTGGTCAAGGAAGGGGAACAGGCGCCACCGGATCTGACGATCCGTGTGTGTGATTCCCTGTCTTGCGAACTGGCCGGTTCACAGGAGCTGTTGACGGCGCTGGCGCAGAAATATGCCAGTGGCATGGATGTGCGCGTTCTGCGTGCACCCTGTATGGGACGGTGTGATACGGCCCCTGTGCTGGAGCTGGGGCATAATCACATCGACCATGCCAGCGTGGAAAAGGTGGAAGCGGCGATCAAAAACGGCGAGACCCACGCACGGTTGCCGGAGTACGAACAATATGAAGCCTATTGTGCCGACGGCGGGTATCAGACGCTGGAAGCCTTGCGCGGTGGAAGCAAAACACCGGACGAGTTGCAGGAAGAGGTTCTGCAAAGCGGTCTGCGGGGCATGGGCGGGGCCGGATTTCCGTCCGGTAAGAAATGGTCTTTCGTGCGGATGAACGAAGGGCCGCGCTATCTTGCGGTGAACGGGGATGAAGGCGAACCCGGTACGTTCAAGGACCGCTACTTTCTGGAACGGGAACCCCATGTGTTTCTGGAAGGTATGCTGATCGCGGCCTGGGCTGTGGAGGCGGAAACCTGCTTTATCTACATGCGGGACGAATATCCGGCCGTTCTGGAAATCCTGCGGCGCGAGATTGCTACACTGGAAGCGGCGGGAGTGGTTCCGGCGGGTTATATTGATCTGCGTCGCGGGGCGGGTGCCTATATCTGCGGTGAGGAAAGCGCGATGATCGAAAGCATCGAGGGCAAGCGCGGGATGCCGCGCCATCGCCCGCCGTTCGTTGCTTCGGTTGGTGTGTTCAACCGTCCGACGCTGGTGCATAACGTGGAGACACTGTACTGGATTGCCAAAGTAGCCCGTTCCGGTCCGGGAATTTTCGGGGATCACGGTGTGAACGGGCGCAAGGGGATGCGCAGCTATTCGGTTTCAGGCCGCGTGCGCAATCCGGGCGTTAAGATTGCACCGGCGGGAACGACAATCCGCAGCCTGATCGAAGACTACTGCGGTGGGATGCAGGAAGGGCACGCGTTTAAGGCCTATCAACCCGGGGGACCGTCTTCGGGGCTTTTACCGGCCAGTCTGGACGATATTCCGCTGGATTTTGACACTTTGCAGGAACATGGCACTTTTATCGGGTCTGCTGCAGTGGTTGTGCTGAGCGATCACGATAGCGCACGAGGGGCTGCGCTGAATATGCTGAAATTCTTTGAGGACGAAAGCTGCGGGCAGTGTACGCCATGCCGTGTCGGATGTGAAAAAGCGGTGAAGCTGATGCAAAACGATCAATGGGATCAGGGGCTTCTGGAGGAATTGTCTGTGGCAATGGTGGATGCGTCTATCTGTGGACTCGGTCAGGC
>JAAEZA010000009.1 GCA_018223125.1 Paracoccaceae bacterium | reverse complement strand
GCGCTCAAGCGGCCTTTCAAAGGTTTGGTCAGTTGAGCGAAGGGGATGGCAGCGGCCTCGGTCTTGCAATCGTTCGGGATGTCATACGCCGTCACGGGGGCGAAGCCGAGCTGGTACCACAAGAGAAGGGGCTTGTCGTAAAGATCAGGATTCCAACGGCGCCGCCGCGCGAAAATTCCTGAAAATCCGACAATTTTCAGGTTGTATTGCGGGGGGCATTCTTTCCCTGCGGGATCAGTAACGACAGGAACTAACTGCCCGAACCTTCAAACGTCCAGTACAAGCCTCTTCGTTTTGGAACGTGAGCAGCACACGGTTATTTGTGTATTCGCGGCTTTCTCCAGTTCCGTTTGAACCAGATCGCGGTGGTCCGGCATGCCGGAAACAACCCGTTTCAGGCAGGTGCCGCAGACACCGGACTGACAGGAGACCAGCACGTGGATGCCGTTTTCTTCCAGCTTTTGCGCGATGGTTTCGCCCGGTTGGACGTCGAAACTGCGTCCCGATTTTTGTGCAACTACGGTGAAGGGGGCGCCGTCGGTATTCACCTCTGCGCCAAACCGTTCCAGATGGATGCAATCCTCTGCCCAGCCTGCGGTTTGTGCCGAGGTGACTATGAAATCCATGAAGCCGTTGGGACCGCAGACGTAGAGGTGACGATCTTTCGCGGCCTCCTCCAAAACAGCGCTTATGTCGAGCTGCTGTTCCTTCGGGCCGGTATCCACATGGACCTGCACTTTGTCGCCAAACCGTGCCAGTTCTTGTGTGAAGGCCAGTCGATCCGCCGTGCGCCCGCAATAGTGCATCTCCCATGATGCGCCAGCTGCTTCCAGTGCGTAGGCCATGCTCAGCATCGGGGTGATCCCGATGCCCCCTGCGAACAGAATGGTATGCGCTGCATCTGATTGAACCGGAAAATTATTGCGCGGGCGTCCGATCCTGATCCGCTGACCCTGTTCAAAACCTGCGTGAATGGCCGCGGAGCCACCCCGCGATTTGGGATCAAGCAGGATGCCAAGCCGGTATTTGGAGCTGTCGGCAGGATCACCGGTAAGCGAATACTGCCGGATGAGGCCGGACTTTACATAAACATCCACATGCGCACCTGCATCATAGCGGGGCAGGGCAGCGCCGTCTGCGGAGGTCAGGTCCAGCCCGATGATGTCTGTCGCCATATCAATGCGCGTAGCCACGATCATATCCAGCCAAGGATTTTCGTCCGACCGGTTGCCAGTATCAGCCGTGTCTTCCAAACCTTTTTCCAACAGGTGTACCTTAACCGGCATGCTGGCATAGGCGCGGATGGTATTGTTCATGGCCACGACCGGTTCGTCCAGCAGCTCGAAACGCTCCACCCGGCGGCGCAAGGCTTCCAGAAGCAAGATCATCTCGCGGCGGGCAAGGTGCATGCCCATGCACATATGAACGCCTTGGCCGAAGCCGAGATGATCGTGTACATCGCGGGTCACGTCAAAGCGGTCGGGATCGGGAAATTTGCGTTCGTCGCGGTTTGCCGAAGCATACATGACGATCACGCGCTTTCCGGCGGGGATCAGATGCCCTGCAATGTCACTGTCTTCCACAACGTACCGTGTAAAGGCGCGGATCGGTGTTGCCATGCGCACGGCTTCTTCCACCGCGTTGGGGATCAGGGTCGCGTCCTTGCGGACCAGATCCCATTGCGCGGGGTTTTCGGCGAAAAACCTGATGATCTGCCCCGTGGTCGAGATCGTCGTGTCAAGAGACGGGTTGATGTAGTCCCGCATTAATTGGGCACAGGTTTCATAGGAAATGCCGCGTTCTGCACCGACATCGAAAATCCGCTTGGCCCAGCCGCCTTCTTTCAGTTTTTCGGGGCGTCCGTATTCCTGCAGGAAGTCGCGCAGGTCTACAAGGTCTGCAAAGGCTTGTTCTGTGCGGGCGTTTTCAGTGCCAAACAGGTTGAATGTGGCAGACGCCCATTTCAGCATCTGAGCTGAATCAACGGCCTTTGGCAGACCGACCAGTTCGGCAACAATCGTGACCGGCAGGTATTGTGCCAGATCGCTGACCGCATCAAATTCCCCGCGTGCGCACAGGGTGTCGATTAAACCGTTTGCGGCTTTCACCAACATCGGCTCAATTTCCTTTAGCGCACCGGGTAACAGGGGTTCTGAGGTCACGGCGCGGGTGCGGTCATGTTCCGGCGGATCGGAATTAAGTGTCGAGCCGACCAGAATTTCGTTTACCTTGGGAATTGGCGAGACCCCGCGAGAGCTGGCAAAACGCAGCGGCTGTCGCAGCGCTGCGCTGACTTCGTCATATCTGGGCAGCGCATAAAGATCATGTTGCGGCAGATACACCACCGGACCAATTGCGCGCATTTTTTCATAGACGGGGTAGGGGTCCTGAATAACTTCGTCCGAATAAAAATCTATGTCGTAGGACGGTATGCTCATGGGTTTGACCCTCCGGTTAAGCGGAGGCTTTCCAACCCGATTGCATCGCTTTGATTGAAGGCTCCCATACCGCCGTCTATGGCGATGTCCGCGCCCTTGATCCAGTTGGAATCGGGTGACAAAAGGAAAGCTGCGATCTCTGCGATTTCTTCGGGTGCACCGGGGCGGCCTGCACGGGCGACATTCGTTGCCATCCTTGCGCCGAACGCTTTCTGGAAATCGCCAAGAATGCCCGTGGCAATGCCACCCGGACTAAGTGAATTTATGCGGAACCCCCGTTTTACCATGGCTTCGGCTTCGGCTATTGTCCAAAGGATCATTACCTCTTTGGACAGGTTATAACAGCGGGTGGCGTCAATCCCTTCCGTGGCAATGAATTGGGGCAGTTGGCTGGCACGGGTCAACTGGCCGAGCCGTTTGATCTGGTCCAGATTTTCAGACCAACCGTGACCCGCCCGTGACGCCATGTTCACAATGGAAGCGCCTGTATTGAAGTGGGGCAGCATGGCCTGTGTGAGTGCCCGCGTCCCGAGAAAGTTCACTTGCAGGATTTCCGTTTCCAGCCCTGTGCGCGGTGGAAGACCCGCGTTATTGCACAAGCCGTCAAGCTTGCCGGGAACCTGACGGGCAGCTGCCGAAATGGATGTTTCGTCGTTCAGATCAAGCGGGATGAAAACGTCAACATTTTCACGCGCCTCGTGAAGATCAAACCCGATAACCGTATGGCCTGCAGACTTCAGGCATTGCGCGAGTTTCGCGCCAATTCCACTGGCAACTCCGGTGACGGCATAGGTTTTGGTCATCATGGTTTCCCTTCGTATCTGGACAAAGCTTAAAGGATTTGACTTGATCACCAAAAGGCGCAAAAAATGACTAAGTATAACTATAGGTAATCAAATGAAGGTGCAGCACATTCAAACTTTGGTCGCCATTGCCGACGCTGGGAGCCTGCGCGGGGCGGCAGAAGTGCTGGGGAAATCCCAACCGGCGCTGACAAAATCCCTGCGGCAGGCGGAAGACGATTTGGGCGTGTCCCTGTTCCAGAGATCGTCGCGCGGCGTGGTTTTGACCGAAGTCGGAGAGCGGGTTTTAAGCCGTGCCCGCACGATCACCAGCGAGATCACCCGACTGGATGATGAGGTCGCCCAGTTGCGGGGGGAACAAAAAGGCGCTGTGCATGTCTGCCTGTCGCCGCTGGCTGCCATAAAAATCATGCCAAGGGCGCTCAGCCGGTTTCATAAATCCCATCCCAATATCGAAGTACGTTTGACAAGCGGGCTCTTCCCCGGTGCGCTCAAGCCCTTGCGTGAGGGCAAGACCGACATCGTGATCGGCCCCGCGCCGCCGGTCGGTTTGGCGCGGGAAATTGCTGTCGAGCCCTTACTTGATACCCCTATTGTTGTGATAACTTCGCGCAATTCCCCCTTTGCAGGGGCAACCTCGCTGGCCGAACTGACCGATGCACGCTGGATTATGATTGGTGCGCCTTTGGGTCCGGGTGATATTTTCCGCCAACCCTTTATCAACAACGGTCTGACACCGCCCAAAGCGATGACCACGTCGGAATCCTATTTCGGGGCTATGTCTCTTGTCGAAAGCCTCGGGGCGGTCTGTACCTTCCCGCTGAGATTGCTAGATGATATTCAAAAGGGCTGGGATATTGAACAAATTCCCTTGCGTGAAACCATAGCGCCGCTGCGAATTTCCCTGATGACGCGCGCCGGACATCCCTTGACGCCCGCAGCGGAAGAACTGGTGAATTGTGTGCGCATCCGATCGGAGACGATCAAACATTCTTGATTACCTGTGGTTATGGATATTTCCAAAACCCGCCTATTCGTTATCACTTCGGGTGGGGTAGTCTCCCTTGGAGGGCTTTAAAAGCCAACTTACGGGAGGGTTCCATGAAATACACATTAACAGCCGCACTCTGTTTGGCGACGTCTGCGCTTGCAGCGCCTGCTGCTGCGCAAACAGAATTGTCCTTCAATATCTTTTTCCCGCAAACGCATTTTGCGTGGTCGGTGTTCCAAGCGTGGTCGGACGATGTCGCAAAAGCCACCGATGGCAAGGTGAAGATCACCTTCCCTGCGCAATCCGTATCCCCGCCCCCCGGCGTGATGGATGCGGTGCGCAATGGTGTGGCCGATGGCGGCTTTATCTTTAACGGTTTTATTGGCAAGGCCGCGCCCGCAACGCTGCTGAGCCAGATGCCGTGGATGCACAAGGGCGATAGTGCTGCCATGTCTGAAATGATGTGGGAAAACTATCAAGAGCATTTCGCGGAACACGAAACCCTGCGCGGTGTAAAGCTGGTGTCCATGTTCAACCTTGGACCGGCCTACCTGTGCAGCGTAAGCGACACGCCGATCACCTCGCTTGAAGAGCTGAGTTCCCGCCGGATCTGGGCGCTGCCCGGTACAATCGCAGATATTCTTAAAGATATGGACCAGTCGATCGTTGCCGGACCTGCTGTTCAGGTGCAGGAACTGACATCTCGTAATACGGTTGATGCCCATTTCGGGCTGACGATGGAAACGACCAACAGTTTCGGCGTGGCACCCTATACGAAATCCTGTGTAGACATTTCGCCGTCCATGCAATCCGCCAACTTCTCTATCTTCTTTAACGAACGCAAATGGGACCGCCTTTCGGATGAGCACCGCGCCGCAATTACTGAGCTTTCGGGCTCTCATCTGGCAAGACGTCTGGGCGTAGCAACTAATGAAGCCGAAGCAAAGGGCCGTGCAACGCTTGAAGAGCAAGGGGTGACGTTCACACCCGCAAATCCTGATCTTATGGCAGCGTTTGAGGCTTCAGCCGCAAAGATCTCTCGCGGATGGGCTGCAGAAGTCTCGGACAAATACGGCGTGGACGCTGCCGCGGTTGTCGAAGAGATGCGCAGCGAAGTTGACGCCGCTTCCGGAAGTTAAACCCGCACCAGAACAGGCGGACCAGAACCGGTCTGCCTGTTTCTTCTCAAAGGGGGGCTCATGCTGTTTTTAAGAAAGTTCACGGTGATTTTAGGGGCACTCAGCTTGGTTGCGATGATCCTCATCACCTGCACGGATATCGTAATGCGGTATATCTTTAACGATCCGATATTCGGCTCGGGCGAGATGATCCAGCTTTTGCTTGGTGTGGCAATTTTCGCAGGGATGTTTGTCGTGACGCTTGATCGGGGACACGTCAATGTCTCGCTGTTCGAGCCCTTTCTGCTCAGCCATTTTCGCACCGCCTATCGCGGGATTTTCGACGGGTTTTCATTGATCGGGGTGGTGTCCGTCACGGGTATCCTTTTGTGGAAAACATGGGATCTCTGGGAATATCCCGAAGAATCCATCGTGCTGCAAATACCGATGATCCTTGTGGTCGGAACGATGGCCGCCTTGTCCTGCCTGTCCGTACTGGGGGCGCTGTTTGCAATCCTTATTGATGAACGCCAAACCCGCGCGCTCCCCTCTAAAGAGCAGGAAAACTAAGATGGAACTTGCACTTACCGGCTTTGCCCTACTCCTCATACTGGCCTTTATGGGGGTGCCTCTGGCCTTTGCCACACTGGCTGTCGGATTTTTCGGGCTGATGTATCTGCGCGGGTTTGATGCGGCGGTTTCCGTGTCTGCCCAATGGATCGTAGAGACCGGAAGCAACTATAACCTGTCGATCATTCCCCTGTTCGTGCTGATGGGGGCCTTCATCCACCGGTCCGGCATCAGCCGCGATTTGTTTGCAGCCTCTTATGCGTGGATGGGCCGGTTCCGCGGCGGTCTTGCCCTGTCCGGTGTGCTGTCTTGCGCGGGGTTTGCGGCGGTTTGCGGGTCGTCTTTGGCCACAGCGGCCACGATGACACGGGTTGCCATACCCCCGATGCGGGAATTCAAATACAACGAAGGCTTTTCAGCCGGAACAATCGCTGCCGGAGGAACCTTGGGCATCATGATCCCGCCCTCCGTGCCGCTAGCCATTTACGGGATCGTAGCAGGAGAGGACATCGGCCTGTTGTTCATCGCAGGCATTTTGCCGGGCCTTTTGCTGATCGGCCTGTTCATGCTCGCCGTGCTGGTCGTCACGGGGGTAAAACCCGCGCTCGGCCCTAAGGGCGAAGCGATGAGCCTTCGAAAAACGCTCCGTGCGTCCTATTCCACATGGCCGGTTATCATCCTGTTCGGAATCGTCCTCGGGGGAATCTACTCCGGTATTTTCACCCCGACAGAAGCCGCTGGAGTCGGTTGTGCCGGTGCATTCCTGTTCGGCGTTGCAAGAGGGCATTTCATGGATCGCAAAAGCCTTTGGGGTGTGTTTGAAGAAACTGTTTCCACCTCGGCCTTGATTTTCGCCATTGTGTTCTCGGCGCTTGTTCTGGCGCAGTTCGTTAACCTGACGGGGATGCCCTACGATCTTCAGGCACTGGTGTTGGGCTGGGGCTCGGGCCGGTTGGGCTGGTGCTGATGATCTGTGGCATCTGCGTGCTGCTTGGGATGGTATTTGAATCCATTGGCATCCTGTTGCTGATCATTCCGGTGTTTCTGCCATCGCTCAGCGCGTTGGGTGTTGATCTGATCTGGTTTGGAATACTTGTGATCATTGTGATCGAACTGGGGCTGATTTCCCCGCCCATCGGCATGAATGTCTTCACCGTTAAGTCGGTCGCACCGGAAATTCCGCTTTCGGCCATTTTTCTGGGTGTGCTGCCCTATATCGTCGCCATGATTATCGGCGGTGTTCTGATCCTCTTTTTCCCGCAAATCGCAATCTGGTTACCCGGCGCAATGCGCTAGGACCATTTGAAAACTGATCATCCCCCAAATCAAGATGCCGAGGAGAAGCCAGCGTGCTGAAATCCTTTGCCAAAAACAGTCCGGAGTTGCAGCCATGAGCGCAGGTATAGAAACGCAGTTGTTTATCAATGGCCGGTCCGTTCCGGCCTCGGATCGCGGGACTTATGAAATCTTTAACCCTGCGCGGCCAACGGAGTTGGTGGGGCGTGCCGCTGCCGGAACGCCTGATGACGTGGAAGCCGCTGTTACCGCCGCGCATCGTGCCTTTCCCGCTTGGGCCGCGCTCGGCTATGGGGAGCGGGGCGAGATGCTGCGAAAGGTTGCAGCAGCGATCACACAGGATATGGAAGAGGTCGAAGAACGGGCACGTCTTTTCACCCGCGAGCATGGCAAGATCCTGCGCGAAACCCGTCTTGAAATCAGCCGTTTGGGGGACCGTTTTGTGCAATGTGCCGGTTATGCCGAACGGCTGGAACAGGATGAAATCATCCGCGCCGCCCCCAATGACACCATCATCACACGCCAGCCGCGCGGTGTTGCGGCTCTGGTTGTTCCGTGGAACTGGCCGCTTGCGATTTTGGGGGCAAAACTGCCGCAGGCTTTGATGGCGGGAAACACCGTCGTGGTCAAACCTTCGGCCAATTCCGCGCTCGCCCCTGCGCTGACGCTGCACCGTATTGCACAGATGCTGCCCCCCGGTGTGGTGAATATCGTCACCGGATCGGCCAGCCGCATCGGGGATGCCCTGACCGGCCATCCGTTGGTGCGGTATGTGAACTTTACCGGCTCCCTTGATGTCGGGCGGCACGTCATGAAAGTTGCGGCCGAGAATATCACCCCTGTGACGCTGGAGCTTGGCGGGAATGATGCAGGTATCGTCTGTCACGACGTTGACCTGAGCGGTGACGCTTTTGAACGGTTATACCGTGCAGCCTTCATGTCTACGGGGCAGATTTGCTATGCGATGAAGCGCCTTTATGTGCATAAATCCCGCTTTGACGAACTGGCTGACGGGCTGCGCGCGGTCGTTGATGCGCAGGTGATTGGCGACGGGTTGCTGCCTGAAACCACAATGGGCCCGATGAATAACGCCAAACAGTTAAAAACCGTCACTGATATGATCAAAGAGGCCCGTGCAGCAGGGCAGGATGTTCACGAACTCGGGCAGGTGCCCGATCAGGCCCTCTATGAGGAAGGCTATTTCCAGCGTCCGGCTTTGATCTTTAACGCCGATCCCTCTTTGTCTGCGGTTCGCGAAGAACAATTCGGCCCCATCCTGCCCCTCATCCCGTTTGAAACCGAAGACGAGGCAATTGCCATGGCAAATGACGATCCCTTCGGGTTGGCCTCATCCGTCTGGACGACAGACACAGACCGTGCAGTTGCGCTGGCCCGCCGGATAGAGGCCGGCTACAGTTTTGTGAATGCGCACGGCCCTTCGGCGATGGACAACAACGGCCCGTTTGGCGGCTTTAAAAAGTCCGGCATCGGGCGCAATTTCGGCTATGAAGGCGTCACACAGTTTCAGGGATTGCACTCCATCGCCGGAGCATCGGGCACTCTTGTGTAGGGTCGCGTCCACCTTGGACCCGCGCGGTTTTATCAACGTGTCGATTGAACTGACGTCCGGATTGTGCTGTTGCTTGTACTTTTAATGAAAAGGAAAGCCTCATGGCGCTAGTTACGTTGGATGAAACAATTACGATCGCGCTGTCTGTCAAAGACCGTCATGCAAGCGCCGGATGGTACGATAGCATGCTTGGTTTCAAGCTAATCTATCATGCAGACGAAGCGGGCTGGTCAGAGCTGCAAACCAACACCAAAGGCGTAACAATCGGCCTTGGCGAACATGCCAAACCGGCCCCTGGAAATAGTGTGCCGGTATTCGGGATTGCGGATCTTGATCTTGCCCGACAAAAGCTGGAGCAGGCCGGTGTGAAGTTCGACGGGGAAACAGATGTTGTTGAAGGTATGGTCAAGACCGCAACTTTTTACGACCCTGACGGCAACGCCCTGATGCTGGCCCAAGACCTGACGGCGGGATAATGACCGCGTCGTCCTGTCCGCTGCTTAGGCCTTGCAGTCGGGTTCGGGAAAGCGCAAGCAGTGGATAACCCGAGACAAGGACCAAAATGCCCGAAGCGATCTACCATTTCTGCGCAAACCTATGAATCCGGTTTTCACCTACCAGACGGGCGGGGTATTTCGATGAATGCGCCTTTGCCGGTCGGGGACTTCCAGTTCATTGCACTTGATGTGGAAACCGCATGTGGCAACAGCGCGAGCATTTGCCAGATCGGGATCGCCTGTGTCGGATATGACGAGACCATCCACACGTGGTCCACTTACGTTGATCCGCAAATGCCCTCTGCACCGTTCAACGTTGATCTGCACGGGATCGGGCCGGAGACTGTAAAATCCGCAGGTAACTTTGCGCAAGTCTGGCCCGAAATGCTGCCGCTCCTGTCGCGCCATCCGATGGTGCAGCACAGCAGATTTGATGAAAAGGCTATCAATGCAGCTTGTAAAGCCCACGGGCTTTCGCGTCCGCGCCTTGTCTGGCATGACAGCGTAGCAATCGCGCGGGCGGCCTGGCCGGAGTTGAAAGGCAACGGTGGCCACGGGCTGGCCAATCTGAAACAGGTGCTGGAACTGGAGTTCCAGCACCATGATGCAGGCGAAGATGCCCGCGCTGCCGCGATGGTCGTCTTGCGAGCAAAGGAAGTATCGTCAAAATTGGCAGCAAGGCACGCAATACGGTTCAAGCCGGTGCAACTGTCATTTCCGTTCTAGCGATCCCGTCGCCGGAATGACAACGGCGGCAGAATTTAGCCCGTTTCCACCCCCGAAACATCAGCTTTGCCGCAGATCGTCCCAGATTGCCTGTGCCACAACGCCATTCGGTATATCCCTGCGACGCATTGCAAAATGCGGAACCTGCACGGGCGGATAGCTTTCGATGTTCAGGCGGACCAGCTGTTTCTTTTCCAACGCGTCCCTGATCATATGTTCGGGCATTCCGCCCCAGCCCATATTCGCCAGAAGGATTTCCTTTTTCGTGGCAAAATCCGATACGGTCCAGCGCAAACCCCCGGGCAGCAATCCCCGACTTTGCCGGATCGTCTGCCCGCTGTCCGCAACAACGATCTGTGTGTAGCTCTGCATCTCGGCATCGGATTTAAACCTGCTGTCGCGGGCAGCAGGAAAATCCGGATGGGCAACAGGCAGGATTGCCACCGAATCCAAAGGCAGGACATCAACGCGATCAAGTGGAACACCGTCTAATGTTGAAATGGCGATCTGGACCTCGCCCGCCAGAAGCATTTCCAATGAACCGCCCATGTTCTCGCGGGACAGTTTAATATGGGTCGTCGGAAACCGCGATGTCATGTCACCGATCAGTTTTAACACGGGCGCGAAAGGAAAGGTGGCAGTCACAGTCATCGCGACTTCGGCTTCCTGCGCTGTCCCAAGGGTCATGGACACGGATTTCAGATCCTGAACACCCTGTAGAACGCGTAAGGAATGCCGGTAGAAAACCTCGCCTTTTTCTGTAAGGGCAGGGCGGTAGTTTTCGCGGGACAGAAGCGCAAATCCGATTTCGTCTTCCAGCTTCTTGAGCATGTGGCTGACCGCCGATTGTGCCTTTCCCAGATTCTCGGCCGCTGCGCGGAAAGTTCCCTGTTCCACGATGGCGTTCAGGACCACTAACTGTTCCAGAGTCATGCAGCACTCCTCAGATTGATCTGTTTATTAGATCAATAACATGAAAAATCAATATTATCAATTTATCAAGATCGCCCGTAAGTCTGAGTCAGCCGAAACAACGACCGTGCCCGTTCAACCCGCTTGTATCTGGCAGGTCAGCGCCACGCCTGACTGGCACGTTTTTTCGGCAAACAATTTGAACACGACATTCATCGGAGACAGATCATGAAGATTGTAGCTTTTGGTGCCAGCACCAGTTCAACATCCATAAACAAATCTCTGGCTGCCTTTGCCGCATCACTTGCGAAAGGCGCAGAGGTTGAAATTCTGGATCTGAACGACTTTGAAATTCCCTTGTTCAGCGAGGATGCTGAGATGAAACTCGGTCAGCCCCAAGCGGCGCAGGAATTCCTGAACAAGATCAAATCCGCCGATGGGGTCATTGTGTCTTTTGCCGAACACAACGGTTCTTACACAGCGGCTTATAAAAACCTGTTCGACTGGGCCAGCCGGATTGATCAAAAGGTATATCAGGACAAACCGACAGTGTTTCTGGCCACATCACCCGGTGCGGGGGGTGCAGGCAGTGTTCTGGCAGCAGCCAAAGCTTCCGCGCCTTTTTTCGGTGTTGATCTGAAGGCGGCGGTGTCGGTGAAAAGCTTTTATCAGGCCTTTGATGCAGAAACCCAATCCATCACCGATCCGGTCGCGCGCGCAGAACTTGAATCTGCTGTTCATCACCTGACCGACACTCTGAGGGTCGCACAATGATAAGTTCTGACGTGTTGCAAAAGCTGTCGGGGGCGGTGGTGATGTCGGGGTTCATGTCCGTCGCCTTGTCAGGGGTGTTCACCGGTCTGGAATTCGGCCTGACGCTGAACTGGCTGGCGCATTGGGGGCAGAGCATTCTGATCGCATGGCCGGTCGCGATCGCTCTGGATCTGAGCTTTGGATCAAACTTGCGCCGGATTTCCGGTGCGCTGGCCGCCTCTTTTTCGCGCCAGTGATTACCGTTTAACAGGCACCTCCATTGCGGCGGCTGACCGCCTTCCTGTTCAAGACCGGCAGTTCGCTGCTTTGGAAAAGCACGGTCCAACCCCAAGCTGCATGTGTGCCTGTTAATCTTTTTGTCTCTCCCCGCCGATTGTCCTATTCTGGGCCCGTATTTCCAAGGGCGGCATTTTGAATGGGAGAAATCACAGCACTTTTTGTTAGAAAAGTCGTCGCCGCTGTCGGGGATGGCGCTGATCAGAATGCTTTGCTGGGGTCGGTTGGTCTAAAGCCGACTGAAACTGATCTGGGCACGATGGTCACGGATGTGGACTATTACGCGCTGCTGGAACGGATTGCGGCGATTGTTGAAGAGGCAACCACATTTCCTCTGCGGGTCGGGGCATCTATGCGATGCGATGACTACGGCGCTTTCGGTCTGGCGTGGAAAACAGCACCCAACCTGCGTGGTTCGATAGAGAGGGCGGCGCGTTATGCCCGTCTGCTAACATCTGTGGCGGGGCACGAAGTCCGCGAACATGCCAGAGGTACGTTTTTTCTGTTGCACCGCGATGGTCCGCGGCGGCTTGGTCTGCGGATGTCAAACGAAGCAACGCTGGCAAGCACGGTCTCCATAATGCGGGAGGTTTCGCCAGAGCCCGTCGTGCCACTAGAGGTACACTGCCGCCACGCCGCCCCGGCCTCGGTCGCCGGACACGAAGCCTTTTTCGGCTGTCCAATGATCTTCAACTCGGATTTCGACGGTTTGTTAATGGGAGAGGCCACGCTGGCGCAGGCGAACCGTTTGGGCGACCCCGCGATTGCGCAGTTTCTGACACCCCATCTTGACGCGCAGCTTGCCGAAATTTCCAGACGGAGCTCTTTCCAGCACACCCTGTTGCGCCGGATTTCCGACCGCCTGAGCGAAGGGCCGCCACGGGCCGGCGACATGGCAAAGGCGATGGGGATAAGCGAACGGACGCTTCACCGTCGTCTTGTGGCCGAAGGGGAAACGTTTCAAACCCTGCTGGAACAGGCGCGGCGCTGTCTGGCGGAAGGCCTTCTGGACCGGACCGAGCACTCTATCGCTGAAGTTGCGTTCTTGACGGGCTATTCCGAACAAAGCGCGTTTACCCGTGCCTTTAAACGCTGGGTCGGTCAGACGCCCGCCGCTTTTCGGGACAACCGGATCAAACATTAACGACTTATGCTTTGGCAACTTCCGTCAAAACACTGACCGAATGTGTCAAGACCGTCAAAGGCGCCTTCCGGCATACAAAGTGCATCCAAACAACTCATGGAGAGACTGTGATGCATACCAAACCGATCCTTATAATCGGCGCTAATGGCAAGACCGGCCGTCGAATTGCAAAAATCCTGTCAGAGCGCGGATACCCTGTCCGCTCCGGAACTCGTAGCGCGGCCATCCCGTTTGACTGGGACGATGAAACAACATGGGCGCCTGCCCTTGAAGGTGTTGCCACTGCCTATGTTTCCTATTTTCCCGATCTGGCCTTTCCCGGCGCTGCCGAGAAAATCGAGGCGCTTGGCGCGCTGGCAAAAGAAAAAGGTCTGGAGCGGCTTGTTCTTCTCTCGGGGCGTGGTGAAACGCAGGCCGAAAGGTCCGAAGAGATCGTGCGCGCTTCCGGCGTTGATTATACCCTGTTGCGCTGTTCGTGGTTTGCGCAGAATTTCAGCGAGGGGTATCTGCTGGAACCGGTGCTTGACGGGCATATTGCCCTGCCGGCGGGCGATGTCGGCGAACCTGTTGTAGATGTAGACGACATTGCTGATGTGGCTGTGGCTGCCCTGACGGATATGGGCCGCCATTCAGGCGAGTTGTACGAAATCACCGGCCCGCGCCTGTTGCGCTTTTCAGAGGCCGCAGCAGAACTGTCAGCTGCGATTCACAAGCCGGTGCAATACATTCCGATCACGCTCGATCAGTTCCACGCCGCAATGAGCGAAATCGGCGGCACCTTTATCGCCGATGTATTCACCCACGTCTGCGAAGAGGCTTTGGACGGGCGGAATGAATGGTTGGGCGATGGCGTGCAGCGGGCGCTTGGCCGCCCGCCCCGTGACTTCGCAGATTTTTGCAAACGGGCGGCCGCAACCGGCGTCTGGGCTGCCAAGGCCGCCTGATGCCTGAAAACGGCTGCACCTTGCGGCCGTTTCTTACAGAAAGGAGTATCCAATGCCATTCTTTTCCAAAGCCGTTCTGTTTCTAGCCGGTGCAACCTCTGTGGGCATAGGCGCCGCAATTCTGATAATCCCGGAGGCTTTTTTCGCCTATAACGGGATCGTGCTGCATCAGGATCCGAGCCTGCTCAGCGAGGTCCGTGCGCCAGGGGGCACGTTGCTCGTGCTCGGGGTTTTCATGCTGGTGGGGGTGTTCATATCCGGTTCAGAAACCGCCGCCCGCAATATCGCTGCCGCCGTTTTCCTGTCGTATGGCTTCGCGCGCATTTTCTCGGTTGCTGTTGACGGAACGCCGGATGAGAAGCTCGTTTTCGCTGCGGTGTTTGAAATCGGGATCGGTTTGCTTTGCATCCTTCCCGTCCCGCTGCGCCGGAAGGTGGAACCGTCCGCTGCAGCGGCTCTCGCTTCTCGGTGATCAGCCGGACCTGAACTCTGTCGTGCCGTTTCGGGCGGCACGACGTCGCTCCTGCCAAGAAAGGACACTTTCATGTCAAACTGGTTTCTACTTCTTTGTCAGTTCTCGGTCATCGGTTTTGCCCTTGTCGCCGGTGTTTTTCTCGCGTTTTCGGATTTCCTTATGCGATCCCTGTCCAAGGCAGACGGCCACGGCGGCGTTGAGACCATGCAGATTATCAACCGCGAAGTCTTTCGCGTGGTTTTCATGGCGCTCTTTTTGGGGCTGGTTCCTGTGTCTGCGGCCCTGACTGCCTATGCCATCGTCGTATTGTCCGGTTTTGACAGTGTTCTCATCACGCTGTCCGGATTGACTTATGTAGTGGGAACCTTCGGTGTCACGGTCGTCTTTAACGTACCGCTCAATGAAAAGCTGGCCCCGTTGGATCATAGTCTCCCCGAGACAGAACGGTTCTGGAGGCACACCTACCTGCCGCGCTGGACCTTCTGGAACAGTGTGCGAACTGTGGCCTCCGCGATGTCTTCGCTTCTCTTGCTGTTGGGGCTGACCTGATGATCGAACCCTTTTTCCTTGAAGCCCCAACCCCAACGTCCATCAGACCGGCCAGTTGAACCCTGTTGCTTCTACGAAAACATCCCACAGTCGGGTCATAACCGGCTTGTCATGGGCGTGGGGTTCCAGCTTTCCGGTGCCCACCGGACCACCTGTCTGCATCCATCCCGTAGGACCGTGAAAGGCGCGTTCCTTCAGGCCGGTTTCCGTGGCGCACATGACTTCGGGATAGGCCCCTTTTTCCGCAGATTGCACAAGGGGTGTTTTCGTCATCACCCACCAAAGCGCACGGGTCATGATCCCGCCGCTGGTGCTGATCAGAGAAGTGGCCGAGGCACCCGGATGACAGACGTAAGTCTCCAGATCCTTGCCCGCCGCTTTGACGCGGTCCTGCAATTCATAGGCGAACATCATTTGGGCCAGCTTGCTCTGGCTGTAGGCGGCGTTGGGGCTATAGTTCTTGTCCCAGTTCATATCGTCGAACTGGATGGTCTTGATCCCCAGCTTATACCCGAGGCTGGCAACAACCACGATCCGGCCTTTGGAGGATTCGAGCCGTTCGAACAGTTTTCCGCACAACAGGAAGTGACCGTAGTGGTTGGTTCCAAGCTGGCTCTCAAACCCGTCAACGGTCAGCTTTTGTTTGGGCACCTAAGCAATCGCAGCGTTGCAGATCAGCGCATCAATGCGGGGCAGGGTCGCAAGCAGTTGTTCCGACGCTGCGCGCACCGATGACAGATCCGCCAGATCCATGCGGATAAAACTGACGTCCGCGTTTGGCCCGAATTCCTGTTTCAGGCCTTTCACCGCGGCGGCTGATTTTTCCTCGCTGCGGTTCAGCATCACCAGTTTCGCACCCTTGGACAATAATATCCGCGCCGCCTGAAATCCCGCGCCTGCATTGCCGCCTGTAATCACATAGGTCTTGCCGGAAAGATCGCCAAGCTGCGCTGGTGTCCATCCATCGGGGCCGAATGTTGTATCTGCCATTGATTATATCCTCTGTCTTGCACGGGGCTGTGCGGTGTGCGGTATCTGTTGAAAAGGAAATAAGTACCGCTGCTTGCCGGAAACAGGCGAAATCGTCGCGAATACTTGCCTGATCGTATCGCGGTGATTGAAACGGCGCTTTGCTTCACACGTACTGGCTGCATGAGCAAAGACCAAATAAGACAAATCATCGAGTCCCGCATGTCAGTGGATGGGATGATCGAAACCGGCATCGCAGGCGTGAAACTGTTTCGCGCCACCGAAGCGGTGCCCTGCGTTCCGGCGGTCTATGAACCTTGTGTCATCGCCATAGTCAGCGGGGCCAAGGAAACCGTGTTGGATGGCAAACGCTATGTCTATGACAACCGCGCATATATGTGCTGTTCGATGTCGATGCCGGTAGAGGCTGGCACGTCGGCGGCCTCTGCCGAGACCCCGTTGTACGGGGTTTACATCGCACTTGATCAACGCTTGATGACACAGATCACGATCGAGATGGACGCCGCCGGAGACAACATGCACCCTGTCGAGGACAGTGCGCGCGGCATCCGGCTGGCCCGTTGGGACGACAGGTTTCTGGAGTCATTGTTGCGGCTGGTGCAACTGGGCACGAAAGCGCCGGATGTTACGGTGTTGGACGAATTCCGCTTGCGCGAACTGTATTATGCAATCCTGACGGGGGAGGCGGGGCAGTTCGCCCGTCAGACCTTTGCGCCGGGCAATGCGCCTGAACAACGCCGCGATGAAGATCGCCACCGGTGTGACCGTATCCGAGGCGGCGCAGGATGTGGGCTATGTTAGCGCATCCCAGTTCAGCCGCGAATTCAAATGGCTTTACGGACAGTCTCCACGTCAGTGGGGCGAGGCTCAGGCGCTGCCACTGGCGCCCGGTTAGGGCCTGAGGGTTGCAAACCCCGTCGATACTTTCAAATTTTCTCTGACACTCGTCATTCAACGCCACAGCACGGATGCCTGAAGTTGATTCGAAAACAGGCAGTTGAAAAGCATTTCCGGCGTCTTCGGAATTTGAAGAAAATTTGGAACCATAGCGCCGCCCATGCGTTGGGGCCAAGTACAGCAGAAACTGTGACCTTTTAAATTCCGACAGTTGGAGCAATGCAGCATGTTAAAACGCGTATTCTGGGCGACGAGCGCCGTAATTCTTATCGGCGCAGCGGGGTTCGGAATTTACGCGTACAAACCAGCCATCGAACCGGTTGACGCAAACAGCCGGACCGCCTTTGATCCTGAAATCGTAGAGAAGGGGCGTGTGCTGGCGGCTGCGGGATATTGCAGCGAATGTCACACAGCCGAGGGCGGGCCGCCCTTTGCCGGAAACTATCCGATGGACACCGGTTTTGGGACAATCTACGCCACAAACCTGACGCCTGCGAAGGAAACCGGTATCGGCAGCTACTCACCCGAGGCGTTCCGGCGTGCCATGAAAGAAGGCGTCCGCAGGGACGGGCGCCATCTGTTCCCTGCCTTCCCTTACAACCATTTTACCAAAATGTCTGACGAAGATGTGGATGCGATTTACGCTTACATCATGACAGAAGTTCCCCCTGTGGAGCTTGAAACCAAGGAAAACGAGCTGCCGTTTCCGCTGGATTTGCGCTTTCTTCAGGCAGGGTGGAAACTGCTATTTGTAGATTTTGACGACTATGAAGTGGATCAGGCCCATTCGGAAGAATGGAATCGCGGGGCCTATCTCGCCGAAGGTCTGGCGCATTGCGGGGCCTGTCACACGCCGCGCAATCCGTTGGGGGCCGAGATCGAAAGCGACCAATACGGGGGAGCACAGATCAACGGGTGGACGGCACCCGCCCTGACGCCCCGAAATGCTTCTGCGGTGCCTTGGACAGCAGCGGATTTCAAATCCTATCTGACAGAAGGTGTGTCCGCGAACCACGGAATTTCTGCAGGCCCAATGGGGCCGGTCGTCCACATCGGAATCCGCGAATTGCCGGAGTCCGATATTGATGCACTAAGCCTCTATCTCGGGGAAAAATCGGGGACAAACAATGGTGATCCCGTAGACACCTCGGCTGTGGTCCGCAGTCTGGAGCGGGGACGGCCCGATCCGCAGTACCGTAAGGATCAGGGCGAGCGGTTATATGCAACCGCCTGTGCCTCTTGCCATTACAACACGGAACAGATTGCGGCAGGTCGCCCCGATCTTGGCATCAACTCTGCGACCAATCTGGAAACGCCAGACAACCTGATCCATGTGATCCTTGACGGTGTCAGCGGGCCTGAAGGCATCGAAGGCGTGGTTATGCCGGGATTTCGTGATGCGCTCAGCCCGACAGAAATTACCGCAATTGCAGCCTATCTGCGGGATGCCCGCGCGAACAGGCCGGCTTGGCCTGATCTGGCAGAAACCGTTACGCGCCTGAGCAACACAGCCGCACCAGCCGAATAATCCTGAAGGGGATCAGACAGATGATAGAATTTGAAATCAACGGAAAGCCCGTAAGTGTCGATGCGGACCCGGATACGCCCCTGCTGTGGGCCATCCGCGATGAGATCGGTTTGACAGGAACGAAATTCGGCTGCGGTATTGGCATGTGTGGTGCCTGCACGGTTCATGTGGGCGGGCGCGCGACACGGTCCTGCATTACGCCGGTTTCCGCGGTTGAAGGCACCTCGATCACAACAATCGAGGGGCTGTCCGCGCAGGATAACCACCCTGTTCAAGAGGCATGGCGCAATCTGCGTGTGCCCCAATGCGGTTATTGCCAGTCCGGCCAGATCATGCAGGCTGCTGCCCTGCTGCAAGATATTCCTGCACCGACAGACGAAGACATCGACGCGGTAATGACGGGGAACCTGTGCCGTTGCATGACCTATCCGCGCATTCGCAACGCTGTTCGGCAAGCGGCAGCAGCTATGACACAAGGAAACTCTGACAATGGCTAATCTTTTTTCCCGTCTGCGCCAGAGCCCCGATGCGGCTGGTGAAAATATCCCGTCAGAACTGGACCTTACCCGTCGTGGCTTTCTGATTTCTGCATCAGCCGCAGGTGCTGCCTTCGGCTTTCCGCTGGCAGGCAATGCCGCAATGGATCCGGAAGCTGCGGACGGGGTGCCAGCCACTTCGGATGGCGCCACGTTCGAGCCGACGATCTGGTACTGGATTGACAGCGAAGGCCTGGTCAATGTGAACATCATCCGCGCCGAAATGGGCCAGCACGTTGGCACGGCAATCGCGCGTATCCTTGCAGATGAGCTGGAAGTGGCATGGGATAACGTGCGGATCACCCATGTGGACAGCGCCGAAAAATGGGGCACGATGGTCACTGGGGGCAGTTGGTCTGTCTGGCAAAGCTGGCCTGTCTATCGCAAGGCCGGTGCAGCTGGACGTGTGGCATTGATTGAGGCGGCAGCAGAAAAATGGGGCGTCGATCCTGCCACCTGCCAAGCGCGCGATGGAACGGTCAGTGACGGGAGCAACACGGCGACTTATGCGTCGCTGGTTGCAGAAGGCTTGCAGCGCTCTTTCACCGAAGACGAACTGAACGCATTGCCCCTGAAACCCCATGCCGAACTGCGTCTGGTGGGCAAGGATGTCAAAGCGCTTGATATTGATACGAAAACCAACGGTCAGGCGATTTACGGTCTTGATGCCTCGGTTGATGGCATGGTCTACGGGGTGCCGCTGATCCCGCCAACGCGGCTGGGATCTTCGGTGAATTCCGTCGATGATAGCGCGGCCAAGGATGTTAAAGGCTACCTTCAGACCCTGACGTTAAACGATCCGTCCGGCACGGTGCCCGGCTGGGTTGTGGTGCTTGGTGACACCCTGATGGCCGCAAAACGCGCCTCTGAACATGTGTCGGTAGACTGGCAAGCGGGGGAGCACGCAGGGGTTAGCGAAGAAGACATCAACGCTCGCTCCCGCGAATTGATCGCGGATAAGAACTACGGCGCGATCCTGCCTTCGGACAATCCTGACAGTGCACCGGCTTTTGAAGCCGCAGCAGATGTGCTGGAGGCGGAATACGTCACGCAAACAGTGCTGCACATGCAGTTGGAACCGGCCAATGCGACAGTGTTCCAGAATGAAGACGGGATTTGGGAAATCCACACCGGCAACCAGTGGCAATCGCTGATCCTGCCGACCCTTTCCGCAGCGCTTGAGGCGCCTGCCGACCAGATCGTAATGCGCACCTATATGCTTGGTGGCGGGTTTGGCCGACGTCTGAACGGGGATTATGCGGTTCCCGCGGCGCTGGCCTCCAAGGCCTTGGGCGGAAAGCCGGTTAAACTGGTGTTCATGCGCGAAGACGATGCGAAGTTCGACAGCCCGCGATCCCCTTCGGTGCAGCAGCTGCGCATGGCCTTTGACGATGCAAAGGCCGTAACGGGGATGGATCACAACGCCGCTGCGGGTTGGCCCACACAGGTGATGGTGCCCTCCTTCATGCCAAAGGGTGTGAACGACGAACCCTATGATCCCTTCGCCATTGACGGTGCGGATCACTGGTATGATGTCGGCGCACTGCGGGTGCGGGCGATTTCCAACGATCTGGCCAACGCGACCTTCCGCCCGGGCTGGTTGCGGTCGGTGGGGCCGGGCTGGACGAATTTTGCGGTCGAAAGCTTTATGGACGAAGCAGCCCATCGCGTCGGAGAAGATCCGCTGACGTTCCGCTTGAACCATCTGACAGCGAAGGGGCAAAATGCGGGTTCTGCGCCAAATGCGGTGGGGGGTGCAAAGCGGCAGGCCAATGTGCTGCGCCGTGTCGCGGAAATGTCGAATTACGGCAGCGCCGATCTGCCGGCAGACACGGCTATCGGGCTTGCCACAACATTCGGTCAGTCCCGCACCATGCCCACTTGGGTCGGCGGCGCGGTGCAACTGCATGTCAACCGTGAGACCGGTTACATCGACGTCCAGAAAATGTGGCTCAGCTTTGATTGCGGCACTGTGGTTGATCCGGACAGCGCACTTGCCCAATGTGAGGGTGCCGCATTGTGGGGGTTGTCTATGGCGCTTTATGAAGGGACGCGCTTTGAAGACGGCAATGTGGTGGACCGGAACCTTGGCACCTACACGCCGCTGCGCATGATCGACACGCCGGACATGGAGATCGAGTTTGTGGACAGCAGTGAAGTTCCAGTCGGTCTGGGAGAGCCGGGCACAACCGTGATCGCCCCTGCAATCGCAAATGCGATCTATAACGCAGTCGGAGCGCGGTTGCGCAGCCTGCCCATCACGCCGGATGCCGTGGTCGCTGCACTGAAGGACTAGCGCGGTTTGCAGGAAAGGGGCGGGCAGGCGGCAGAGCCTGACTGCCCCGTTTCAGGTGATCCACAACCTGATCACAAAAGCGAGTGCGCCAACCGTGCCAACCCCTGCACACCAGAGCAGCACAAACCAGCCCAGTCGCCGCAGCAGGCTTTGGGCCGGTTCCGGCGTTTTGCGCGCAGACATCAGTGATACCCCGCGTCCGGATCAACCTTGCCGCGGAACACCCAATAGGCGTAAGCGGTATACGCAAGTATGATCGGGATCAGCACACAGGCCCCGACCAGCATGAACAGTTGCGCCTTATAAGGCGCGGCCGCCTCGTAGATGGTTACTTCGGTCGGCACGACATAAGGAAACATGGAAACCCCGAGCCCGACAAAACACAAGGCAAAGATGCCAAGTGTCAGAATAAACGGCCAATGGTCGTGCCGGTGTATGTGCAAGGCGCGAAACATCATTGCGGCCAGCGCAATAACCGCCAGCCCGACCAGAACCGCCAGCGCGATGTTCCAGCCCTCAAACCAGCGGCTGTAATAGCCTTCCTGCAGGAAAGGGGTCCACAGGCTGACCAGACCGATAAACCCGACAGTGGCAAGGCCCAGCGTCCATGCGCGCTTGCGCATCCGCTCTTGCAGGTCTCCGGTGGTTTTCATCACCAGCCATGTCGCCCCCAGCAGCATGTAACCCACCATGACAGCAACTCCGACGGTCAGGGAAAACGGCGTCAGCCAGTCCCACCAGCCACCGGAGTAAGCCCGAGCGGCCTTGTCTATTTGAATACCTTGCAACAAGGCCCCGAGCGCGATGCCCTGACTTAGCGAAGCCACGCCGGACCCGCCAATAAAGGCGATATCCCAAACGCGGCGCCACCTTTCGGTGCGCCAACGGAATTCAAAGGCAACACCGCGAAAGATCAGGGCCAGCAGCATGGCAATAATCGGTGCATAAAGCGCGGGCAGGATCAGCGCATAGGCCAGCGGGAAGGCGGCGAACAAGCCGCCACCGCCAAGCACCAGCCATGTTTCGTTTCCGTCCCAGACCGGCGCGACAGAATTCATCATCACATCCCGATCGTCCCGTTTCCGTTCGCTGGCAAACAACATGCCAAGCCCCAGATCGAAGCCGTCGAGAATGACATAGACCAGCACGGCAAAGGCAATCAGAAACGCCCAGACGAGTGTAAGATCAAAAGAGATTCCATCAGCAAGTGGCATGTCTCATTCTCCCTTTTGAGTGTCTTGCGGGTGGTGTGCCCTGTCTTCATGTGCAGGGGAAATCCCTGCGGCGCGGACGGGGCCTTCGGTAATGTCTTTCAGGCTCGGCTCGTCATAGACCGGCGCGTGGTTCATCAGTCGCAGGATATAGAAGGTGCCCGCGCCAAACACCGCAAAATAGATTATGATGAAAGCGATCAGGGACGTACCAACAGCCGCCGCGTCCAGAGGTGCCGCACTTTGGGAGGTGCGCAACAGCCCGTAAACCGTGAACGGTTGGCGGCCGACCTCTGTTGTGACCCATCCGGCAAGAACCGCAATCAGTCCGGAAGGGGCCATTGCAAAGGCAGCGCGGTGCAGCCACGGGCTGTCAAACAAACGCCCGCGCCAGCGGGCCCACAAAGACCACAACCCGACGCCAAGCATCCCGAAGCCAAGGGCGACCATGATGCGAAAGGCCCAGAAAACGATGCCGACAGGGGGTTGGTCCGCAACCGGAATAGTATCCAGCCCGTCAAGGGGTGCATCCAGATCGTGCTTGAGGATCAGGGAACTGAGCTTTGGTATCCCCACGGCATAGTCCAGCCGCTGTTCGCTCTGGTTCGGGATGCCAAACAGATAAAGCGGTGCGCCGTCGGGGTGGCTTTCGAAATGGCCCTCCATCGCCATCACTTTGGCGGGTTGGTGTTCCAGCGTGTTCAGCCCGTGCAAATCCCCGAGGAAAATTTGTACCGGTGCCACGATCGCCGCCATCCACATGGCCATAGAGAACATGGTTTTGGTGGCGGCGCCCACAGGCTCGGCTTTTCTGCGATAGCGCAACAGGTGAAAGGCTGCGACGCCTCCTACAATGAACGCCGTTGTCAGATAGGCGGCCGTGACCGTATGGGCCAGACGATAGGGGAAGGACGGATTGAAGACGATTTCCAGAAAGTTCTCTGGCATGAACTGGCCGGTTTCCGGATCAATTGAAAACCCTGCCGGCGTTTGCATCCAGCTGTTCACCGAAATGATCCAGAACGCCGAGAAAAACGTCCCCACCGCAACGGCGCTACAGGCGAACATGTGCAAACCGGGACCGACTTTGTCCCGCCCGAACAGCATGATGCCAAGAAAACCTGCTTCCAGAAAGAAGGCGCTAAGCACTTCATAGGCCATGGGCGCACCGATAACCGGTCCCGCCTTATCCGAAAAAACAGACCAGTTGGTGCCAAACTGGTAAGACATCACAATGCCCGAGACGACTCCCATAGCGAAAGCAAGTGCGAAAATTTTAGTCCAGTAACGGAAAAGATCGAGGTATTTGTGCTCTTTCGTCCACAGCCACAGGCCGTTCAGCACTGCAAGGTAACTTGCAAGGCCAATGGTGAAAGCCGGAAACAGGAAATGGAAACTTACCGTAAAGGCGAACTGGATCCGTGCGAGAAGAACAGCATCAAAGGAGTCAAACATGGGGTGCCTTTCCACAGATGCCGCTGAAGATTGTGCTTCACCGGCAAACTTCAAGGTAGCTGACAACCAACGCAACGTATCGCGTGGTTGCCTTCAACCTAATCCAATTTCGCGGAGGTTAAATGCGACGAAATGGTAGGCCCCGAAGGGTGTGGAAGGAGCGAAGTCAGTTTAGCTTTTCTTCCCGATCCAGATGCAGCGAAATGCGCTGGATTTGTAGACGCTTTGTCCCCTCACTTTGAGACAAGGGAGCTGGCAGGGGGGCAAGCAATCTCAGCGCTGCGTTCAAACGTGACGTGGTGCAGCAGATAACGGACGACTTTCTGCGTACCTGATTAAGCGGGTCAGGTCTTTGCCACGCGCCGTAAGAAGGCCTGCGTTCGCGGGTCTTGTGGATTCTCAAGAAGGTTTTCCGGCGTGCCTTGTTCGACGATCTGTCCGTCGGACATGAAAATGATCCGATCCGCAATTTCCTTGGCGAACTGCATTTCATGGGTGACGATCAACATCGTCTGGCCTTTTTCGGCAACACGGCGCATCAGGTCGAGAACTTCGCCAACCCATTCCGGATCGAGCGCGGAGGTCGGTTCATCAAACAGCATCAATTCGGCATCCAGCGCCATTGCGCGGCCAATACCGATACGTTGCTGTTGCCCGCCCCACCGCGCCGCCGGATAGGATTCCGCCTTGTCGATCAAACCGGTTTCCCGCAGGGTCGCGTCTGCGCGGGCGCGGGCATCCGCTTTGGACTGGCCCTTAACCGTCACGAGCGCTTGGGTGATGTTTTCCCGTGCAGTCTTGTTTGCAAAGAGCGCATAGTTCTGAAAAACGAAGGAGGTTCTGCGCCGCAGGGCAAGAATGTCCGAACGTGAAGCCGTTTCGGCGTCAACGCTCAGATCCCCAACCCGGATGACGCCGCTGTCCGGTCTGTCAAGAAAGTTCAGGCACCTCAGCAAAGTGGATTTTCCGGTTCCCGAGGGGCCAATGATAACCACCCGTTCACCCGCTTCGATGTCCAGAGAGATATCGTCCAGAACGGTGGTCTCGCCAAACGATTTGCGCAGACCTTTGATGGACATGGCAGTCTGTGATGTCATCTTGCGTATGCCTTGTTCAGATAGGTTTCCAAGTGACGTTGGGCGAAGGACAGGGCTTCGACCATGATCCAGTAGATCGCAGCCACAACAAGAAAGGCCTCGAAGTAGAGAAAACTGCCCGCGGCTTCTTTCTGGGTCGCGCCCATCAGTTCTGTAACCCCGAGTGTAAAGGCCAGCGATGTCCCTTTGATCATGTCAATGAAGTAATTGACCAGAGTTGGTGCCGCCACGCGGGTCGCTTGGGGAAGGATGATATGACCCATCATCTGCATTTGCGTCATGCCAACGGCTTGCGCAGCCTCCCACTGGCTGCGCTCAACGCCTAGGATTGCTGCGCGGATGCTCTCGGCCATATAGGCCGAGAAATGCAGTGTCAGCCCCATGATGGTGGCTGTGACACCATCAATCGTCGTCAGAAACGACAGAACCTGCGGCAAGCCGTAATAGAACAGGAACAACTGCACCAGCAACGGGGTGCCGCGAAAGAAGCTGATGAACAGACGCACAAAAACATCCAGAACCGGCACACGAAAAACCCGTTCGACGGCCAGAAGAGAGGCCAGTATCAGGGCGAAAAACATCCCGACCAACGCCATGAAAAGCGTTAGCGGAATATACCCCAACAGAACGGGAACCAAATCCCACATGTAATTAACGTCCAAACCGCGCATGATATTATTCCGCTATCGTGATGTCCGTTCCGAACCACTTTTCGGAAATTTCAGCCAGCGTACCATTTTCTTTCAATGTGGTGATGGCCGCGTCGATCCGGTTGCGCAGTTCGATACCGTCTGCATCATTACGAAACGGTAGCGCGTTGCGGATTTCACTGAACGGGTTGCCTGCAAAGCTCAGCGGCAGCGGGCTTTCTGCGATCAACTGGGCAGAGGACACGCGATCCATGACAAAGGCATCCACACGTCCCAGAGCGGTATCCTGTGCGATGTTGCTCTCATAGGTGCGGATTTCGATATCGGCTGCATTCGGAAGTTCCCGCAGCAGTTCTTCAAAGTTCGAACCCAGATTCACCGCAACGGTCTTGCCGCTCAGGTCTTCTACGCCGGTGATCGTTCCTTCATTGCCTGTTTTCACCACGACTTGCGCGCCGTCAAAAACATAAGGCTTCGAAAAGGCAAACTTTGCTTCGCGTTCCGGTGTGATTGTAATCTGGTTGGCGATTGTATCGATCCGGCCTGTTTCCAAAGCCCCGACCAGCCCCGAGAAAGACATAGTGACAAAGTTGACGTCATCTCCGGTTTCTTCTGCGATGGCCTTCATAAAGTCGACTTCAAAGCCTTGCAGTTTGTCGAGTTTGACAAAGGTAAAGGGAAAGTACCCGCCTGACATACCCACGTTCAGTGTATCTGCCTGGGCCGTGCCCAAAGTAAAAGACAGGGCGAGTGCTGCGACTGCGACTGATTTTTTCATGTTATTTCTCCATTCGTTGAAGCGGCAGGTAACACATATCCAACCGGCTTCAATGGGGCGCCAAAAGAAAGGACCAGTGTCGCAAGGCTGTCGGTCTGTGTGGAAAATTGTTCTTCCGGAAAATCAATTCGAAGGATAAATACTGCGCCTTTTTCGGGCAGAACCATGTCCGCAACCCTACAGTCCGCGGAAATAAGTTAAAATCGGACCCTGAACTATTGACAAGTAAGCGTACCCGCCCCCTATTCTGAATTCAACTCAAAGATGATCTGTCTTTGAGGCGCGCAAGTCTGGCTTGTGGCCAAGGCATAAAAAACAGCTACATCAATTTCAACAAGTCGAGCGTATCCAGTGAGGGTTTTGTTATGAAGTTCCGAAATTATCTTATAGCCGTTATTTCCGCATTTTTCCTTGCAATGCCGGTATCAGGTTTCGCTCAGGCAATTCTGACGGTTTCCACCCATTCCACATCGCAGAGCTATTCGCTCGACGATATTCTGGCGATGCCGCAGACGACAGTAACAACCAGCAACCATTACGTGGAGGGCAGCACCGTGTTTCAGGGGCCGAGCCTGCGATACGTACTGGAGCAAACGGACATCAAGGAAGACGCAATGTTGCGCATGACCGCGCTGAACGATTTTTCTGTCGATGTGCCCGCATCGGATGCCTTCAAGTATGATGTTATTCTTGCGGTCCACCAGAATGGCGAAAAAATGTCGGTGCGTGATAAAGGGCCGATCTGGATCATCTATCCGATGGACGACCATCCCGAACTTTCGGACAGCCTATACAGTGACAGACTGATCTGGCAGCTATCGAGCATAAGCGTGAAGTGATCTCTTTCGGTAAATTAATCCGTGGTGTGCTTCTGACACTGTTTCTGGCTGCGGCAATCTTCGGAATGTCGACTGTCCATGAGCTGAACGGCAAGGTGCGCAGTATTCAACCTTCCGGACAAAGCGATCCGTTGTGGGTTGCTTCACAATTGCAATTTGAACTGCTGCGTTTGCAGAATGATTTGGGAGAATTCGCGCTCGGCTATAAAACCGGCGAGGCCATTAGCTTGCGGTTTGATATCGCATGGAGCCGGATCAACATTATTAAAACCGGCAAGCTGCCCCGCACTTTGAAAACCCTTGGGGTAAGCGACGAAGCTGTCACAGACCTTAAAGAAACCTTTGTGACAATCGAACCGGCCATAGTCGAACTGTCCGCTGCATCTTTATCGGACGAGAGGCGTGCCACACTTGTGCAAGAAATCCTTGCGCAACTCGACGGGTATGATCTGCAAATACGAAACTTCCTCCTAAATGTGGCCCATGCCAAGACGGATTCGACGGTCGAAGCCAGTGCAAGCCTGCTGTCCCTGTCAAACGCCCTGCGTTTTCTGGGCGTTATGATTTTCAGCCTGATATTTACCTTCACGATCCTGCTTTTGTTTGATCTCAGACGGGCAAGGAATGCCGAAACAGCAATGCGCCAACTGGCAAAAGAGGCATCATCCGCAGCACAAATGAAAATGAACTTCATGACGGTGGTCAGCCACGAACTGCGCACACCTTTAACGTCTATCCTTGGCGGGCTTTCGCTGCTAAAGCGGCATCTCTCCGGCGAAACACAGGATGAAATGGCGCTGAAACTGGTTGATGTCGCATCCCGCAACGGGGATCGCCTTCTGGCGCTGATCAATGACGTATTGGATGCACAGGCGTTAGAGGAAGGTAAAGTCACCATAAACCCCGAGCGGGCAGACCTGAATGAAATCGTGGCCAGCGCCGTTGAAAGTTGCCAACCCTATGCAGAGCGGTTCGGAGTGACCTATGCCATAGCCTCGCAGGATGCGGAGTTGATCGCACGGACAGACGAATCCCGGGTTGTTCAGGTTCTGGTGAACCTGATCTCTAACGCAACCAAGTTTTCATCGTCAGGACAAACCGTCGAAATCAGGTTGAAGAAACGGGGCCAAAAGGCGCGGATCGAGGTTGTCGATCACGGTATGGGCATTCCGCAGGAACAGCAAAAAGCAATCTTCTCGTCTTTTTATCAGGTCAATCCGGGAACAGTCAGCGCGATCAAAGGCAGCGGACTCGGGCTGAATATCTCACAGAGATTGATAGAGCTGCTGGGCGGCACCATCGGTTTCCATTCGGTAGAAGGTGAAGGAACAACCTTCTGGATCGAAATTGATCTACTTCCCGTCAGGGAAATCTGATCCGGCAAGCCACGCCATTGCTGCGGCACAGGATTCCGGGGTGCGTGGCGACCTGAGTTTCTATTAAATTAACATAATTAAAGTTATGCGATACATCGGTGGCCCCGTTGTTTTAGAATTATTCACGCAATTTCAATGATCTGTGCTCTATCCCACTTTTCCGCATATTTTGAAATTTTGGTATTCCAAAATTCCAAATGCCATGCTACCCCATTGACCGGGCGCAAGTTGCGCTTGATTCAAGGGAGGACACCATGAAGAAATTGCTTGTTATGGCGGCGGTCGCCGCTGTTGTTGGCGGTGAAGTTACCGCAGATGAATTTCCAACTAAGACGATTGAAGTAATCACCCACGCCGGTAACGGTGGCGGAACAGACGTAACCACACGGATGATGATGATCCGCGCCCGCCGTGAACTCGGCACTGATATGGTTGTTGTGAACAAGAGCGGCGGCGGCGGGGCTTCTGCTATGGATTACTACCTGACGCAAGAACCGGACGGGCACAGCATCCTGACCTTCACAATCGGCCATTCGGCTACGGTTGCTTTGGGCAAAACCGATATGACGCTGGATGATGTGCGCCCGATCGCGCGGGGCACCGACGATCCGCAAATCCTGATGACACGCTGCGGCGTTTACGACTCGGCGCAGGCATTTGTCGACGCACAGAAAGACACGCCGCTGACCTATGGCACGACCCATCTGGGCGGCATTGACGATGTGTCCGCCTTCATGTTTGCCCGCCGCGGCGAACTGGCAACCCCGAAAATCGTCCCGTTTGAAGGTGGCGGTGAACTGGCCACGCAGTTGGTTGCCGGTGCTGTCGATGTCGCTGTTCTCAATCTGGCCGAAGCCGGCTCACAAATCTCGGCCGGTGATATCTGCCCGATGGTGGTTCTGGCCCCCGAGCGGATGAACGGCCTGCCGGATGTGTCCACTGCGCAGGAACTGGGAATTGATGCAAATTATTCAACCGTTCGCGGTTTCGTTGTGCATGCAGACACGCCTGACGACGTGGCGGCAAAGATCGAAGAGGCGCTGGTCAAGGCGATGAACCACACTGTGTATCAGGGCTTCCTGACATCTGTGGGACTGGATTCAACCTCTGTCGCAGGCGCGGATGTTTGGGGCAATCAGCTGACCTCCATGCAGGCGGACATGAATTCCGCGCTCAAAGAGCTTGGCTTCATAGAGTAACCTTTCGGAACAAACCGGTCCGCACAGCAAAAGGCGGACCGGATATTCCCCCAAGATCTGGAGTCCATTGATGACCCGTTATGCGGTTCCTTGCGGCACAATTGCGTTTTGTATCGTGGCATACTGGCTTACGACCCAATTCGACCGCGTCCCCCCTATTTTCGTGCGCGGCATGCAGCCTGCGGATTTTCCACAGATGGTGTTGCTGCTGATTGCGGCCCTGTCGGTACTGGTGATGATTTTCGACAAACCGGTCGAACATGATCCCGTTAAAATGAACGTCTGGGCCAGCATCGGGCTGTTCGTAGTCTTTGCGCTGGTGGCGCAGGTTGACCTGTTCCTTGGCCTTGGCGTTTTTGCTGCCGGTCTTGCGTGGTCCTGGGGCGAGCGCCGCATCTGGGGCATCGGACTGGTGGCTGTCGTCAGTCCGGCGCTTATTTTTCTTCTGTTTGATCTGGTCTTCAAGATCCGCTTCCCGCGCGGTCTGTTAACCAATCTCTGGTACGGGTGAGCCTGATGGAACCTTTCTTCGCAGGGCTATATGTTCTTCTGGACCCGCAACTGCTGGTCCTGTTGTTTGCGGCCACGTTGGGGGGCGTCATCATCGGCGCATTGCCCGGATTGAACGCAACCACCGGCGCAGCTTTGCTGTTGCCCTTTACGATCACAATGGATCCGGTTCCGGCCATTGCGATCCTGACCACGATTTATTGTGCGGCGACCTTTGCAGGCGCGATCACCGCCATCCTGATCAACACACCGGGCACATCTGCCAGCGCCACCACCTGTCTGGACGGGTTCCCGATGGCGCAACGCGGCGAAGCAGGCCGCGCGCTTGGCATGGCGACAGTGTCTTCGACAATCGGTGGTATTATCTCGGTCGTCTGTCTGATGCTTGCCGCCCCGATGATGGCACGTATGGCCTATAATTTCGCGCCGCCCGAGTATTTTGCCCTGACCGTTTTCGGGATTTCCATGCTGGCCTCTATTGGCGACGGTACGCCGTTGCGAAACATTATCGCCGGATCTTTGGGCATCCTGCTTGCGACTGTGGGCAAGGATCTGCTGACCACGGTGGATCGGTTCACCTTTGGCTTTAACGAACTGTCCGAAGGTATCGGGTTTGTCCCTGTCATGATCGGTATCTTCGGGATTTCAGAGCTTCTGGTGCAGGCCGAGCAACGCAACCGCGATCGCAAGCTGATCCAGATGAAAGCCATCAAACTGCCAAGCCGCGAGGATTATTCCCGTGTCTGGAAAACAATCCTGCGCAGTTCGGGTATCGGCACTTTCATCGGTATCCTGCCCGCCGAAGGGGCCACCGTGGCGTCGATGATCGGCTATAACGAGGCACGGCGCTGGTCAAAGACCCCCGAAGAATTCGGCAAGGGCTCTATTGAGGGCATCGCAGGCTCCGAAGCTGCCAACAACTCTGCCACGGGCGGGGCGATGGTTCCGACACTTGCGCTCGGCATTCCGGGCAGCCCGACGGCAGCGGTTATTCTGGCCGGTCTGATGGTGCACGGTTTGCAACCGGGGCCGACCATGTTTACCGAACAGGCGGAATTTGCCTATGCAATCTTCTGGGCCATGCTGCTGGTGAATATCACTTTCGTTTTTGTGGGACTGTTCGGCGCAAAACTGTTTGCCCGCGTCACCTTCGTTCCCGTGCAGATCCTGTGGCCTGTCGTCTTTTGCTTTTCGATCGTGGGGGCCTATGCGTTGCAGCAGTCGATGCTGGACGTCTACATCGCACTGGCCTCCGGCGTTGTCGGATATTTCATGCGCCGTTTCGGCTATTCGGTTGTGCCTCTGGCCATCGGACTGATCCTTGGCGGAATGCTGGAAAAGCGGCTTGGTCAATCCCTGATCATGCTCGACGACCAATGGTGGCTGATGTTCACCCGCCCGTTAAGCCTACTGTTTTTCATTCTCACCTTTCTCGCGCTGTTCGGACCGATGTTTATCCGTCTGTTCCGGCAACGTGACCCACTGGTTTCTACTGGGGAGTAATCCATGACCAAAATCAAATCTGTTCGTACCCGCGTTTGGAACTGGAAAGGCCCGACTGTGCCGCCACACGGGAATTTCTGCACCAATGCTTCTGATGCCCTGTGGATGAAAGGGGATGCGATGGCATCCTTCCGCTTTCACCAGTGGCTGACCGTAGAGGTGGAAACCGAAGACGGCACAATCGGCATCGGGAATGCCGCCCTCGCCCCGAGTGTGGTCAAGAAAGCAATTGACGACTGGTATGCCCCCCTTGTGATCGGGGAAGACCCTTTCGACTACGCCTATATCTGGGAAAAGATGTACCGGCGCACCCATGCCTGGGGCCGCAAGGGGATCGGCATGACAGCGATCAGCGCGATTGATATCGCGATCTGGGATCTGATGGGCAAACTGGTGGGCAAACCCGTGTTCAAACTGCTTGGCGGACGCACCAAGGAAAAGATCCCCGTCTATTATTCCAAACTTTATGCAGACAGTATCGACGCCATGCAGCGGGAAGCCGAAGAAGCCGCAAGCCACGGCTATCAGGGCTTCAAGAGCCGTTTCGGCTTTGGCCCGAAGGACGGTATGCAAGGCATGCGCGAAAATCTCAAACGGGTTGAGGCCCTGCGCGAGGTTCTGGGCTATGACGTTGATCTTATGCTGGAATGCTACATGGGCTGGAACCTTGATTACGCCAAGCGGATGCTGCCCAAGCTGGAGAAATACGAACCCCGCTGGCTGGAAGAGCCGGTGATTGCAGATGATGTTGCGGGCTACGCCGTATTGAACGCGATGGGCAGTGTCCCGATTTCCGGCGGCGAGCACGAGTTCAGCGTGATCGGCTGTGCCGAACTGATCAACCGCAAGGCTGTCAGCGTCCTGCAATATGATACCAACCGTGTCGGCGGGATCACGGCGGCCCAGAAGATCAACGCAATTGCCGAGGCTGCGCAAATTCCGGTGATCCCGCACGCAGGGCAGATGCACAACTATCATCTGACAATGGCCAATACGAACTGCCCGATCAGCGAATACTTCCCTGTTTTCGATGTCGAGGTGGGCAATGAATTGTTCTATTATATCTTTGAAGGCGATGCCGAAGCGGTGGACGGGTATCTTCAACTGGATGACGATACACCGGGACTCGGGATCAGCATCTCCGACAAGCATTTGAAAAATTTCGAGATTACAGAATGACCCATTACACAGGAATATGGCCCGTTGCGCCAACCCCTTTTCACGACGACGGCTCCCTTGATCTTGTAGGGATGAAGCGTGTTCTGGACTGCCTGATTGATCAGGGCGCAGACGGGATTTGCATTCTCGCTAATTTTTCCGAACAGTTCCTGCTTTCGGATGAGGAACGTGCGGTTCTGACGCGGCTAAGTGTTGAACATGTGGGCGGGCGCGTGCCGGTGATCGTCACCATAAGCCATTATGCCACACAGATCGCAGTGGAACGGGCACAGTTCGCAAAGGATCTGGGGGCGGATATCGTGATGATGATGCCGCCCTATCACGGCGCATTGTTGAAGGGGACACCGCAGCAGAGTTTCGAGCAGTTCGCGGCAGTCGGAAAGGCGGGCATCCCCATCATGGTGCAGGATGCGCCCCTGTCAGGGGTCGATCTGCCCGTGCCCCTGCTGGTGCGCATGGCGCGCGAAATTGAAGAAGTCCGCCTGTTCAAAATCGAATGCCCGCGCGCGGCCAATAAAATCCGCGACCTGATTGATGAGGGCGGGGATGCGATTGAAGGCCCGTTTGACGGGGAAGAGGCCATCACCCTGCTGGCGGATCTGGATGCCGGCGCAACAGGGTCGATGACCAGTGGCATGATTGTGGACCAGATCAAGCCGGTGATTGTCAAACATCATGCCGGTGACGTTGCTGGCGCAACAGAGTCTTATGGCCGCGTTGCTATGGCCATCAACCACGAGAACCGTCAGTGTGGCTGGCAATCGTGCAAGGCTGCGATGGTTGAAGGCGGCGTGATTGCTTCCGAATTCTGCCGCCATCCGATCCCGCCCCTGCACCCTGCGATCCGCAGCCGGATGATTGATCTTCTGCGGCCGCTTGATCCTATGGTACTGAAATGGGGGAAATGACATGAATGACACGGGCTGGACCTACGAGCTGCGGAATTTTGCCGAGTTGAAGCCCCGCAAATCACTGGCATCGGATGCTGCGGACAATCTGCGGGAATTTATTCTGCTCGGGAAACTCGCCCCGGGAATGCCGGTGCGCGAACGTGATCTGGCCGAAGCCTTCGGTATATCACGCACCCCGCTTAAAGAGGCGCTGCGCATTCTGGAAAGCGAGGGTCTGATCTCTTACGGTCCGACCCGCCGCCCCTTTGTCGCGGATCCTTCGCTTGAAGAAATCAACGACTGGCTGCGCGTACAGGGCGCACTAGAGGCGCTCGCAGGGGAACTGGCCTGTGAAACCGCCAGCGACAGTGAACTGGCAGAAATCGAAAAGCTGAACACCTCGATCACCGATTTGCGCGACGGGGATGAACCGCTTGAAGCCTTCCGGCGCGACATGGCATTTCACACGGCGATTGTCGCCGCTTCGGGCAATCATGCGCTTTATGAAACCCATGCCGTCTATAACGCGCGGCTCTGGCGGGTCCGTTTCCTGTCTTCCCAGCGTACCGCCAGTCAGGAAATCACCCTTCGGGAGCATCTGGAAATCGTTGCCGCCCTGAAAGCCCGTGACGCAGCAGCGGCCCGCACCGCACTCAAACAGCACCTTCGCACCGCAGAAACCAACATCGCCAACGCCAAGGCAGAGGCGGATGCACAGATCAATACAGAAGGGAAGCCCGAATGACGCGGCCCAAAATTGCAATCGTACCCGGTGATCCGTCTGGCATCGGCCCCGAACTCGTCGCCAAACTCTTGTCCGAAGACGGTGTCTGTACGGCGGCAGATATCCTGTTGGTGGGGGATGCACATCTGTGGCAGCAGGGCGCGGCGCAGGCCGGATTGCCGGTGGAACTGAACACCATTGAAGAATCCGGCGTGCCAGCGTTCAGCGGACTTGCCCATCTGGACATGGACACAATCGCGCCCGATGACATCAGGATCGCCGAAGTGACGGTGGCAGGGGGGACGACCTCTTTGCGGTGTCTCGACAAGGCGCTGGATCTGGCGCAGGCAGGACTGGTGGACGGGGTGATGTTTGCCCCTTTCAACAAGGCCGCCATGACATCCGCGGGCCTGAACGCCGAGGATGAACACCGCTATATGGCGCGGTATCTGGGCTTTACCGGTTATCATTCCGAAATCAACGTGCTTGACGATCTGATGACCACGCGCGTGACCAGCCATATCGGCCTGAAGGACGTGGCGGCCAATATTGACGGGCCAGCCATCGAAAAAGCCATCAAGCTTGCCCATGCTACGCTGGCGCGCTCCGGCAGGACGCGCCCCCATGTGGCGGTAGCTGCGCTGAACCCGCACGCAGGTGACAATGGCAAGTTCGGACGCGAGGAAATCGACGTGATCGAACCCGTGGTCCGCGCGTTTCAGGACCGGCAGATGAACGTGACAGGGCCGTGGCCTTCGGACACGGTTTTCCTGAAGGCGAAACGGGGCGAAGTGGATGCGGTGGTGACCATGTACCACGATCAGGGACAGATCGCGATCAAACTGATGGGGTTTGAACGGGGCGTTACCGTTGCCGGTGGGTTGCCAATCCCCGTGGCCACACCCGCCCATGGCACCGCTTTCGACATTGCAGGCAAGGGCATAGCCAATGTCGGCGCAACGCGGCAGGCGTTTGATCTGCTGGTGCGTATGGCCAAAACCGCCAGGGCAGAGGCCGGAGCTGCCGCGTGAGCAGTCAGCGTATCGGTTTTGTCGGGGTCGGCCTGATGGGATCAGGCATGGCCTCATGCCTGCTTGCCGACGGGTATTCCGTCAGCCTGCTGGCCCACAAGAACCGTGCACCGGTGGAGCGGCTCATCGCACAAGGCGCCAGTGAAGCCCCCGACCCTGCCACGCTGGTGCAATCCTGTGATGTTGTATTCACCTGCCTGCCCAACGCCGAAGCGGTAGAGGCTTTTGCCGGACAGGTGCTAACGCAATTCCGCCACGGACAAATCTGGATTGATACCTCTACGTCCCGACCGGAGGTCAGCGAAGCCATGGCCGAACGCCTGCAGGCAAGGGGCGCAATTTTTGCGGATGCGCCTGTTACGGGCGGGCCGGAACAGGCGCAGGAAGGGAGCCTCAGTTCCCTTGTTGGTTGCGCAGAACAGCATTTCAGCGCGATTGAAACCTTTGTGGGCAGTTATTCCAAACTGGTGCGCCGCTTCGGCGAAGCCGGTCGCGGCCACGCTGCAAAACTGCTCAACAACCTTGTATCGCAAGGAACGGCGGTTCTGCTGGCGGATGCTTTTCAATGTGCCCGTAAAACGGGCGTCGACAGCCATGCCCTGTTTGAAATCATGATGGCGGGGGCGGCACGTTCCGGCACATTGGAAAAGACGGTTCCGGAGGCGCTGGAGGGGCGGTTTGACAGTTCGAAATTCACCATTCGCAATTCCGCCAAAGACCTGCGCTATGCCCGTGACCTCGTAAATTCTGTGGCGCCGGAACGTACCGCTCTGGCCGGTGTCATCGCAGACCGGCTGTCCGATCTGGAAACACGCGGGCGCGGGAATGATTACGTCAGCACCCTGCTTGACCCCGAAAAATCCTGATCGCGCCCTCCCCTGCTATTCCCCTTCAAGACGAAAGAAAAAAGATGACCTTTACTCCACATGGAAAACACCTGATCGCAGGCACTTGGGTCGGAGGTGGGGAAACCTTTACCTCCTCCCCTGCCCAGGGGCCGGAACACACATTCTTCAAAGGCACCCCCGATCTTGTAGATCAGGCCTGCGCCGCTGCCGAAGATGCCTTCTGGTCTTTCGGCTACTCCAGCCGCCAGACCCGCGCGGATTTTCTGAACGCCATTGCCGACGAAATCGAGGCCCGCGCCGATGCGATCACCGAAATCGGGGCGCAGGAATCCGGCCTGCCCGAAGCCCGCCTGCAAGGAGAGCGGGGCCGCACAACGGGACAGTTGCGCCTGTTCGCCGATCACATCATAGCCGGTGACTACCTTGACCGGCGGCACGATGCAGCCTTGCCGGATCGCAACCCCCTGCCGCGCCCCGATCTCAAGATGATCCAGCGCCCCATCGGGCCGGTTGCGGTGTTTGGCGCGTCCAACTTTCCGCTGGCCTTTTCAACAGCAGGCGGGGACACGGCCGCCGCGCTGGCCGCAGGCTGTCCGGTGGTGGTGAAGGGTCATCCCGCCCATCCCGGCACAGGTGAAATCATCGCCGAGGCTGTTCATGCCGCGATAGAAAAGACCGGTATCCATCCGGGCGTCTTCAGTCTGGTGCAGGATGGAGACCGTGAAACCGGTGCCGCACTGGTGCAGAATCCGCTGATCAATGCGGTCGGGTTTACCGGATCGCTGGCGGGCGGACGTGCCTTGTTCGATCTGTGTACCGCGCGGCCCAACCCGATTCCCTTCTTCGGAGAGCTCGGTTCGGTCAATCCGATGTTCCTGTTGCCCGAAGCCGCCAGATCCCGCGGCGCTGAAATCGGTGCGAACTGGGCAGGATCACTGACGATGGGGGCGGGCCAGTTCTGCACCAATCCGGGCGTGACGGTCGTGCTGCCGGGGGCCGAAGCTTTCATCAGCGCTGCCACAGACGCGATGCGGGATGCGGACCAACAGATCATGCTGACAGACGGCATTGCACAGGCCTACCACCGTGGCGTTGAACGGGTGTCCGGCACAGATACAGTCACGGAAATCCTTGCGACCCCTTGTGAGGGACGCAGCGCGAAACCTGGCCTCTACCGTGTCACGGCCCGTGACTGGCTGGCCGATAACGAGTTGCAGGAAGAAGTCTTCGGCCCGCTCGGTATTGTGGTGGAAGCGCAGGATACGGATGAAATGGCGCAGATTGCCAAGTCCATACAGGGACAGTTGACCTGCACGCTGCATATGGATGACGGCGACACCGAACTTGCCAGATCCCTGATGCCGCTGATCGAGCGCAAGGCCGGACGGCTTTTGGTGAACGGGTTCCCGACCGGTGTAGAAGTGGCGGACAGTATGGTACATGGCGGCCCCTACCCTGCTTCGACGAACTTCGGCGCAACTTCGGTTGGCACCTTGTCCATCCGTCGCTTCCTGCGGCCGGTTTGTTACCAGAACATCCCCGACGCCCTGTTGCCCGAAGGCGTTTGATCCAACGGTAGTCTTGAAATGAAACAGCCCCGCAGGCCGGACCTGCGGGGCTGTTTTGTGGTGGCAATAGGCTCTGGCTGTCAGCTTTGCTTTGCCGCGGTTTTGCGCAACTTGCGACGTTGCAGCATCGGGGCCAGTACAGTCGCACTGACCAGAATTACGGCCAACCCCAGCAGGATCGCGCTAATCGGGCGTTCTGCGAAGATCGAAAAATCCCCGCGCGACATCGCCAGAGAGCGGCGCAGCTCGCTTTCCGCTATGGGGCCGAGCACCACGCCAAGGATAATGGACACCAGTGGAAAGCCGATTTTTTCGAGCAGAAAGCCTGCCAGCCCGAACCCCAACATCAGCCAGACATCCATCATCGAATTCTGCACGGAATAGGTGCCGACAATACAGCAGATCACGATAACCGGACCCAAGGCGGAATAAGGCACATCCAGCAGTCTGGACAGCACCGCGATGAAGGGTTTGGAAAAGACAAGGATCAGCACGTTAACCAGCATCAGCCCCACAAACACCGCATAGATCAGGTCACTGTTGCCGGTCATAAAGGTCGGTCCGGGGGTCAGGCCGTGGACGATGAACGCCCCCAGAATAACAGCCGTTGTACCCGACCCCGGAATACGAAGCGCAAAGAGCGGCACCAGCGCCCCGATGGCGGCAGCGTTATTGGCCGATTCCGGTGCCGCCACGCCTTCGGCTGCCCCGCGCCCGAAGCGTTTGCGGTCCTTGGACCAGCGCACGGTTTCACTGTAGGCCACCATAGCGGCGGTCGATGCCCCGATGCCCGGCAGGATGCCGATGGCGGTGCCAATAATAGAGGACCGCGCGACGGTGCCACGGATTTCGCGGATCACCGGCCAGTCAAAAATGCGGATCCTGAAGGATTTGGTGGACAGGTGGATGTCTCCCTCCTGACAGCGTTTCAGCACTTCGGAAATCGCAAACAGGCCGATGATCACGGGGATCAGGTTGATCCCGCTCATCAAATGCAGGCTGCCAAAGGTAAACCGCGCCGCACCTGTCAGCGGGTCCAGCCCGACAGAGGCAATCAGCAGGCCGATACACACGCCAGTCAGGCCGAGCAACAGATTGCCGCCAAGTGAGGCGACAACCGTCAGACCCAGAACGGCCAGTGCAAAAAACTCGGGCGAGGAAAACTGCAAGGCAATATCCGCCAACATCGGCGTGGCCACGATCAGCACTATGGTGCCCACGATGCCACCAAAAGCCGAGGACAGGATACCAATGCCAAGCGCCTTGCCCGCTTCGCCCTTCTGCGTCATCGGATACCCGTCAAGTGCCGTCATCACCGCTTCGGGTGTGCCGGGCGCGCGGTAAAGGATCGCTGTAATCAGGCCGGAAAACACACTGGAGGCATAGATCGCCGTCAGCAACATAAAGGCGCCGGTGGGTTCCATCGTGTAGGTCACTGGCAGCAGGATCACCACCAGAATAACACCGCTGATCCCCGGCAGGGCCCCCCCGATAAAGCCGATCAGCACCGCAGAGGCCAGGATCAAAAGGTTGAGCGGCTGCATCACAACGCCCAAGCCGCCAATAAGGTCTTCTATCATTTTATGTCCTTTTCAGGGGGTCACGCGCAGGGTCAGGGCAGCGGAATATGCAACAAGCGGTCAAACACAAGGGCGACCATCAGAACAGCGGCAACCGTCGTAAGCAGGATGCGCAACGGGCGGCGTTCGCCCAGAATAGCGTTCACAATGGCGGCAAAGACGGCTGTGGCGGCAAGATATCCGGTGAACTCCATCGCGACCGTATAGGCAACCGTAACAGCCAGCACCGCAAGAAAGCGCCAGCGATACCCGCTTGCATCCTCGCGCAGGACAGCATCGTCCGGCACCGCTTCTTCGGGCGGCAGTTCCTCGTCCTTGGTGACGAAGTGGTCCGGCCCCCGCAGGATCAGCAGAACAAACGCCAGCGCCAAAAAGGCAAGCATCGCAAGGATCACAAACAGCGGCCATGTGCGCGGCCCGATCAGCGTGGTTACAGAGGCACCGCCGGGGAGTTGCAGGGCCAGCCACAAAAGCACCACACCGCTAAAGGCCGTGACAAGAATGAAGGAATAAAGACGTGCGGACATGAAGGATCGCCTTGGAAATACGAAGCAAATAGCGCCGCGGCCAGCCACAATAAGCGGCCCGCCGCGGCGCCGGATTTAGGTCACTTCAATGACAGCAGTTTTTCAAAGTATGCAAGGTTCTCTTCCAGCACAGCGCGGTAGTCTTCGCTGCCAAGGAAGCCGGGACGCACATGCAGGTTCGCGCTTTTGGCGTAGGCCTGATATTCCCCGGAATTGAAGACGTCCTGAAACGCAGCTTCAATGATCGCAATTGTTTCAGGCGGGGTCTTGGCATTGATAAAGACGCCCCGTTCGTTCCCGAATGTCAGGTTCCAGCCGTTTTCAACCGTGGTTGGCAGGTCTGGATAGGCCTCCAGCCGTTCATCGGCCAGCGCAAGGATGGGTTTCATCTCGCCAGATTCGATATACCCCTGAATGGCGCTGATTTCGTTGAACATACCGTCGATGTTGCCGCTCAGCAGGTTGGCAGAGGCGCTGCCTTCGTTGTCATAGGGAATGTAGGCCAGATCAAGCCCCGCCGCATCGTTCAGACCCAGAAACGCCATCCGGTCCACACTGGCCGCATGGGTGCCACCGATGATGACTTTGCCGGGGTTTTCTTTGGCATAGGTCAGGAAGTCTTCCAGCGTGTTGTATTTCTCGGTGTTGACCACAAGGGTCAAAACATCCGATTGCATCCGCGCAACGGGTGTCAGCTGGTCCAGACCGATCGGGTTCTGTCCGGCCGCGCGGCTGGTGATAAATGTCGAGGACGCAAATTCGATGGACTCGCCGTTCGGCTCGCTTTGCGCCGTGCGCTGGTGGGCCATCGCACCGGAGGCGGAGGGCAGGTTGATGATGGTGATATTGGTGCCGAGCCGTTTTTCCAGCATGGGCTGGACGGTACGGGCAAAGTTGTCCGTGCCCCCACCTGCGCCAGCGGCCACGAAAGCCGTCATTTTCGCAGGTTTGAACGCGGTTTCCTCGGCCAGCGCTGGTGCTGCAAGCGTCAGCGCGAAAGCCGCAGAGGTAAGGGTGAATGTGCGACGGGTAAAATGCATGATGGTCCTCCCATAGTTTGTATGCATGTGGTTCTTCAAGTCCCAAGCGCCTCCCAGCGCGGGGGCAGTGTCAAGACGGTCGTCAGATGGCCTCTTTCAAAGTTGCGGCGCGGCGGTCCTGTTCTTCGCGCAACCGCAGAAGATCGCTTTCGCCGGACAGATCCAGATCGGCCATGCGGATCGGTTCCCCCGCGCGCACATCCCGCAGCAGGGTCCGGTTCGAGGCGATGTAGAACGGGGCAGCAGTTTGCGCTGTCAGCGGTGCAGCGGCGTCCATGCGGGCCGAAACCCCTTCGATGGAATGGTGATGCCCGCCCATTTCAAGCCGGTCGCCCGCCTTGAAATCCCGGTCTGCAAAGGCAGTCAGATCAACACAATGGCGCGGTTGCGCAGCACCCGAAGATACACCCCGCAAAGCGATTTCAAAGATTGTTGTCGCAGCCTCCATCCCGAGCAGATGGCGCGGGATATAGACCATCGCGGTGCGTCCGTTGCGGCTGAGAACATGGCCCTTGCCGCGCAGCATGTCCCATGTTTCGTCGTGTCGGCAGCGCACAACGACAAAGACACCGCCGGCAAAGCTGGTCTCATCCGGCCTGCGCAGACAGTGGAACACATCCAGCACATTTTCCTGCGTAAGAATGCCACCGTCGGCTTTGGCACACAGGATCGAAGGCACTTCGTCAATGCGGGCAATCGGGCAATGCAGGTCGGGACGGTCGGGGCGCATATCACAAGAATTCGCAACAATGGTCATTTCGCACAGATCCGGCACTGCCCGTTGTGGCAGGGCGCGGGTTGCTTCTGCACGGCGGGCAACCATGTCCGCAGCCGCTGTATCGCCCAAACGCTCCAGTCCGGCAAATTCGGGGACGGCGTAGGTTTCGCCATTACAATCCAGTGTTCCGCGCGCCGCGTCATAGACAAAATCGTATTCGCTGGATTTACCGGCGCAGATAATCTCAAGCCCCAGCACCTCGGCCCATGTGATCAACCCGATCAGCAGGCTCGGCTGGTCCCCGTCAACGGGCGAGACAATCACGCCCGCTTCTTGGGCCATTGCCGCAAGGCCCGGACCAATGACGCTGTCGACCTCTTTGGAGACGAGAGCAACGTGCTTGCCATTCTCGATGGCCAGACGCACATGGCGGGCGCCAACTTCGGGATCGCCCGTGGCCTCGACAACCACATCAACGGGCAACTCTGCCACGGCAGCAAAACTGTCCGTAGCAATAAAGGCCCCGTCGCGCCACGCCTGAAGCGCTGCTTCGGCGTCCTGACACGGGCGGATTTCTGTTTCCTCAACGCCGACGGAACGCAGACTATCGGCAGCGATACGAACATCACGGTCAACGGCAACACGGACAGACAGCCCGGGGACTACAAGCCCCTGCGCCAGAAAACTGCGGCCGAATCCGCCCGTCCCGATGATGCAGCACTCTACATTGCGCGTGCCCCGGTCAAAATAACCGTGGTAATTCATGATGTCCTCCCATGCCCCGGCTTGCATGCAATAACGGGGCAGTATTCACTTTTGGGCCGAATATGACCCGAATTTGACGCAAATTGCATGCAACATTGCCGAATGTCAAACAAAGTTTGTTAAAATTGTTGCCGTTTGCAGTTTTTGCATGCAATCCAAGATCATGACAAAACAGACAAGCCCGACCGAACCGCCCCGTGGCACCCGCTCTGCCTATGTGACCGAGCTTTTGCGCGATATGATCACCCGCGGAGATCTCGAATCCGGCAGTCGTGTGAATGAACGGGTTCTGGTTGAACAACTGAAGATTTCCCGCACGCCCCTGCGCGAGGCCTTCAAGATACTTGAGCGCGAGGGGCTGATTTCAATCCAGCCCAATGTCGGTGCTACGGTCGTTGCCTTTACAATGGACGACGTGGAAGCCTCTATCGAAGTGCTGATCGGGCTGGAAACCATTGGTGCAGAACGGGCGGCCGAACGGGCCACGCAGGCGGAAATAGACAAGGTTGCAGAATTGCACACCCGTATGGTCGCGGCTTTTGAAGACTCCGACCTGATGAGCTACTTTCATCTTAATCAGGAGATCCATCAGAACATTATCGATGCCGCCCATAATCCGGCGCTGTCCCGTGTCTATGCTGCAGAATGCGCCCGCATCCGCCGCTTCCGGTTTGCGGGAAACAGGGACCGGTCCCGCTGGGAACGCGCGGTGCGCGAACACGAACAGATCGCCGAAGCCTTCGCGCGACGGGAAGGCCCATTGTTGCGCGAGTTACTGCGTGCCCACCACATTGCAGGCTGGCAAAAAGCAAGACACGCGCTAGAGGATGACAGGGGGGCAGAGGATAAAGCGGGACCGCCGTCCTAAGGCTTTCAGCGATATCCTGAAATCGACCCGTCCGTTCCGCGGTTTGCGACTGGCACAGCGCAAAAGCCGATGGCCCGCGCCGTGCCGCTTTTTACTTCATATTAAAGCTGGCCCAGCGACCAGAAGAAGGTCTCGCCAGAACTGTCATCTACACCGTCATTGTCCGTGCTGACCCAAGCCGTGCCGTCACCAAAAACCGCAAGGCCTTCGACTTTATCCACCACATAGCCGTTGTTGGCTTTGAGGTCCGGAATGAGATCCTTCACCTCTTCTTTCGTGACAACCGGCAGTTCACCACCAAGAGGGGCAGGCTCCATCTGACTGGCAGAAATACGGTAGATTTTCTTGATCGCAGCCTTGTCGCCGATCTGGTTGTCCCGCTCGACAACATAGACATTATCCTCATGTGCAACGATCTCTGACAGCCCGACCCAGCCTGTGCCGACAGAGGCTTTGGGATAGAGCACTGCGCCCCATTCCGTGGTCTTTGTGTTGTAAGAAACCAGCTTCACGTGATCCGCCGGATCGTCTTTCCATTCCCGCTGCACGGCCATCCACAAAATGTCGCCAATCTTTGTGACCCCTTCAAACCCGAAGCGTTTTTCAACGGCGAGAAGTTCGGCAGGCAGGTTGATTTCCTGTTTGATCTCGCCCTTGGCGTTCACGTGGTAAAGCCCGTGGGGGATCATCCGGTCGGTACGACCTTCACTGGCGAGCCAGAAACCGCCCTCACCATCCCGCGTGATGCCTTCCAGATCCAGCTTTTGTGCAGGAAAGCCACCCCGTGTAATTGGCAGGGCACGGGTAATGCGCGCAGGAACGGTTGTGGTATCAATCGTAAAGATCGTTGGCTGGTAGCCGTAAAAACTATCATTCACCGCGTAAATCATGCCGTCATCACCAGCCACCATGCCTGACAGGGCACCCCAACCGATCAGCTTTTCGGCACCTTCGGACGTGATTTGAGGATAGGTGGCGGGTGCATTCTGGTATTCGTAGATCATCACATGGCTGCGGATGCCGCCGTCTTCGATCAGGTCCGCTTCATTGGCGGTGACGAACAAACCGCGCGCAGGGATCGCAATTGCACCTTCCGGCGCGATGCCCGAGGGCAACATCTGTTTCAGGGTAGGTGCGGCAGGCTCGGACACATCGTAAACCCCGACAACAGAGGCCCGCTCGGCCAGAATGAAGACATATGGAGTACCTTCAAACATGGCGAATTCCATGCCCTCAGGCTCGGCCCCTTTCGCATCAGAGCGTTTGTCTGGGTAATGGCCAAGCTGAACAATCGCGTGTTCAAAGCTGTTGCCCGCTTCATATACTTGCGTGCCGTCCTTGTTGAAAATGGTCCAGCCACGGGCACCGCCGTTCATGTCGCCTTCATTGGCGATCGCAAAGTGATCATCATCAATCCACTGAACCCCGTCCGGTTCCCGCAGGCGCCCCATCTGGCTTTCGTCAAAGCGCAATGCGCCCCGTTCGTCCGTGGCATCAATGTCCTTCAGGTTTACAGAGCCAGCGGAAAAATGGCTGAGGACCGTACCGGCCTTGTCGATCACTACGATATGGTTGTTTTCCTGAAGGGTGACGACGATTTCACCCATGGCGTTCACATCGACAAATTCCGGTTCGGGATCGTTTGGCCCGATCCCGGCCAGATTATCCACATTGACCTTAACCATGCTGTCACAAGCCGGAATGCCGTTTTCGATGTCAAAGGTCACCACAAAGCCGCCGGGCATCTGGCCAAGACCACCGTCGCCCAAATCCTCGTCCCGCTCGTTTTCAATGGCGATGGCGATAAAGCTGCCGTCCGGAGCAATGGCGGTGCTGTCGGGCTGACCGCCAAGATCGCATTGTACGAGCTCTGCTTTGGTGGTGATGTCAAAGGCTTTCAACACACCGGAAGGGGCGGTGTAGCTTTGGGATGTGTTAACTCCGGCCATGGCCACATTGCCCAGCACCGACACAGCAGTCGGTTCGCCCCCGAGAGTGATGTTGCCTTTGGGCTTGGGATTCTGAGGGTCTGTAATGTCGATCAGGCCAAGGACGCCAAGCGGACTGTCGGAATAGACCAGCGTCATTCCGTCACCCGAAACACTAATGATTTCTGCGGAGGATTCGGCGGCTGCCTCGGCGTTGTTTTTAAAAGTCGCAAAGCTGCTGATGCGGTTGAAGTTCATTTCGGCGGCGGCGCCTGTGGCTGCAATCGCAAGGATTGAGGCCAAGCCGGACAGTTTAAGTGCCATTCTGGTTTCCCGATGTCTGTGGTTTTCGCGCAGTAATTGGCGCGCTTCATGACAGGGCGATGACATAAGCGTAATGGCCGGATGAAACTTGGGCGCAAATCTGCTTTGGCTGACAGCCGCTGCAAATTAGTCGAAAATGTTCGACACAATCTCTCTGGCAAAGGCGGAGTTTAACGCCCCCTTATTCAGAAGCCGGTACCAGAAGGCGCCGTGGATCAGGGTTGAGATCGTTTCGGGATTGCGCGAGCTTGGCAGCTCTCCGGTGTCTTGCGCCCGCACCAGAAGAGCGGTGATCATCCTTTCCCGCGGCTTTACGAAACCGGCATGGAACGACGCCTGAAACCCGCTGTCATGCTGGGCCGCAGCAATCAGGGCGCGCAATGTGTCGCCGTCAATTTCAAGATGTTTGAAGACATTGACAAGAAATTCTTCCAACAGCACCCGGCAATCCCTTCCCGTATCGAAATCCGGTTCGGCTGCATAGGCGTGGGTTTCTTCGAATACCGCTTCAAGGATCAGATCGGCTTTGGTCGCCCAGCGATTGTAAAGGGTCTGACGTGCAACGCCGGCGGCCTTCGCGATGGCTGCAATGGAAACATTGTCATACCCGTTCGCACGGACGAGCTGTAAAGCGGCTGCTTTTAACGCTGTGCCCGCTTCGGCGTTAAACGGACGCCCGCCGGTTGCCTCGCCCATCTGTTTACCTTCTGCTTACACCTTTTCACGAGACTTTGACTGGATTAATAGACTGGGGTCAAGTAACTAAAAATAGACTACAGTCTATTAATTTCTACAGGTTCCCTGATGTCCCGAATCTCCCTTTCCCCCAAACACGCGGCTGCCGTTACTGCGGTGCTTGGCCTGCTTTCTCTCTTTCCGCCGCTGGCGACCGACATGTACCTTGCTGCCCTCGGGGATCTGGCAGCGTCAATGACGGCCAGCCACACGGCGGCCGAGTTTTCGCTCTCTGTCTTTTTTCTCGGGCTATGTGTTGGCCAGCTTTTGATTGGCCCGCTTACGGATGCCTGCGGGCGCAAGGGGCCGCTTTTGGCGGGAACTGCCTTGTTCACCGCAACCTCCGTCGCCCTTCCCCTGATGAACGATATCGGCTGGTTCAATACGCTTCGCTTTGTGCAGGCAATCGGTGCAAGTGCGGGTATGGTTGTGGGGCGCGCCGCGGTTAAGGACTTGTACGAAGGCCAACGGGCGGCACAGGTGATGACGGTTCTTGTCATGTTGCTGACGCTTGGGCCGATCCTGTCCCCGAACCTTGGCAGCCTGCTGCTCGGGGCTTTCGGCTGGCGTTCCATCTTTGCGACAATGGCGCTGATCAGCGGGGTGGCTTTTGTACTGACTGTGACAGTATTGCCCGAAACACTGCCTGCTGCACAGCGGAAGAAACGCCCGTTTGCTCAGGGAGTTCAAACCGCAAAGCAGCTACTGTCGAGCGGAAAAATCGTCACAATGACTTTGGTGGCGGGGTCGGTCCAAGGGGGCATGTTTGCCTTTATCACAGGGTCTTCCGGTGTTTTGCAGGGGAGGTTCGGCTTGAGTCCAATCGCGTTTGGCATAGCGTTTGCGGCAATTGCGGCGGCTTTGATTATCTTCGGGCGGGTTAACGGTGTCCTGCTCCGTCGTTTCAGCCCCGCGCAGATTTTACGCGCAGGACTTCCGCTCTTTGTTGTGGCCGCCCTGACATTGGTGCTGGTCTCGGGCTCGGCGAATCTGTGGGTCTTTATCGTACCGCTCTGGATCTCTATTGGCATGGTGGGCTTGCTGTCTGCCAACGCGATGTCGATCACGATGGAGCTTGCAGATGCAGGGGCGGGCATGGGCTCTGCACTGCTGGGGGCCTGTCAGTTTGCCATCGCTTTCACAGTATCATCCTGTGTTGCACTCGGCGGAACCGGGACAGCCCTGCCGATGACGCTCGGCCTGTTTTTACCTGCCGGACTCGCAACCCTTTTGTTTTTCGGCTTTGCGAACAAGGCATCCGCACCCGAACCGGCGCAAACGGCCGTTTAGGACCAGAGCCGCAAGGTAGAGATCAAACAGGGTCCGGCGGGTATCGCATCCCTCCGGACCCTGTTCTAGAAATCTCCGGGTGCACATTGAAGGCAAACGAGCCCTTCGCCGCGCCATGCCTCGACCACTGAAGAGCGGTCATCAACCACCAGCCACGGCTTTAAGCCGTCCGCTTTCATCTCACTCAGCGCACGGCGTTTTACTTCGGGATCAGAGGCTTCGTCCTGATCCTCTGCCCGCAGATAAATCCCGTCAAACGGCAAATCATGTTTGCGCAGCCACGCGATTGTGTGTTCGGCCCAGCCCTTGGGGCGCCCCGAACAGATCACAATGGTTTCACCGCTTTCCTTCAGCCGGCGCATCAGTTTTGCAACCGGATCAATCACCGCGGCCTCTGCCATTGCGTTGTGAAATTCATCCCAGTGTTTTTCAACGCCATGCACCAGATGACCAAGCCGGTCCGCATCAAATTCGGCCAATGTGCCATCCACATCAAACACGACACAGGGGGTTTCGGTTGCTTGGGTCATAAGGTCTTTTCCATCATTTTATTGTCTGTCCTGTGAAACAGGAGCGGTGTTGCATTGGGGGGGCGCTGGCCGACGTCGCCCGTCGTCCAGAGCACACGGGCCGCGCGGATGATGCCGGAGTGGCAGACGAGAACCGGCAGCGCCTTATCATTGGCAGCGCAGATTTCAGTGATTGACGCTTCCACCCGTGCCAGCATATCCGGCCAGCTTTCGCCCTGATCCGGTGTGGTCTCTCTCTCGGGCTGTCTGCAAAGGGGCTGGCCCTCAAACACACCCCAGTTGCGTTCGCATAATCCGGCGTGCTGCGTGAAGCTGCGGTCCGGAAAAGCAAGCTGCGCAGTATGGCAAGCCCGCGTCATCGGGCTGGCGTAAAGGGCGATCGGCTCCGGCCAGTCCCGCCCTGACAGGGCCTGCGCCTGATCACGGCCTTTCTGGGTCAGGGGCACATCCGTCACCCCTGCAATGATGTCATTGGCATTTGCTGTCGTTTCGCCGTGGCGGATCAGGCAAAAGCTGCGGGTTGGCAGGGGCGCGCGGTTCACAGCCGCACCCGATCATGAAAGAACACTTCCGCATCCAGCCCTTCGACAAGGTAACTTTCGGGTTGTGTGCAAAATGCAGGGGCGAAACGCTTGGCGCCGAGGCGGTCCAACATTTTGATCTGGTCGCGCAGTGGAGGGTGGACGTTCCAGCGTTGGAAATACCCCCCCGGCACGCTGCAAATGCCCCGTGCATGGGCTGTCATATGGCCGGTAAAGATCACATGGGCATCGCGCCCCAAGCGCCCGCTTTCATGCCAGGCCCGCACATAGCCCCAAGCCGCGCCTCCATCTGCGTTGGGCGTATCGCATATCAGAAACCGCGCCTGTTCCATCGGCCCGCGATCCAGCAGCGGCGCAATTTTGTGGGCGTCCGCGCTGACCGAGCCTCCGGCCAGCGCGGCGCGAAGGGTCTCCTGACATTCAGGGTCCAGCATCACGCTGTCACTACCAAAGCGGCGGATCAGGTGCAGGGCCATTTCCCCTGCCCGCCCCGAGGGTGGCACAGGCAAAAGCACCTGTCCTTCAACCCCGTCCAAAAGCGCATCGAGCGCGTCAAGGCGTTCGGATTGGGGCACATCATCAAGGTGATAGGAACAGTCCAGCACAGCCGTTGCAGCAGGGGGCGGTGTGTCAAATGAAAACCAGTCGGATTCTTCGGACCAGTCGCCGGAATAAAACAGCCCCTCCCCCAGATCAAAGTGGAACCAGACACCGCCCATGGCGTGGCCGTTGCGCCCCGTTGTCAGTTTCACACCGTCGATCACGCTCTCGCCCTGTTCGGGCAAAAGGTGCACATTGGCCGCCGGAGGCAGCGCCTTGGCGGTTTGGGCTGTGGCATAGATCGGCAATCCGGCTTCAACCGCATGGGACGCACCGCCGATGTGATCGATATGGTCATGGGTTATGAACACGGCTTTTGCCCCGTCCAGCCAGTCCGGATCGAAATGGCCATTGGCTTCGGGACCGAAGCCGCAGTCCAGCAGCCAGATCCGGTCATCCACGGTCAGTTGCACACAGGCCGGGCCTTTATCCCCGATGCCCGAGAGTAGTTGTATTGTCTGCATTTAATCCTCTGAAAATGCCCAAGGTGTTGTGATTGTCAGGCCCAGTTGTGCCCCGACATCAAAGCGGGCGCGGGTTTCTGCAAACAGGCGGGCGCCGCAGTCGGTCACGGTTTCCAGCAGGTATTTGCCGCCCATATAGGTAACGCGCGCAACCTTGCTGCGCAGATGGCCGGTTTCGGTGATGGTCAGGTTTTCGGGGCGCAGGCAAACGTGGCTGACCCTTGCCGCATGTTGTGCGGATTGAACCGACACCTCGGTCCCGAGTATTCGTGCCTGTTGTGCTGTACCGTCGGTTCTGAACTGCTGCACCGGCACCACCGTGCCGCGTCCGACGAACTCTGCCACAAAGCGGTTTTTGGGACGCTCATAGAGGTTCTGGGGGGTGTCAAACTGCTGGATCCGCCCCTGATCCATCACCGCAATCCTGTCGGCCATGGCCATTGCCTCTGCCTGATCATGGGTCACGTAAACCATCGTTGCGCCGGTGCGTTTGTGAAAATCGGTAAAGACCCCCTGCATCGTCGCGCGCAGTGCCACATCCAGATTGGCCAGCGGTTCGTCCAGCAGGACAGCACAAGGATCAGACACAAGACAGCGGGCCAGAGCCACCCTCTGGCGCTGCCCGCCCGACAGATCGGACGGCATACGGTCTGCATAACGTTCAAGCCCGGTCGAGGCGAGGGCCGCATCCGTATTCCTGCGGGTTTCAGCCCGTGACAGACCGCGGATTTCCAGCGGATAGGACACATTGCGGCGCACCGACATATGGGGCCACAGCGCATAGGATTGGAACACAAACCCGATATTGCGCTGTTCGGGCGGCAGGTTCGCACCAGTTTGCGCATTGGCCATTTCGCGATTGCCGATGTGCAAGGATCCTGCCGTCGGCTCTTCAAAACCAGCCAGAATACGCAGCAGCGTGGTCTTCCCGCAGCCCGACGGGCCCAACAACGCGATAAACGCGCCATCGTCAAACCGCGTTGTGATGTCTTGCAAGGCAGGCGTGCCTGCAAATGTCTTGCCAATCGAAGACAGGTCTATGTCTGCCATGGGACAACTCCTTTTGGGAAACGGCGGGAGAAAAGCTGGATCAGGGCCATCAGGACAATCACCACCAGAACGATGGTCATCGCCAGGGCGCTGGCCATGCCGGTTTCGCCGCTGTCATCAAGATTGAAAATCACCACGCCAAGCGTCTCGGTGCCCGAGGACCACAAAAGCGCGGAAACTGTAAGTTCGTTAAAGGCTGTCAGAAACACAAGGATCGCCCCCGCTGCCGCCGCCGGGGCGGAAAGGGGAAAGATCACATCGCGCAAACGCCGGTACAAGGACGCCCCGACCGATTGGGCGGCTTCATCCATTGCCGGATCAAACTGCTTCAGGCTGGCCTGAACCGGACGGAACATGACCGCAAAGAAGCGGGCGATATAGGCCAGAAAGATGATCCAGATGGTGCCGTAGAGCGTGGCCTCGGTGAAGGGCAGCTTGATTAACAGCAGGATCATCGCAATGGACAGCACCACCCCCGGCAGCGCGTAAGGCAGATCCAGCAGGCTGTCGAACAGACGTGCCAGACGGGTCTGGCGCCGCTCCATTAGCCACGCCAGCGGCAGGCATATCACCATCAGCGCAACAGAGGCCCCTGCCGCCAGACCGAAAGAATTGGTAAAGGCCCGCGATGTGACCGGCTGGCGGAACAGAACCTCGTACCATGACGCCAGCGTAACCGTATCAAGGCGCAGCGACACGCCATAGGCTGGCACCAGCGACGTGGCCAGAAGCCCGAACATGGGCAGGACGAGGATTGCAAAGACCACCGCCCAAAGACAGATTTCAACCGGCAGGCGTGCCGCCCCCAGCGGCAGGGCCAGCGGTCTGGAGGTGCTGCCCACAAGGTGCAGTTTCTGGCGGCTTTGAAAGAGCCGTTGCACAAGAATGCCCGCCACGGCCACCGCCCCGATCAGCATGGCAAGAACCGAAACTTCAGCAAGCACTGTTGTCCCCATGCCGGCAAGCTTTTGATAAACGAGAGTGGGCAAGGTTGCATAACCGGCAGGTATGCCGAGCATGGCAGGTATGCCGAAATTCCCAAGCGCGGTTACAAAGGTTATTGCCGTGCCAGCAGCCAGACTGGGCAGCGTCAGGGGCATCACCACCTGCCACCATGTCCGCAAGCCTTTGGCTCCGCTGATGCGTGCTGCCTCTACCACGTCTTGGGGGATTGCGCGCAAACCGGCACGCAAGGTCAGGAAAATGATCGACATATGCTGGATGCCCAGAAGAAAGATGATCCCTTCAGGCGAATACAGCGGCTGCTTCGCACCAAGTGGTGGCGCAATTCCCAGCGTTTTCAAAAGAACCGATGACGGGCCCATGATCTGGGTCCACGACAGGGCGGTGATCTGGGGCGGGATCATCATCGGAATCATCAGGCAGAACACCAGCGCCGCCTTGGCGCGCAAATCCGTCAGCGCGACCAGAAAGGCAAAGGCAGAACCCAGCACCAGAGAGACCAGTGTGCCAAAACCGGCTGTAACCAGAGAATGCTTCAGCGCACCGAGCGTTGACGGCTGTGCCAGCACATCACGCATCAGGCCAAGACTGGGGCTGCCCTGATCCGTGACGCCTTCCACGAAAAGGCGCAATACCGGCGCAAGCGTCAGGCAGATCGCCAGAACCAGAATAGCAGAGAGCAGCCGATCCTCGGACCGGCTGCCTCCTTGATGTTTCGTGGCGCTCATCATTGCGCGCCGAAAAGCTCTGCGAATTTGGCTTTGTTGGCTTCTGCGTCTTGCAGGGCTTGGGCAGGATCAAAGGCCATCAGCTTGATGTCTTCGCGGGCAGGGAAACCTTCTGGCACACCCATGCCGTTACGGGCAGGAATATAACCCATGTCGAGCACAAGGTTCTGACCAGCGTCGCTCAGCAGGAAGTCGACGAATTTCTGCGCCCCTTCCACGTTCTTGGCGGAGGACATGATCGCCACAGGCTCTGTCACATAAGACACGCCCTCTTCAGGGAACACAAAATCCACTGGGGATCCGTCGGCTTTGTTGCGGATGGCAAGGAAATCTACGACCATGCCATAAGGTTTTTCACCGGAGGCAACGGCTTTGAATGTGCCCCCGTTGCCACCTTGCGCACGGGCTTCGTTCGCGGCGAGTGTTTCGTAATAGTTCCAACCCAGCGTTTCATCGCCGGTCAGGGTTGCAAGGTGGATCAGGGCCGCGCCGGAATAGAGCGGCGAAGGCATTGCAATTTGCCCTTTGATCGCATCATCCGAAAGGTCTTTCCACGATGTCGGAGCGGTTTCGATACCTGTGTTGTAAACGATACCCGTAGTGATCAGTTTGGTGGAGTGGTAGTAACCTTCACCGGAATAGAGAGTGGCATCATATTCAGCGGCTTCAGGGGATTGATAGGCGGTCAGCAGACCTTCCTGCGCCATACCTTCCAGCGTTACGGTATCAGCGATCAAAAGCACATCGGGTTGCGGGTTGCCTGCTTCGATTTCGGCGCGCAAGCGGGCCATCAGTTTGGTGGTGCCATCGCGGACCCATTCAACTTCGGTGCCCGGATTTGCGGCCATAAAGGCGTCGACAGTCCGCTGTGCATCGGCATTCGGCTGCGAGGTATAAAGCGTGATCGTATCGGCCATGGCAGTGCCTGCCAAAAGCGCGAAAGCGGCGGTTGTGATGAGGGACTTCATAGGGCTCTCCTGAAATTTTTCTTTCGAACGAAAGGTTTTCACAGGTGGCCTTATTCCCGAGATTTATGACAGTTATGCTACATTAAGTTAAAAGTTTTAATTATATTGCAGTGGGTTAGCGTTTTACCTACCCTTTCGGAAAAAACCGGTAATTTTCGAAGGAAAGCATTTGTGCGACGGGAGGTAACAGAGCGGCGGGATGAAATCATCGCGTTACTGTCGGCAAACGGGTCTCTGTCAGCCGCCGACCTTTCAGCGCAGCTTTGCGTGTCGGTCCAGACAATACGCACGGATTTGCGCAATCTGGACGAGACCGGATTTGTCCAACGCCGCAACGGCAGGGTGCAACTGCGCCAGCAGGGTGAAAACATCGGCTACCTGCCCCGCGCCGGCATTTCACGGCAGGAAAAACAGCGCATTGCGCTTGCCGTGAAAGGTCTGATCCCCGACCGTGCCCGCATCGCCCTTGGAACCGGCACCACGGTGGAAACCTGCGCGCGGTTTCTGGCCTCTCATAAAGACCTGTTTGTGGCGTCAAACAGCATCCATGCTGTCTGCGCCCTGCAACATGCGCCCGGCGTTGTGGTTGAACTGGCCGGTGGTGCCGTGCGAATGCGGGATCTGGATATGATCGGTGCCTCTGCGCTGGAATTTTTTGACAAATATTGCGTGGATTATGCGGTCTTCAGCTGTGGTGGCCTGTCAAAATCCGGCAGGGTGATGGATTACAACTCTGACGAAGTGACCGCCCGCAAGGCCATCGCGAAATCCGCGCGAAAAAGCATACTGGTTTTAGACAATACCAAAAGCGGACTGGAACTGGCCTGTCAGACCGGCCACGTCTGGGATTACGATATTGTGGTGACTGGCGCAGTTTTACCCGAACCGGTTTTACAAAACTGCGCCCGCCATGACTGTGTGGTCATTCAGGTTTAGGCGCGGGGTGTTTGACCGGATAACGGAACCCTGACAAACCAAACACAGGGTCATCCGGCTGCGAATTGCCTTCACGCGTCAGATAATCTTCAGATGTTCTTTCTTGTTTGTCTGCTTAGCTTTCCAGTCCTTATACGCCTCCCAATGCTCGATCAGAAGGGTCAGCGTTTCGCGCCGGCTTAGGGATTTTCGGCGCCCCCGCACCAGATTGCGCAGGTTCAAAACCGGATCGCCGCGTTCAAGATTCGTGCCGTATTCGATCCCGTCAAGAAACTCGGCGCCCCATTCATTGTGATCCCGTTGCACACGATAAATGAAATAGGTCATCACCCCCGCAGACCCCAGCTCCTTCATACCGCTGCGGCGAGACCGGGAGAAACCGGCCGCAAGATCTGGGTGGTCTTTCAAAGTGTTGAGGATTTCAGTCGCTGACGGGCTGTTGCCCGATCCGGTCAACGGCAGGGCGTTGTCCTGTTTCCACTGAAGTTTGGCCGCGGCCGCAAGAACACGGTCGTCCACCCGATTCCCTGCGCGCCGGACCGTCCGTTTGGCGTGAGTGTCAAAAGTCGCAAAGGCCTGTTCGGGAATTCCGGTCGCAATCGGGACATCAATCGCGGTATCGGCCTCTATTATGGCGTGCAACCTGTGTTGCCCGTTCAGCAGACGCGGTGCTTTGCTGTTGTCCTGCACCAAGGGATTTTCGGTGAAGCAGATGGGTTGCGCGTTCATCATCCAGTTGGAACTCAGAATATCGCGCTTGATCATCGCGATATGGTTTTTCTGGATTTCGCGGTTTCCGGTATTGAACCGCAACCAGTCCCGCGCCATGTCTGGGGTTACGGTCATCATTTTGACTTGCTCGACGCCGTTGTCTGTTTCCGCGCCCCGTTTTACCTGCTCGTCCGTGCGCCCGCCAAATTCGTCAGTTTCGGAAAAAGTGTCATACCGCCCTTCCCGCAAGCCGGGATAGCCTGTCATGGTCGGCAACCCGAGATTGGGCGGAGCCTGCGCAACCAGCGCGGCCTTGCTCAGCGGTTGTCCGTGTTCATCCAAAGGCGTGTCGCCAAAATCTTTTTTCCAGATGTAGTTTCTGGATACCTTCTTGCCTTCGATGTGGTCGTTAAAGGCCAGTATGGCCAAAGCAAGGATTTCATCAACATTCAGGCCCATGCCGTTCTGTTCCAGAATGCTGGTCTGCATGCTGAACATTCCGGGCGGTGAATCCAGACCGGAGGTGGCGTTCGGGCCAAGCTCTCGCAGGAAGCTCATCAATTCCGCCTTATGACCGGCGCGCAGCGCCATGTAGATCAGGACGGGGCGCGCCGTAGAGTGCAAACGTGTGCCGCGCACTTTTTCGGATATGTCCCGCGCTTCCAGAATTTCGGGATTTGCATCCAGAACACGATCATATCGGGAGTAGCTGATCGGCGGATTTTCACGTCCGAGACTTCCGTTTTCTATACGGATCAGCTTGGACATGGTCCGCTGGACCTTGCCAGCTTCGCGGATGCCACGGCTTTCCAGAATGCCGGGATAGGACCGGCGACGATGTTGGTCGATCGTGTGCAGGGTATCCGCGCGCACCCCCCGTGCGACGATGGTCTTGAACGGGGTCTTCGCCTTGATACAGGCGTTCAGACGTTGGATGCCGTCAATAACACGGTCTTCTTCGTCAAAAATGACGGGCTGGCCGTTTAATATCCACGCGCCGTTTTCCATTGCTTGCGCATAAGTGGCGACGGCCTTGCTGTCAGGCGGCCGGCTGACGCCCTGCTCCAGCATACGTGCGGCAATATCCGGTGTGATTTCTTCCACATCAAAGCGCAACCGGTTGGCGGCCGCAGCGGTCGGAGACGCGACATCCACGTTGTAATCGGGATTCTTTTTTTCTAACGACATAAACTGTCTTCCTCCGCACGACCCCTAAAAACAGGGATATACAGCCACTCATTACTCGGGTCGTTGCAACCTCTCTCGGGTAGGCCCGTTCTATTCAAGTCCGCAACGATAATTCGCACCCTGCATCTGCGCATTTTGGCAGCAGTCGAAAATTTCTGAAATCTTACTGCTTTTCATGCGCTTGCCTTTTTCAGCTCACATCAAACTGATAGGATATTAATTCGAAGTTAACACTATTCAAGCAAATCGGAGAAATCCGTTGCTGTGGGCGGTTTTAAGCCAGTAATTGCGGTCAAACTTAGGCTTTTTATAGGTAAAAATGGATTCGGCTTTTAAAATGCCACTGTCTGATTTCAGGCGCAACGATGCCGTCCGCGCTTCAGGATAAGGCAGAAAATTGCTGAAAAGCTAGAGTTTGATTTCTTATTTCACAGATCTAAGACCGGTGAATCACTCGGTCCATTGTTGCGGCGGAAGGGTCAGATCTATGGTAACGCGCCGGTTGCGGGCGTCTTTGGGATCCGTTTTTATCAACGGCGATGCTGCTGCAACACCGGCAACGCTTACGATCCGGTGGGCGGCTATCCCCTCGTCCAGCATGGCGCGGCGCATGGCATTGGCGCGATCGGTCGACAGTTCCCAGTTCCCGTATCCGTCCGCACTGCGGAACGGATGGGCGTCGGTATGACCTGTGATACGGATTTCAAGCGGCAGTTCTGCGATGGCCGGGGCCAGTTCTGCGAGAATGTCCAGCAGTTCCTCGCTGGGTCGGGCGCTGGCTGTGTCAAACATCGGACGTTCGCCAAGGTCGATGATTTCCACGGTCATCCCGTCTTCTTTGAGAGAAACCATCAGATTGTCGGAAAGGGCTTCAAGTTCCGGCGTCGTAGCAAAGCTTTCCTCGATCTGGGATTGCACCGCGGCCAATTGGTGTTCAAGCGTTTGTTCAGCCTCTTCTTCGGGCTTGGTTGTTTCCTGATCGAGTTCAAGCCACGGATTAACCGCACCCGTGCGGGTTTCCGAAGAATCTTCGTCCATCGGGCCGACTTCTTGCGGGCCGGTCGGGGTGGAGGCCGCCACGGGATCCAGCTCGCTTTCAGGCTCCTTACGGGCGGTGATCTCTGTCCCGATGCCGCTGATTTCCACCAACGGCACTGCCGCCGGTGTGAAATAATCCGCAAGACCGCGAAGTTGCTCTTCGTCTGATCCTGACAGAATCCACAGCAGAAGGAAAAATGCCATAAGCGCGGTCATGAAATCCGCATAGGCCACCTTCCAGTTGCCGCCGTGATGGCCCTTCACCGCTTTTTTCGGCCTTTTTATTATGATGGCATGGTTGTCATGGTTCGAAATCATAATCGCCTGATGTCCTGCTTTTGCCCGTTGTGACCATTTTGCCAATGGTTCTATTTGGCTAACGTAGTTCCATAAGACTTGCGAAAAAACATAAAATAGCCCAATTTCAAAAATACACCTCCAATCATGGGGGAAATACAACGATCGGGCGGAAACATCCGCCCGGCATGAGGTCAAAGGGTACGGTGCTACGGGAGATTTCCGCGCAGGCGGGTTTTCTGAAAGCACCCGATAAAGAATTTGGGCAAGCACATGCGGGATAGCGCCGCGATTGTTTCAGGCAATGATGGTGGCGAAACTAATGGATGCCTCAGGGCGCATGCGGTCACTTATGACCCGCAAACCCTGACGCAAATTGTAACGGAAAACCTGTCCAAGGTTCAGTCCATGGCGCGAAGTATGGCGCGCTCACGGGAACTGCAAGACGATCTTGTTTCGGCCGGTGTCGAGGCGATGCTGAAATCCCTGTCAAACTATGTGCCAATACCCGGCGTGCCGTTTTTTGCATATGCGAAAATGTTTGTTCGATCTTCCATGCAGCGGGAGGCCGATTTTCTGTCGCAACTGGTCGATATTCCCGAACTGCACCTGCGCAATGCAAGAAATGGCCGGATGGCCGCACCCGAAGCCGCCTTGGTGCGAGAGGCGCAATATGTTTCCGATATTGATGATATGTTCGAAACGACAAGCGACCAGCCAAGCTGCACTGCGGAATCTTCGTTAGTTAACAAAGATTTAGCCGAGCATTCGGCACGTATGATCAAACTTGCGGTCAAGGCTCTGAATGCGGAAGAAACGGAAATCATTCGTGCCCGTTTCCTTGAAGAAGAACCGGTAGATGAAGTGGCTGCCAGGCTTGACATTTCGCCCGAAAAAATGCGAAAAATTGAACAACGCGCAAGATCCCGCATGAGGTCCTTCTTGCTGAAACGTGGCGTTACAGCGGGTTTCATGAATTCGGAGAACTGACAGTGATAGCCTTCCCTCTCCTTGCGCAAATCCTGCCAGCCACTGTTGGTTCGGCTGCGCAAATAGACGGGAACGGCAGTTTTGAACAGCTTCTCGATACGGGGAAATTACCGGAACTGAAGGCTCTTGCTCCCACCGCTCCCCTACCGGACGGGGAGGTCGAAGCCGAGGCAGACACCGACACCGACACCGACACCGACACCGGAGAAGATTTCGCAATCGCCGTTGAAGCAAACGAAACCGATACATCCGTACCGCCTGAAACGGCTGATCGAACCGTCCCGCAAACCGCTTCGAAATCCGCGAATGCATTGCAGGTTACTTCGGAAATGGAGTTGCCGCAGCCCGAAGCAAGTGTAAAAACCGCAGCTTTGAAAGAGCCTGAGCCTTTACCGGTAAAGAAAGAACCGGCCACTCCGGCAGAGCGTTTGCTGCCGGATCACGATCGTATTTCGGACGTTAGCCGTGGCAGAACAGTCACAGAAGACGCCGCGTTTTCGGTGCCCGCCCCCGCGGCTCCCCATCAAACACAGGTCGAAGTGACCGAAACTCAGACGGAAATCGCACCTGTAGAAATAGACGCTGTTGCGCCACAGGATGGTGTGATTTCCGCACCTGCTGATTTGGAATTTGATGGGCTCCTGAATCCTGTGGCGCCCGACAAACAGACCACCCCCGAAACAGAAACTGCCAGTTCCTTGCCGGAATTACCTCCGTCCTCTGACGTCGAGTTACCAGAAACTGCGCAGGTCGAGCCGGTCGTCAACACAGGCGCGGACGTGGAAGTGGCGATTTTGACATCCGGGCAAGCCGCACCGCTACCGGCAACGCCACAACAAAACCAACCCGTCCCACCGGAACAAACCGCTGACCTGCCGCCGGTCACGCCTGCGTTGGATGTACCCCAAGGTCGCAAGGCGGTTGATCGGGACATCCAGACTTCTACAAATCCCGAGCCGCGTTCAGCCTCGGTTAAAAATCCCGAGGTGATATCGGTCATAAGAACCGGAGAGACGGTTCAGGTGGAACCTGCCAAGACCAAAAATCCTGCGGCGGGTGAGACGTTCTTACAACAGCTTTCCAAGCCGCAGCCGGAAGTTGCTGCACCGGAAGGCGGATTCGCCAAGGTCCAATCGACAGGGGAGCCGACCACAATTGTTGCGCCCCAACCGCTCCGCCCCGTCCTTGCGCCTGTGCAAGCGGCTCCGGAACTGCAAACCGCGCCCGCTCCACAACCGACAAAATCCCCCATTGTACGGCAGGTTATAGAGCAACTGGTTCAATATCCAACCGAGGACGGGGTTGCGACCATCCGCCTGAAGCCCCACGGCATGGGCGTCATCGAAATTTCGGTCGATCGTGCAAAAGACGGCGGGTTGAACGTTGATATGCGGGTGCAAAACCCGCTGGTGCTGGACGCAATGCGGACAGAACGTGGCGCGATTTCCCATCTGTTCCAACCCACAGGAACCACAGCAGGCGGCTCCCTTTCGATGGATCTGTTCCAATCCGGCGCAGGCACGGGCCGCGAGGACACGCAGCGCCAGAACACGCCTTCCGAACAGAAAGCTTCCGGTGATACGCAGGGCGATGCCGAAACTGCGGATGATCCCGCCCTGCCCGCCCGCGACAGACAGACCGGTGCCCTTGGTGCCGTGAACATTTTAACCTGACAGGTCACAGATATGAGCATTACATCCATTTCCAGCGCATCGGTCACAGGGACAGCGGAAAGCTCCCTGTCCCAACTTTCCGACGATTACGAGACCTTCCTGAACCTGCTGGTGGCGCAGGTCCAGAATCAGGATCCGTTGGAGCCTTTGGATGCGACCGAATTTATCTCGCAAATCGCCACCCTGACCCAAGTGGAGCAGACGGTGAATACGAATTCCCAATTGGAGCAGTTGCGCTCCACGCTTGCGATGACGGCTTCCATGTCCGAAGCTACACTGATCGGTCGTACAGTCACCGTTCCGGCCAGCGCGGTCGAACTGGATGCAAGCGGAACTCCCGTAACCTTCAGCTATGAGATTGAGGGAGAAGCGACCTCTGCGACTGCGATAATCAGTGATGCGGACGGGAATGTCTTGCGCTTGATCGAAGACCTGCCGGGAACTGCGGCTGTGTTACATGAGGTGTCCTGGGACGGGCTCGACGACAGCGGCATCCTGTTGCCGGCGGGGATTTACACCATCTCGATGGCTGCGCAGGATGCGACAGGCGGGTACAACACTTACATCCGCGATCGGGTCGCTTCGGTGTCCTATGTGGGCGGCGCGCAACTGCTTAACCTTGAAAACGGTTTGGAAGCCAGTAGCGGAGAGATCGTCAAGATCGAGTAACAACGTGCTCAAGATTTTGCGAAAAATGTTAATGAGGGGAAACATATGATTTCGAGACGCAGGATCATTTGTAGCGGTCTTGCCAGCGCCCTTTTGCCCGTCCTTCCGACCTTTGCAGATGACGGGCTGAACATACCCGAACCCGTGCGCAAGAACAGCAAACTTGACCAACTGGTTCCGCTGATCGAACCCTATCTTGACCTTTACAATCCCCATACGAAGGAACGCGAAAAGGTCCGTTTCTTCGGCGCTTCCGGATACGATCTGGCCGCCGTGAACAAAATTAACCACCTGCTGCGGGACTGGCGGCAGGATCAGGTCGTGCAAATGGATGTACGCCTATATTGGGGACTTGCCGCCATCCGCACCGCGGCGGTGCGGGATGGCCTGTCGGGAGAAATCCGGATCAATTCCGGCTTTCGGACCAAAAGAACCAACGACTATCTGCGCAGCGAAGGCTATCGCCCTGCGGTAAATTCACTGCACCTGCGCGGCAGAGCAGTGGATTTCGTGGTCAAAGGCGGTGATGTAGCCAATGTAGCGCGATACGCCCAGTGGTTGGAGATCGGTGGCACCGGACATTACCGCGGGCGCTTCATCCACGTAGATTCCGGCGACCGCAGGGTCTGGTTCGGTTAGGTGTCGCTAAAGTTTGCGAAAAATATTCTGATCAGAAGTGCAGATGGGCAAGCGGGGTTGTCATGATTGCAGTAACACCCTGTATCATGGCCAGATAGGAACTACGCATCTGTTGCTGGCTCGCAAACCCTTCAAATCCCGAAGCCTCGCCCCGCCATACCGGTAAAAGACTGCTTGTTTTGGGCGCATTCAAAGGTTTCTCGGCCCGATATTCAGCCAGCGCACCGGCATCCTTGCGGGTCACGCGGATGCCATCGGACAGGCCGGGCCGGTTGAAATCCAGAATGTAGCCGTCCTCTGATTCCAGCCAGATGCCTTTGTGATACAAGCTTTCCGCGCTCTCCTGACGGGTCACCCGACCGGAAACAACACGCCAGTCCGGTTGCTTGCCATCGCCCCCCTTAACATCCGAAAAAGCATCCAGCGCAAGAACGGTCATATCCAGAACGGGCATCGGTGCCCCCTGCCCCTGTGCTCCGCGATTGAGAAAATTCGAAAGCGGTTGGCAAAAATTCACTACAGCCTGTGCCGCCCGTTCAATCTGGGTGTGCCGGGAAGCAGACGGCATTTCCTGTGACATTGGTTCGGCATGACCAACAGCACTGAAAGACCTGTCCGAAGCTGCGTGCTTGTAAGGGGCGGATCGCACGGGGTAGGACAATTCGGGCATATTCTTCTCGGGTATTCGGCGGATTAAAGGCAAATGTATAACGGCGGGTCAGCACAATTAATTTGTGCCATGTAAAAAATTAATATTCAAACAAATTTGACACGCAAAGGTAGAGTTTTTGCGTAAATCCTACAACGTAACGTTTGCGAAACAATTTCACCCGATAAAGCGCCATGCAACCTCGCACCAGCCCGGTTTCATTGCGTCGGAACCCGCTACAATCCGGTTTGATAAAGAGCCGCGTTTTCGATGGAAATACCTGAAAAACCGTTCCGGTTTGCCATAAGCCCGAGCGCATGATTAACAGCCGGAATGACTTTTTCACTTTGCCGTACAAGAGGAAATGATCCCGCCGCAGTCGCCAGCCTTAGGGTAGTGTCCCTGAGATACTGAAGGTCCGGTACTTCGTTGGAAGCGGAAAACACGCCAAGGCGGGCATCAAAGATCAGGGTCCCGCGCCCGACCACGTTGATCGTCATCTTTTCAAGCGTAATTTCCGTGGTGTTTTGCTGCTTTTCCTTAGGGGGAGCTGCGAACAGCATTCCCCCAACTGTAAATCCCAGACCGCCCCCCGCACCAAGGCACACCAGCAAGAGAACGGCGAGAAGACCAAACCGCAATTTGCCGACCCCACCATCTTTTGTGCCTTTGAAGAATATCCTGCGCATTTTTTGTGCTGCCTTAATACGGAAGAATCACGTCCAGAACATCCTCGCCATAGCGGGGTGTTTGTACACGGGACAGCTGACCCTTCCCGCCATAAGAAATGCGCGCCTCTGCGATTTTTTCGTAAGGGATCGCATTGCTCATATCCACATCAACGGGGCGGATAATACCGGCAACCCGCAACTCGCGCAGTTCGTTGTTCACCTTCACTTCCTGACGGCCGGCAATAACCATGTTGTTATTGGCAAGGCGACGGATAATCATGACCGCCACTTTCAGACTGACTTTCTCGTTGCGCGCAATGCTCCCCTGTCCCCGCGATGTGCTGCCGGAGGACAGATCGATGATAGAGCCGGTTGGCAGATCATCTTCATTGATGCCGGGCAGGATCGCGTCCAGTTTGCTGCCGTAGCCAAGGAAGGTAGACCCGTCGATTTCATTGCCTGAAGAACGTGACCTGCGAGATTCGTTTTCCAATTCCGCTTCATCGTCGATTTCGATCAGAACGGTTAGAATATCACCGACGCGCGATGCACGATGATCGCCGAAAAATCCGGTGGAGCCGGTCTGCCACAGGGAAGACGCCTCTGCCCGCTGCGGAATCCGGACCGGCTCCGGTTCGGGCATGGGCACATGCACCACGTTGGCCTCTGGCATGGACACTGCGCTCACTTCGATCTCTGACATTTCCGGATTGCGGTGTTCTTTATACTGGTCGCAGGCGACAAGTCCGAAACACGATAGAATTAGAATTTTCGCAAATGTACGGGACTTCTGTCTCATTGCTGTCTCTTTGTTGCTCCGCGAATATCTTCGGGATGTTCCTGTCTTGGTTCCTGTTATCCGGCCCGCCCGCACCTAGGGTGCTACTTCGACCAGACCTTCTCTCACCACGGTTGCTGTCAGAGCTATGTTAGAGCTCAGGTTTACTATGCGCACGTCATCGCCTTTCGCCCCGTCTTCAAGCGATTTCCCGGGCGCGCTGAGGTTCAATCCCCCGTTCGAGAGCACAATCGTCACCTTGTCGCCCCGTTCGATTACAAGCGGTTCCGAAAGCGATCCCTCAAGAACCGGACGCCCTTCCAAAAGGATTCTGCGAGATTCCATTCCTACGATGTCCTGCTGTTTCCGCAGGGATTTGGAAGGCAGGGTATTCAGGGCGATATCAGTTGTGCGGAAATCCTTTTCGCTAAGCAATGTCCCTGCCGGAATACGGCGCACGGGCACGTACACCGGAACCGCGACAATTGCCTGTCCGCGAAAACCGATACTCTCCCCTTCGGTCGTGATCAGCCGCGTTGCAAACATGCCTGAACGGGGATCGAAGGAAAATCCTTCCAGCCGCGCCCCTTTTTCGGGCAAGCCCCTTGGCAGTTTCAGCTCGATCCGGCCGTCTTCGGGAATGTCCTGTAGGCTGGCGGCCAACAGTTGCTCTTCCACAAGAAGAGAAACCGGCGTGCCTGCAAAAAGGTGATCGTCCGCCTGTAGCATGCCGCCCCAGCACACCAGCAGAAACGCCATCACGGCTTTGATCACACGCGTCGTTGCCATTATCGGATCTGGTTGGCCGTCTGCATCATCTCGTCAGCTGCTTTCAAGGCTTTCGCCCCGAGTTCATAGCTGCGCTGTGCCGTGATCAGGTCGGTCATCTGTTTGATCGGATCAACGTTCGAGTTTTCAAGATAGCCCTGACGCAGAATGCCATAAGCCTCGTCGCCGGGGTTGCCGACCATCGGCTCGCCGGAGGCTGCCGTTTCAAGCAGGAGGTTGTTCCCGATAGGCTTCAGACCGGCGTCATTGATGAATGTGGCGAGCGTCAGTTGCCCGATTTCATCAGGTTCGATTGCATTGGCAGTATAAGCCAGAACCAGACCTTCTTGCGTAATTTCGATTTCCTGCACATCGTCCGGCACCACAAGCGCAGGTTCCAGCAGGTTGCCATCCAGTGTTACGATCTCGCCCTCGGGAGACAGGATCAGGTTGCCTGCGCGGCTGTATGCCGTGCTACCGTCTGCGCGGGTGATGATGAAGTAACCATCCCCGTCAATCGCAAGGTCAAGCTGGTTGTCCGTTTGGACCAGACCGCCCTGTGTATTGAGGCGTACAACACCTGTCGCGTGCACACCAAGCCCGATATCCACCCCGACGGGCCGGACAGTGCCATCCGCGTTGGCCGCCCCTTCCCGTTCCAGCGTCTGATAGATCAGATCTGTAAACGTGGCACGCCCTGCCTTGTATCCGGTGGTATTGGCATTGGCGATGTTGTTGGCAATCACGTCAACGTTAATCTGTTGCGCCTGCATACCTGTTGCTGCAATTCCAAGGGTCTTCATTGTGATCTCCGCTTAACGTATTCTTTTTCGCAAATGCTTTGCGCAGGATTATTTCGGGGCGAGGCTGCTAAGGGTTTGCTTGCGCAGGTCATCGCCAATATTCACCAGATTCATGGAGCTTTCGTATTCCCGTTGAAGGGTAATCATGCGTGACATCTCCAAAATCGGGTTCACGTTCGACTTTTCGACAAAGCCTTGTGCCATTTGCGGTTCCAACACAGGGACAAGGGCAACGGCCCCGTCGCGCGGCGCCAGTTTCGCCCCGCCAACCTGTGCCCAATTATCCACATTATCTGCCTGAAACACCCCGATCCGCGCGATTTCCTCGCCTCTGGCGTCGGTGATCATTCCGTCCTTCGCAATCTCTATTGAACCGGAACCCGGTGGGATGTTGATCGGCGCACCGCCTTCATCCAGAACCAGATCACCTGTCAGCGTAACCAGATCCCCTTGACCGTTCATGACAAAATTACCGGCGCGCCCCAATGCGGTCTGTCCTGTCGCTGTCTGGAAACCGAACCAGCCGCTGCCGGTCAACGCGACATCCAGCGCGTTGGACGTCTTCACCAACACGCCCTCTTCAAGGTTCGCATATGTGCCGCCGTCGATCGCATAGGACATCCGCCGCAGGTCGTCTTTTGTATTGGTGTCAGAGATCATGCTTTCGAACACCGAAGTAGAGGCGCGAAATCCGTCGGTGTTTGCGTTCGCCACGTTATTGGCCGCAACATCCGTAGCACGCTGAAGCAGGGCTGCACGGGAAATGGCAAGATATGCAATATTATCCATAAGATGCAGGTCTCCGTAACGGGTGATTATTTCTGGTTGATCTGTGCCAACATCATAAACTATACATTATGTTGTGTTTTCGCATACCCTAGAAATGCGAAAAATTAAAAAAGATACCGGAAAAAGGGCTGGTAAATCCGTGCATCAGTTTGCCCACCACCGAATGATATTTACCGCCCGACGGTTTTTCGGGCTGGTTGCGGTTGTGGCGGGGCTGATCGGGGCGCTATCCTACCCTGCGTATGCAGCGGATGAAACACCACAACATATAGAGGCAGAAATGCCGCCCCTTCCGGAGTCTCAACTCGACACACGCTTTGAAAACACACAGTTTAATACGGCACAGCAGGCTTTTTCAGCAAATTTTGCGACTGCTGAACCGGCCCGACGTTCGACAGCAGCACTGGATTATGCCCAGTTCCTTATCAGCTGGATGATGCTTCCCGAAGCACAAGATTTAGTAGAATACAGTCTTAACGGTGCCACGCAGGATGAAAGCGAACGCGCGCGTGCTTATCTGGCCATGATTGACATCCTTTCCGGCGATCGAACGGCAGATAGAGAGGTTCCGGCGGCCCTGCGACTGGATCCTGTGTGGTCGGTTGTAGCCGGTTTGTCGGCGGGCGATTCTGTTGAAACCGATTTGCTGCGGTCTGCGTCCACACGGCTCGAGCGGCACAGTCCGGCAGTCGCCGGTCGCCTTGTGCCGGTGCTCTTTGATGCAGCAGTTGCGAATAAAGATCTGGATTTTGCAAGAAGCCTTCTAAATGCCTCGGAAATGGGTACAGACCTTGCCGGAACATCACAGATGCTGCTGATGCGCGGTCTTCTGGCGCGCGCAGAACGGCAAAACCAGAATGCCTTTGATTTTTTTGCCTGGGCATCAGAGCATCAGGACCGCGCAGCAGCACAGGCGCGGATCGAACTGGCCAATATGGCGCTTGAAAACCCCGATCGCGCGGTGCGGGAACGTGTGCGGGATCTTCTGGTAGAAGGCCTGGCCCGCTGGCGCGGCGACGCGCTGGCGCTGAGAATGCGCGCCTTGCTGGCGCGGGTTTCCGAAGATCTCGGGGATGCGGAAACCGCAATCATTTCCATGGCATCACTGCACGCCGACCACCCCGAAACACCCGAAGCAGAATTGGCAGAACGACGGATCGCCGTGATATTGGGTCAAATGGCAGAGGCGATCGAGGCAGACGCTATGAGCCTGCCGGACTCTCTGGCCATGGTGCGACGTCTTGAACCTTACATGAGCGCCCATACACAGCGGGTAGAGGTTCGCGGTGCTCTGGCCGGACGTTTCGCGCGGGCGGGGCTGACGGTCGCTGCCGAAGCTGAATACGCAGATATTTGGGACGGGTTGCTGGAACAAGAGCAAGCCGAAATCTCCCCTGCCCTGCTGGACCGGTTGTTGCTGGAACAGGCAAGGCGGTATCAGCGGGAAGATATACCTGCTGCCGCAAGAAATTCGATCGCCCGCCGTCCGGTGGAACGCGTGAAAGACCTTGATCCAGAATTTGCGAAAATTGAACTTTTGGCCGGCGGCACACCGGCAAACGAAGGCGACGCGACGGTTTCACTTGAAATCGGACGCTACGCCTTAAGCAAAAACAATGAGGACGCAGCACTTTCCGCCCTGTCGCGGGCGGGCGCGCTGCCATCCGCAGAAGGTATTCACGCCGCCCGCATCGCAGCTGCCCGCGGGCAGTCCGATGTATCCGGCTACTTGCAAAGTCTTATCGGCGACTCGCGCGAAAAAGTGGCGCGGCTCACCACCATCCGGGCCGCAGAAGCGCCCCAAATCTCCCCGCTTTCGGTAGAAGCTGCACGCGGGATTGTTGAGCGGGCCACATCGGCTCTTGAGGCGGTTGCGGCGTTAAACACGTCCGACTGAAGGAAGAACAACAGAACCGGACAGGCCTGAACTTGTCTGGAAAATCCGAAAGGGAAACAGGAATGTCCATTCAGAATGCCATGCAGGCAGGCGTCGCGGGCCTTAAGGTAAATTCTCAGTCCGTTGCCACGATTTCCAACAATATCGCGAATTCCAGCACGATCGGCTATAAGCGCAATTTTACCCAGATGGTCAGTCAGGTGGTTGGGGAATCCGGCTCTGTCAGCAGTGTCGACCGCAAGGATATTGAAACCGGCGGCGCGATTATCGGATCTACATCCGAAACGGATCTCGCGGTAGACGGAGACGGTTTCTTTGTTGTGATGAAAGACCCTGACAGCAAGGACGCGTCAAACTTCCTGCTGACCCGTGCAGGCTCTTTTGAAGTGGATAAGAACGGCTATATGGTTAACGCCGCTGGATATTATCTGGCTGGCTACGGCTATGAAGACGGCAGCATCACCGGCGTGGATCGCAACACCTTCAGCGATCTTGAGGCCGTTAAAATGGGGACTGCGGCCATGACCGCGGAAATGTCGACTGCGGGCAAGATAGAAGGCAACCTGCCTTCCAGCCTGACGGGCACCGGCGTTGCCGAAGACCCTTTTGTGTCCAGCATGTCCTATTATACCGCGCTTGGCGAACAGGAAGGGCTCAGCTTTGCATGGACCCCTTCCGACACCACGGAAAACACTTGGAGCATCGAGGTGTCGGGCGACGACGGCACGGTTTACGGCACTGTTGAAGTGGTCTTTTCGGACTCCGGTGCAACAGCAGGGGCGCCTGCGTCCTATGCGTTTACCGCTGATCCCGGACTGACTGCACCTGCGGATTTTTCGGTGGATGCAGATGGCAATATGACTTTGACCATCGACAACGGAACAGCGCCACAAAATCTGGTTGTGGCCCTTGGCGCGGTCGGCACCTTTACCGGCATCACCCAGTTTGACGGGGATTACGAACCCCAGCAGATGACCGTTGACGGCTGGTCTGCCTCTGCGGTTGAAAAATCCGAGATCGACGCGGAAGGCAATCTGATCGGCATTTTTGAAAATGGCGAACGTCAGGCGCTGTATCAGATCGCCGTGGCAACAGTCACAAGCCCCGGAGCAATGGAAGAAACTTCTGGCAATGCCTACGCCCTGACGCTTGGCTCTGGCGAGGCCGTGATGAACGTGGCCGGATCGGGTGCCGGAACCATTGAAGCGGGCGCAACCGAAGCCTCCAACGTGGACATTGCGCAGGAAATGACAGAACTGATTCAGGTTCAGCGCGCCTATTCTTCCAATGCAAAATCCATCACCACGTCGGATGAGATGATGCAAGAAGTCAACAATCTGAAACGCTAGGATAAGCTGACATGAGCCTGTCTTCTGCACTGAGTATTGCGCGATCCGGTTTGACCGTCGCCGCGCAACAAACCGATATCGTCTCCCGGAATATGGCGAATTCCGGAACCGAAGGCGTCACCAGAAAATGGGCCAACCTTTCCACCGAGGTGACAGGCGGCGTTTCCGTCACTTCCGTTGAACGCAGTGTCGATACGCTGCTTCAGCGGCTGGACCGTGAAAACATGTCCAAACTGGCGCAGCAGTCCACAGTCTCCGACGGGCTGAGCGCCTACACGAGTTTCCTCGGTCAGCCCGATGACGAAATTTCGCCTGCGGCCAAACTGTCCGAACTGCAAAACTCGCTGGTTCTGCTGTCGACCCTGCCTTCAGAAGAATCCACCCAGATACAGGTTGTGACCGCCGCCAAAGCCATGGCATCGCAGTTGAACGATCTGTCCGGAACGGTTGACGACATCAATTCAGAGGTCGAGCGTAACATCCGTTACGATGTGTCCTCCGCGAACGAAGTGCTGGAGGAAATCGCAGCGCTGAACCAGAAAATCCTGCGCTCTGAAGACGGATCGGTGACACAGGCGGGATATCTCGACGAAATGGACCAGAAGCTGGATGATATGAGCAGCTTCATGGACATCCAGACGGTGACGTCAAACGATGGCACCATCAACCTGTATACCGGCGCCGGAACCGAACTGGTCATCGGCAATACTGCGAAATCAATCAGTTACGATCCCGTGGCAGGCACGCTTTCTGCGGGCGCTGTTGACATTACCCCAAACGGCGAAGGCCGCGGTGTGATGCAGGGCAGCCTGAGCGGGTTGTTTGAACTTCGCGATGAACAGCTTCCGCAGCTGTTCGCCCAGCTGGATGCGTTGGCCGCCGGTCTGGTTTCAACCATGCAGGATGCCAACCCGTTTGGCTCCGGTGGCACCGGACTGTTTACCGACGCTGGCAACGTGTATGATCCCGCGTCTGTCGAAGGGCTGGCGGGACGGATCGAAGTGAACGGAGAGGTCGACAATACCGCCGGTGGCTCTCCCTCCCTGCTGCAAAGTGGCGGCGATCCGGCAACGCCGCTCGGGGACAGCAGCTATATCACTGCGATGCTTGACGGATTCAACCAAAGCCTGACCGTCGATCTGGCGGGACTTGGGGACAGCCTGACTCTCGCTGAACTGGCACCGGCTCTGGTCTCTCAACAGCAAAGCCTGCGCGCCACAGCCGAAGCGGCGACCCAGACCACCCAATCCGCCGGCGAAACAATTGCCGCATCACGCAGCAATTTCGAAGGGGTGAATATTGATGACGAACTGCAAAAGTTGCTTGTGATCGAACAAAGCTACGCCGCCAATGCGCGGGTCTTGACCTCGATCAACCAAATGCTCGACACGCTTATCCAGTCGTTCTGACGGGAAGGAATCCGATATGACCATCAGTACAGTTAGCACCAGCCAGCAGTCCCTGAACATGCGGACCGTTATTGCCCGCCAGAACGAAGAACTGGCCACGCTGACAAAAGAAACCGCAACCGGCGTCAAGGCAGATGTCTTTGCCGAAAATCCCGGTGCAGCGACGCAAAGCCTGTTGATGCGGTCCCATCTGGCGGCAACTTCGTCTTACAAAACCTCCAACGAATTGTTGGAAGGCAAGCTGGATGTGATCTACACAGCGATTTCCGGCCTGAAAGCCGAAGCAAGCAGTTTTCAGGATCTTTCTGTAAGCGGCGCGATCACCTCTATGAACCGCGACGAATACCAGCAGCAGGCCGCGCATACGCTGGAAACCATCGTTTCCGCCCTGAACACCACCTATAACGGCGAATTCCTGTTTTCGGGGCTGGCGACAGATCAGAAACCTCTGGAAATCGACGGCTCCGGAACCGCTGTAACCTATTCGGGCGACACAAGCGGAACGGCTTCTGCACCGATTGATGATACCACGACACTGAACTACGGCATCCGTGCGGATGATCCGGCGCTGACTGCGGTGTTTGATGCGTTGAACCTTGTGCTGTCGACCGATCTGAACAGTCTGTCGGACGGCGATTTCGAACTGATAAGAGACAATGTGACCTCTTTGATGAACGAAGGCCTGAGCGGACTGACCTCGATCGAGGCAGCGATCGGTAACAACCAGAGCATCCTGAGCGCAAAGATCGACGATCAGAGCACGAGGCTCAACATCTACAACAATGCCATCGCGGGTGTGGAAACGGCCGATCCCGAGGAAACAGCGCTGCGGTTGAACCAGCTTATCCAGCAACTGGAAGTCAGCTATCAGATCACATCACGACTGAACGGTATGAGCCTGCTGAACTATCTCTAGGATGGTTCCTTTCGGGGTGCCTTCAGCCGGTTACTTGAACAGCTCGTTACGCAAAGCGTCCACAGTCCCTTCCGGATTATCCGGATTGATAAAGCTGCCGGTTGTCCAGAACCCGAAGAACACCACTGTTGCGAAAAAGTAAGCTGCAAAAAGTCCGGCAAGGATCTTGTGGGATTTCGAAACCACCGGCCCGCCGGTAAAGGTAACGTACACCAGCCCGCCGGATTCAGAGACAACCGGATGTACGGTTGCACCCGTCGGGACAAGGCTTACCGGAATAAAGGCAGAAGGGAGCCGGATCTCTGCTACCGGCCGGTTGTTCGCAATGCACACCGAGGCAGAGATTGCAAAACCTGTCCGGTCTTCCCGCAGCAGAATATCCCCTTCGCTCAGCGAGACTGTCGGACCGCTGGCCGCAAGGGTCAAAACCGCTTCACCTTTTGCGGATTGGCTGTAGTGGACGCCCTCCAGATATGACTGCGCCGGCGCGACACTGTCCAAAGGCACAAACCCCTGCGGCACGGCAGGTGTGTTTTGTGCATTCTGGGTGGGTTTGGTCGGGGCCGGATGCGCCGCCTCGGGGGTATCTTTCACAGGGGTAACGTCAGCAGGTGTTGCCGCCTGCGGCATCGCAATCCCCATGTCCCGCGCAAATTCGAAATTCACCACGAAGTTTTCGATTTCTTCGCGCAGTTCGGAATCCGGCAGGTTCAGGGCTGTTTCTATTCCGGAGAGAAGCACAATATCTTCGGAAAACCCCATGTCGATCTCGGGGTAGCCTTCCAGCCGTGGATAGACCGCGAGTGTTTGTGGCACCCGAACCTGTTCCAGAGCTTGCAGTCGGGCGACGACACCGGCCGGATTTTCTCCGTCGTGATAAGGCTGCATCTGTACGATACGCCCGTCCCTGACCACCACAGCCAGAGCGACTTCTTCGGGCCATTCAAAGTTTTGGACAATCTCGGAATTCTCGAACAATCGAATGAAGGGGGTCTTTACGTTAACACTCACCTTACAGGTCCAATTCTGGTTCGAGAATGTCTGAAAAATTATAATAAAATTCGCATTCTCGCAAGCTGCATCTTTTGCGAAAAAAAGAAATAACCTATGCTTGTGCCAAGACATACTTCGGAGACGTAAACCATGTTAATCCCAATTGGGCTGCTCGTCATATTGCTGCTCGTTTTCGGAGGCTTCAGCCTGTCGGGTGGCAATTTCGATGTGATCCTTCACGCGCTGCCCTTTGAGGGAATGATGATCGCCGGGGCCTCTATCGGGGCCCTTATTGTTTCGAGCGATCTGCAAAGCCTGAAGCTGACGTTCGGCGGGTTGAAGCGGGCCTTTGCCGGGCCGCGCTGGAAGGCCGCGGATTATAACGACGTGCTAATGCTGTTGTTCGAACTGGCACGTCTGCAACGGAACGCTTCGCCGGTTGAGATGGAACAACATATTGAAAACCCGCAAGAATCTGACATTTTCACCAGATACCCGCGTATTTTGAAAGACGCCTCCTCTGTGATGCTGATCTCCGACAGCCTGCGGATGATCTCGCTTAATTTTGACAACCCGCACCAGATGGAAGACGTCATTGAAAAGCGGATCGAAACAACACTTGAGGAACGTTTGATCGGCGGACATGCCATTGCAAAAATGGCCGACGGCCTGCCTGCCATCGGGATTGTTGCGGCTGTTCTCGGGGTTATCAAGACAATGTCCTCTGTGGACAAACCGCCGGAGGTTCTGGGCATGATGATCGGCGGCGCACTGGTGGGCACGTTCCTCGGGGTGTTTCTGGCTTATTGTGTGGTGCAACCTGTGGCCGACCGGATCGCCTCTATTGAGGAAGCGGACTACAGTTTTGCCAAAGTTATCCGCGATACTGTTGTTGCGATGACACAGGGCCACCCCCCGAATGTCTGCGTTGAAATCGGACGGGGCAACATCCCCGAACGGCTGCGCCCCAGCTTCAACACCGTAGATGAGTCCCAACGCAATCTGGCGCGGGCGGCATGAAGGAGCGGGAAAAAACCTACGCCTTGCTTGCGCGGTTGCACACGCAGGAAATGGAAACCCAAGCCAGCACTCTTGCTGCTTTGCAGGGGGAAGCTGATCGCCTGGTGTCAGAGCGGAACCGGCTGGACCAAAGCCGCAAGGAAGGCGCCTCTGTTACGATGGTTGAAGCCATGCCCTATCGCGGGCGCTTCCTGAACATCGTGCGAAAAGAGAACCAGCGTCTGTCCCGCCTTATTGACGATGTGGAACGGCGGATCGAAACCCAGCGCGATAAAGTTCTGGAGGCCTACCGCGAGGTCCGATCCTCGGAAAAACTGCGCGAGGAGGTCAAAGACAACATCCGCCGTGCGATCCGGCAGTCTGCCCAGACAGAAGCGGACGAGATGATCCTCCTTCGCAGAATTACAGACGACAATCAGGCGCGCTGATCCTCAGACAACGTTATCGTATTGGGTCGGAAGCTCTGGCATATCGACCTTAACACCCGCCTCTTCCAGCAGGCCGTAAAGGGTCGCAAAAGCTTCTTCGCTGCTTTGGGGCGCGCGCACGCCCTGCCCCAGAAAACCGTCTGCAAGTTTGGCAAAACGGATCGCAGCATCCGTGTCCGGATCAGTTCCGGTGCGATAGGCGCCGATGCGGGCCAGATCCTCTATATCCGCGTGTCGGGCAAGGGCACGTCGTGCGGCGGACATAATGGCAAGTTCGATGGCAATGTGGCAATCCGGCAGCGACCGAGACACGGATTTTGCAATGTTTATAGCGGGATAGCGCCCGGACTCTGCAATCTTCCGGTCCAGAACGATATGCCCGTCCAGAATACCCCTGACCGTATCAGCGACCGGTTCGTTCATATCGTCGCCGTCCACCAAAACCGTGTAAAGGGCTGTAATATCCCCGCCCTCCTTGTGCGCGGATCCCGGACCGGACCGCTCTAACAAACGGGGCAATTCGGTAAACACTGTGGGCGTATAGCCGCGCGTGGCAGGGGGTTCGCCGGCGGCGAGCCCGATTTCCCGCTGTGCGGTTGCAAACCGCGTCACACTATCCAGCATCAAAAGAACCTGTTTGCCCTGATCGCGGTAAAATTCTGCAATCGACGTGGCCGCAAAGGCAGCCTGCCGCCGCATCAGCGGAGGCTGGTCCGAGGTTGCCACAACCACCGCAGAACGGGCCATGCCTTCCGGCCCGAGATCGCGCGTCAGGAAATCCTGAACTTCCCGTCCCCGTTCCCCGACCAGCCCGATCACGATGACATCCGCATTCGCCTGACGCGCCAACATGGCCATCAGCGTCGATTTACCGACACCGGAACCGGCAAAAATCCCCAGCCGTTGCCCCCTGCAAATCGGTGTAAACACGTCAATCGCGCGGATACCGGTTTCCAGCTTTCCGCCCATTACCCGCCGGTCAAACGCATCGGGCGGAGTGTTGCGCAACGGGTAGCCGCAAGGCCCGTCCGGCAGGTCCAGCCCGTCCAGCGGTTCGCCAAAAGCGTCGACCACGCGGCCGATCCAATCCTGCCCCGGAAAGATGTCTCCGGCTCCCGGCATCAGTTCGACACGATCGCCCCGCCCGATCCCGTCCCAAGTGCCAAACGGTAGCAGGCGAATCCCTTCGGAATCGGTTGCCACAACCTCGGCTGGGATTCGTCCGGCGACCAGCGCCCGATCCCCGATTTTGGCACTTTCGCCCAGTCCGGAGGCCATCAAACCCAAACCGCCCACGCTAATAACCTTTCCCGACACCAGCGATGACGGAATTTTACGCATCTCGCTTCGCAATTGCGAAAAAGTTGTTGGGCGCTCCATAAGCAGGCTTTCAATCATAGGTATATCCATTGTATAAACACCTACGATTGATTTTTTCGCAAGGACAAAACATGAGCGATGAATCCACTTCATGGTTGCAAACCGCCAGTCAGAGAATGAACTGGCTGGCCGAGCGGCAGAAGGTCATCGCCGAGAACATCGCCAACTCCGATACGCCGAATTACAAGGCGCGGGATGTGGAAAGTTTCGAAAGCTATCTGTCCCAGCAAAACGATCGTACGGTCGCGGTGCGGCAAGCTGAAAATGTTTGGGGCTCGTCCATGGACAACAACACTGTCGTTCTGGAAGAACAGTCGCTGCTCGCGGCGTCCACCTCCAGCCAGTACCGTCTGGCCTCCAAACTTTATGGCAAGGCCCATGCGATGATTTCTATGGTGAACGGGAAATAATCATGTCTGATCTTGATAGTCTGAGCGCCATCGGGCGCACCGCCGGTTCGGCCCTGAAGGCCCAGTCCGAGCGCCTTAGGGTGATTTCCGAGAATATCGCCAATGCTGACACTGTCGGTGCCCCGGGCGGGGATACCTACCGGCGCAAAGTTGTGACTTTCGGTGAAATTCTGGACCGTGAAACAGGGGCGAATATGGTCTCTGTGAAAAACGTGACCCAGGACGACTCGCCGCTGCAAATGCAATACGAACCCTCTCATCCGCTGTCCAACGAAGAGGGATTTATCGAGCGTCCGAATGTGGAGCCATTGCTTGAAATGGCTAATATGCGTGAGGCTGCCCGCAGTTACGAAGCAAACCTGAACATGATCGCAACGGGACGGGAAATGCGCCGCCTGACCCTGGACATGCTCGACAAATAGAAAGCCCTTAAATGGATACTGCCTTTTCGACAGGTGCGCTGCGCGCCTATAAAATCGGCCAAACACTTCCTGCCACACCCACCCCCCAGAAAACCGAACCAACCGGCCCGAGCTTTGCCGAGGTTCTTGAAAACACCGCACGCGATACGGTTCAGGCCGTACGCGAGGGGGACCGTGCTGCTGTTGCCGGACTGCACGGAAAACTGTCTACACAAGAGGTTGTCGAGGCAACCATGGCGATGGAAACTGCCATTGAAACCGCCGTTGCCGTTCGGGACAAAGTTGTCGGGGCCTATCAGGAAGTCCTGAGGATGACCGTCTGATATGGGCGCGACCGACATCCATGAGGTGGTTGTAGACACGATCTGGACCATCCTGATTGCAGCAGGTCCGACCTTGCTGGTTGCTATGGGTGTCGGCTTGCTGATCGCGCTGTTTCAGGCGCTTACATCGGTACAGGAGATGACCCTGACCTTTGTGCCAAAGGTGGCCGCGATTTTTGTCGCTGTGGCGGTATCCCTGCCGCTGATCTATTCCGCGCTGACCAAGCTCAGCGACCAGTCATTCGACCTTATTATAAACGGAGGTTTGTAATTATGCGTAGATTTCTAACGATTGTCCTTCTTGTTCCGCTGATCATTCCGGCGGCAGGTCAGGCACAAGGGTTGTTCGCTTTCAAAGGCGCCGCACCGGCGACCGGCGGTTTCCACCAAAGCTCGATCGTTGCGCCGCCCGTTCAGGCCACGCTCAACGAGGTTCCATCCCTTGACGGGCCTTACGGTGACCAACTGCCAAGCCTGAGAGAACTGGGAGAGAGCGAAGCCGAAACCGCAGAAACACCGACAACCGCGCAACCGCAAAAGGGCACTGCCGCACCCGTGGTTTCCCTGCGGCCCCGCATGAACCCGCTGCGCGAACCGGTTCGCGAAAAACGCAAGGTAAAACGGTTTATCCGCCGGCTTTTGAAACTGCCTTCCGCGCAGGAACCGCAGGCTGCGAAACGCCAGAATATTTCCAGCCTCCAAACCGGCACACCCCTTCCGTAAATCCGGTGTCCTAACCCTCTGCCCAATCGGGCCACAAGTCGAGAGCCCCGTCCATGGCACAAGCAGACCGGCAGAAGCCGACTGTCCTTGATCGTTTCGCAGCCCGCATGGGGATCATGTCCCAGCATCGGGATGTCACCTTTGCGATTGCGATCTGTACCGTTCTGGCGATCCTTTTTGTGCCGCTTCCGGCCATGCTTCTCGACATCGGGCTCGCACTGTCTGTTTCCGTGTCTGTACTGGTTCTCATGGTGGCGCTTTGGGTGCGAAAACCCCTTGAATTCAGCAGCTTCCCCACGCTTTTGCTGATCGTCACCATGATGCGGCTGTCGCTGAACGTGGCCTCTTCGCGGTTGATCCTGTCCGAAGGGCAGACCGGCACAGATGCGGCGGGCAACGTTATTCAGGGTATCGCCGATTTTGTGGTCGGGGGCGATTATGTTATCGGGACAGTGATGTTCTGCATCCTTGTGGCAATCAATTTCATCGTTATCACCAAAGGCTCTACCCGCATTGCAGAAGTTGCCGCGCGGTTCTCTCTGGATGCGATGCCGGGCAAGCAGATGGCTATTGATGCCGACCTTGGCGCGGGGATGATTAACGAACAGGAAGCCCGCGCGCGCCGCAAGGAAGTTGAAGACGAAAGCGGCTTCTTCGGCGCGATGGACGGTGCTGCGAAGTTTGTTCGGGGAGATGCAGTTGCAGGCATTATCATCACCCTGATCAATGTGGTTGGCGGCATCCTTATCGGCATCACCCGCCACGGAATGAATGTGTCCGATGCGCTGCACAATTTTACGGTCCTGACGATTGGCGACGGGCTGGTTACACAGATCCCCGCCCTGATCGTTTCCATTGCCGCAGGCATTATTGTCACCAAAGGCGCCACGGTCGGGGCCGCAAACGAGGCTGTGACCACCCAGCTTTCGGGCAATCCCAAAGCGATGTTTGTCGCGGCGGCGCTTACCTTTCTCATGGGCCTGTTGCCGGGCTTTCCATTCCTGCTGTTTGCGATTGTGGCCGCGGTTCTGGTAGCCTTCGGTCTTTATTCCCGCGAAACCCAACGGGCCGATCTGGCCACTGCGACGGAAATGGAAAAGACCGAAGCCGCCAAAGAAGCTGTCGAACCCGAAGCCACTGCCGGTATCGACACTGTAACGCTGGAGATGGGGCGCAGCCTTATCGTAATGCTGAACAACGACACAGCCGCCCTGCCCGGCAAGATCAAAAGCTTGCGGGACATGTTCCAGCGCGAGTACGGTTTTCTGCTCCCGCCTGTGCGGATCAAGGACGGCGATATTTCCAACAGCAAAGGATATGTTGTTAAGGTTCAAGGGGTTGAGGTGGCCGAAGGGGAACTGCGCCCGGGCAGCCGCTTGGTGATTGATCCGGCGGGTGAAGGCACAATGCTCTCCGGCGAACGGGTCAAGGAGCCAACCTTCGGCCTGCCCGCCGTCTGGATCGACACCGCCTCTGCACCCGAAGCGGAAGCCGCCGGTTTTACCGTGGTTGATCCTGAAAGCGTGATCGTCACTCATCTGACCGAGACGCTGAAAGAGAACATGCCCGAAATGATGACATACGGCGTGGCACGGGAACTGTTGAACAGCCTTGATCCGGCCTATCGCAAGCTTATTCAGGACATCGCGACCCCGACGCCTGTGATCCTGTTCCGCAATGTGTTGCGCAAACTGCTGTCCGAACGGGTCTCTGTGCGCAACCTGCCCCTGATCGCAGAAACTATCGCCGAAGCCTCTACAGCGACCACAAATGCAACACTTGTAGCCGAACAGGTTCGCAAGGCCCTGTCTGCGCAGATTTGCAAATCACAGGAAGGGGCAGACGGATTTATCCAGACCATCACGCTTGGCGGCACTTGGGAGCAGGAATTTGCCAGCACCGTAAAAGTGCAGGGCGACGATACCACCTGCACAATGCCACCCGCCAAAGTGCAGGAATTCGGCCGTGCTGCCCGCGGTGTGCTTCAGGCTTATGCGGCAAAGGACGAATGGCCCGCCCTTGTTGTCAGCCCCGAATACCGCCCGATTATACGGTCCATGCTGGAACGGATCGCGCCGATGACACCCATCCTGTCATTCTCGGAAATCCACTGGAAGGCCAAACTGAAAACCGTCGCGCAGATCGGTGAATAGGCATGGGCGGCGGGTTTATCGCACAACTGACCGAGAGCTGGGTGCTGATGACCGCCCTGATTTTTGCCCGTATCGGCACCGCAGTCCTGCTGCTCCCGGGATTTGGGGAAACCCAGATCCCGCCGCGTTTCAAGATCAGCCTCGGTATCGCGCTGTCCCTTGCACTGATGCCCGCCCTTCCGGTTCTGGAAGCGCCTGACGTTACCACGGCCTTTGTCCTGCTGCTGGCGCTGGAGGTGCTGGTCGGGGTATTTATCGGGATCGGCGCCCGCCTGTTTATGGCCGCTTTCCACATTCTGGGCGCGCTTACCGGTTTTGCAGCCGGTCTAAGCAACTCTCTGGCGCCTTATCAGGGCAGCCCCGAGAGCGGATCGACTATATCGACCCTGCTGACCTTCGGCGCGGTCGCCTGTATTTTTCTGACCAACACACACCATGTTTTCCTGACAGGACTTATGCGCTCTTATGCAATTCTGCCCCCCGGCCAGATCATAATCGGTGATCTGGCCGATCAGATCGCACGGATTGGTGGAGGGGCGTTTTATATCGCCGCCACTCTGGGTGCTTCGTTTTTCGCATTAAGCCTGCTGCTGAACCTCGGCATGGGGCTGGCCAATCGGGTCATGCCGGCAATGCAGGTGTTTTTTGTCGCCGGTCCCGGATTGATCATCGCCGGGCTTGGTCTGCTCGCCATCACCGCTCCGGCCATCATGATTTACCAGAACGAACAGCTTTCGTTGTGGTTTGAAACACTGGTCCGCTAGGGATGGCAGAACCGGAAGACGATGGCTCCAAGACCGAACAGGCCACGGAACAGAAGCTGCGAAAAGCCCGTGAAAAAGGCGATGTGCCGATTTCCAAAGAGGTCGGCCACCTGTTGATTTACGGGGCATTGCTCGCGGCAATCGGGTTGTTTTTACCCCAGCAGGCTGCTGTCGGGGCAGTCGCGCTCGGATCGCTGTTCGACCTTGCGGCCTCCATGGAAATCGGCTCCGGCCTCACCGCAATCCATGATCTGCGAACGGCGCTCGTTTCCCCGGTCCGGCAGGCAACCGTTATCGGGGCGGGGGTTCTTGGCATCATGCTTGCCGCCGCCATGCTTTCGGGTCTGTTGCAAGGTCCCTTTGTGGTATCCAAGGAAAGGATCACGCCGAAGCCGAACAAGATTTCTCCCCTTTCTGGTATAAAAAGGATCTTCGGCGTCAACAATCTGGTGGAATTCGGCAAGAGTTTTATCAAACTTGTGCTGGTCAGCATCCTTGTTGCGATCATCGCCCAAAGCGTGGTTCGCGCGATGGTTCCGGGGGGCGTTATGCTGCCGGAATATCTGCCTGCGATGCTGACCAAACAATCCTCGCTCATGCTCGCGTGGATTGTGCTTTTGATGATCCCGATCACACTGGCCGATATTGCGTGGAAGCGATACCGGCACGCCCAGAAACAACGCATGTCGCTGAAAGAGGTGCGGGATGATCTCAAGGACGCCGAAGGCGATCCCCTGATCAAGGCCAAACGGGATATGATCCGGCGTCAACGGGCCCGCATCCGTATGCAGAAAACAGTTCCCACCGCCACTCTGGTGGTCACCAACCCGACCCATTACGCCGTCGCCCTGCGCTATGAACGGGGGAAGGACACAGCCCCTGTTTGCGTCGCAAAAGGCACCGATCTTGTGGCGGCGAACATCCGTAAACTGGCCTACGCCCACGAAGTTCCCGTTCTCGAAAGCCGCGAACTGGCCCGCGCGCTTCATGCCACCTGCGATTTTGACCAGACGATCCCCGAAGCCCATTGGGCGGAGGTGGCGCAGCTTGTGTCTTTCGTGCTGGATCTGAAAAAGAAAATCCGCCGCAAACCACCGGCCGGCGCCAGTCTGCGCCATCTGGAAGACGAATAACCCCTTAATCCAGTGTAATATTAACCAGTTTCTGATCGCCCGGCAGACGGGAGCGCTCCAGAATGATCGTTGAAATTGCCCTTGCCCGTGTGGGCTGCATCAGGGCAATGATCGGGCCGGAATTGCGCGGCTCCATCGCAGAAAGCACCAGAACCGCCACCTCGATTCCGGCTTCATTCATGATGGTTGCAGCCTGCACCGGCTTCATGGCCTTATAGATTTCCACAAGGCGCGCCACATCGTCCGTGTTTTCCCGCACCGACCGGCTGAGCAGGTGGTCCAGTTCGTTTTTGAGCGCGGTCAGTTCGGCAGCTTTGGCATCAAGTGTGCTTTGGGCGAGCGCGATTGTCGCTTCCCGCTCGTCCAGTTGCTGCTTCCTTTGCGCCAGCCTGTCCCGCTCCATTGCGATCGCCACCAGAAGTTCTTCCGGCGTTGCGGGGGCAGCCTCTGCGCCGCTCTGCTCGACCGGTTCGCTTTCGGCCACTGTTTCCGGCGCCGCTTCCTCTGCAGCCTTGGCCTGAGCTGGGCTGGCGCGGAAGGCATCGTAAATGGAAGCCCCCTTAAAACTTGCGAGTCCCGCAAGGACGATAACAGTGGCGGCCAGCTTCTTGCCCATCACTTCACCTTTTCCCCAAAGGCCTTATAGAAAATCCGCGACAGATCCTCTTCTTCGGCAATCTCCGGCTGCTTGCCGGTGGCGCGGGTGGTTTCATCAAGCTGCACGCTGAAATTGCTAAGGCTTTCCTTGTGCTTGGCTATCGCAGCTTCATAGGCTTCCAAGGTTGGTCCAACTTCCAGAAGTGCCGCGCGCAGCCTGTCTATCTTGCGGTTCAGCCGGATTACAAAGATGCCAAGCGAAATCAAAAGGACCAGCAGGACACCGTTTACGATCAGATCGTTCATTCTTCACGCCCCTCCGCATCCGGTTGCTGGATTCCAAGGGTATCAGCCTCAGCAGGGTTCAGATCGCCCCCTTCAATTTCACGCACGACACGGAAACCGACGCGCCCGCCCTTATGCTTGCCCGCATAGCCCTGAAAAACCGGAATGCCCGAGCAGATGATGCTGATTTCCTTGTCTTCGGAGACACCAAGATCAATCACAGTGCCCGGTTTCCATTCAAGAATATCGACCAGCGGAATGCTTAGCTGGTGCACCCGTGCGGTAACCTTGACGCTGGAACCGTTGATCGTGCTCAGGATATGCTCACGCCAGGATTTGTCGCCGCCCAGTTTATCCCCGAGAAACACTTTGGAGAATTTGTCTTGCACAGGTTCAAGGGTTGCCATGGGAATAATGATCGAAAAACTGCCCTTGCAGGGACCGATCTCGACAGACATCTTCCCCACGGCACAAGGGGTTTTACCACCTTGCATTGCCGCCATTTGCTGGGGTGTTTCCATTGTATCCAGCAGAAAGCGCGCCTCGGTCAGGCGGGACACATTCGCAGAGAAATCGGTAAGAACAACTTCGGCAAGCTGGCGCGCGATCTGGCGCTCTATCACGGACACAGGGCGTTTCGGGGCGGAATCAGGACGCGGCGTCCCGCCCATTTGCAACTCCAGCGCAGAAAAGATCATGGCACTGTCGAGACTGATCGCAAGACTGCCGTCCCATGGCTTTGCCTCTACGTTCGCGCAAATACCAAAGGGATCAAGTTCGCCTGCAACGTCTTCCCAGTTCCGGTATTCCACATTGTCAAAATGAATGTCGCACAGGAATGCAGCCTTGGATTTGAACGCAGATACAAGCGACACTGCCATCCGCGCGAAAATGATGTCCAACATCGGCAGTTCGACAATACCGGCAGACGCCTGAGAGATCAGCTCTTCCTGAATAGAGCGGGTCATCTCGGAATCGGTCACTGGTAATGCGGTCGTGTTGGCTTGCATTCGTTTTCTTTCGTTATTGAATCACGAAATCCTGAAAGAGGATACGTGAAACCGTGCGGTCTTCAAGCCGTGCGGCGGCGCGGCGTTTCAACTCGCTGCGCATGATGCTCATGCCTGCGCTGCCGGACACGTCGCGCACGGACAGTTGGGACAGATATTCGACGAAACTGTCCCGCAGAAGGGCTTTCATCTCGTCCGAGGACAATCCGTCTTCGGAATCAGTTTCTTCCAGCAGCACAATCGGATTGACCAGCAAATGCCGCTGGATGCCACCATTTCCGGCCTGAAGGGACAGGGTAATCCGGCCAACATCCACCTGCACCATATTAACCTTCTCGACAACCTCAACCTTTTCGGTTTGGGTCGGGGCCATCGCTTTATAGGCAAAAACCCCCGCGACAGTCCCTGCCACGAACCCCGCCAGAAGCAAAACAGCAATCAGTTTCATGCCCTTACCGCTCTTGGCGACGTCCGGTGGTGAATCAGTCATGAAAAAGGGCCCAGCACGTTTGGATTTTTCGCAAATGTATCGTACCCGGCACCCAAAGGAAAGCGTCCCAAGACCGTGCGTATGCGAATAAACAACTTGTAGCTGTAGGGCTTAAAGAATATTATTTTTTCTAAATTCGCAAATGTATCCGCTCCGAAAAAGTCAGTAAAACTTTGAACAATCTTATCGAGAACCTGAAAGGGCTGGGGCGTAAACGTCTTATTCTTATGGGAGCGACAGCTCTCGGCCTGACCGCCGCCCTTCTGATCGGGTTGAGCGTTGCGATGACTCCCAATCTGCGGCCTCTGGTGATGGACGCCAGCGCCTCTGATTCCTCCCGTATGGTGAGCGAGCTTGAGAAAGCCGGTTTCTCTCCTCGGATCTCTGCGGACGGGACCATGTTGTCCCTGCCCGAAAACGAAATAGCCCGCGCCCGCATGGCCCTTGCGCAGGCAGGTTTGCCCGCCGAAGGAAACGCGGGATGGGAATTGTTCGACCAGAGTTCCGGTTTGGGGATGAACAGTTTCCTTCAGCAGATCAACCGCTTGCGCGCCCTTGAAGGGGAACTCGCCCGCTCTATCGAGACCATTCGAAATGTTGAGCGCGCCCGCGTTCACCTTGTTCTTCCCGAACGGGAAACCTTTTCTCAGGAACGGCCCGAAGCCTCGGCCTCTGTTGTGATCCACGCCAGACGCGGCACCCCGCTGGACCGCAGTCAGGCTTTGGCCGTGCGCAGTCTGGTCTCCGCTGCTGTCCCAAGGCTCTCTCCGGATCACGTAACGATTCTGAACGGGTCCGGTCAGGCGATTCTCAGCGAAGAGGATATCTCCGAAGGCACCGGCCTGAATTCCGCCCGCGCCGAGATTGAAGAGCGGCTGCGCCGGAACGTTGAAAGCATACTTGCCGCCCACGTGGGTGCTGAAAACGTTCGCGTCCGCGTAACTGCCGATCTGGATACATCACGGGAAGTCGTCGTTCAGGAATCCTTTGATCCCGACCAGCAGGTGCCCCGCTCTGTCGTGTCGGTCACCGATCAGTCCCAAACCTCCGACGGCGCTAACAGCACGGTAGATGTGGCCAACAACCTGCCGGGAATCGATAACGGAGCAGGGGCTGCCGGCCGGTCGGAATCGAGCACATCCAGCCGTGACGAAACTTCTTTTGAAATCGGCAGCACCCGTTCGGAAATGATCCGCGAACCCGGTGCGATCAAGCGTCTGACTGTGGCGGTCGTCGTCAACGGGATATGGAACGATGAAGGTGAATACACTCCGCGCAGTGCCGAAGATATCACCCGCCTGACGGCCCTTGCCCATTCAGCCGCAGGCATCAGCGAGGAACGGGGCGATCAGGTAACGGTCGATTCGATGCAGTTTGCTGTCGGCGCGACCCTGCAAGGCGATAGTGCCGGAGGCGGCCTGACCGATGTGATTGCGATGAACTTCGGCTCCATCCTGCGTTCCGTATCTGCAATTGTTGTTGTGGGCCTGCTGCTGTTCTTTGGCATTCGCCCCCTGATGCGGGCGGTGAACAAAATGATGGCTGAAGCAGGGGACGCCGCAGAAGCCCAAACCGGCGCGGCAGCGCAAAATGCAGACCCTACCCTGCGGGACGCCACAACCGCAGAGCCTGACGAGACGGCTCCGGATCCTGACAATCCACCAGAAACCGTGGAAGAGGGCGAAGAATTTGTATCCATTGCCTCTGTTTCGGGTAATGTCATGCGGCGCCATATCGACGGCTTGAACAAGTTCATTGAAACCGATCCTGAAACCTCCCTGCGCACGATCCGTGGCTGGATTAACCAGAAAGGCTGATCGTTAAAATGAAAAGCATTCTGAGCCTGCCTGATCTGGACGAGGAAGACCGCGTCGAAGCGGTTTTTTCCGTTTCCCGCGACGAAAGCTTCACCCGCGCGGAAATGGATGCCGCCATCGCTGAAGCGGTCGAAGCCGCCAAGGCGCAAGCCCATGCCGAAGGGTTCAAGGCTGGCGAAGCGGCAATGCTGCAAAGCGCCGAAGCCAAGCGGGCCGAATTTCTTGAAGCGCTGGCCCCGAAGCTGGAAGACCTGTTCAACGAACACAGCGAATATTGTGCCGCTCTTGAACAGGAAATGACGCTCTTTATGCGGGACTTCTGCGAAAAACTGTTCCCTGATCTGGTATCCATACTGGGGCGGGATCGGGTCGCTGCGGAACTGGTAGACATTTCCCGCCGCGCAATGGGGAGCCAGTGGCTCGAAGTGCGCGTGCCCTCCGGTTACGGGTTTCTGGCGCAGGAATTTGCCCGACCCAAGGATGCCAAAATCGAACTGAAAGTCATCGAAGATCCGAAACTGCGCCCCGTAGCAGTCGAAGCGAACTGGGAAAACGGCCGCTCGGAATATAACTTTGACAATTTGTGCGGGGATATCCTGCTTCTTTTGAAGAACCCGAAACCTGATCCGAAATCATCTGGAAAGCGATTATGAACGACGAACCCCGCAGCATTCTGAACGATCTCGCTGCCGAAGAGATCGACAAACTTTCGTCCGAAAAGGACGCAGACGGCGGACAAAGCGTGAATGCAATGCTGAACGTGTCTCTGGATGTTCAGGTTGTATTGGGCCAGACCCGTATGCCTGTGGCACAGCTTTTGTCCCTGACCCGCGGGTCGGTTGTGGAACTGGACAAGCGGATCGGACAACCCCTTGATGTGATGATCAACGACCGGCTCGTTGCGCGCGGGGATCTGGTGAAAATCGGCGATGGCGGATTGGGTATCAACCTGACCGAGATCGTCAAAGACCACGTTTCGGAGAGCCGTTGATGCCATCGGGCGCGCTGAACCACAGTTTACTGCGGATTGCAGCCGCCCTTCTTATTGCCGGCTTGGCACTCGCGCTGGGGGCCACGGTTGTGGCAGCGCAAGACACCGGCGTTGGCTCCCTGATCGGGGATCTTGCCGACGCGCTTGACCCGAACGCCGATGAAAGCGGCGAACTGTCAGGGCGTCTGTTGCAGATGTTCGGCCTTCTGACGGTTCTGTCTGTCGCGCCGGGTCTGTTGATCGTCATGACCTCTTTCACCCGCTTCGTGATCGTGCTGTCGATCCTGCGTATGGCCCTTGGGCTGAACCAGTCGCCCCCCAATATGGTGATCACTTCGCTGGCGATGTTCCTGACATTTTTCACCATGCAGCCAGTGTTTCAGGACAGTTGGGACAACGGCCTTTCCCCCCTGATCGCCGGATCAATCACTGAAGAGCAAGCGGTAGAGCGCATTGCAGCGCCGTTCCATAAATTCATGGCCAGCAACACCCGTGACAAGGATCTGTCGCTGTTTCAGGGGTTTTCAGTGCAAAACGGCACCGTTGACCCCGCAACTCCTGTGGAAGATCTGGTCGAAAACGGAGAGATCACCCTGCCCGCAGATCGCTCCGAACTGGCGTGGTCCGTGCTGGTGCCCTCTTTCATGATCTCTGAACTTCGGCGTGCCTTTACCATCGGTTTTCTGATCTTTGTTCCCTTTCTCGCTATTGATCTGATCGTTGCCGCAATCCTGATGGGGGCCGGTATGATGATGTTGTCTCCCGTCCTGATTTCCCTGCCCTTCAAAGTGATCTTTTTCGTTGCGATCGACGGCTGGTATCGCCTTGCCGGTTCGTTGATCCAATCCTATGCCGCCGGTTAGTACCGGCCGCGCCCTGACAATATGGAGCCCCTAGCCCATGCAACTCGACATAGAAGAATTCTCGCTCTCGGGCGCTGAAAAAGCCGCCGTTTTGTTCCTGTGCATCGGTGAGGAGCGGGGTTCGGCCCTGATGAAAAAAATGGCGCGGTCTGAAATTCAGGCGGTCATACAGGCCATGTCACGGCTGGGAACAATTCCTGCCAGCGTGGTCGAAACCGTCATCCGCGACTTTTCCGAAACTGTTTCCGGCGGGGCGGGTGTGGAAGGTTCTGTCCAGATTGCCGAACGGATGCTGTCCGGCTTTATGACGGATGATGCTGTTACCGATATTCTGGGCGATCTGCGCTCGCCCACCCACGGGCAGAACGTCTGGGACGCTTTGGCGGCAGTCAACGAACAAACGATAGCCACATGGCTGTCCGGAGAACACGACCAGACGATTGCAGCGATCATGTCCCGTATGAAACCTGCGGTGTCCGCCCGCGTTCTGCCGCTGTTCGGGGCCGAACGGATGACAGAAATTACCACCCGGATGATCGGTCTGGGCAGCCTGTCCCGCAGTGTGCTGGAAAATCTGGAATCTGTCATCGTGACGGACTTCCTGTCCACTGCCACACGAAAGTCCAACCTTGATCCCCACCAGCGGCTTGCGGATATGTTCAACAAGATGGACGCAGGCGCATTCGAGGGGCTGTCGGCCAATCTCGAACAGCGGATTCCGGCAGAGCTGGAAGAGATCAAGAAGAAGATGTTCACCTTCGACGATATGATCAAACTGGACGGTGGCGCGTTGCAGCGGATCATGCGACTGGCAGAGGGCAACACCCTTGCGCTGGCCCTGCGGGGGGCGAAGGCCGATGTGCGCGAAGCCTTTATGTCCGCCCTCACCCAGCGGATGCGCGAGATGCTGGAGACAGAGATGAAAGAAATGGGACCGGTCCGCGCCCGCGAAACCCGCGAGGCACAGGCGGCGCTTATCGACATCACCAATGATCTGGTCAGTCAGGAAGTGATCCGCCTGCCAAGCACAGAAGACGAAATGATCGAGGACTGAACCGGAAAAGAAACGCCGGACCAAGGCTCCGGCGCTTCTTCAATCATTACAGTTCAGCGCGTTACAGGTACTTTGACGCGGAAAACCCCTGAACCATATCAATGTCGATCGTGACTTGTGTGTAATCCGTTCCGTTGCTCAGAAGTGTGACCGCTGCGCTTTGGGTTTCCTGACTGTTTATCACATCCGCAAAGGCCGAATACTGCCGGATCAGCTTTTCACGCACTTCGGGATCTTGCAGTTCCTCGATGGAAAGACGGCTTTCGAACATGGCCTTCTTTGCATCGATATCCGCGCTGTCAAAGGCGTCCGGCAGGCCGAATGCGGTTGTGAAAAAACTGGTCAGTTCCACATCCGCAAGAATGGAATACCAGTTTGTCATGGACTGGATCTTCTGATCGAAAGTCAGCGCCACACCGACACTTTCGTTCACTTCGCTCTGGGTGTCGATCAGACGTTGGGTCGTGTAACGTGCCACCATACTGTCAATCCACGCGGCGTCCTGAAAATTTTCTCCGGCAAGCCCGTCTGTAGAAAACCCGAGTTCTTCGTTGATGCTGGTGTAATTGGAATCAGAGAGTTTATTGACCAGAGAGGAACTGTCTTCTGTGTCAGAGGTGATGATCTCTTTCATCATCGCCTTGGCATAGATTTCATCTTCCAGTCCGAAAGACTTCATCACGAAACTGAAAACTTCATAGTCCTCAACCAGTTCGTCGATGGTGCCAATGGAAGCAATCCGTTCGCGGAAGGCTTCGATTTCCCGCGCTGATGTGGGATCGCGCTGCACGTCGGCTTCAAAGACTTCGCGGTTTTCACGGACCAGACTGATGCCAACAAACGGGGACAGGCCGCTGGTAGAGATCACGACGCAATCTCCTTGACCGGCGCAACAGCAGCCAGCGCCAGCAGTTCGTCTTCATAGGTAATAACCGGCAGAAGCCGGCGGTAGGCCGCGTAAAGGTTGTTTTCCTCCACCAGCGCCCGTGTATCGCGCAATGTCTGGCCCTGACTCTTGGACAATGCGGCTTCCAGTTCTGCAATGGCTTCGTATATTCGCGGGAACAGCGTAGCCCGGTCATCCCGACTGACCATTGCAATCTGGATCAGGTGGCACAAACGGCGCACCGGTGTGCTGGCCATGGATTCCGCAAGAATTTCTTCAGCCCGCAAAACATCGGACTGGTTTTCGATTTCGACAATCATCTGGTTGCGGCTGGCATTGCGCAGCACAGCACCGTTCACAACGACCCTGTCGCCGGCTTTCACTTTCAGGACCAGCCCCATTATGCTGCCTCCGACCCTTGGGTCTGAAGCGCCGCGATAAGGGGGGCGTTCACATCCATCAGTGCCTTAACAGTGCCCTGCCCGCTCAGGATCAGACTTGTCTGACGCTCTACAAAAATTGCCAGCGACAAAAGACCGGCGCGCAATTCAGGGGGAAGTGTGTTGCCGGGTTTGCTGAGATCGGCTTTGAACTCCAGCCAGAGCCGGACGTTATCATTCAGCGCCTCGCGCAGCGGGCCTGCAAGAATGCCCAGTCGTGCGCCACCGGCTTCGGTTGCGTCATATTCGGACTGGTGGGCACCCAGACGCTGGTTCATCTGGCTTAGAACCCGGCGCTCGATCGCGCGGGGGGATTCTGTTGCTTTGATTGTGTTTTTATAGGCGGAAAGACTCATGAGGTATCACCTTCTGGTGGGGTTATGAGAGTGGCTTGATGTCTCCGACCCCGTTCTCAGGGTCGGAGCGCCAGATTTAGTATTCCCGGGTTACGGTTACTGGAACAGGCTCAGAACGTTGGACGGTGCCTGGTTCGCGATGGAAAGCGAC
>JAAEZA010000082.1 GCA_018223125.1 Paracoccaceae bacterium | reverse complement strand
TTGGCCAGAATAGGGATCGTATTGCGACGCTCCACTACGGATTGCGCCTGTGACATCGCTTTTAGCAAAGCGCTGCGTTCAATACTGACCTTCATGTCCCGCTCCTCAGATTGCGTGGGTCGCAAACTCTACGCCAAATGGCTTGGATTTCAAGCTCTGTTTCACAAAGCACGGGATAGCGCAAAGGGTCAAGCGGAAGGCGAATCAGAAGGGCAAAAAACCCAGCAATCTTACGGGGATGCCACAGAGTTGCCCAAGGGCTGCCCATGTCCGGTGCTTTTTGCCCTTGCTGGCTTTGCTAATTCCTTTTCAGCGTCACAAAATCTGCACAGGTTATCCGCTACATTCTTCCCGAACGCTTTGGCGTGGAGATTGCTTTGAAAGCCAACGGAGATGACAACGCGATGAAATTTTCTGCTGCCTGTTTCGGGGTTATATGTCTTTTGCTGACGGGCTGTACCGAATCCGTGTCGCGGAATTCCTCGGCGCGGATTCTGACGATGGGTGATTCTCTGCTGGCGTCCCACGGGATGAGCGGTAATGCCGTTTCGGATGTGCTGGAACGGGCGCTGGGCAGGCCGGTGATCGACCGTTCAGTGATGGGCGCGCGGATTATTTACCGTCTTCCGGTTTCGGGCAGTGCCGGTTTGAATATCGCCAAACAGTTCCGCGCCGGAGACTGGGACTGGGTCGTGCTGAACGGTGGCGGGAATGACCTGTGGTTGGGCTGCGGTTGCATTGTGTGCAAGGGCAAGCTGGACCGGCTGGCCCGTAAGGACGGGCGCGGTGGAGAGATACCATCGCTGGTGCAAAAGATTCGCAAGACCGGCGCCAAAGTCGTCTATGTCGGCTATCTGCGCAGTCCGGGGCTTGGATCTCCGATTGAACACTGCCGTGATGAAGGGGACGAACTGGAAGATCGGCTGGCTAAATTCGCAGCGTTTGATGAAGGCGTTTATATGGTGTCGCTGAAGGATATGATTCCCCATGGGGACCGCAGCTTCCATGCTGCCGACATGATCCACCCTTCCCGCAAGGGTAGCGCGGCTATTGCGGCCCGTGTCGCAGAAGTGATCCGTGACGGCGGTTGATTCCGCTCCTTGGTACAAAAAAAACGGGCCGCCCGAGAGCCGCCCGTCTGAAAAATCCGTCCGAAGTGCGCCGCCTCAGGCTTCGAGCATCCGGCGCAGCATTTCCACATCTTCAGCGATCTGGCTGTCGACCGCGCGCAGTTCCTCGATTTTTTTCACCGCGTGAATCACGGTGGTGTGGTCGCGCCCCCCGAATCTGCGTCCGATTTCGGGCAGGGATTTCGAGGTCAGTGTCTTGGCAAGGAACATGCCGACCTGACGGGGACGGGCAACCGCGCGGGCCCGTTTCGCGCTGAGAATATCAGTCATGCGGATGTTGTAATGATCTGCAACCTTGCGGATGATTTCATCAATCGTAACTTTACGATCTGTGGCGCGCAGAATATCGGCAAGGCATTCCTGCGCCACATCAAGCGTCACTTCACGACCGACTAGCGAGGCAAAGGCATAAAGTCGTGTCAGCGCCCCTTCAAGCACGCGCACATTGGTGGAAATCCGGTGTGCCAGAAACTCCAGTACGCCGGGGGCGATGCTGACTTCGGGGTAGTGCTGGGCCTGGGATTCCGCTTTGGTTTGCAGGATGCCGAGCCGCAATTCGTAATCTGTCGGGTGCAGATCCACCACCAGACCCCACTGAAGACGGGATTTGATGCGTTCTTCCAGCCCGTCGATCTCACCGGGGGCACGGTCCGCGGAAATCACGATCTGTTTGTTCTGGTCAACCAGCGCGTTGAACGTGTGGAAAAACTCGTCCTGCGTGCTGTCCTTGCCGGCGATGAACTGCACGTCATCCACCATCAGAATATCTACAGAACGGAATAGTTCCTTGAAGCTCATCGTGTCCTTGAAGCGCAGGGCCTGCACAAAGCGGTACATGAACTGCTCTGCCGAGAGATAAAGTACACGCGCGTCGGGGTTGCGGCGGCGGGCTTCCCAAGCGATGGCGTGCATCAGGTGGGTTTTACCAAGGCCAACCCCGCCGTAGAGGAACAGCGGGTTGAATGTAACGGGGCCGCCTTCGGCCACGCGACGGGCTGCAGCATGGGCCAGTTCGTTCGGTTTCCCGACGACAAAAGCGTCAAAGGTAAAGCGTGCATCCAGCGGGGCGCCGGGCAGTTCGGGAGACCCTGTCGCCTGAGACTGGGCAGCAGGCGCGGTAGCTTTCTCTGCGTTGGCAGGTGCCGGATTCGCCGTGCCCGCGGTGGCAGCTTTCTTTGCAACACCTGTTGCAAATTCCACGCGCGCAACATCGGCGCCATGCTCGGAAAAGAGCATTTGTATTTTGTCGGAATAGTTCCGCGATACCCAATTGCCAAGGAAGCCGGTGGGCGCTTTGAAACGTGCAACATTTGCCTCGAATCCTTCAAAAACCAGCGGTTCTATCCAGTTCTTATAAGCATCTGCTCCTAAATCATCGCGCAGCCGGTCCTGTACTGAGCCCCAAACATCAGTCTTCATTCTGTCCCCAAATTCGTCTTCAAGATTGCCGCCAGGCCAATCCTCTTGCCTTCCAGCCGTTCAGAGCCCCGCGGTGTCGGTTCTCGTTCAGATCTCCTTCAAACCCTTCGGCAATATTCACACATTCCACTGTCTTGCCTTGCGCAGCAAAGGCTTCGGCGGTGAGTGATGCAGCAGCCATGGAACGGGCACCTGATCGGCACAGAAAGAAGATCCGGGACGGCGCAGCACCGTCCAGCTGGTTTACGAGCCCGTCCAGAAAGTCGGGGTTCGGTTGCATAGCGGGCAAGGTCATCCATTGAATCAGCAGCGGTTGTTTGCCCAGCTCAGAAAGATCGGGGAGCCCCACAAAAGACCATTCAGCCTGCGTGCGCACGTCCACCAATACTGTATCTTCGTGATCGCGCAGCATTTCCCAAGCAAGCTGAGGTTCAACTTCTGAAACCTTGTTTGTCATGATGTGTCTGCCCCGATTCAAAGACTATTCTGTTCTTCGATTCTCCGCCTTGCGGTGAATCACCCGTCGTTGATAGCAACTGCAAGGCGCGGCGGACAACGACTCTTCTCTGTTGACTCGCAAATTGCTTTCCGAATCTGCACATATGTAACATCTTGAAATTGTTTGATAAATTTTGATTTCGCACGTAAAAAATCACCACTGTTCGGTGGTGTTTTACAGGCTTTCCCATCTCAGAAATGCCCCGGGAGCAAAATCCGGAGCGGTCCAGCCAATCTAGTAAACGCCGCCGATTCCGACAACGGGACTAAAAGCGGAACATCTGCGAATAAGCCGGAAGAAGTGAAGGTGTGTCCGAAATACACAAGGCAGTCGCCACAGGGCGATTCCTGTCGTTCGGGCACAAAAAAACAGGGCCCATAAGCCCTGCATCTTTTGTGTACGCCGATGGCAGCCTGATTTAGGCGGCCATTGCTTTCACGCGTGCGGACAGGCGAGAAATCTTGCGGCTGGCTGTGTTCTTGTGCAGAACACCCTTGGAGACACCGCGCATGACTTCTGGCTGAACAGCCTTCAGTGCAGCAGCGGCAGCAGCCTGATCACCACCGGAAATCGCTTCTTCTACTTTACGCAGAAAAGTACGGATCCGCGAGCGGCGGGCTTTGTTTACTTCGGTGCGGCGTTCGATTTGGCGCGCGCGTTTTTTCGCTTGTGGCGAGTTAGCCATTATAAATATCCTGATCTTACGGAGTCGAAAGATGAAACGCGCTTCTAGGACCAGTTTGCCAATAAGTCAACGGTCTGAAGCGCGAAAGTTTGTGTGTTACTTGCCCCGGAATTTTGCAGAGCGTTTTTCCATGAAGGCGGACATGCCCTCGGATTGGTCTTCCGTGGCAAAAAGTGAATGAAATAAACGGCGTTCGAACAAAATGCCCTCGCGCAGAGTGGTTTCATAAGAACGGTCGACCGCTTCTTTTACCGCCATTGTAGCCAAAGTGGACTTCTCGGCAATCTTGGCCGCTGTGGCCATTGCGTCTTCCATCAGTTTCTTGGCGGGAACGATTCGGCTGACCAGACCGGAACGCTCGGCCTCTTCTGCGTCCATGAAGCGGCCTGTCAGGTGCATTTCCATGGATTTGGATTTGCCGACAAAGCGTGTCAGGCGCTGGGAGCCGCCGATACCGGCAATAACGCCGAGATTGATTTCGGGTTGTCCGAATTTCGCTGTGTCCGAGCAGATGATGAAGTCACACATCATGGCCAGTTCACAGCCGCCGCCAAGGGCATATCCCGATACGGCTGCGATGATCGGCTTGCGGCAACGCAGGATCGCTTCGGTTTCGGCTGTGAAGTAATCTGACGAGAACATATCAACGAAAGACTGTTCGGACATTTCCTTGATGTCCGCACCGGCGGCGAAGGCTTTTTCGCTTCCGGTCAGAACGATGCAGCGTACTTTGTCGTTCTCTTCCATAACGCCAAGTGCGGCAGACAGCTCTTTGAGCAGTTGCTGGTTCAAGGCGTTCAGGGCATCCGGCCGGTTCAGGGTGATCACACCCACGTGGTCGTCGATGTCTACAATCAGGGTTTCATAGCCCATTAGAGCACTCACTTGCTGTTTCTCAAGCGTAAAGCCTTATCACGCCCAGCACCGGTTTCAAGTCTGCGGCCAAATCACCGCTGGCAGGTGTTACAAAAGAAGCTCGAACGCCCCGATTGCACCACACGTTTGATACTGCCTGCGCAATCGGGTTTCCTGCAAGGTTCGCCTTCGCGGCCGTAGACGGCAAAGCTGTGTTGGAAATACCCCAACTCTCCGTCCGCCTGCCGGTAATCCTTCAGGGAAGATCCGCCTGATTCGATGGCCTCGGCCAGAACCTGTCGAATCGCAGGTACCAGAGAGGCGATCCGTCTGGCGCTGATACCCCCTGCCTTGCACAGGGGCGAAATGCCGGTGCGCCAGAGTGCTTCACAGACATAGATGTTTCCCAGCCCCGAAACGATCCGCTGATCGAGAAGGGCGGATTTGATCGGTGTGTTCTTCCCTTTCAAGGCCGCTTTGAAATAGGCCTCGTCAAAGCTGTTGCCCAAAGGCTCCGGCCCGAGCACGGCAAGCAGTTTGTGCGCTTCGCCGAGTTCCGTGGCAAACAGGTCCATCGCGCCGAACCTGCGGGCATCGTTAAAGGTAATCCTTGTGCCGTCTTCCATATCGAGCACAACGTGATCGTGTTTTTCGGGGGCAGGGTGCAGGTGGTGGAATTCCCCCAGCATATCGCGCCCGTTGTCTGTGTTTGGCGGGGCTATCAGCATCCGGCCCGACATGCCGAGATGGATCAGAAGGGTTTCGCCTGTATCCAGATCACCAAGGATATACTTGCTGCGGCGGCGCAACCGTTCAATGCGCGCGCCCGTCAGACGGTCGGCCATACGTTCAGGGAAGGGCCAGCGCAGATCGGGGCGGCGCACATCGGCAAGGGCAATCCGTTTGCCTACCATTGCAGGCTCCAGCCCGCGCCGCACTGTTTCTACCTCTGGAAGTTCGGGCATCGGCCTCTCCGTATTCGGTGGATAAACTGCGACAAACAACCATGCCGCATTTCCTCTGTTTCAATCACCCTATATATAGTCCGAACACAAGACCCGAGGGCCAGACCATGACCGAATCGCAAAAGACCACCCATTTCGGGTTTCAGACTGTGGATGAAGACGCCAAAGCCGGAATGGTGCACGGGGTGTTTTCCAATGTGGCGTCGAAATACGATATTATGAATGACGCTATGTCTATGGGCATCCACCGGATCTGGAAGGATGCAATGATGGACTGGCTGGCACCGCGGGGTGCACAAAAACTGCTGGATGTGGCGGGGGGCACGGGGGATATTTCCTTCCGCTTCCTGAAACGCGCACCCCAAGCCCATGCGACCGTGTTCGATATGACCCAAGGCATGCTGGATGCGGGGCGTTTGCGGGCGGAGGCCGAGGATATGGCCGATCATCTGGACTGGGTCTGCGGCGATGCGATGGCGCTGCCGTTCGCGGATAACTCCTTTGACGTTTACACGATCTCTTTCGGTATCCGGAACGTGACCCGTCCGCAGGAAGCCCTGAACGAAGCTTACCGCGTGCTGCGTCCGGGGGGGCGGTTGATGGTTCTGGAATTCTCGCAGATCCCGAACCCCGCGCTGCAATGGGCCTATGATCGCTATTCCTTCAACATCATCCCGCCGATGGGCAAGATCATCGCGAATGACGCGGACAGCTACCAGTATCTGGTGGAATCAATCCGCAAGTTCCCCGATCAGGACACTTTCTTGCAGATGGTGAAGGACGCGGGGTTTGAAAATGCCAAATATCGCAACCTGACCATGGGCATCGCCGCGCTGCACAGCGGGTGGAAAATCTGACATGCGTGGACCTCATAATATCTGGCGCCTGATCCGGACGGGCGCCACGTTTGAACGCTCCGGCGCGATGAAAATGGCGCTGGAGGCCGTGGATGCCCCGGCACCCGTCCGTTTCGCGGCCCGTATTCTGGGCTGGCCGTTCGCATGGCTTGGCCTGAAAGGCGATCCGGCACAGCCCCCGATGCTGCGGGCAATTACGGCGCTTGGTCCCGCCTACATCAAATTCGGCCAGTTAATGTCCACACGCCC
>JAAEZA010000008.1 GCA_018223125.1 Paracoccaceae bacterium | reverse complement strand
GGACCTATATCGCCACCCGCGCACTGCTGATTTCAACCGCGCTCGCGCCGCCATTCCTGATCATGCTCGGCGGCGGGGAGAGCGAGAACGGTTTTGGCAATCTTGGGCTGCTGATCCTCGCCTCCTCTATTGCTTCTATTGTATCCTCCTACCTGTGGGGCACATTCGCAGATTACTCCAGCCGGAAAACGCTGATGGTTGCCGGCGGCGTGTCCGCTTTAATTTTTGCGCTTGCAGCACTCGGCGGTGCGTTTGGTGTCGGTGATGGCTGGCTGATCGCGGCATATGTATTCTTCGCCCAGATTGCCTATCAAGGGGCAAGGGCAGGGCGAAAAACCCATCTGACGGATATGGACAGCCACGACCGCAAACCGGTTTACACCGCGCTGTCCAACACGATGATCGGCATGCTGCTGCTGGCAGGCGGAATTTTCGGCGTCATCGCAGACGCCGCCGGACCGCAACTGGTGCTGGGGATCATGGCTGTGCTAAGTGGCGCTGCGGTGCTTGAAGGAAGCCGGTTGTCCGAGGTTCAGCAAAAAGACTGACCTGGACATTCTGCCGGTGTGAAAGACCCACGGAAACAACCTTTGCGAATGTTTATGTTGCCTTGATACTTGCTTCGTGGCTAACCTGAGAAACGTGTTTTTAGGGATTATAGCTTAGGATTTTTTTGTACATGGCGGTCATCATCGGAACGGATGAATCAGCAATAATGAACGGTACGGATTTTGCGGATTCGATTTACGGGAACGGCGGAGATGATGACATTGACGCCCGTAATGGCGATGATCTGGTCGAAGGCGGCGATGGTGCCGATGCCATAGCCGGCGGGGATGGCGATGACATCCTTTGGGGCAATTCGGAAGCAGAAGACGGCGTCGCATTTGAACTAAGCGGTGATCTGGGTGACACGATTTTTGGCAATTTTGGCAATGATCTGATCTACGGCAATCAAGGGAACGATGTTCTTTATGGCGGTCATCACAATGACACGATTTTCGGGGGGCAACAGAACGACACACTGTATGGCGGAACGGGTGAGAATACGCTTTTCGGCGGGAATGGGAATGACACGTTCATCACCGAACCCGCTATTTCGGCAGATACCTATTTCGGGGGCGCGGGAACAGATACGATCCGTCTCGTTGGTGGTCAATTCGAGGGGCTAAATCTGGATGAAACCGCTTCTGTGGAGGTCGTAGATTTTGACGGGTATGGGTTGGAAGGTTCCCTGAACGACGATGATATTGATCTAAGCGGTGTGACGACTTTTCGCGATGGCAACGCAATCTACTTGGGCGATGGTGCGGATACGTTTGTCGGTTCCAACTTGGATGAGGTCATTTCTGGCGAGACTGGCGACGACACTTTGCACGGGAACGGGGGCGCGGACAGTTTCTATGGTGGCGGAGGGCTCGACACCATGTTTGGTGGCGATGGCGACGATGTTTTTTGGGGGGATTACCATAGCAGTGCAGACAGTTTCTTCGGCGGTGCTGGCACTGACATCCTGCGCCTACAGGGGCAGTCCTTTTCATCCCTAACGCTGAACGCAGCTGCATCCCTAGAAGTCATTGATTTTGACGGGTACGAATTAACCGGCACGTCCTCGTCAGACCAAATAGACATTAGCGGCGTTGTATCCTTCATTGCTGGACAGAGTATTTATCTGGGGACGGGCGACGACAGTTTTTTTGGCTCTGCGGAAGAAGAGATCATCCACGGTGAAGGTGGCGATGACACGCTCTTTGGCGGCGGCGGGGATGACACGCTTTACAGCGGTGGTGGTCTGGACCTTCTGCACGGGGATGCGGGCGATGACGTTTTTGTTGAAGATGGCTCTCGGGAACTGGTCGAATACTACGGCGGAGAGGGGCAGGATACACTGCTGCTGGCCGGGCATTCCTATAATCTGCTGACCCTTGATGAAGCGGCTTCCGTGGAAACAGTCGATTTTGCCGGGTATTCGTTGTCCGGTACAAGCGACGACGACGCGATTGACCTGAGCGGCGTAACCGGGCTGAAAAATGGTTCTTCAATCTATCTGGACCGGGGAGATGACCTTTATCGCGGGTCGAGCGATGCCGAAAACGTTTACGGAGGGTGGGGAGACGATGTGATTTTCGGCGGCGCTGGCGCCGACAGCCTGAGCGGAGGCGATGGTTGGGACACGGTCTATGGCGGCGCGGGAGACGATGTCTTGGTGCAGGCTTCTGATCCGTCTGAAGATTTGTTCTTTGGCGGCGATGGCAAAGACGCCTTGCTTCTGGGGGGGCACCAAAGTGACGCGCTGGTCTTAAACAGTGACACCTCTGTTGAAGTGATTGATTTTGATGGATACTCTTTGAAAGGCACCACCGCTGACAACATGTTTGACGTCTCCGGTGTGAGCGAATTTCGCGGTGGCAATTCGTTTTATCTGGGACGTGGGGCCGATGTGTTTACCGGCGGAGCGGTCGGTGCCATTGTCTTTGGAGAAGACGGCGATGATACGCTGAACGGCGGCTCGAAAAGCGATACGTTCTACGGGGGCGAAGGCGCTGATGAACTTTCAGGCGGCGGGGGGGGTGATGTCTTCGTTCAGGATACGGATTTCGGCGCAGACAGTAATTTTGGGGGCGATGGAAAAGACACGTACTTGCTTGGGGGATATTCCACCACAAAGCTGGTGCTTGATAAAGCTGCCTCTGTTGAAGTGGTTGATTTTGATGGATACTCCTTGCAAGGCACCGGAGCGCGCGATGTGATCGATCTCTCCGGTGTGACGAAACTTGTCAACGGAAAGACGGTCTATCTGGGCGGCGGCAAGGACATTTTTACCGGCTCCAAAAAATCCGAAGTGGTATTTGGTGAAGCTGGCAGCGATCTGATCAATGCGGGCAAGGGAAGTGACACGGTCACTGCTGGCAGCGGCGATGATACGGTCTTTGGTGGCAATGGGCGTGATCGGCTGAACGGTGGTGGTGGCGATGATTCACTGGCCGGGGATGGCGGCAAGGACAGGCTGTTTGGCAATGGTGGTGACGACCGTCTTGACGGAGGTGCCGCTGCGGACCGGCTGACCGGCGGCAAGGGCAAGGATGTGCTGGAGGGCGGCACCGGAAATGACCTTCTCATAGGGAACGGCGGCGTTGACACGCTGGATGGTGGGGCGGGCAACGATGTGCTGAACGGCGGCAACGGGGCTGACATTTTCGTCTTTTCCGGTGCATTCGGACAGGATGTTATCCAGAAGTTCGCCGCCCGCAATGATGCTGAAAAGATTGTTCTGTCCGGCGTGGCAGGGATCGTGGATTTTGACGACCTGATGGACAATCATGTCAGCGTATCCGACGGCGATGTGGTGATTGTAGACGCTGACGGAAATTCGATCACGTTGGAAAACACCAAGCTCGGCCAACTGGACGAGGCGGATTTTTTGTTCTGATCCGCCGGATCCGGCCATCCCTTACCGCATCACAAAAGGGTTCGCCATTGGCGCATCAGAGGTGTTGATCCATGTGGTTTTCGTGCGGGTGTAATCATGGATCGCATCCACGCCCGCTTCGCGTCCATAGCCTGAATGGTTGTATCCGCCGAAGGGCGCAATGGGGGATACGGCGCGGTAGGTGTTAACCCAGCAAATCCCCGCTTTCAATCGCGCCGACACCCTGTGCGCGCGGGCGAGATTGCGGGTGAAAACGCCAGAGCCCAGCCCGTAGGGGGTGCTGTTGGCCAGCGCAATTGCTTCCTCTTCGGTGTCAAAGGGCAACAGCGACATAACGGGGCCGAAAAGTTCGGTGTTGAGCGTAGCGATGCTGTGATCCGCACATTCAACCAGCGTCGGTGCCATATAGTTTCCGGCCTGATCCAGCGGTGCGCCACCGAAGTGGATTGTGGCGCCCTGTTCCCGCGCCTTGGCGAGTGTTGAGACGATCCGCTCGATCTGGGAAGGGGTGCACAACGGCCCCACATGTGTCGCAGACTCCAGCGGATCACCGACTATTATGCCAGCGCTGGCTTTCGCGATCCGCTCAATCAGATCACCCATCACAGAGCGCTGTACCAGCCCTCGCGATCCGGCAACGCAGCTTTGCCCCGAGGCACCGAAGTTCCCTGCAATCAACCCGTTTGCGGCACTATCGATATCCGCATCCTCAAACACAAGGATCGGGGATTTGCCGCCCAGTTCCAGCGAAGTGACGGCAAAATTCTCGGCAGAGTTGCGCACCACATGGCGCGCGGTATCCGGGCCACCGGTAAAGGCGATCCGGTCCACGTCCGGATGGCGGGTGAGCGGTATGGCGCAATTCTCTGCATCTCCGGTAATCACGGATACCACACCGGGGGGAAAACCGGCCTGATCCACCAGTTTGGCAAACTCAAGCATGGGCGCGGGGGCAATTTCGGATGCTTTCAGCACCACCGGACAGCCTACCGCCAGTGCAGGGCCAAGTTTCGTCGCAGTCAGGAACATCTGCGCGTTCCACGGCACCACGGCCACCACCACACCGATCGGCTCGCGGCGGGTAAAGACGTGCATATCGGGCTTGTCGATGGGCAGAACCGCGCCCTCGATCTTATCCGCCAGCCCCCCGTAATAGCGGTAATAATCCCCGACATAGCCGGTCTGGCTGGCGGTTTCGGCCAGCAGTTTACCACTGTCGGTGGTTTCGATCCGGCCAAGCGTTTCCGCGTTCTGTTCGATCAGATCCGCCAGCCGGTGCAGCAGCTTGCCCCTTTGCGTCTGGGTCATGTCGCGCCATGCCGGATCGTCCAGAACACGGCGGGCGGCCTTGATCGCGCGGTCCACATCCTGCGGTGCGGCGCAGGCAAAGCTGGCCCAGTCCGCGCCGGTGGCGGGGTTGGCAGAGCGCAGAACCTGCCCGTCATGCCCTTCACAAAAGGTACCATCAATATAAAGCTGGAAGTGGGGGAGATCAGTCATTTCTATCCTCAGACAAAGGCGGGCATTACATCGTCGATAAACCGTGCAAGCGAGTCCCGCTTGCGGGTGAAATCCATGCCGCTGTCTACCCAGAAGGCATATTCGTCATATCCCAGATCTTCATAGCGTTTGATCCGGTCGATCACTTCCTGTGCAGTGCCGATGGTCAGGTCACGGCGCATGTTTTCGGGGCACATCATCGTGTTTGCGGCCATTTCATCCTCTGACAGGGTTTCGATCAACCCCTGATGCACGGGACGCTGGTTTTTGAACCATGCACCGAAATAATTGTAAAACCGCGACAGCTCTTTCGCGGCAAGCGCGGTGTCGGCGTCATCGGCGGCGACATAGGTGTGGTGCAGCAGCATGATCTTGGGGCGGGGGCCGTCATAAGCGGCGCAAGCTTCGTTAAACTTGCCCATCAGGTTTTCGATTTCGCCAATGCCCTGCCAGAGCGGCGTGACCTGAATGTTAAAGCCGTTTTCAACGCCGAAACTGTGGCTGTTAATATCCCGCGCCGCGATCCAGATCGGCGGTCCGTTTTCTTGCAGGGGTTTGGGGGCCGATGTGGTGGACGGGAAGCGGTAGAACTCCCCCTCATGGGCGCAATCCCCGTCCCAGAGCGGGCGCAGCAACGGGGCGGTTTCGCGCATTCTCTGTCCGGCCTCCCAAGCGTCCAGCCCGGGATGAAGCCTTTCATATTCGTAGGAATAGGCCCCCCGCGCGATACCAAGTTCTATACGACCGTCGGTGATCAGATCGGCCGCGGCGGCTTCTCCGGCCAGTTTGACCGGATGCCAGAAGGGGGCAACCACGGTGCCGGTGCCAAGACGCAGGTTTCTGGTGTGATGGCTCAGGTCCACAAGGGTCAGGAACGGGTTGGGGGCGATGGTGAAATCCATGCCGTGATGCTCCCCCGTCCAGATTGCCCGCATGCCGCCGTCATCCGCCATTTTGGCCAGCGAAATCAGTTCGTCCCGCAGGCTGGCGTGGCTCTGCTCCGGTGTGATCCGTTCCATATGGGCAAACAGTGAAAATTCCATCTTCCGTGTCCTCTGCGTAGCGGTTTATTGCGCGGCGATTTGTGATGCGAAGTTGAGATAGCGGCCCCCGCCATAGCCAAGACCAAGCGTATCGCTCTGGCTGAATGCCAGCACCTGACCAATCAGAATGCTGTGGTCGCCCATCGGAATCGCGCGATGGGTCCGGCAGGAAAATTGTGCGGCGGCGTTGTCGATCAGGGGCAAGCCGTTGGCGTCAATGCTATGGTCGACCTGCGCAAAACGGTCGCCCTTGTGACGTGCAAAAATATCCGCGATGTCATCCTGCCCCTGTGCCAGCACATTCACCGCGAAATGGCTGCATTCGCAAAAGGCGGCATAGCTTGACAGAAACTTGCCCGGACAGACCAGCAGCAGCGGCGGGTCGAGCGATACCGACGAAAAGGAATTGGCGGTAAAACCGATGGGCGTGCCGTCCGCCCGTCGCGCCGTCACCACAGTGACGCCGGTCGGATAACTGCCAAAGGCCACGCGCAGTTCTTTCGGGTCGATTGTTGGCATCAGCAGGTCTCCTTCAAAAAGCCGGATAAAATCCGGTTTACAGCACCGGCGTGGGTCATGGGCGCCATATGGGCTGCGTCGGACAGGATTTCGACCCGTCCCTGCGGCGCAAGTGCCGCCATCTGTTCGGACATGGCGGGGGTCGAATTCGGTTCCCGCCCGCCCGTCAGGAACAGGGCGGGGCAGTGGAGCGCTTGCAGGTCGCTATCCCCTGGCCCGTCTTCCTGCGCGAAAACGCGGTAAGCATCGCGGTAGCCTGCCGGATCGACGGTACGCAGCCAGTGTTCACAGGCGCTCCGTTCGCCGGAAGGATCGGGGCCGAACCAGCGATCGAGTGGCGCGGCAGGATCAGCGACGCTGACACCGTCCAGACTGCCTGCGCGGGCAAGGACCGCAGCGCGGGCGTCCGGACTCCGGCGGTAGATCGCATTGAGCGCGGCGACCCCTGTGATTTTCTCGGGATGCCGGATTGCCAGATCCAGCGCGATCATCGCGCCAAAGGAATGGCCGATCACCGTGGCCGGTTCGTTGATATATCCCGCGATCCGCCCCGAGTAAGAGGCAAGCGTGGGCGGTTCCGTGAAACGCGGGCTTTCGCCGTGTCCGGGCATATCCACCGCCACAACGCGGTAATCCTGCGCCAGCGCGTTAATCTGTGCGTTCCATGTCTCTGCCCGCAGGCCCACGCCGTGGATTAGCATCACCAGCGGCCCTTTTCCTGCGGTGATTGCTGCCAGATCGCCGGTTTCAGACCGCGGCCGGATTGTCCAGATCATGTCCCAAATCCTTCAGATCCTGATAGCGATCACCTATCCGGTGATGCGGTCGCCCGTTCATGGCCGCACCCAGCACCACAACGATTTCATCGTCGCGCGGGGCATCGGGAATGGCGAACTGGATGGTCAGATAATGGGACCGGCGGCCCGCGTCATTCTTGTCCATCAGCGGAACGGCAATGGGCGCATTTGCGCCGCCACGGGTGTTGGTGAAAGCCAGATAGGATTTCGCGCCAACGGCCTCGCGGTAGTGGTTGCCAAAGCGCAGGGTGTGAATCAGGCCGGAGGCGTGTTCGATTTCTCCGTTCAGGCCGACCACGGCTGCCTTGCCATAGGCTTCGATTGCGTCGCCGGACCCTGCCAGCGCGATCATCCGCTCTGTCATCAATTCGCCCAGTACAGGCCCGTAGGCCATGACCTCGGGTTTGAGGTCTTCGACATAGCGTCCCGCCCAAGGGTTTTTCACGACAGCCGCCACAGCGAACATGCGCCACGGGGTCTTGGCGGGTTTGAAGCCTTCGATCAGGATTTCTTCGTCAAAGGTGACGATCTTTCGGATTTCCGGTTGCATGATATTTTCCTTCAAAGCGTTGTCAGGATCATTGTCCGGACAGGAAAATTTGACAAACGAAGGATTTGCAGGCTTAGGTATAAGCTTTACTAATGGATGAATTGATCATGGCTAAATCCCTGCCACCGCTGACATGGTTTCGCGCCTTTGAAGCGGCCGCCCGACACCTGAGCTTTACCGCGGCGGCTGATGAAATCGGCATGACGCAATCCGCTGTCAGCCAGCATGTGAAATCGCTGGAAAGCCGCCTTGGCGTTGCCTTGTTTATCCGGCAGGCGCGGGGGCTGATGATCACTGATGACGGGCGCAAGCTGATGCCGCAGGTCACCTCTGCGCTGGAAACGCTCGGGGCGGCGGCGCGGTCTTTTGAAACCGGATCGACGCAGAACCTGCTGACCATTGCGAGCTCTGTAACAGTGGCGCAATGGTTCATTGCGCCACGGCTTCCCAGTTTCACCAAGCGCCACCCCGAAATCCGGTTCCGGTTTCTCAGCACGATCTGGCCGGATGATTTCAACACCATTCGCGCCGATGTGGAAATTCCGTTCGGATCGCACAAACAGTTCGGGCGGGGCGCGGTTTTGCTGGAGCCGAGCGGTCTGGTGGCAATGAAATCACCGGATCTGGCTGGCGAACTGGAAAATCTTCCGCTGATCGAAGCTGTGGGAACCTCTTCGGGTTGGAAAAACTGGCAGACACCGGACATGGCCGAACTGGTCCCGCAAATCTATGTGGATTCCTTCGGGGCGGCGCTGAATATGGCAGCGCATGGCAACGGGGTGGCGCTGGTTAGCGAGGTGCTGTCCTATCCGGCACTTGCGTCGGGCGCACTGGTTCTGGCCCATTCCCGTGTGGCCCCTTCGCAGGAAGGCTATTTCCTGCGGGCAGACGAACGCAACCCGACAGCACAATTGTTCCGCGACTGGATATTGGAGCAGGGAGAAGGTGTTAGGGCTGCGGTTTGATTCGGTGCCTGTGCGGGCTGTGCAGTGTGACAGGGATTCGACCAAGGCGTCGTTTTGGTCCGAATCGGAAACGTTATGACGCTGGCGCGGTGCCGGTGTTTGTATGTCTGGCAGAACGGGCGCGGTGTTGCGGTTCCGGCCCCGCCGGTAGCGCGTTTAAAGTTCAAGGGAACGTTTAGGAAGTATAACAGGTCGTCCGGCATCCGGAAGACAATCGTGGGAGGGGTGGATTGCCCCGTAAGCCACTCAAAACGCTAACATTTACAAGAAGGTTTTGGTGGAGCCTAGGAGGATCGAACTCCTGACCTCTTCGCTGCCAGCGAAGCGCTCTCCCAGCTGAGCTAAGGCCCCGATGCGTACTCTTCAGTGCGCCTGTGGTGTTTAGGAAAACCCGCTTGCGGGTGCAAGCGGAAAATCCATTTTTTTCAGCTATCGTCATCCGAAGATGCAACATCCGCAATTTCTTCCAGCGGAACGGTCTCGTCGTCGTCATCTTCGAGCACGTCATCGCCCAGATCCACATCCACGTCGTCGTCATCGTCGAGTACGTCGAGATCATCAGAATCATCAGCCTCGGTGGCTTTCTTGATTGCGGACTTGTCTTCTTTGTCGGCCATTGTCGTTTTCGACTTGTCAGTCTCAAAGTGGGACAGAGGATATTCTTTCCCGGTATAGGGGCTGACGACCGGGTCTTTGCCGAGATCGTAGAAACGCTTGCCGGTTTCAGGGCAAACGCGTTTCACTCCCCATTCTTCTTTTGCCATTGGATAACCCCTTGGTACACTGTTTATGCGAGTATCGCAGCCAACTGCCATAGAGCAAGAGGGTTGTCAAAGGCTGAATGGGATTTTTGCCAAGCCAGCGCTTTTGGCCCCGCTTTGGGATTGCCTCTGGCACCGGTGCCGCTAAGGATACCCCCATGCCGGAGCGTATTGAAATCGGGGCGCCGCCCATTGCTGTAGTGTTGAAGAAATCCGCGCGGGCGCGGCGGTTTTCGCTGCGTATTTCCAACGTGGACGGAACCGTCTGCCTGACCATGCCAAAGCGTGCGGCCAAGCGGGATGCGCTGGCCTTTGCCGCAGCGCAAGAAGGCTGGATGCGCAAGCATCTTGATAAGCAACCCGACCGGATGACGCCTGTGTTCGGCGGGACGATCCTGATTGACGGGCAGCCTGTGCCGTTGCTGCAGGGGCAGGGGCGCACAGTTGTATTTTCAGAGGGGAAGCTGCTGGTCCCTGGAACCGAGGAGCAACTGGCCGGAAAGCTGCGGGCTTACCTGAAGACACTTGCGCGGGATCGTCTGTCGCAGGCCTCTGAACGCTATGCGGCGATGGTGGGGCGAAAGGTTTCTAGAATTACACTGCGCGATACGCGGTCCCGTTGGGGGTCGTGCACCAGTGATGGTAACCTGATGTATTCATGGCGTTTGGTGATGGCTCCGCGTGCGGTGCAGGATTATGTGGCGGCCCATGAGGTGTGCCACCTTTTGGAGATGAACCATTCACCGGCTTATTGGGCCCATGTGGCGGCCATATATCCGGACTATCAGGCCCAACGACAGTGGCTGAAAAACAACGGCGCCCAACTGCACCGCGTTGTATTATAAGTCAATAATCTTATGACCCTGCAAATATGAAGCGTCTTGTATGAAGCTTCATATTTGCAGGGTCATCAAAGAATACAGGGGGCGGTCGCAAAAGGCCCGGTTTCCGGTTCTGTCGCGTTTGTGCGGTCTTTCCAGTCGCTCTGTTGTTGACAATTCCCCTCCGTGTGATCACAAAATCTCCATGAGCAAACCGGACCGTCCCACCGAAACCACCACCCCGACACACGAGCGGGTCTTTCGCGCCTTGCGCAGCGAAATCATGCACGGAGAGATCACGCCGGGGCAGGCGATCACTATTCGGGGTATCGCTGAAACCTATAGTGTGTCCATGACCCCCGCGCGCGAAGCGGTGCGCCGTCTGACGGCAGAAGGCGCCTTGTCCCTGTCCAAGACAGGCCGCGTTTCGGCGCCGCAGCTCAGCACGGAACGGATCGAAGAGCTGGCCTCCATCCGCGCGTTGTTGGAACCGGAACTGGCCGCGCGTGCGCAGCCCCGCGCCCATCTGGCGCTGATCGAACGGTTGCAGAACATCAATACAACCATCGAACAGATGATCGTGAAGAAAGACGCAGTGGGCTATATCCGCAGCAATCTGGAATTTCACCGCACACTTTATCTGCGGGCGCAGGCTCCGGCGATGCTGGCCATGGTGGAAACCGTGTGGTTGCAGCTTGGCCCGACCATGAGCGCCCTTTACGCCCGCTTGCAGCGGCCCAATGCCGCGGGCAACCATCGCACCGCAATCGCGGCGTTGCGGGCAGGGGATGAACCGGGGCTGAAGCTGGCGATCCGGGCCGATGTGACCCAGGGATTGCGGATGCTGGGAAGCTGACTCCTAGAAGAACACCGAAACCAGCAGGCTCAATGCCGACAGGCCCAGCAACAGGTTGATCAGCTTGGTAAATCCCGCATTGCCCATCCGCTCGAATACGCGCAGCCCGATTGTCGCTGCGATCAGGGTAAGCGGGACCACGAACAGGGCTGTGTAAACAAACTGTTTGTCCAGAAATCCCCAATAGCCGAACAGGCAGAGAGAAAACAGCGCCATGGACAGGTTGAACGCCTGAAAGACGCCGCGCTTTTCCTGCTTTGTCCAGCCGAACAGTCCGGCCCAGATCGTCGTCACCACACCGGAGAGTGCGGAAATACCGCCGAACACCCCTGACAGGATGCCAACAGGGAAGTGAAACCTCTCGGCGCTGCGGGGCAGGGACATATGTTTTTGCAGGACCAGAACGAACAGAAGGTTGAGACAGATCAACAGCGCCACGCCGGTTTTGAACTGGGGCAGCGGCACATGGGGCAGTATGGCGATGCCGAAAGGCACACCAATCAGCCCGCCCAGTGTCAGGGGCAGCACGCGTCTTACCTCGATCATGCGCCAGATCCGCGGCATGGTCAGCAACTGGCTGCAGGCCATGCAGGTGGCCATCAGGGGCACAACAGTGGTGGGGGGAAGAACGATCAGCCAGAAACCGGCAGACATAAGTGCAAAGCCGAACCCTGTCAGACCGTTCACAAAACCGCCGGCGAGCGCGCCGGCGGCTAAAAGAGCGAGTTCCACGCTTGCGTTACGCGTGAATTGCGCCGTCGCCGCAGGCAAGTGCAGCTTCACGCACCGCTTCAGAGAAGGTCGGATGGGCGTGACAGGTCAGCGCCACATCTTGTGCGGATGCGCCGAATTCCATAGCCACACAGATTTCATGGATCAGATCACCGGCGGAGGGGCCGATCAGGTGACAGCCGAGAATCCGGTCTGTTTCCTTATCCGTCAGCAGTTTCACAAAGCCTTCGCCCTGATGCACCGCCTTGGCGCGCCCGTTGCCCATGAAGGGGAATTTGCCAACCTTGTAGGCCACGCCTTCCTCTTTCAGTTGCTCTTCGGTTTTACCGACCGAGGCCACTTCGGGGGTGGTGTAGATCACGCCCGGAATCACACTGTAATTCACATGGCCGTGTTTGCCTGCGATCTGTTCGGCAACAGCCATGCCTTCGTCCTCGGCCTTATGGGCAAGCATCGGGCCTTCGATCACATCCCCGATGGCATAAACACCGTCAATGCTGGTGCCCCAGGTGCTGTTGGTTTTGATCTGGCCCCGCTCGGTCATTTCGCCGCCGAGTTCAGTAAAGCCCAAACCGTCGGTGAAGGGCTTGCGGCCGGTGGCAACCAGAACCACATCGGCGTCAATCGTCACAGACTCGCCTTTCTTGCGGGTCTCATAGGTCAGCTTCGCTTTGGTCTTGGTGGCTTCAACGTTTTGCACGGCGGCGCCAAGGACAAAGTTCAGCCCCTGTTTCTTCAACACCCGTTGCAGCGCCTTGCCGGTTTCCTTGTCCATGCCGGGCGTGATGTGGTCGAGGTATTCGATCACGGTCACTTCTGTGCCAAGACGGGAATAGACAGAGCCAAGCTCCAGTCCGATTACACCGGCACCGATGACAGCCATGGTTTTTGGTACTTTGGGCAGTTCCAGCGCGCCGGTCGAGGTCACGACGACTTTCTCGTCCACTTCGACGCCCTTCAGGGCCGACGGCTCGGAGCCGGTGGCAATAACAATGTTTTTGGCCTTGTGAACTTCGCCGTCAACAGAAACCTCTCCCTTGCCGGTGATCTTGCCCCAGCCGCGCAGCCAGTCCACCTTGTTCTTTTTGAACAGGAACTCAATTCCGCTGGTGTTCTGGGTGATGGTTTCGTCCTTATAGGCCAACATCTGTTTGAAATCTACAGAGGGGCTTTTGCCTTTCAGACCCATTTTTGCGAAATTTTGCTCTGCCTCGTGCAGCATGTGGGACGCGTGCAGCAACGCCTTGGACGGGATACATCCCACGTTCAGACATGTACCGCCAAGGGCGCTGCGGCCTTCAACACAGGCTGTTTTCAGCCCCAGTTGCGCACAGCGGATGGCACAGACATAGCCGCCCGGGCCACCACCGATGATGATTACGTCATAGTCTGCCATGATAGGTCTCCTTTTAGGTTCAGTCGCCCAATACGGCCAGTGTGCCGTTCGGGGTTTGATAGGTTGCGGTGATCGCGGGGGTTGCCGCGGGGATCACCTCTATTCGGTCGTCTACAAGGCCAAGGGCACGGTAGAGCGAAGTCAGTTCGTCCGCCAGCGGGGTGCGGATTTCAAGCCGGTGCAGGGTCAGGCCCTGACTGTCCATGTTTTCGCTTACATGGGGGCCTTCGGGCCATTGCAACAGCACCGGAACCACCCCTTGGGCGTTCAGTTTTCCATCGGGGCGCAGCGCGATTTTCCAGCGCAGTTCGCCCCGTGCAGCGGTCACGGAGTCGCCAAGGTCAAAACCGTATTCGCGGAAGATGGCCATGTCCCGTTCGATATCATCGGTGCGCAGCAAATATGTCTGGATGCGTGGCCCGCCCTTCAGTGCGGCGCGGGTGGTTGTCGCGTCCAGATCGAACAGGCGCGGCGTGTCCGGTTCGCCCTGTTCGGGATCAGGGGCGATGATCTCCAGATAGGTACCACCGCCGGTTGCGGTCAGCGCGTTATGGGTGCCGCGACCGGGATGGGCGCCGCCAAACGGCACAATCAGGCCGGTCCGCGTCTTTACATAATCGACGCCTTCGGACAGGGTCGCGGCCGCCAGCGCGATATGGTCGAGCGCAATCATACCAGTGCAGCCAGCAGCATGAAGAGGGTTGCAAGGAACCCGACGAACCAGATGATCGAGCGACCCGGCGCAAGGCCGTAGTAATAGGCCGGAATGTAGAGAATACGCGCGCCGAGATAGACCCAGGCGCAAATTGCGGTAAAGACGGTAGACTGCTCACCCAGAGTCACCACCACAACGGCGATGGTAAACAGGATCAGCCCTTCAAAATGGTTGTTAAAGGCGCGGAACAGGCGGCCCGGCTTTTCGGATAGCAATTCCTGCACCGGCTTGCCCAGACGGGAGGGGTCGCGTGGCGACATGGTCTTGCCCGGCCCAACGTCGAGATTGGCGGAAATCGACATCAGCGCGAATTGCACCACTTGCAGCAGGGCCGCGTAGGTCAGGACTGTGATCTCAGTGGTCATCTTGCATCTTCCTTACCGGCGCCAATGGGGGGGGGCGGGCCGCAGTGCAGCCCGCCGGATTGATCAGAGATCCATCAGCAGGCGACGGGGATCTTCCAGTGCTTCCTTAACCCGTACAAGGAAGGTCACAGCCCCTTTGCCATCCACGATGCGGTGATCATAGGACAGGGCCAGATACATCATCGGGCGGATCACAACTTCGCCGTTGATCGCCATCGGGCGGTTCTGAATCTTGTGCATCCCCAGAATACCCGATTGCGGCGGGTTCAGAATGGGCGAAGACATCAGCGAGCCGTAAACCCCGCCGTTGGAAATGGTAAAGCTGCCGCCCTGCATATCTGCCATGGACAGTTTGCCGTCACGAGCCAGACCACCCAATCGGGCGATTTCCTTTTCGATTTCCGCAAAGGACAGGCTGTCTGCATCCTTAACCACCGGAACCACCAGACCTGTCGGTGTGCCTGCGGCGATCCCCATGTTCACGTAGTTTTTGTAAACAATATCGGTGCCGTCGATTTCGGCGTTTACCTCGGGCACTTCTTTCAGCGCGTGGTTACAGGCTTTGGTGAAGAAGGACATAAAGCCGAGCTTCACACCGTGTTTCTTCAGGAACAGGTCTTTGTATTCGTTGCGCAGGGCCATCACTTCGGTCATGTCCACCTCGTTATAGGTGGTCAGCATGGCGGCTGTGTTCTGGCTGTCTTTCAGACGACGCGCGATGGTCTGGCGCAGGCGGGTCATCTTCACCCGTTCTTCCCGTCCGGCCTGATCGGCAGCAACCGGTGCCGCAGCCGCCGCCCGTGGGGCCGCAGCTGCCGCAGGTTTGGCAGCAGCGCCAGAGGCTTCGGCCTTCAGCACGTCTTCTTTCATGATCCGGCCGTCACGGCCCGTGCCGGTGACCTGATCCGCAGTCAGACCCTTTTCCGCCATCAGCTTTTCGGCGGAGGGCGCGTTTTTCATGCCGTCGCTGGTCACTTGCGTAGAAGCCGTTGCAGCAACTGCTTGTGGTTCGGATTTGGCAGCACCGTTTCCGGCCCCTTCCGAGATCAGGGCCAGCTTTGCGCCCGCTTCAACTGTAACGCCGTCACCGGCGTAGATTTTGGTCAGGATACCGGCAGCAGGGGCGGGAACCTCAACCGAGACTTTATCGGTTTCCAATTCGCACAGCATTTCATCCGCGGTGACTTCATCGCCTTCAGCTTTGAACCATGTGGCAACAGTGGCTTCTGTTACGCTCTCGCCAAGGGCAGGAACCATAACGGGCACTTCTGCACCCCCTTTAGCCGGATCGGCGGTGTTGTCGGCAGGTTGTGCGTCTTCCTTTGCCTCCGGGGCAGCGGTCGCCTCGCCGCCTTCGCTGATCACCGCAAGCAGCGCATCGACGCCAACGGTTTCGCCTTCGGCAGCAACGATTTCGCCCAAAGTGCCCGCCACGGGGGAGGGCACTTCAACGGTGACTTTATCTGTCTCCAGTTCGCACAGCATTTCGTCTACGGCCACAGCGTCACCGGGTTGTTTGAACCATGTGGCGATTGTCGCTTCGGTTACGCTTTCGCCCAAAGTTGGTACTCTTACGTCGGCCATGGTTATTTATCCTCTAATGTCAGCGCTTCATTTACCAGCGCCTGTTGTTCTGCTTTATGTTGGCTCGCCAGACCTGTTGCCGGAGACGCCGAAGCGTTGCGGCCCACATAGGACGGGCGGGTGTTCTTGTGTTCGATGCGGGTCAGAACCCATTCGATGTTCGGCTCCACAAAAGACCAGGCGCCCTGGTTCTTGGGTTCTTCCTGACACCAGATAAACTCTGCATCGGGGAAGCGTTGCAGCTCTGTCACCATAGAGTGGGCGGGGAACGGATAGAACTGCTCCAGACGCAGCAGGTAGATGTCATCAATGCCCCGCTTGTCCCGCTCTTCCAGCAGATCGTAATAGACCTTGCCGGAACACAGAACGACCCGTTTGATCTTGGCGTCATCCACCAGTTTTGTGTCCGAATTGCCGTATTGCGCATCATCCCAAAGCACGCGGTGGAAGCTGGAGCCTTCGGCCATGTCTTCCAGTGTGGACACGGCAAGCTTGTGGCGCAGCAGGGATTTGGGTGTCATCAGGATCAGCGGCTTACGGTAAGTCCGGTGCATCTGGCGGCGCAGGATGTGGAAGTAGTTCGCTGGCGTTGTACAGTTTGCCACGATCCAGTTGTCCCCGCCACACATGGTCAGGAAGCGTTCCAGACGGGCAGATGAATGCTCCGGTCCCTGACCTTCATAGCCATGGGGCAAGAGGCAGACCAGACCGGACATCCGCAGCCATTTGCTCTCGCCCGAGGAAATGAACTGGTCGAACATGATCTGCGCGCCGTTGGCGAAATCCCCGAACTGCGCTTCCCAGAGGGTCAGGGCGTTGGGTTCGGCAAGGGTATAGCCGTATTCATAGCCAAGCACCGCATATTCCGACAGCATGGAGTCGATGACTTCGTATTTTGCCTGTTTGTCCGCGATGTGGTTCAGCGGCAGATAGCGTTCTTCGGTTTTCTGGTCGATAATACCGGAGTGCCGCTGGCTGAAGGTGCCGCGGGTGGAATCCTGACCGGACAGGCGCACCGGATAGCCTTCGCGCAGCAATGTGCCAAAGGCCAGCGCTTCGGCTGTGGCCCAGTCGATGTTCTTGCCGGTGGCGAACATCTCTTTCTTGGCTTCCAGCAGACGCGCAACTGTGCGGTGCACGTTATAACCTTCGGGCAGGGTGGTCAGGGCTTCACCAACCTTGCGCAGGGAGTCTTCGTCCACAGATGTGGCCCCGCGCTGGTAATCCTCGCCCCGTTTGTCCAGATGGGACCAGCGCCCGTCCAGCCAGTCGGCCTTGTTGGGTTTGTAGGTCTTACCGGCTTCGAATTCCTCGTTCAGATAGGCCTGAAACGCGGCTTTCTGGTCCTCGATTTCCCCTTCGGGGATCAGACCGTCCTTGACCAGACGCTCAGTGTAAACGGCCAGAGTGGTTTTGTGCTTCTTGATCTGTGTGTACATTTCGGGGTTGGTGAACATGGGCTCGTCGCCCTCGTTATGCCCGAAACGACGGTAGCAGATGATGTCAATCACCACGTCCTTGTTGAACTTCTGGCGGAATTCGATTGCCACTTTGGCCGCATGAACCACAGCTTCCGGATCGTCGCCGTTCACGTGGAAAATGGGCGCTTCCACCATCAGGGCGATATCGGTGCAATAGGGGCTGGAGCGCGAGTTGTGCGGCGCCGTGGTAAAGCCGATCTGGTTGTTCACCACGATATGGATCGTGCCGCCGGTTTTGTGGCCCTTCAGACCGGACAGGCCGAAACATTCCGCAACCACACCTTGGCCCGCAAAGGCCGCATCGCCGTGCAGCAGGATCGGCAGAACCTTTGTGCGCTCTGTATCGTTCAGCTGTTCCTGTTTGGCCCGTGCCTTGCCCAGAACCACAGGGTTTACCGCTTCAAGGTGGGACGGGTTTGCCGTCAGCGACAGGTGAACAGAATTTCCGTCGAATTCGCGGTCCGAAGATGCGCCGAGGTGGTATTTCACATCGCCCGAACCATCCACGCTTTCGGGTTTGAAACTGCCGCCCTGAAATTCGTTGAAAATCGCGCGGAAGGGTTTTTGCATAACGTTGGACAGAACGTTCAGACGGCCACGGTGGGGCATCCCGATAATGATGTCCTGCACGCCAAGCGCACCGCCCCGTTTGATGATCTGCTCCATCGCAGGGATCAGGCTTTCGCCACCATCCAGACCAAAGCGTTTGGTGCCGGTGTATTTCACATGCAGGAATTTCTCGAAGCCTTCGGCCTCTACCATTTTTTGCAGGATGGCACGGCGGCCTTCCTTGGTGAAATGGATTTCCTTGCCAAAGCCCTCAATCCGCTCTTTCAGCCAGCTTGCCTGTTCCGCATCGGAAATATGCATGTATTGCAGCGCAAAAGTGCCACAATAAGTGCGTTTCACAATCTCGAGGATTTCCCGCATGGTGGCTGTCTCAAGCCCCAGAACATTATCAAGGAAGATCGGGCGGTCCATGTCTGCTTCGGTAAAGCCGTAGTTTTCCGGCTTCAGTTCGGGCAGGTCGCCGGTCTTGCGCATGCCAAGCGGGTCAAGATCGGCCGCCAGATGGCCGACAATCCGGTAAGCGCGGATCAGCATCAGGGCGCGAACAGAATCCAGAACCGCCTGACGCACTTGTGTCTCGGAAATAGCCACGCCCTGTTCAGCGGCTTTCTGCGTGATTTTCTTCTCGGCATTCGCACTCGGGTCTACTCCCCATTGACCGTCCAGTGCTGCTGTCAGCTCGTCATTGGGCTGGGGCGGCCAGTCGCTGCGGGCCCAGCTTGGACCGGCGGCTTCCGCCTGCACATCCTTGGCCGGATCGTCCATGGAGCGGAAAAACTCGGCCCATGCTGCATCCACCGCAGCGGGATCTTTGGTAAACCGCGCATAAAGCTGTTCGATATATTCAGCGTTATGTCCCTGCAAAAAACTCTCAGCGTTAAACTGGTCGTTGGAAGGAAGTTCGGTCATGGTGTGTGGTCCTTTGCGGGATAGCTCAGGGAGGTTGAGAAGATTGCGGAGGCCGGAATATTGCTTTTCAAGCCTGATTTCAGTGTTTCGCTGTCCAGAAAGACGATCTGCACAGAAGAGGACGCCCCGCTTTCGGCGGATTTCTGGGTGGGCACGCGGGCGTAGCCTTTGGAGTAAGCTAGGGGCAAATAGTCATTGCGCAAGGGGGCGGTGGTGGTCTCGCTCAGGGCGAAGTCGCAGGTGAGGTTGATTTCCATCAAGGACGTTTTCAGCCATGAAACAAGCACCAGTTCGGTATCGCGTCCAACCCTGCGGGTCAGGATGCGGGTCTGCGCATTCGGCAGGTCTTTCTTGCGGAAATAGCCCTTTGCAGTGTTCCGTTTCAGATCCAGCACATAAGACTGGGAGCGCCCGCCGCTGTCGCCTGCAAAATATTGTGGCATCCCGATCCAGGCCAGCGCCTCGATCACAGGTTTGCTCTGCTTGTCTACGACGCTCCAGCCTTGTGCCCCCAAAGCCGACTCAAGCTCGGCTATGTTCTGAACAGGGGTGGTGCAGGCTGCCGCGTCAAAAGCATGGGCCGTAGAGGCACATGCTGCAAAAAGCGAGGCACACAAGGCGCGACAGGCGCGCCTTGTCAGTTTAGAGCCGCCAGTCAGGAATATGTGCGCAACTTCCGCGCAACCTTCAGGGCGGCGGGGCATCAGCCGATAGCCTTGATCACAGCTTCGCCGAGACCGGCAGGGCTGTCAGCCACAACGATACCAGCGGATTTCATTGCTTCGATCTTGTCTTCCGCGCCACCGACGCCACCTGCAACGATCGCACCGGCATGGCCCATGCGACGGCCCGGAGGCGCTGTGCGGCCCGCGATGAAACCGGCGCAAGGCTTGGAACGGCCCTTCTTGGCTTCGTCCTTCAGGAATTGCGCGGCTTCTTCTTCGGCGGAACCACCGATTTCGCCCAGCATGATGATGGAATGGGTATCAGGGTCCGCAAGGAACATTTCCAGACAGTCGATATGCTCGGTGCCCTTGATCGGATCACCGCCGATACCGATGGCCGTAGACTGTCCGAGACCGGCCGCAGATGTCTGGCCAACCGCTTCGTAAGTCAGCGTACCGGAGCGGGACACGATGCCCACGGAACCCGGTTTGTGAATGTGGCCCGGCATAATGCCGATCTTACATTCGCCCGGTGTGATAACGCCCGGACAGTTCGGTCCGATCAGCAGGGATTTAGAGCCTTCAAGCGCCCGTTTCACCTTCATCATGTCCAGCACAGGAATGCCTTCGGTGATGCAGACGATCAGTTCCATTTCCGCATCAATCGCTTCCAGAATGGAATCCGCAGCAAAGGGCGGGGGCACGTAGATCACGGAAGCATTCGCTTCGGTCTTGGCTTTGGCTTCATGGACAGAGTTGAAAACCGGCATGTTCAGGTGGGTTTGCCCGCCTTTGCCCGGTGTCACACCGCCAACCATTTGGGTGCCATATTCAATCGCCTGTTCCGAGTGGAAAGTGCCCTGAGAGCCGGTGATGCCCTGACATATAACTTTGGTGTTCTTGTTTACGAGTACGGCCATAGTGTTTGTTCCTTGGTAATTTGGGGTAGGGCGGGGTTCACCCCGCCGGAAAGCGCTGGCGGGGTGAACCCCGCCCTACATTAGCCTTTGACCTCTTTAACGATCTTTTGGGCGGCATCGCCCAGATCGTCGGCAGCAATCACGGCAAGGCCGCTCTCGTTGATGATCTTCTTGCCTTCTTCCACGTTGGTGCCTTCCAGACGCACAACCAGCGGCACTTGCAGACCGACTTCCTTGACAGCTGCAACAACGCCTTCTGCAATAACATCACAGCGCATGATGCCGCCGAAGATGTTGACGAGGATGCCCTTCACGTTCGGGTCGGACGTGATGATCTTGAAGGCTTCGGTCACTTTTTCCGTGGTCGCACCGCCGCCCACATCAAGGAAGTTGGCAGGCTCTGCGCCGTAAAGCTTGATGATGTCCATCGTAGCCATCGCCAGACCGGCACCGTTCACCATACATCCGATTTCACCGTCCAGCGCGATGTAGTTCAGATCGAATTTCGACGCAGCCAGTTCTTTGGGGTCTTCTTCGGTTTCGTCCCGCAGGGCAAGGATGTCCTTCTGACGGTACAGTGCGTTGCCATCAAAACCCATTTTGGCGTCGAGACACTTCAGGTCGCCCTTGTCGGTCACGATCAGCGGGTTGATTTCCAGCATCTCCATGTCACGCTCGACAAACATTTTGTACAGCGTAGAGATCAGTTGAACGCATTGTTTAATCTGCGCACCTTCCAGTCCCAGCGCGAATGCAACGCGACGGCCGTGGAATGCGGACAGGCCGGAGGCCGGATCCACCGAGAAGGACACGATTTTTTCAGGGGTTTTCGCGGCCACTTCTTCAATGTCCATACCGCCTTCGGTAGAAGCAACGAAGGAAACGCGGCTGGACACGCGATCCACCAGCAGAGCCAGATAAAGCTCTTTTTCGATGCCGGATCCGTCTTCGATATAAATGCGGTTGACCTGTTTGCCTTCGGGGCCTGTCTGATGGGTCACAAGAGTGCGGCCCAGCATCTTGCGGGCTTCCTCGGCGGCTTCCTCAACGGATTTGGTCAGACGCACACCGCCTTTTTCACCGGCGGATTCTTCCTTGAAAGAGCCTTTGCCGCGTCCGCCTGCGTGGATCTGGGCCTTGACCACCCAAAGCGGGCCGTCCAGCTCTCCTGCGGCGGTCTTGGCATCTTCGGCACGCAGAACCACGCGGCCGTCCGATACCGGAGCACCGTATTCTTTCAAAAGTTGCTTGGCTTGATATTCGTGAATGTTCATGCGAGCTGTCCCTTAGGCAAAGAATTCACCTGTTGGTCGCACATCCCGTACCGTGTTTGAAGGGAAAAAGCAGAAATTTTCCCTTATCGGCGTAAATACCCCGTTTTGTGATCACACGTCAAAATTATGTGATCACAATGATCGGGGGCGGGCGAAGCCGGATTTGATTCGCATGTAAACTGCCCGGCTGTTGCTGCCCCCGAACCTACGGTTTCAGGGGCGCGCAACCCGTGTCTGGCAAGGCAATCAGGCCAGATCGTCGACAAGCTCCATCTTGGTCATGCCCATGACCACAACCTTGTTTCCGTTGTTGAAATCGAAGATCACATCCCCGTCCACCTCATCGGCATATTTGTCCATGAAGGCTGCGATGCTAACGGGGTCGCCTTTCTTGTCCTCGTAAAGATTGTGGTCGAAGAACAGCGTATCTACATCATCCTGAAAATCCGTTATGGTCAGGCGGTCGTTCAGATCTGTGTGGAAGTAGAAACTGTCCTCGCCACCGCCACCGGCAACGGTGTCATTTCCCTTGCCGCTGTGGATGTCGTCCTTACCGGCACCGCCGAATATCAGGTCACGGCCCTTGCTGGTCTGGATGTAGTCCGCACCGCCCCCGCCATAGACTGTCGCTCCGTTGGATTCATCCCAGATGTAATCATTGCCGCCGCCGCCATAGAAAAGGTTCGTGCCGATGCCGAACCCTTCCATGTTGTCCTTGCCCTTGCCGCCGTAGAGTTCGTTGTTGCCGTCCTCGACAGACATCCAGTCGGCGCCGCCGCCGCCAAACAGCATATCGTCTCCGGCAAAACCGGCGATACTGTTGGCGCCGTTCGTGCCGGTCAGGTGATCGTGGTAATGGGTGCCGTGGAGGTTCTCGATCTTTTGGTAGCTGTCACCGGCCGCTGACCCTGCATTCGCACTGTCGTTTTTCAGGGATGCTGTCGCGCCGGTTTTGGACAGTTCGTATGAAACCGTGTCCTTGCCTTTCCCGCCGTAGTATTCATCCGCACCGGTGCCCCCGTAAAACACATCGGCACCGTTTTGTCCGAACAGTTTGTCATCCCCGTCGCCGCCTTTAAGCTGGTCGCTTCCGGCACCGCCGAACAACCGGTCATCACCGTTGCGTCCGTCAAGAAAATCGTCGCGCTTGCCGCCCTTGAGCACGTCGCGCCCGTCGTCGCCATAAAGATAATCCGACGCATTTCCACCGAAGATCTTGTCATTCCCCTTGCCGCCGTAGGCCTGCATTTCGAATGCGCCGCCGAACAGTTCTGTTTCAAGGTAGATCTTGTCGCCGCCGCCGCCGCCATAGGCAACGCCATTGCCTTCCAGAATGTAAAGCTTGTCACGTCCGCCATCGCCGTAAAGCTCGCTCTGCTCGGGGCCGCCAAACAGGGAATCCTTGCCCGCACCGCCATAAAGCTGGTCGGTGCCAAAGGATGTGGCATAACCGGATGCGCCGCCGTAAAGATGGTCGGCCCCCTTGCCGCCGTAAAGGAAATCCTGCCCGTCACCGCCGAAAAGCGTGTCGTTGCCATCCTCACCGTCGATCAGGTCCGACCCGCCAAGGGCGTTGACCGTGTCATCGCCAGCCCCGAGGTTGTAACTGTCGTCACCTTCCGTTCCGGTAATGTTATCGTTTTCGGTGACGGAAACATGATCGGTAAAGCGGGTGAAACTGAAGGAGTTGTTCGGGGCAAGATCGCCGGATTCAATCTGGCCTTCTCCGGTCAGGGTTTTCACGAAATTGCGCAGTTCGGAGGTGGATTCGATCTTTACCGGATCACCGGCGATGTTGATGAATACAAACTCTGTCCGTGTCAGGTGGATCAGCATGATGTCGGATTTATTGCCACCACCCCAGGTGAGCCGCCCGACATCAATGTCATAAAAGTCACTTACGCCGTTGAAGACCTCACCATCGATGGTCACATGCTGGGGCACGGTCAGAAGTTCGACCGCAGACATCTTGCTCGGGTCGTCGTCATAGGGCCGGTAGCTCAGGGTTTCCCCGATGTGATTGAACGTCATTGTGACAGTGGAAGACTTGTTCACCAGCGTGAGTACATCTTTTTTATCCGTTGCCCTGAATGCGTTAAAGGTATGTGTGGTCATAATCCCCTCCAAAATTACGCTCAGGGTAACGAAGCCGGAAGGGCAATTCAAGGCTGCAACCGCCGGCGGTCAGGCTGCGCGGCAACCCGCTTCAATGTTCCCTAAATATTCGGATCCTGCCACAGCGCCAAAACGCGCGGGTGCCAGATTAAAACATTTGCGCCGGTTCGGTCTGTCCGACAGCACCGGCGCGATTCTAGTCCGGGTCAGATCAGGCCCGGTCATGGCTTCAACGGTTTACTTGCGCAGGATGCGACCGTCTGTATAGGGTTTGTAAGGCCCGTTTGCAGCCAGATATTCCGCCAGAACATCGGCCACATCCGGCCCGTAGTCATAGGCGTTATCCGCGTCTTGGAACATGTTGTAGCCATCACCGCCGCCGCGCACATAGTTGTTGGAGACAACGCCGTAGGTGGCTTTCGGATCAATCGGCGTGTAACCGTCACCTTTATCAACCAGTACATCAATGATCCGCCCCTCACCGGCAGGTTTGGAGGGATCCCATGTGAATTTCAGACCGGCCACCTGCGGGAAACGGCCCTTGACCTCTTCCACCTGACTGACGCCGTTTTCCAGCGCGTCAATTATGGTTTGCCCGCTGACCTGAAAGGTGGACAGGGTGTTCTGGAACGGCAGCACGCTCAGGACTTCGCCCATTGTGACTTTGCCTGCATCAAGAGAGGCGCGCAATCCGCCGGAGTTGGCAATCGCAATGTCGATCCCCTGATCCTTCACGCGCTGCAGCATGGCATCCGCCACCAGATTACCCATCTGGCATTCCTCAATCCGGCAGACCTCGCGGTTGCCTTCAACAGGGTCTGCGGTTTCGGCGACCACCTTGTTGCGGATTTCATCCAGCGGAACCGCGGCTTCGGCTATCCGCGCCTTGGTTTCCGCGTCCTCGGCGATCTGCCCGTCAACGATGACGGGTTCACCCTCGGCCGACACAATTTCGCCTGCATCGTTAAAGGTAACATTCAATTCGCCCAGAAACTTGCCATAGGCATAGGCCTGCACAATCGCCGTATTGCCGACCATCGTGGGGTAGGGGCCTTGCGCCCTTTCGTTTGTATTGCTGAGAAGCGTATTCGTGTGGCCCCCGACAATCACGTCCACGCCTGTGGTTTCTGCGGCAACCTTCTGGTCGACCATATAGCCGGAATGGGACAGGACGATGATTTTGTTCACTCCCATTTCCGTCATTTTATCAACTTCGCCCTGTACGGCGTCTACCGGATCGGTGAAGGTGATATTCGGACCCGGGCTTGCCAGTTCGTGGGTGTCATGGGGTGTGAGGCCAATCAGGCCGAGCTTTTCGCCGCCCCGTTCGATCACGGTGGATTTGGCGAGTTTATCTTTCAACAGCTCCTCGCGGGAAACATCGGCATTGGACATCAGAACCGGAAAATTGACGGCATCCATGAACCCGCGCAGCACTTCGGGGCCGTCATCAAATTCGTGGTTGCCAACAGTCATCCCGTCATAGCCGAGTTTATTCATCATCTCGGCGGCAAGTTTGCCTTTATAGTACGTGTAGAAAAGCGAGCCCTGAAACTGGTCGCCGCCGTCAACAAGGATGGAATTGTTGGACCGCGCGCGGGCATCGGCAATGGCTGTGACCAGGCGGGCAGAACCGCCAAAGCACTTGCCCTCGTCATTGTCCTCGGCAGAGCAACCGCTGTCGTATTTGCTGATTGGTTCAAAACGGGAGTGGAAGTCGTTTGTGTGTAGAATAGTCAGGGAATAATCCGCAGCCGCCGCAGAGGCGCTGAGCGCAAGGGCGGAAATCGTGGTGAGAAGTTTGGCAGACATGGTGCAGCTCCTAAGATCATGCAGGGTGCCGGTTGAGACAGGCTGAACCTGTGTCGCGGCGGTGAATGGCGATAAACACAGGGTTGAGTGTTCCGCTTGGCCCCTGTTCTGTCAAGGTTTCCTTGGGTGCAGGCGCGAATTCCGCCTTTTCACGCCGCGCTGCTTGGGGTAGCTACACAACAGAGTATTTTAGCAAGCAAAACGGAAAGCAGGCAGCCGTGCGGATAATGATTACCAATGACGACGGAATTTCCGCGCCCGGATTGATGGCGTTGCATGAAATTGCCAGTGCCATCGCGGGGGAGGAAAACGTCTGGACTGTTGCCCCCGCCTTTGAACAATCCGGCGTCGGACACTGCATTTCTTACACCAAACCGATGCTGTTGACCGAACTTGACCCGCGCCGCTTTGCGGTGGACGGTTCCCCGGCGGATTGTGTGCTTGCCGGACTGTTCGAAGTCATGAAAGATAACCCGCCCGATCTGATCCTATCCGGCGTGAACCGTGGCAATAACGCAGCAGAAAACACGCTTTATTCCGGTACGGTCGGTGCTGTGATCGAAGCGGCTATGCACCAAGTCAAATCTATTGCCCTGTCCCAGTATTTCGGGCCGGACAACCGCGATCTGGATGATCCGTTTGAGGCCGCTCGGGCCAGCGGGGAAGACGTTGTGCGCCGTTTGTACGAAGAAGCCCCGTGGCATGACGGTCCTTACGAGCTGTTTTACAACGTGAATTTTCCGCCGTGTTCGGGTGCACAGGTGCAGGGCACAAAAGCCGTGACACAGGGCTGGCGGGCGGATACAGAGTTCACCATCGACCCGCACACCATCAATAACCGCCGTTTCCTGTTTATTCAGGGCGGACCACAGGACCAGCCGACCGAACCGGGCAGTGATGTGCATGCAAACCTGCAAAATTTTGTCTCGGTCACACCGATGCGGGCCGATCTGACCGCCCATCAATCCATGGCGCAGTTGCAAAAGGTTTTTGCCTGATGGTCGATGCGCAATCCATGATGCAATATATGTTCGCCCTGCGCGCAGCAGGTGTCACGGACAAGCGCATCCTTAATGCTATGGAGAAAGTGCCGCGGCACCTGTTTGTACAAGGCCACTTCCAACCCCGCGCCTATGAAGACATGGCCCTGCCGATTGCCAGTGGCCAGACCATCAGCCAGCCCTCGGTTGTTGGTAAGATGACCAAGGCTCTTGATGTCGGGCCACGGGACAAGGTGCTCGAAATCGGGACCGGATCGGGCTATCAGGCTGCAATCCTCTCCCATCTTGCACGCCGTGTATATACCATTGAACGCCATCGCGGGCTTGCCCGCGGGGCGCAGCGGGTTCTGGATGAGTTGCGGCTCGTGAATGTTATCGTGATGACAGGGGACGGATCGCTCGGGCTGGAGGATCAGGCGCCCTTTGACCGTATCCTTCTGACGGCCGCGGCAGAAGACCCGCCTGCAAATCTCTTGGCGCAATTGCGTGTCGGGGGTATTATGGTATTACCCGTCGGGCAAACGGATGCGGTTCAACATCTGATCAAGGTGGAAAAGCTGGAAAACGGCTTTGAATACACAGAGTTAGAAGCGGTACGATTTGTGCCACTGGTAGAGGGGATCTCTCCGGATCCCTAAGAAAATAGCCTGAAATTGGGCAAACGATTGAGGTGAGCGGTATGACGAAGGGTATGACAGGACTTCGCAAGAGTACAATTCTACTGACTGGCAGCGCAATTCTGCTGATGGGATGCGATACAGGACCGGGCAGTCTGAGAGACAGGCTGGACCGCAAGCCGACCGCGAATAACGCAGTGGTGGAATCCGCGCCGCGCCCCAAACCGGACAGCCGCGGCCTGATCACCTATCCCCACTATCAGGTCATCGTCGCGAAACGGGGTGACACGATGAACGATGTGGCAAGCCGCATCGGGATGAACGGTGCCGAACTGGCCCGTTACAACGGTCTGGACCCGAATTACATGCCCCGTTCGGGCGAGGTTCTGGCCCTGCCCAAAGGCGTTGTCATTCCGGTCGGCCCGACTGCGGCTGCTTCCGCAAACACCAGTGGCATCGCCACCGGCACCAACAGTATCGAAACCATTGCGTCCACGGCAATCGGGCGGGCCGGAAACCAGCAGACTGCCGCAGTACAACAAGGGCCCGAGCCGATCCGCCATGTGGTAGAGCAGGGCGAAACCGCCTATTCTATCGCGCGGCTTTATCGCGTGTCTGTGTCGTCGCTGGCCAGTTGGAACGGTCTTGGCAAGGATCTGGCGGTACGTACAGGCCAGCGATTGTTGATTCCGGTTGTGGAAGACGGCACACCGGCCCGCCAGACACAGGAAATTGCGGCTGTGGAACCGGCACCGGGGCAGGGATCTGTCACGCCGATCCCGCCAAGCGCGGTTGAACCCTTGCCCGAACCCGTTGAAGAGGCGGTCATCCCCGAAAGCCCCAACCTTGCCGCCGACCGCACCCCTGCGGGCGCGTCGCGCAAGTTGCTAAAGCCGGTGTCCGGAGAGATCCTGCGCGGGTATTCCAATAAACCGGGCGGAAATGAAGGGCTGGATATTGCAGCCGATAAAGGCACTGCTGTGAAGGCTGCGGAAAACGGCGAGGTTGCGTTGGTGTCTTCTGCGGGGGGCAATTCGAAGATCGTTCTCGTGCGCCACCCTGACAATCTGTACACCGTTTATTCGAACCTGTCGGATGTGTCCGTCAGCAAAGGCCAGAGCGTCAGCCGTGGCCAGTCTCTGGGCAAGGTCGCAGGCGGTTCTCCGGGCTTCGTGCACTTTGAAATCCGCCGCGGCACTGAGAGCGTTGATCCGACGCCTTATCTCTAACCGCGTCAATAGCGCCACTTAGCGCCTTGTAATAATTAAAAAACCCCGCTGTATTAGCGGGGTTTTGTGTTTTTGGAATTGCTGAAGAGGATCTGGTGTCAGGCCAGAACGCCGTCTGCGGTAATCATGGTCTTCCCACCCAGCCACGGATAGAGCGCCTCTGGCAGTTTCACTGATCCGTCTTCCTGCTGCCCGTTCTCCAGCACTGCAATCAGACAGCGCCCGACCGCCAGACCGGAGCCGTTCAGCGTGTGTACAAATTCCGGTTTCTTTTCGCCGGTGCGCTTGAAACGGGCGTTCATACGGCGGGCCTGGAAATCGCCACAGACCGAACAGGAACTGATTTCGCGGTAGGTATCCTGACCGGGCAGCCAGACTTCAATATCATGGGTCTTGCGCGCCCCGAAGCCTATGTCGCCCGTGCAGAGCACAACCGTGCGATAAGGCAGTTCCAGCCGTTCCAGAATGCCTTCGGCGCATTTGGTCATCCGGTCCAGTTCGGACAGGCTGTCCTCGGGGCGGGTAACGCTGACCATTTCGACTTTTTCGAACTGGTGCTGGCGCAACATGCCTGATGTGTCACGGCCCGCAGAACCCGCTTCGGAGCGGAAGCACAGTGAATGGGCCGTATAACGGCGGGGCAGGGTCGACTCGTCCATCATCTCGCCGGCGGCAAGATTTGTCAGCGTGACCTCGGATGTCGGGATCAGCCACCAGCCGTTTGTGGTTTGGTAGCTGTCCTCGGCAAATTTCGGCAACTGGCCGGTGCCCATCATGGCATCGTCGCGCACCAGAACCGGCGTGTTCACTTCTGTCAGGCCGTTTTCGCTGGTGTGGGTGTCGATCATGAACTGGGCCAGTGCACGGTGCAGGCGCGCAACGGCACCGGACATTACAACAAAGCGCGAACCGGAGAGTTTGGCCGCCATTTCAAAATCCATGCCACCTTGGACTGCGGCCAATTCAAAATGCTCTTTCGGTTTGAAATCAAACGATTTCGGTGTGCCCCACTTGCGCAGCTCCACATTGTCGCTTTCATCCGCGCCAAGGGGCACATCGTCATGGGGCAGGTTCGGAATCGTCGCCAGAAGATCCTGCAAGCGCATGTCCTCTGCCTTGGCCTCCTCTTCCAGCGTTGCGATTTCCGCCTTCTTGTCGGCCACAAGCGCGCGCAGACGTTCAAATTCCGCCTCGTCGCCCTTGGCTTTGGCCGCGCCAACCTGTTTGCTGGCCGCATTGCGATCCGCCAGAGCCGTCTCGGCCGCTGTAATCTTGGCGCGGCGGGATTCGTCAATAGCGAGGATTTGGGATGACATCGGCGCCAATCCACGTTTCGCCAGTGCGGCATCAAACCCTTCGGGGTTGTCACGGATCAGTCGAATATCATGCATCGTCCTTTAGCCTTTCTAAATAGGAGTCGGTGATGGGGGCGGGATATAGGAAACCGGCGCCAAGGTTAAGAGGGTTTATGGAAGAGAAGCTGCGGTGTTGCAGGCACAGCTTTCTCTCAGCTTGTTATTCATTAACCGGCTGTTAACCGCTTTGCGCCAAGTTTGGGACATGCGCAACTTTTACCACATCGTAGGAATTATGTTCGCTCTCTCGGGCTGCGATACGCCTTTGGTCGGTTTTGACTATGAGCAGAGCGACCGCCTGAACGTGGGGGAGAACCGGTTTCTAGTTTATCACAACGACGATGAAGCCCAGGCCCTGCGGTTGAACAACCAGTCGATGCGGGGGCTGAAGCAGGCTGTCGCTGATGGCATTACGGCGATTGAAACCGTGACCGGATGCTCCGTCAAGGCGCTGCTTCCGAAATCCGATACGGTTTTAACCCGTGCCAGTTTGCGCTGTTGATCCTGTCAATTAAGGGGAATTATTCTGTGTTTAAATTGATTAATCTATTCTGTCTGATCCTTTTCCTGTCCGCCTGTGTCGGGCGCGATCTTGAGATCACGGCCAAATTTGATCCGCGTGAAGCGGCTTTTGTCAAAAACGGAGGCTCGGCAAGATTGTCAGGTCAGGCGTTCATGCGACAGAACGGCGGCGGTGTTGTCACCTGCGCGGGGGAGGAGGTGAATCTTTTCCCTGCCACAAAATATGCAACCGAACGGTTTGCCAAGATATACGGCGATGTTTCGGGCGGGCGGATCAACGTGTTTCAAGGGGTGTCGCTGAAGGGCGTTCCGCCGGAATATCTTGAATATCGACGGGTTGCCACCTGTGATGCGGAAGGGGATTTCGAATTTTCCGGCGTCGCTCCCGGGACTTATTACGTGCAGTCGCGTGTGGTCTGGATGGTTCCCAACAGCTACTTCCCCGAAGGTGGATCGGTGGCCAAACGGGTTACGCTGCGCTCCGGCCAGCGGTTGCGGGTGCTTTTGAACTGACACAATCGCAGAGCAGGCGGGTCAGGTCATCCCCGCCTGTTTCTTTACATTGCGCCACAGGCTGAAAAACGCCTCGGACGGGAGCACTTTATCCGTCCATGTTTCAGAGCGCGGTGTAAGAATGTTGGCGGGTAATATAGTGGACCCGTCGCCCACTGTATCGGCCAGTTGCTGTTCGTCCAGATGCTTGGCATCCGTGAAATCAGTGTTTTTCACGGCGGCAAAGCTGAGTTCGGTGGCCGAGAAATTCGCGTTCTGGAATTTCGCAAGCGACAGCTGAGAGCCGTGCAGGATCGCCCAGTCGAGCCATGCGTTTGACAGGCTGGCACCCGACAGCCAGGCTTCGGTCAGGTTGGCCTTGAACAGATCGGCCCGTTCCAAAGAAGCATTCTTCAGCCTTGCGCCCCGCAGGTTGGCGACACACAGACTGGCACCGTTCAGGCTTGCATCGTCCAGTATCGCATTGGCCAGATGCGCATTGGACCAGTCGATCCGGTCCAGATGAACCCCACGCAGGTCGAGCACGTATTTCTCGGTCTCTTCCAGTGCAATCGCATCTTGGCTACGGCGCCCAAGAATGGTGGCGGCGGCCTGAATATCCGCGCGCGGCACCGCATAGGTCAGGCAGGCGGCTTTGTCACTGGCGTCAAGCTCTGCGCGTTTGATTTTCAAACGTCGGGCGGCGTCTATCTCCTTCTGGCGGGTGGCCATCTCGTCAATATGGGGGGCGTGGGCATTTTCGCGGATATAGGCACAGATGGTTTCGGTGATCGGGATATGGTCCCGCGGGCTGTCCTTGCCGATCCGCTCCAACAGGTAGAGCGCCCCCATACGGACCTCCAAATTCGGTTCGGACTGTTGTTTGTTATCCCGCCAGACCACCCGTTCGGCCCCGAGCTTTTCCACCGCTTGGGAAATGCGGTCTGTCAGGTAGCTTTCCTCATTGGCGCGGGTGCGCCGCTCTGCGTGGAAGGCATTCATGATTAACAGCGGCATCGACAAAAGGCCGACAAGCGAGGCGATCATCCCGACAATCGCCAGCACATGCCAGCGCATGGATTCCACACCGATGGCCTCACCAAAAGAGATCGCCAGCATCCAGATCGAGAAAAAAACCAGAAAAATAAGCGAAACCCAGATTGGAGAAACCAGAATCGACATCCATCCGATCACGCGAAGAAGGGGTTTTTCCGTGCGTTTGAAAAAATTAAAGCGCTGCCGCCAGCCGCGCCACAGTTTGTATCGCAGGATCAGGATGAGTAGAACAACCGCCGCCGCAATGGCCCAAGGAACCGTTTCCGGTGTGAGCGCGGTCGGAATCGTAATAGCGGGCAAATCGAGCACAAACCCGCGTTCCGTTGTTTCCATGGACTGTCCCCCCGACAGGTGCACAAGGCGGTTTGGTTAAATGTAACAGTAGTATAGCAGGTAGAGTGCGCCGGATTCTTTGCGTTATCAACTTATTTGACGCAAACATTCCTTCGGGCAAGGGTGCAAATTCAGGGATCGTTTCCGTTTGGGAAACGAAGTTCGTAGACGGCAAGGGATTTCTGCGATCCCGGGAAACAGGCACGTCGCCACAAGTTCACAAAACCCGCGGATCGGGAGGATTGAGGGCGAATTGCACGATTCGATCCATTTTGTCGCTGCATTTGCCCTTGTCAGCGGCCTTGCTATCCCCCATCTGAAGTTCTAGGTTCCACGCGGAAATTCGGTGGCTGAAGGGCTGCCCGCTACAAAGGATAAAAATATGTTTGCAAGTCCTGCTTATGCACAGGCAGCCGGTGGTGGTTTGGGTGGAATCGGGGGCTTTGTGCCGCTGATTCTGATCTTCGGCATCATGTATTTTCTGATGATCCGTCCCCAGCAAAAGAAGCTGAAGGAACATCGCGCCATGGTCGAGGCCCTGCGCAAGGGTGATCAGGTTGTCACCGCAGGTGGCCTGATCGGTAAAGTGACCAAGGTCAAGGAAGACAATGAAGTCGAAGTTGAACTGGCCACAGGCGTCAAGGTTCGCGTGGTTCAGTCCACCATCCAGACCGTTCTGAGCAAGACAGAGCCGACAACCTAAACCTTCCTGAATGCGCATCGGCCTCCGGTGCGCATTTTTGGCTATAATAACAAGAACAAGGGCAGAGCATGCTTCAATTCCCCCTTTGGAAAAAGATAGTGATCTGGGGCATTTGTGCCCTTGGAATTCTGTTGGCCAGTCCGAACCTGCAATATACGCAGGTGGAACAGTACAACGACGCCACAGCCGCTTTGGAAGCGGGGGCCGAAGCAACGCCGGAACTTACGGCCATGGCCGGACAGTGGCCTTCTTTCCTGCCGTCCTCTCTGGTGAATCTGGGTCTTGACCTGCGGGGCGGGGCGCATCTGCTGGCAGAAGTGCAACTGGGCGAGGTTTATGCGGCCCGTATGGACGACCTGTGGCCGTCAGTTCGGGATGCCTTGCGTGAGAAGCGCAATGAAATCGGCACTATCCGCCGCGTAGATAGCCCCGAAGACGAGCTTCATGTGCGTATTTCCAAGCCCGAAGCGATTGGTTCTGCGGTCACAACCATTCGTGCTCTGGCCCAACCTGTTGTTTCTCTGACAAGTGCGGGACAGACAGATATCGAGGTCAGTTCCAACGGGGCCGACATTATCGTGCGCCTGTCCGAAGCAGAGAAACTGGCCACCGACCAGCGCACGCTGGAGCAGACGCTTGAAATCATCCGCCGCCGTGTAGATGAAGCCGGTACGCGCGAACCGACGATCCAGCGTCAGGGTACAGACCGCGTGCTTATTCAGGTGCCCGGCATCGGTTCCGCCGAAGAGCTGAAAGACCTGATCGGCACCACTGCGAAACTGACCTTTCACGCCGTTGTGGGGCGGACCTCGGACCAGAATGCCCGTGTCCAGTCCCGCCAGATCATGCTGCCAGCCGAAGACGAGCCGGGCATCTACTATATCATGGAAAAAACACCGGTGATTACCGGTGAACAACTGGTGGATGCACAAGCCGCCTTTGACCAGAACAATCAGGCTGCTGTCAGCTTTCGCTTGAACCCTTCGGGGGGGCGGATCTTCGGGGAATACACCGCCAATAACATCGGAACGCCGTTTGCGATCGTTCTGGATGGCGGCGTGGTTTCCGCTCCGACCATCCGCAGCCATATTCCGGGCGGCTCCGGCATCATCACCGGCCAGTTCAGCGTGGAAGAAACCGCCAAGCTGGCGATCCAGCTGCGGGCAGGGGCCTTGCCTGCCAAGGTTACCTATCTTGAAGAACGGACAATCGGTCCGGAACTGGGGCAGGACAGTATTGATGCGGGCCGGATCGCCTGTATCGTTGCCTTTGCCGCCGTTCTGATCTTCATGGGGCTAAGCTATGGCACCTTCGGCCTGTTTGCCAATGTGGCGCTGATTATTAACGTGGCCCTGATCTTTGGCCTGCTGAGCGCGATTGGCGCAACCCTGACATTGCCCGGTATCGCGGGGATCGTGCTGACCATCGGTATGGCGGTTGACGCCAATGTGCTGGTGTTCGAGCGTATCCGCGAGGAACTGAAATCCGCCAAAGGTCCGGCGCGCGCCATCGAGCTGGGCTACGAGCGGGCCTTTTCGGCCATTGTGGATGCGAATATCACCACACTGATTGCCGCTGTGATCCTTTTCGTTATGGGCTCCGGTCCGGTGCGCGGCTTTGCCATCACCCTTGGCTTTGGCATCGTGACCTCTGTCTTTACGGCAATCTGGGTGACGCGGCTGCTGATCTCTACCTGGATGCAATACCGTCGTCCAAAGACAATCGAAGTTTGAAGGAGCAAGAGACATGCGTTTGAAACTGGTTCCCGAAAACACCAAGATCAACTTCTTCGGCATCACCTACATCACGGTGGGTCTGTCTGCTTTCGCTATGGTGGCATCTGTTGTGCTGTTCCTGACGATGGGGCTGAACTACGGTATCGACTTCAGAGGCGGTACAACGATCCGCACCGACAGTGACGTCGCCGTAGATGTGGGGGCGTATCGCGATGCGCTGACGCCGCTGAACCTTGGTGATATTTCCATCACCGAAGTCACCGACCCGACCCGCCCAGATCTGAACGTGGCGCAAATCCGCATTCAGGCACAGGAGGGTGCGCAGGCGATCACCAACGAAACCATTCAGGCGGTAAAAGCCGCACTGACCGAAGCAGACAGCACGATAACCTTTCCGTCGGTGGAAAGTGTCGGGCCGAAAGTTTCCGGAGAGCTGGTCTGGACGGCAATCGAGGCTGTTGTTCTCGCGGTGCTTGCGGTGCTGTTCTACATCTGGCTGCGGTTCGAGTGGCAGTTTTCGGTGGGGGCGGTTCTGGCACTTATCCATGACGTCACGCTGACAATCGGTGTGTTCAGCCTGCTGCAAATCAAGTTCGATCTGGCCATTATCGCAGCGTTGCTGACGATTGTGGGCTATTCCCTGAACGATACTGTGGTTGTGTTTGACCGCGTGCGGGAAAACCTGCGCAAGTTCAAAACGACGCCACTGCAAGAGGTTCTGAACCTGTCCATCAACGAAACGCTCAGCCGGACGGTCATGACCTCTGTAACAACGCTGATTGCGCTGATTTCCCTGTTTGTACTGGGCGGCGACGTGATCCGCGGTTTCGTTTTTGCGATGATCTGGGGGGTTCTGGTGGGGACTTATTCCTCGGTGTTTGTCGCCTCCAGCGTGTTGCTGCGCCTTGGTGTGACACGGGATAAATCCAAGCCTGATAATACGTCTGGCAACCAGTTCGCCAACATCGACGCCTGACGTGCCAACCCTGACAGAGCTTTTGCAGCTGCCCGATCTGTGGTGGCTGCTTCTGGGGGCTGCCATTGCCGGTGTGGTGCGCGGCTTCACCGGATTTGGCACTGCGATGGTCTATCTGCCCTTTGCCGGTGCGGTGGTCAGTCCGGTCACGGCGCTTGTTTCGCTGCTGGCAATGGATCTGTTCGGGCCGCTGCCCATGGTGCCAAGCGCCCTGCGCAAGGGCCAGCCCCGCGATGTGGCCTTGCTGGGGGTGGGGTTGGTTCTGATGCTGCCATTGGGCCTGTACTTTCTGGTGCGGATAGATTCGGACACCTACCGTTACGTAGTGTCGGTCAGCACGCTGGCCTGCGTTCTCGTTCTTCTGTCCGGCGTGCGCTACACAGGCCGCCTGACCAAGCCGGTGATTGCAATTACCGGCGGGATTGGCGGCTTCCTTGGTGGTGTGGCCGGATTGCCCGGCCCGCCCGTCACGGTGCTTTATATGGCAAGCCGCCTGCCAGCCGAAACCGTGCGCGCCAATTTGATCCTGTATCTGCTGCTGGCGGATCTTGCGATTTTTCCGGTGCTGGGATTACAGGGCGTGTTGGGCTGGGACGCGATCTTCATCGGCTTTCTGGCCCTGCTGCCTTATATTGCGGGAACGGCTGTCGGTGCGGCCCTGTTTGATCCTGCGCGGGAAAACCTGTATCGGGCAGCAGCCTTTATTGTAATAACCGTTTCGGCCCTGATGGGGCTGCCGGTCTGGGGCTAACACCCCGCAACGACAGGAGACAGTCGATGAAATTTACCGAAGTAACCTTTGACGGACAGCCCCCTGTAGACGCTTATGGTCCGGGATTTTTCCGCGTCGAAGACCAGCCCCGTGACGGGGCGCTGCTGCTTAGCGCAAAGGGACTCGCGGAATGGAAAGGGCTGGATGATCCCGCGCCGCTTTTGGCCCTTGCGGACAGTTACGACATTCTTTTTGTGGGTACAGGGGCGGACATCGCGCCTTTGCCGCCTGCTCTGCGGGAAACGTTGGAAGAGGCCGGTGTCGCCGCAGAAGTCATGTCCAGCCCGAGCGCCTGTCGTACCTACAACATTCTGCTATCCGAAGGGCGCCGCGTGGCCATTGCTGCTTTACCTGTCTGAGCCAGCAATAGGGCTTGGCTTTATACAACGGGGCGCTAGGTTGTCGGGTATGAAAAGTGTTTTACACCTGACCTGCTTCGCCGCGTTCCTTCTGGCTTCTCCGCTTGGAGCACAGACGTATAATTGTGCGCTCAAGGATGGCAGGAACAGCGGTTGGACGCCAGATAAACTGGTGTTCGAGATCGTCGAAGGGGCCAAGACGGCACGGACCTATGACCCGATCACCTATTCGATCAAGGGCGAGATGGCCGAGGCCAACATCGCCACAGCCAATTCGGTCCGCGTATCACTGGGATGGAAGTCCGGGCGCTACCAAAATCCCAACGCCCGCCCCAGCAGGGATTTTGCAGGCACCGGAGCGCTGCCAATCACTTTCCACGCAACCTTGTTGCGCGGCGGAAACAAGATTCTTCTGCGCGCCAGCCCGGGTGGTTTGAACACCTTCTTCTCCGCGAAAGGCGCCTGTGTTGAAACGAGCACACGACTGGAGCAATTGATTGATCCCTAGGGCCTTTGAAAGGTGCATTAAGAAGCGTGTTGAAAACTTTGAACCCGCCGTGCGATGCAAATGTTGGAATTGGTTTGCAAAACAATTTCAACGCACTAGAGATAGTCAAAACACAGCTTTTACCGTCAGGTGAAGCGATATATAGTCACCCCGACGCCAAAGGTCTGCTTTGGCATGAATAAACAGAAAGAGGATACCATGGCTTTTGAACTTCCCGATCTTCCCTATGCGCACGATGCTCTGGCAGACGCCGGCATGTCCAAGGAAACACTGGAATACCACCACGACCTGCACCACAAAGCCTATGTGGACAACGGCAACAAGCTGATTGCCGGAACCGAGTGGGAGGGCAAGTCCCTCGAAGACATCATCACCGGTACATATGATGCGTCTTCTGTTGCCCAAAACGGCATTTTCAACAACATCAGCCAGCTTTGGAACCACAACCAGTTCTGGGAAATGATGTCTCCGGGCGAAAGCAAGATGCCTTCCGAACTGGAAGCCGCCCTGAATGACAGCTTTGGGTCTGTAGACAAATTCAAGGAAGAATTTTCTGCCGCTGGTGCGGGTCAGTTCGGCTCCGGTTGGGCCTGGCTGGTTAAGGACAAAGACGGCGGTCTGAAGGTGACGAAAACCGAAAACGGTGTGAACCCGCTGTGCTTTGGTCAGACTGCACTTTTGGGCTGTGACGTCTGGGAACACTCTTATTACATCGACTTCCGTAACAAGCGTCCGGCTTACCTGTCGAACTTCCTCGACAAACTGGTGAACTGGGAAAACGTCGCAAGCCGCATGTAAGCAGCAGGGCGCATCCCTGCGCCATGACAGTTTCTAAAGGCCCGCTTCCGTTTCTTCGGAGGCGGGTTTTTTCGTGCAACCTTGTGCTGCCCTGCGCGTTGGTTTTGTGAACCAGCAAAACACAGGAGGATCACATGGCTGAACTGAAGAACGGGACTTGGGTGCTTATCGCGGATGGCGAGAAGGCGTTGTTTCTGGAAAACCAGACGGACGGAGAAGATCCCCATTTGCAGGTCGTGCGCAAGGAAGAACAGGACAATCCCCCGCACCGTGAACAGGCCGCCAACCGTCCGGGCCGGATGCCGGATGTGGGCCACGGGCAGCGGTCTGCGCTGGATGACACGGATTTTCACGAGTTGGAAAAAGAACGCTTCGCCGCGCAACTGGCCGATATGTTGTACAAACGGGCCCATAAGGGGCAATTCAAGCATCTGGTGCTGGTGGCAGCGCCCAATATTCTGGGCGAATTGCGCGGCCAGATCCATTCGGAGGTGTCAGACAAAGTGATCGGCGAGATTGCGAAGACCCTGACCAACCATCCGCTGGACGAGATCGAGGACATCGTTAAGAAAGAACTGGCCGCCTGACCTGATGGCACCAGTAATCTTGCGGCGCGGGGGCACCCGCGCCGCTGTCACGATTTATTCCGCAGGCGACAGACGGTTCAGAACGGCCTCAACCGTATCATCCACCACAAACAACTGTTTCAGGCTGGCGTCGGCAAAGCCTTTTTCGATTGTGTGATCCACCAGTGTCAAAAGCGGATCCCAGTAGCCGTCCACATTTACCAGAATGATCGGTTTGGCGTGCAGCTTCAGTTGCGCCCATGTCAGTACCTCGAAAAACTCGTCCAGTGATCCGGCACCGCCGGGCAGGACCACGATCGCGTCGGAGTTCTTGAACATCACCTTTTTGCGTTCGTGCATGGTTTCGGTGACAACGAAAGAGGACAGGTCCCGCTTGCCAACCTCCCAATTCAACAGGTGTTCGGGGATGACGCCGAAGGTTTCGCCTCCGGCCTTTTGCGCCGCTGTGGCCACAGCCCCCATCAGGCCGACGTCACCAGCGCCGTAAACAAGTCGCATGTTACGGTCCGCCAGGCCGGTGCCAAGGTCGATGGCCGCCTGTTTGTAGGCCGGATCACTTCCGAAACGGGAACCGCAGAAGACGCAGACAGAGAGGTTTTGGGTATTCAGGGACATTGGAGACTCTTTGTTATTGGTATTTTGAGATTGGGTTTCCATAGTGTATCACGGTCCTGAGCCGGTTAAACGGCAAAACGCTGCCCCGAGAAGACCAAGATCCATGTCCAAGCTGCCTTCCATTTCCGTCCCGATCCAGATTGCCATCGCGGGTGTGACGCTCGCCATAATAATGGCCTTGATGGTATTTCTTCGGGATCCGCTGCCACCGGAACTGGTTCCCGCACGGGAAGAAGCGGCTACGCAAGAGACGGCTCCCCAACCTGCGAATGAGCAAGACACGATGGTTGCCTCTGGCACTGCCGCGGAAAACGAAGCGACCGAACCGGCCAAGCCGCTTGTCGTAGTGACAGATGGAGCGACTGACGAACCTGCCGATTTCGGCTTCGTGGGGGAGGAGTCCGTCAAGGTCGGGGAAACGGTCGACACTGCCGGCCGGGCTGCTGAAGACAGCAATACATCTCCTGCCACACCGCGGGAGCCGGCGGCAGCAGACAGCGCGCCCGCTTTGTCAGAACCGGAAGCTATTGCAGAAAGCGGAGGGGCAGAGGCACCAGTAATTGACTTACCAAAGACCGAACCTGCGCCGGTGACACAGGAAACGGCTGAAAACCTCGACGCCTCTGATGGGAAAGAAACCTCTGTTACAGCCGTTGGCAGTGAAGCCGTTGGTCCTGTGGACGAAACCGATACGTCAGCGCTGGAAGACACCACTGAGACCCTTGTGCAAGGTGATGTTGCGGAACCGGAAGAAACGTTTTCGACAGATGTGGCAGAAAATGTATCCGAACCCGGTGCGGTACCAGAAGTGCTATCTGACGCGGCGCAGCCTGATCCAACCGTTGTCGCACCGAGATTTGATCTGGTGCGGGTTGATAATAGTGGTGCCACCGTCATCGCGGGACAAGCAGCCCCCGGCGCAGAGGTGCAGGTGACGCTGGGAAATGCCCCGCTGGAAACCGTGCGGGCGGATCAGAGCGGCTCTTTCGTGGCCATTGTGCAATTGCCGGCGGGTGACAATCCGCAGACCATGGGGCTGGAGGAACTGCGCGACGGGGATGTGGTATCCACCTCCCCGCAAACGGTGCTGGTGGTGCCCCCGCAACCGGATACGCCGGAAACCTCTCCGACCATTGTCGTTGCGGATACCCAAGGGGCTGCCGTGATCCAGCCGGGCCAACCGGTGGTGCCCGAAGAACTGTCTGACGATCCGTTGAGCCTTGATACCATTTCCTATGATCAGGGCGGTGCAGTCGTGCTCGCAGGGCGCGGTAGCGGGGAACAGTTCGTGCGCGTCTATGTCGACAACCAGCCTGTGCAGACTGAACCCGTTCTACAGGATGGCAACTGGCGTGTGACCTTGCCTGCGGTGGATGAGGGTGTCCACACCTTGCGGGTAGATCAGATCAGCAAGGCCGGAGATGTGCTATCCCGCGTTGAAAGTCCCTTCAAACGGGAGGCACCGGCAGAACTGGCGGCCGCCGCGCGCAACGCGCCGGAAAAATCCACAGTAGTGGTACAGCCGGGGCATACGCTTTGGGCGCTCGCTGAAAACCGCTACGGCGACGGAGTGAAATATGTCCAGATCTTCCGCGCCAACAGGGACCGGATCAGAGACGCGGATTTGATCTATCCGGGACAGGTATTTGACCTGCCCGAAGGGGCAGCGCCAAATTAAGCGCCGCCTGCTCTGGTCAATCCGGTTGCTGCGAACTATCTAGAAGCCTTCACGAGAAGGCTTCCCCATGCGAAAATCCACTATCACCACCTCTGACATCGATCGCGAAAGCGGGATGCGTACGATCCGAAAGGTGATGCCGTACCTGTGGCCGAGCGACAAACCGGAAATCAAGACGCGTGTTGTGGCTGCCCTTGTGGTGCTGGTCATCGCCCGTCTGGTCGCCGTTGTGACGCCGTTCTTCTACAAGGCGGCGGTGGATGCACTGGCACCTGTGGCCGAAGAAGCGCCACCTGCGTTGATGCTGGCGATGGGGGCTGTGGGCCTGACGGTGGCATACGGCGGACTGCGTCTGCTGGCTGTGGGGTTCAACCAGCTGCGCGATGCGATTTTTGCCCGCGTCGGGCAGCGCGCGCTGCGCAAGCTGGCACTGGAAACTTTTGAACACATGCACGCGCTGTCACTGCGCTATCACATTACCCGCAAGACCGGAGGGCTGAGCCGGATTATCGAACGGGGTGTTAAAGGCGTAGACTTCCTGCTGCGCTTTTTGCTGTTTTCCATCGGTCCGCTGATACTGGAACTGGTGCTGATCGGTGCAATCCTGTTTGTGGTCTTTGATGTCTGGTATCTGGCTGTCGTGGTTGTGACGATCTGGCTTTACATCTGGTTCACCTTCAAGGTCACGGAATGGCGGGTCCAGATACGCAAGGAAATGAACGATCAGGATACGGACGCCAACCAGAAGGCGATCGACAGTCTGCTGAATTTCGAAACGGTGAAATATTTCGGCGCCGAAAAGCGCGAGGCCGCCCGCTACGACGAAAGCATGAAGAACTATGAGAGCGCCGCGCTCAAGACCGCTTATTCCCTGTCCTTCCTGAACTTCGGCCAGTCTTTCTTTATCTCGACCGGACTGGTGATCGTCATGGTGATGGCGGCGGTCGGGGTGCAGAACGGGCAGATGACGGTGGGCGATTTCGTGATGGTCAACGCCTATATGATCCAGATCACCATGCCGCTGAACTTCCTTGGCACCGTGTACCGTGAAATCCGTCAGGCACTGGTGGACATGGGCGAGATGTTCGACCTTCTGGAACAACCCTCCGAAGTGACCGACAAGCCGGACGCGAAGAATCTGGAAGTGACGGGCGGCGAGATCCGCTTTGAAGGGGTGGAATTCGGCTACAACGGAGAGCGCCAGATCCTGCAATCTCTCGATCTGGTGGTGAAACCGGGGCAGACGGTTGCAGTCGTGGGACCGTCCGGTTCGGGCAAGTCCACCATCGGGCGGCTGTTGTTCCGGTTTTACGATGTGAATGGCGGTTCGATCAAGATTGACGGTCAGGACTTGCGGGACGTGACACAGGACAGCCTGCACGACGCTCTCGGGATGGTGCCGCAGGACACGGTCCTGTTCAATGACACCATCGGCTATAACATTGCCTACGGGCGCGAAGGGGCGACACGGGAGGATGTGATCGCTGCGGCCAAAGCCGCCAAGATCCACGACTTTGTGGAATCCCTGCACGAAGTTTATGACACGGCTGTCGGGGAACGGGGGCTGAAGCTGTCAGGCGGTGAAAAGCAGCGGGTCGGTATCGCGCGGACCCTGCTTAAGAACCCGCCGATCCTGCTGCTGGACGAGGCGACCTCGGCGCTTGACACAGAAACAGAACGGGACATTCAGGAAAGCCTTCGCGCCATGGGGCAGGGCCGTTCGGTGATTACAATCGCGCACCGCCTGTCCACTGTGGTGGATGCGGACCTTATCGTGGTTCTGGAAAAAGGCGTCGTGGTGGAACAGGGCACACATGATCAACTGGTCGCCGCGGGCGGGCGTTACTACAGCATGTGGCAGCGCCAACTTTCCGAACAGGACGAGGAAGGCAGCGCAGTCGCTTAAACGGATCAAAAGCTGGCCGAACAAAAGCCCCCGCCGGAGTGGATGCTCGGGCGGGGGCTTTTTCGTTTCTGCGAAAGCCTTTTTTATTCCGCCGCTTTGAGGGGCGGTTCGGGGCTGGCGGAAAGCTCTGTCACAGGGGCAGGGCCTTCCACCGCTTCATCCCAGTGGATTTCCCCTGTGCTGGCGTGACGCGCCTGTTTACGCTGTCTGCGGTCCTTTGCGATACGTGTACCCCGTCCGCCAAGCAGCGTACCAGCCAGTGCGCCAGCGCTATAGGCTCCGGTCGTAAACCAGACCCGAAGTGCCAGCATGGAAGGCGTGAACACCAGCGTCAGAACCGTTGCAATGCCAAGCCCGAAGACCACAGCAGTAGCAAGTTGCTTCCACCACAGCGCGGTTGGTGCATCTATGGAATAACCGCCGTTGTAAAAGTCGATGGACAGTCCGAACATCATCGGCGCAAGTCCCGCCATCGTTGTGATCGTGGTCAGCAGGACCGGGCGGATACGGTCCTCGGCTGTGCGCACAATGGCCTGAAGGCGGGGCATGTATTCCGCGTATTCCTGATAGGTGTCGATCAGAACAATGTTGTTGTTCACCACAATTCCTGCCAGCGCCACAATCCCCGTGCCTGTCATAATGATTGAAAAGGTCTGGTCCATGACCAGCATCCCGATCAGAACGCCTGTGGTGGACAGAACCACGGCCAGCAGAACAAGAACAGAGTTATAGATCGAATTGAACTGGGCCAGCAGGATTACGAACATCAGGCCGAGCGCACCGGCAAAAGCCTTGCCAAGGAAGGCTTCCGATTCCGCCTGATCCTGCTGGTCGCCCTGCCATGACCATTCCACGCTTGGCGGCAGCGGGTTGTCTTCTTCCAGCCATTTTGTCATCGCTTCAATCGCAACATTACCGTTCAGCGGCTTTGCCCCTTCGGTATCGGCAGAAACAAAGGCGCCGTCGGCATCCACAAACAACCCGCTTTCCACATCTGCCTTGATGTCAAAGTAGCGTTTGGTGTCAAAGCGGTCGATCTGGCCGAGTTTGTCCACCGGCGTGCGGGTGATGAAATTGCTGAGAGGGATCAAACCCGACGCGGTCCGCACCCGCAGCGTGTCGATGGTAGACAGCAACCGGTCGTTCTCTGGCAGACGCACGCGGATTTCGATTTCATCATCCGAACTGTCCACGCGCATGGTGTCAAGCATCAGGCCACGGGTGACAAGCTGGACCATCGCGCCCACAGACAGAACATCCGCGCCATAGCGTCCCGCCTGTTCCACATCCACGTCAATCTGCCAATCGATACCGGGCAGGGGTCGGGTGTCCTCGATCTTGATCAATCCCGCAGTATTGTCGAACTTGCGCCGCACGGTATCCGCTGCCGCCTGCAAGTCTTCCCAGTTGTCCCCCGTCACCCGCAGGTTCAGCGGTTTGCCGGACGCGGGGCCCATGGCGGCTTCGGAAATTTCGGCCTGAATGCCAGGTACGGTTTTCAGACGCTCGTTGATCCGGTTCAGAATGTCATTGCCTGACCCGCGGGGGCGTTCCGTCCATTTAACCAGTTCGATCTGCACCTGTCCGATACTGTCGGTCGGGGCAATCGCACCGCCGGTGTTCTGGTTTAACCCGCCTTCACCTGCAAAGGCAAACAGGCTTTCAACACCGTCCACCTGCATGATTTCGGCTTCCACCTGACGGACCAGACTGTCCTTTTCCTCAAGGCTGAGGTTGCCACGGGCCCGCACATAGGCAATCGCCCGTTCCGGTTCGGTTTCTACAAAGAATTCAACACCTTTGGAGTGTGTTCCAAAGTATCCGAACACGGAAATCACAAAGAAAATGGTTGCACCGATTGTCACCAAAGGCATCACCGGATTGCCCGCGATCAGGTGGATGACCCACCCGAAGGCAGAGCGTTTGTAACCGGCTTTTATTTTCTTTTTCTTTTGCCTCGGGCCAAGCGATCCGCCCGTTGCCGCCAGAGCCAGACAGCCGAACAGCACGGCAACTACAGCTCCGGCCATTTCGCCCCGCAACAGCATCAGAATGCCGTTGAACAGGATCACCGCGCTTAGCGCCATCATAACAAGGCGCAATGCCCAATGTACCCTTGCGCGCAGCCATGCGGATATCCGTCCCAGAATGGCCGATATACGCCCCGCTACGCCGCCCACAACAGGCAGATAAACCAGCGCCACCAGCAGGGAAGCAGACAGAACAAAGATCAGCGTCACAGGCAGGTTGCCCATAAATTCGCCCGGAACGCCCGGCCAGAACAACATTGGCAAAAACGCGCAGAGCGTGGTGGCAGTGGAGGACACGATCGGCCAGAACATCCGTTTTGCCGCCGCCGTATAGGCCCGCATAGGGCCAGTCCCGCGGGAGATTTCCTTATCGGCATATTCGACCACCACGATAGCCCCGTCCACCAGCATCCCCACTGCAAGGATCAGACCGAACATAACGATGTTTGAAATCGAAATTCCCGCCACAGCCATAATCGCAAAAGACAGCAGGAAAGACGTCGGGATGGCAAAGCCCACCAACAGAGCGGAACGGACGCCAAGGGCGGCCAATACCACGATCATCACCAGTGCCACAGCGGTCAGGACCGATGCTTCAAGCTGGCTGACCATATCAGCCACATTGGTGCTTTCGTCCATGGAGTAGCTGACCGTGATACTGTCGCTCAGTTCTTGTGGCCACTCCTGCTGTGCAGCCTCCACCGTGTCCCGCACGAGTTGCACCGCGTTGATCAGGTTTGTGCCCTTGCGCTTTACCACTTGCAAGGCCACGGTGGTTTGCCCGTTATAGCGCGCGGTGCCGACCTGATCCTCAAAGGTCAGACGGATTTCCGCCAGATCCCCAAGGGTGATAACCCGATCGCCGTTAACTTTAACGGGAAGATTGTAAACATCCTGCGGTTCATCAAAGGCAGAGGGGATCTTGACCGAGAACGCCCCATTTGCGGTCTCCACTTCGCCCGCAGCGATCAACTGGTTGTTATTGGTGACAACGTTGATCAACTCTCCGGCGGTAACGTTGTAGGCTTCCAGTTTCAGCGGGTCGATCAGAACCTCCAGCATTTCGTCCCGATGCCCCGCAAGACCGGCTTCCAATACCGGCGTCAGGGCTTCTACCTTGTCTTGCAAGTCTTTGACAACACGCAGCAAAGTACGTTCGGGGATCGCACCGGACAGGGACACCACAAGCACCGGAAACTCTGAAAAGTTGATCTCGTTGATGGTGGGCTGTTCCGCATCTTCGGGGAAATCGGCCTGCGCCTGATTAACCTTGTCCCGTACATCCGCAATGGTGGCGGATTTGTCCCAGCCGAATTCGAATTCCAGCGCAACGCCGCCGTAGTTTTCTGCCGCAGTGCCAGAGATTTTCTTTAGCCCGTCCAGATCGCGCAGCTTGCTTTCCAGCGGTTTGACCAGCAGTTTTTCGCTGTCCTCCGCCGAAATACCGGGAAAGGGCACTGAAACAAACAGTGCCGGAATGTCGATATCCGGTTCGCCTTCTTTGGGCAGGTTCACATAGGAAAACGTCCCCGCACCAAGGGACAGGGCAATCAGTGCAAAGATCATCCGCGCGCGGGCGGAAGCCCAGTCAACGATGCCGATCATGACGCATCTTTCTGATAGGTGACGGTGACGCGTCTGCCGCTCACAACGTATTCCTGCCCGACGATGATCACTTCGGCCTGTTCCGGCAGGCCACCGACCCAGACGCCGTCGGGACTTTCATTCAGGATCGTAACGCCGGTGAATTCCGCTGTTTTGCCGTCCACAATGCGCACACCCAACTGGCCGTGATCGTTCAGGGTCAGGGCGGATTGGGGCAGCAGGTGGCCGGTTTCCCCGTGCAGGGCAATATAGATTTCAGCCGTTGAACCATCGCGGATAGAGAGATCTTCGTTCGGGACTGTCACTTCGACACGGAAGGTGCGGGTCAGCGGATCGGCACTGCGCGAGATGAAGGTCAGCTTGCCGCGAACCTCTTGTCCTCCGATCAACCGCGCCCCCGCCGGACCGCCGACAGAAATGCGCTGGACCTGCTGTTCCGTGGCGTAGCCCACCAGTTTTATCGGATCAAGCGCGATCACCCGTGCACAGGTGCCGCCGGTTTGAAGCAAAGCGCCAAATTCCGCGGTGTCGGATTCCAGCAAGCCGGAGAATGGCGCGTGGATTTCCAACTGCTCCAGTTCCTTTTTGGCCCGTTCGACCACAGCCTGTGCTGCCTGAAGGGCCGCCACACGGGAAATCGCGGTGGTTTCCGAGGCATAGCCTTTTTGCACCAGACTGGCGGAGACATTGTTGTTAGCCTGCGCTTCGGCCAGCCGCGCTTCGGCCTCTGCCAGTGTTGCCTCGCGGGTGCCCGGATCAAGTTCACACAGCAACTCTCCCTCACCGACAAGTGTTCCCGCACGCAGGGGCGGTGAAATCACCTGACCGCTGGTTTCGGCCTTTACGTCCAACAGGCGGAAAGCAGCCGTCTGCCCGCGCAGCACGATACCGCGGGCCACCGGCTGGGCCTCGGATTTCAGAACCAGCACAGAGACCGGCGGTTTGTCCTCGATACGCTGTTCAACGGTTTCTTCGACAGGTGGCTCTGTCTCTGCACCGGCAAAGGCCAGCAAGGCATCCCGCTCCAGGATAAGCATATATGTGAAGGCGCAGACGAGCGCGGCTGTCAGCAACGGGGTAAAGCGCATGTTGAAACCTCTTTGCATCGCGGCACCCTTTGCGCAGCGACTGGCGTAAATAAGCAGTGCTCTCTGAATAGGGGGGGGAGCCCTTTCTGACAAGGCAAGCTTGTGCGTCAAATGGCCGTTTCCGGTCCGAAGGGGGCAGTTGTTGCAAATGCGCCTTGGCAAACTTGCCCGCTTCGCAGTATTGTCCGCCCGAATTCGGGTCAGGAGACAACTGTGAGCGATAGCGATTCCTTTATTGAAGAAGTCACCGAGGAAGTTCGGCGCGACCAATTGTATAAATACGTGCGCAAATACGGCTGGATAGCCGTTGTGCTGGTGGTTGGTGCCGTCGGCGTGACAGGTTTTCTGGAATGGCAAAAAGCCAGCCTTGCGTCTGATGCACAGGCCCGTGGCGACCAGTTCGCCGCCGCTCTGGATGCCGAAGACCCTGCGGCGCGCGCTGATGCGCTGGCTGCGCTGACAGACGAATCGGGTCCGGCCGCAGTCATCGTACAGTTGCGCCGTGCCGCCGAACTGGCAGAGGCCGGTAACGTGGATGGGGCTGTTGCCGCCTATGATGCCGTTGCCACGAGCGATGCAGGACCGGTTTACACCGAACTTGCGCGGCTGAAATCCGTGATCCTGCAAGGTGCAGAAATGGATGTTTCAGCCCGCGCAGCCGAACTGGAAACACTGGCCGCGCCGGGGGCGATTTATCGTCCGCTGGCACTGGAGCAGCAGGCAATTTCCGCTTTGGCCGCCGATGACAACGAAACGGCAATCGCGCTCTATTCCGAATTGGTGCAGGATAGCGAGGCTACAGACGCGTTGCGAAACAGAGCATCCCAGGTGCTGGTGGCTTTGGGAGCGGAAATTCCGGCATTGTCCCAATTGCTTTCCGAGTAAAAAGCGGCACAATTACAGTTACAACAGGATCAATGAAAGATCGGGGCCGAGCAAGTGGTAAGCAGTCGTAAAATAACAGCAACGGGCAAATTCGGACGTGCCCTGACAGCATCTCTGTTGCTTGGAACCGCGCTTGTGGCCTGTTCCCAACAGGAACCACCCCTGCCGGGGGAGCGTCTTGACCTGCGTGAACCGTTCCTTCCCGAAGGTGCAGAAGCCGAAACTGTGCGCGTTGACAAACTCGCACTACAGTCGCCAGCCGTGAACAGTGAATGGACCCATCGCAATGGTTCTGCCCAGCATCTGATCCGCCATCCTGCACTCGGGCGCAGCCTGTCGCGGGTCTGGAGCGTCGGGATCGGTGCCGGCAACAGCCGCAAGAATGCCATTACGGCCAGCCCTGTCGTTGGCGGCGGCCGCGTTTACACAATGGATTCTGCCGGTTCGTTACAAGCGTTCAGCCTGACAGGCCAGCCTGTCTGGTCCCGCGATCTGACCCCGCCGAACGAGAAAAAAGGCGAGGTGTCCGGTGGTGGCGTGGTTTATGCCAACGGTCTGCTGGCGGTTACGACAGGCCACGGCGAAGTTATTCTGGCGGATGCGACCACAGGGAATATCCGCTGGCGTCACCAGATGACGGGCGCCATTTCCAGCGATCCGCTCATCGTGGGCGATGTGGTTGTAGCGGTTGCCCGTAACAACGTTGCAATCGGACTGGATATTTCAAACGGGCGCTTGCTGTGGCAACAGATCAGTCCGGGCGACACCTCTGGCATCGCCGGGGCAGGGGCGCCTGCTGCTTCCGGTAAACTGGCGGTTCTGCCTTTTGCATCGGGTGAAATCGTGGGCGCAGTTACCAGCAACGGGCTGCGGGCATGGACTGCCACCGTTACCGGAAGCAATAAGGGACATGCACGTAATCTTGTTTCCGACATTTCCGGCGATCCGGTGATTGACGGTACGACACTTTATGTTGCGAACCAGTCGGGCCGTCTTGCAGCCCTTGACCGGCGCTCTGGCGACAGGCTCTGGACCGCCAAAGACGGTTCCTATTCTCCGGTCTGGCCTGCGGGTGGCGCAATCTTCATGATCACCGACAGATTTGCAGTCAAGCGCCTGAACGCTTCGGACGGAAGTGAAGTCTGGTCTGCGGAACTGCCTGATTTCAAACAGGAACGGGATCGCCGCAAACGCGCAACCTATGCCTATTTCGGGCCGGTTCTGGCGGGCGGACAGCTTTGGGTCGCTGGCAGCGACGGCTTGTTGCGCAGCTATGATCCGGTGAATGGCACATTAACCGGAACCGTGGAAATTCCCGGTGGTGCGGCTTCCCAACCGGCTGTCGCGGGCGGCAAATTCTACATTTTCTCGGCCAATGGCCAGTTGCACGCCTATCAATAAGCCTTTCCAAGAGGGTTGTGATCCGTTAGAGCGCGGTTTCAACCCATACACAGGTTTCTAGTCATGTCTTTTACGCTGGCCATAGTCGGGCGTCCCAACGTTGGTAAATCCACCCTGTTCAACCGTCTGGTTGGACGCAAACTCGCGCTGGTAGACGATCAGCCGGGTGTCACGCGCGACCTCCGCGAAGGCGATGCCCGCCTTGGCCCGCTGCGCTTCACAGTAATCGACACCGCCGGTCTGGAAGAAGCCACCGACGAGAGCCTGCAAGGGCGGATGCGGATGCTGACGGAACGGGCCGTGGAAATGGCCGATGTCTGTCTGTTCATGATGGACGCCCGCGCCGGTGTCATGCCTGCGGATCAGGTTTTCGCCGAAATCCTGCGCAAGAAATCCGCGCGGGTGATCCTTGCGGCCAACAAGGCTGAAGGCAAGGCCGGTGAAACCGGATATTACGATGCGTTTTCACTGGGACTCGGCGAACCGGTGCAACTCTCTGCAGAGCACGGCGAAGGTCTGGACGATCTGTTGCGGATGCTGGAACCTTACGCCGAAGAATTTGCAGGGCGCGAGATCGAACCGGAAATCGAGGTCGATGTATCGGATCTGGATGAAGACTTCGAAGACGAAGATGTCGAGATTACCTATTCTACCTCCAAACCGCTTCAAATCGCGGTGGTGGGGCGTCCGAACGCCGGTAAATCCACCCTGATCAATAAAATTCTGGGTCAGGACAAGCTGCTAACCGGCCCCGAAGCAGGGATCACCCGCGATGCGATTTCCACCAATGCCACATGGGACGGCATTCCCTTCCGCATCTGGGATACGGCAGGTATGCGCAAACGGGCCAAAGTGCAGGAGAAACTGGAAAAGCTCTCGGTCTCTGACGGTCTGCGCGCGGTCAAATTCTCCGAAGTGGTGGTTGTGCTGCTTGATGTGGATATTCCCTTTGAACAGCAGGACTTGCGCATTGCCGATCTTGCTGAACGGGAAGGTCGCGCTGTTGTGGTTGCGGTGAACAAATGGGATCTGGAAGACGACAAACAGGCCAAGCTGAAGGAACTGCGGGAAAGCTTTACGCGGCTGCTGCCCCAGTTGCGCGGCGCGCCGATGGTGACGGTTTCCGCACGGACCGGCAAGGGGCTGGACCGGCTGCACGCCGCAATCCTGAGCGCCCATAAGGTCTGGAACCGCCGGATCAGCACGGCACGCCTGAACCGCTGGCTGACCGGCATGCTGGAGGCGCACCCGCCGCCCGCCCCGGGCGGTCGCCGCATCCGCATGCGCTACATGACACAGGTTAAGACCAGACCGCCAAGTTTCGTGATCATGTGCTCCCATCCCGATTTGGTGCCGGACAGCTATAACCGTTATCTTATCAATGGCTTGCGGGCTGATCTTGATATGGCTGGCACACCGATCCGCCTGTATATGCGCAGCCAGTCCGACAAGAACCCGTATCGGGACAAGAAAGAAAAGAAAGTTACCAAGCTGAACAAACACCTTGAAGGCCGCTACAGCAAGGAAGCCGGACGGGGCGTCAAACCCAAGTCTTGAACCGGCTTCTTCTGGCCTAAAATATCCCCGCCGGAGGCTCCCGAACTCTCGGGCTCCGGCGGGATCAGTTGGCAGGCTCTGCCATGTCCGCAGGCAGGAGCGCCATAAACTCTTCGCGTAGTGACAACGCACGGGTGCTACCGGTGCCTCCGGCCAGCAGGTTGTTATGCTCGAACGGATCATTGCGGTGATCGTAAAGCTCTTCCGAACCGTCCCAGTAGAAGATATAACGATGCGTCCGGCTGCGCAGGGATAGCGCGGTTTGTGCCAGACCCTCCTTGCTCTGCTGCGTCCAGACCGACCCGGCATACCCGCGCAACGCCGGAGATTCACCTCTCAGCAGCGGCATCAGGTTCTGACCGGAAAACTGCGGAACAGGGGGCTGCCCCGCCACCGCCATCAGCGTCGGGGCAATATCAACCAGCGACACCGGCTCGTCATAGCGTCCTGCTGTAATCTGCGGTCCCGCAATCATCAAGGGCACCCGCAAGGAGCGTTCCCACAGGGTAAATTTGTGAAATGCCAGCTTTTCGCCCAGTTGATACCCGTGATCGGACCAGAGCAACAGAGTCGTATTCTCCCAAAGTCCCGCGTTATCCATATGGTCCAGCACCCGCCCCAGCAGGTGGTCCGCATAGGCAACGGAGGCAAGATAGGCTTTCAGAAAATCCTGATACTCACCCGTTCGGCTGACGATGCGGCGAAACTGGGCGCGGCTGTTGGCATAGGCTTTTCCGGCGGCGGAAAGTCCTGATTGGGGCGCTTCTGCCGACGGGTCGAAACTGTTCTGCCCCAGACCCGGCGGATTGGCCACTGTGTCGGGCAACATATCAAAAAACCGCTGCGGCACCACGAAGGGCAGGTGCGGGCGGTAAAGCCCCAAGGCCCAGAACTGCCCCTGACTGCCGCGTTTCATCCGCGCAATCATCGCACTGGTGTTTGCATCGTCGTACAGATCGTCGCCATCCGGTATGGCACCGAAGTCTATCGAAGGGCCGAACTTGCCGGTTTTCGCAAGACGACTGATCGGCGGGAACAGTTCGGAATTGCTTTGGGGGAAACTGTCCCAATCTTCATAATCGAACTGAGGCTTGTTGACATGGAACACCTTGCCAAGCCCATGGGTTTCAAAACCGGCCGTGCGCATTCGCCCGATCAGGGACAGCCGTTTGCCCTTTGGATAGTGGTGATGCCACTTATGCTTGTTCTCGTAAACACCTGTTTCCCAAGGATTTTGCCCGAATATCGCTGCGGTTCGTGCGGGGGAGCACGCAGGCGCCGGACTATAGGCTTGGGTAAACACAGCGGCGCGTTTGGCCAATCGCGTCAGGTTTGGCGTGATCGTATCGGGATGCCCGCCAAGGGGTTCGATCCAGTCGTTCAGGTCCTCGATCGAGAACAGCAGGATATTCTGGTTCGGCTTATCCACGAGATTTATCCACGATAGGCGGTCGGGGAAACGGGGATGGCAAAATCTTCGGGCAGCATCAACTGGTGGGCCTCGCGCACAGCGGCAAGTTCGGGGCTCTTTAACGCTGCCGGATCGGCCAGCAGGTTCACATGTTCAAACGGGTCGCTGCGATGATCGTAAAGTTCCTCTCCGCCATCCCAGTAGAGGATATAGCGATGGCTGCGGGACCGCGCCGACATCGCCAGTTTCGGACTGTCGGTTTTGAACTCGCGCCCCCAGACCGCGGTTGCATGACCGCGCAAATCTGCGCCTGTATGATCTATTGCAGGGGACAGATCCTGCCCCTCGAACTGGTCAGGCAGGGGCAGCCCTGCGCGTGCAAACAGCGTCGGGGCAATGTCGCACAGGGTGACAGGTTCGTGCACGTCACCTGCTTCTATACCGGCGCCTGCGAACATCAACGGAACGCGCAAGGCCCGCTCCCACAGGGTAAACTTGCGGAAGGCGAGTTTTTCGCCAAGCTGCCAGCCGTGATCGGACCACAGCACCACCAGCGTATCATCCCACAGCTCACAGCTATCCATCCGGTCGAGAACCTTGCCCAGCAATTCATCAGCGTAATTGATTGAGGCGAGATAGGCTTTCAGCAGGTCTTTATACTCATCGTGGCGCCCCAATATCCGGCGTAACATGGCGGAATCATTGGCGATCATCTTACCGGACTCCGGCAGCGGATCATGCAGCGAGGTATTGGCCGGATCAAACCGGTTCAGCCCCAACCCCGGTGGATCGGCAATGACCTCGGGGAAGCGGTCGAAATACTTTTGCTGCACCAGAAACGGAAGGTGCGGCCGATACAGCCCCAGCGCCCAGAACTGTCCCGCTGCTTCGGGTTGCAGCCGTTCTACGAGCCAGTCGGTGTTGTGGTCGTCATATTGCAGGTGGCCTTCTTCCAAAGGGCCGAAATCCGTGTAAATCCCCACCTTACCGGATTTTCGGGTCTTGCTGATTGGATCAAAGCCTTCAATCCGGATGTCGTTGTAACTGGTCCAGTCGTCATGGTCGAAATGCTTGGGCGCTACGTGGAACACCTTGCCCGCGCCGTGGGTTTCAAAGCCTGCATCGCGGAACCGCCCGACAAGGGACCTTCGCGCGCCGGGTTCGAAAAAATCGTGCCATTTGTGGTTGTTGGCATAGACGCCGGTAGACCACGGATGCCGCCCGAACAGGGTGGATGTGCGGCTTGGCGAACAGGCCGGTGCTTCGGCATAGGCGTTTTGGAATACCTGCGCTCGGTCGGCGAGACGCGTCAGATTCGGGGTGATCGTGTCGGGATGGCCGCCCAGCGGCTCGATCCAGTCGTTCAGATCCTCAATCGACAGGAAGAGGATATTTTTAACTTTTGAGGTGCTCACGACCATGCCTGCGGACTGTTTTTTCACAGTCTGCTGGAAACCGGCCGGAAAGGGAAGAGGGATTGCCCCGCGTTGCAGCCGGTCGGTTCAGATAACGTGGATCAGAGCAGGCTGACCAGCCTTGCGGCCTCTGTGGCGCAGGGTGTCAGTGCGTCACGGTCTTCGCCCGGATAGAAACGCGCCCGTGTGGCTGTTGGCATCGGGGCCGGTTCGAAACCGATGACCTTGCGGTCCCGCGATGCACCTTCAGCAGCCCAACTGTCAAACAGGGCTTTCTGGGCAGCTTTGGATGCGCCATAGGCCGCGAAAAACTTCTCTCCGCCGCGCGGATCGACACAATGGACAGCGGTGCCCTTACGCGCCTCCAGCAGGGGATCAATGTTTACGATCAGCTGCTGTGCCATTCGCACGTTGGTGTTGAACGTAGTATCCCAGTCTTTTTGCGCGGCGTGGTTCGCTGGCGACAGGGGCGGCGCGTGGTTGACGCAATGCACCCAGAGATCCAGTCCGCCCCAACGTTCGTGAACGGAAATGCACAGGCGTTTGACGGCCTCTTCGTCTTTCACATCCAGTGGAACCAGCGTGCAGGTGCCGCCCTTGGCCTGAATACGGTCGTCCAGTTCTTCCAGTGCGCCCGTGGTGCGCGCCAGTGCAATCACATGGTGGCCCGTGGCCGCCAGAGCTTCGGCCGTGGCAGCGCCCAGCCCGCGCGATGCGCCGGTAACAAGAGAAATAGCTTGGGTCACGTTTTACTCCGCTGCTTTCATCAGAAAGCCGTTTTCAATCTGGTCCACGGGCTTGATCGGATACTCTCCGCTGAAGCAGGCATCGCAATAGGCCGGTGAAACCTTGTCCCGTCCGGCTTCCACGCCACAGGCACGGTAAAGCCCGTCCAGCGTGACAAATTTCAAGGACGCCACGCCAAGATGATGGCGCATTTCCTCCTCGCTCATGGTCGCAGCCAGAAGTTTTTCCCGTTGCGGTGTGTCTACGCCGTAAAAACAGGGCCATGCGGTCGGGGGGGAGGCAATGCGGAAGTGGACTTCGGCGGCACCGGCATCAAGGATCATTTCCTTGATCTTGCGCGAAGTGGTTCCCCGAACCACCGAGTCATCGACCAGAATGACCCGTTTGTCCTTGATCAGGGCGCGGTTCACGTTCAGCTTGAGGCGCACACCCATGTTGCGGATCTGCTCTGTCGGTTCGATGAAGGTGCGGCCCATATACTGGTTGCGCACGATCCCCATAGCGTAAGGAATACCGCTTTCCTGCGAATAGCCGATGGCCGCAGGTGTGCCGGAATCCGGTACAGGACAGACCAGATCGGCCTCGACCGGTGATTCCTTGGCAAGTTCGACACCGATGCGGCGACGGGTCTCGTAAACGGACTGGCCGCCAAGGATGCTGTCAGGACGGGAGAAATAAACGTGTTCGAAGATACAGGGGCGTGATTTGGCCTTCTCGAACGGATAAGAGCTTTCGATGCCGTTGGCCGAAGCGATGATCATTTCGCCCGGTTCCACCTCGCGGATGAATTCGGCGCCGATGATGTCAAGCGCACAGGTTTCAGAGGACAGCACCCAACCGTCCCCGAGTTTGCCCAGCACCAGCGGGCGCACACCCAGTGCATCGCGCACACCGATCAGTTTGGTACGGGTCTGGGCAATAACCGAAAACGCCCCTTCCACACGGCGCAGCGCATCTTTCAGCCGTTCCGGCAGGGTGGATTGGTAGGAGCGTGCGATCAGGTGGATGATACATTCACTGTCAGAGGAGGACTGGAAAATCGACCCGCGCGAGATCAGTTCCTTGCGCAGGGAATCCGCATTGGTCAGGTTGCCGTTATGGGCGATGGCGCAACCGCCAAGGGAAAATTCCCCGAAAAAGGGCTGCACATCGCGGATCGCCGTCTGGCCTTTGGAACCGGATGTGGAATAGCGCACGTGTCCGATGGAATTGGAACCGGGCAGGGTTTCCATCAGGGACGCTTTGGTGAAGTTGTCGCGCACATACCCGAAGCGGCGGGCGCTGTTGAAGCCGTGTTCGGGATCATAAGCGACAATGCCGCCAGCTTCCTGCCCGCGATGTTGCAGGGCGTGCAGCCCGAGGGCGACAAAATTGGCAGCGTCTTGAACGCCGATCACGCCGAATACGCCACACTCCTCTTTCAGTTTGTCGTCGTCAAAAGGATGGGAGAGAAACGGCTTGGTCTGACTCAGCATGGGGAGATTCCGAGATTGGCAGCAGGTAGGCAGGGTATAACCTGCAAGCCGCGTAACGTCTATGGCAGAGTGTTCATCAAATTGTCATACCTGATGTCGCAGCGCAGCGGATGCCCCTAACGAAAAACGCGCGCCGGTAAAGCTGCGGCGCGCGTTGTGGAAATTGTGTATCCGGACCGGAATTCCGAAAGAAATGCTCAGGTTTCCGAGCTTTCGTCTGTCGCTGGCGGTGTGGTGATTCCGGTATCGGACGGGCCATCGGACACGCCGCCACAGGTGCCAACGAAAGACTCGTAACGGTCTTGCAACCATGTGGGAACTTCGGTCGGCAGCATTTCAGCCAGACGCGCCTGACTGTCGGATAGCACCGCGCGGGACTTGCTGTTTTCCACGATTTCAAGGCGGTCGCCCGCTGGGAAGATATTGTCATAAAGGATGAAGGCAATAAGCACCAAGAGCAGCCCCCGCGCCACACCGAAAAGGAAGCCGATGCCCTGATCGACACCGCCGATGGCTGATTGCTGCACCATGCCTGAAAACAGCGGTGTAAAGATCGACACCACGATCAGCGCAACCGCAAAGATGATCGCGAAGGCAACGATCAGGGACAGTACACAAGAGCCGCCGATAATGTCGGAGACAACCGGAATTTCCTTAACCAGAGGTTCCACCTGCGGTGTCAGCACATAGGCCACCACAGCGGCGATGATCCAGCCTGCAATAGACAGGACTTCGCGAACAAAGCCGCGGGAATAGGCCAGAATGGCCGAAATTAGAACAACAACAGCAACGCCGCCGTCTACCAGTGTGAAACCTTCCATGGTATCCTCTTCTTCAGGCCTCTATGTCGCCAAAACAATCAGCGATAAACGTAGCCACATCATTCACTTTTTTTAACGTCATGCCAGATGTGCTGGCAAGTTTCATACGGGATGGCGCAAACGCGCCACTAAACCCCAGTTTCACCGCTTCCTTCAGGCGGGCCTCGGCCTGAGAGATCGGGCGCAACCCGCCCGACAGGCTGATTTCCCCGAACACCACCAGATCGCCCGGAAGGCTGGTGTCCTGACGGGCCGAAATCAGGGCTGCCGCTACGGCAAGATCGGCCGCAGGTTCGCTGATCCGCATTCCGCCAGCCACGTTGAGATACACATCCATCCCCGCAAAGGACAAGCCGGCGCGGGATTCAAGCACCGCCAAAATCATTGACAGGCGGCCGCTGTCCCAGCCCACCACAGTGCGCCGCGCATTGGCCAGTGCCGACTGCGCCACAAGCGCCTGAATTTCCACCAGCAGCGGGCGGGTGCCTTCGATACCGGCAAAAACCACTGAACCCGGGGCCGGTTTTTCGCGATCGGACAGAAACAGCGCCGAAGGGTTGGTGACTTCTTCCAGACCGGAGCCGGTCATCTGGAACACGCCGATTTCATCGGCCGGACCAAAGCGGTTTTTCACGGCGCGCAGGATGCGGAACTGGTGGCCGCGTTCGCCCTCAAAGTATAGGACGGTATCCACCATATGTTCCACGACGCGGGGACCGGCGATCTGGCCTTCCTTGGTGACATGGCCCACAAGGATCACCGCCACACCGCGGTTTTTGGCAAATGTGGTCAGTTCATGGGCAACAGCGCGGACCTGTGACACGGATCCGGGGGCGCTGTCGATGTGATCGGCCCACATGGTCTGGATCGAATCGATCACTACAAGATCGGGCTTTTCAGCTTCCAGTGTTGTCAGGATGTCCCGCAGGTTTGTCTCTGATGCAAGTTGTACCGGCGCTTTGGTCAGGCCCAGCCGTTGCGCCCGCATTCGGATCTGGCTGGCGGCTTCCTCTCCGGAGACATAAATCGCCTTTTTGCCGGTCATGGCAAACCTTGCCGTGGCTTGAAGCAAAAGGGTGGATTTCCCGATTCCGGGATCGCCGCCCACCAGAATGGCAGATGCTGGGACCAAACCGCCGCCCAGCACACGGTCAAGTTCCTCTATCCCGCAGTTAGAGCGGGGCAAGGGCGCGTCTCTGGTCGTCAGGTCGGACAGCTCTATCCGGCGCCCCTTGGTGGCACCGATGGTTTTGCCCTTGGGACCGGCAGCCAGCGGGGCCTGTTCCTGAATGGAATTCCATTCCCCGCAAGCATCACAGCGTCCCGCCCATTTCTTATGGGAGGCACCACAGGCAGAGCAGGAAAAAGCGAGAGATTGTTTGGCCATAGGCGCAAATAGGCCAAAGCGGGTGGCAGGATCAAGCTCTTTGATCGGGGTCCGGCGTTTTGTCGATCAGGGTAATGGCGTAAGAGCCGAGCACACAGGCGGTGAACAGGTACAAGCCCCAGCCTGTTTCCAGTCTGCCGACGCCAATTCCTTTAGCTGCAACGATATAGATTGCGATCAGGAAAACATCTGCCATGGCCAGACGACCAAGCAAGGCAAGGGCGGGTTTGACACGGGGCGACAAAAGTTCGAACTGGATCAGCGCAGTGCCGATAACTTTGGCGAGCGGTGCGACGAGCGCGAGAAATGTGACCAGTAGGGCGAGAAACACGTCCTTTTCCCAGAGCGCCTGAAGGCCGGAAATGACACTGATTTCATCAAGCGCAAAGAACGGCAGCAATCCCGCCCGCAGCAGCGGTGCAAACCATGCGACGGGGAAGAGGATCAGGAGGCAGAGGTTGGCGGCTTTGAGCATCGGGGCCACGGGGGGCTGGGGACGGGTGATATAAAGATGAGTATTTGGGGAACATTGAAGCGGATCAGCGCACGGCCTCTATCGGGCCTTCGGCGCGGGCATTGATGAACTGGTCGAGATAGGGATCGCCGCTGCTGTCCATTTCGGACACAGGGCCGGTCCACTGAACCACCCCTTCGTGGAGCATGGCAACTTTATCGGCAATGGCGCGGACCGAGGACATATCATGGGTAATGGTCATGGCGGTTGCGCCCATTTCCACGACGATTTCGCGGATCAGCTCGTTGATGACGCCGGACATGATCGGGTCCAGTCCGGTGGTAGGTTCGTCAAAAAAGATAATATCCGGTTCCGCTGCAATGGCGCGGGCCAGACCAACGCGTTTTTGCATGCCGCCCGAAAGTTCGGCGGGAAACTGGTCCGCCACTTCGGGTTTCAAACCGACACGGCGCAGTTTTTCGATGGCCACATCGCGGGCGTCCGATTTAGTGAGTTTTCCCTTGCCGCGCAGCAGGCGGAAGGCGACGTTCTGCCAGACCGACAGGCTGTCAAACAACGCACCGCCCTGAAACAGCATCCCGAACTGGGCGAGAAACGCATCGCGGTCACCCTCGGTTGTGTCTGCGCCATTCACAAGGATCTGGCCGCTGTCCGGTTGCACCAGACCCAGCACGGATTTCAGCGCAACCGACTTACCTGTGCCCGATCCGCCAATGATCACCATGCTTTCGCCCTGTTCGATGGTCAGGTTGACACCGCGCAGGACGTGGTTGTTTCCGAAGGATTTTTTGACGTTGATAAGCTGTATCATGAGGTGAAGAATATCTCTGTCAGAAGGTAGTTGGCGGCAAGGATCAGAACACTGGCGCTGACCACGGCATTGGTTGTGGCGCGGCCCACACCCTGTGCGCCGCGGCCCGAGTTATAGCCGTGATAACAGCCCATTAGTGCCACGATGAAGCCGAAAGCAGCCGCTTTGACCAGACCGGAGAAAACGTCTTCAAACTCCAGAAAACTCCAGGTGTTGTTGATATAGGTCGCGGCGTTGAAACCGAGCCGTTGTGTGCCCACCAGAAACCCGCCCATGATGCCGATGACATCGCCAATGAAAGCAAGGATCGGCATGGCGATTGTGGCGGCGAGCACGCGGGGCACCACCAGATATTTCATCGGGTTGGTGGACAGGGTTGTCAGCGCGTCGATCTGTTCGGTTACGCGCATCGTGCCAAGTTCAGCCGCGATGGAAGAGGACACACGACCGGCGACCATCAATCCGCTGAGCACGGGACCGAGTTCACGCACCATGGCGATGGCCACCACGGATGGCACCACAGCTTCAGCACTGAAACGGGCGCCGCCGGAATAGATTTGCAAGGCCAGTGCGCCGCCGGTGAACAGGGCGGTCAGCCCGACAACAGGCAGGGAGAAATAGCCGATTTGCAGCAACTGCCTGCCGAATTCCGCCAGATAGAACGGCGGACGCAGCAGGTGGCTGATGGTGAGCACGGCAAACAGCGCAATGCGGCCGATCGCGGCGCACAGCCCGAGCACAGACCGCCCGATACTGCCCAGAAATGCGTCTAGGAATGTAAGTGCCTGCATAATCTACCCTTTTTTGCGCTTCACACCGGATATCATTTGTAAGACCAGCTGGTCTTGTGATTCAGCGAGGCTGTTTCACCCCTTGTAGACGCGATTGTACCGCGCGCCAAGGGAGGTGAGAATTTCATAACCGATGGTGCCGGCGGCATCGGCAAGATGATCCACGGTCTGGATATCGTTCAACAGGTCAAGGTGATCGGGAATGGTCTCAAGATCCGTTACATCAACGGTGATCAGGTCCATTGAAACACGTCCGACAAGCGGGCAGGGGGTGTCACCGGCGTAAAGGTTCAGATTGCCGTTGCCGATGGCACGGATCAGCCCGTCCGCATAGCCCGACGCAATGGTGGCGATTTTGCTGTCGCGCTGTGCGGTCCAGTTCGCGCCGTAGCCTACGGTTTCGCCTTTGATAACGTTGCGGGTTTGAATGACGGGGATCGACAGGCCGACCACCGCTTTGGCATCACTGAAAGGTTCGCCGCCGTACAACCCGACACCGGGGCGGTTCAGGTCGAAATGGTAATTGGCCCCAAGCAGAGTCCCGCCGGTGGCCGACAGGGATTTGCGGGTGGACAGACCTTCCGTCATTTCCCGAAAACAATCCAGTTGCGCCTTGTTCTGCGGATGATCCGGTTCATCGGCGCAGGCCAGATGGGACATGACCAGTTTCGGTCCTGCCGCAGCGATCTGCTGTTTCAGGCTGGCAAATTCTGCAGGTTCCATGCCCAGCCGGTTCATCCCTGAATCAAGCTGGATGCCGAAGGGGCAGGCGCTCGGCATGAAGTCCTTAACCTGTTCAGGAGAGTTCAGCAGCGGGATGAGGTTATAGGTCTTCAACAGCTCTGCATCATTGCCGCAACAGCCTGAAAACACGTAGATTTCGGCCTCTTTTCCGACAGAGTTTCGCACCGCGATCCCTTCTTCGGCCACGGCCACGAAAAAGGTTTTTACCCCGCCTCTGGCCAGTGCGGCGGAAACACGTCCGGCATCCAGACCATAGCCGTCGGCTTTTACCACAGCCGCAGTTTCAACGTGGCTTGCCGAACAGGCGTCCAGCGCGCGCCAGTTTGCCACGAGATTGTCCAGATCAATTGTAAGTGTCGCTACAGCCATGACGTGTTCCTTCTGTCCCGGGGTGTAGGGACACCAGAGCCTTGCAGAGGTCAAGGGGATTTATCGGCGCAGGTCTTATGGAGAGACGCAGGGCAGAACCGCCCTGCATCATAAGGTTAATATTCCTCGTCCCGTCCACCCTGCCAGGGTTTGGCCAGATCGCTGAAGCGGGTAAAGCGGCCCTCGAACGCCAGATCGACCGAGCCGATGGGGCCGTGACGTTGCTTGCCGATGATCACTTCGGCCTTGCCCATCAGTTCTTCCATTTCGGCCTGCCACGCCATCATCTTTTCGGCTTCGTGTTCGGCCGGCTTTTCCCGTTCTTTATAGTATTCGCCACGATAGACGAACATAACGCAGTCCGCATCCTGCTCGATCGAGCCGGATTCCCGCAGGTCCGAAAGTTGCGGGCGTTTATCATCACGGCTTTCCACCTGACGGGACAGCTGGGACAGGGCGATCACGGGAATATCCAGTTCCTTGGCGATGGCTTTCATGCCCTGTGTAATCTCGGAGACCTCGTTAACGCGGCTGTCCTTGGCTGAGGCAGGGCGCACCAGTTGCAGATAGTCGATGATCAGCACGTCCAGCCCGTGGGTCCGTTTCAGACGGCGGGCGCGGGCGGCAAGCTGAGAAATCGGCAGGGCGGCGGTGTCATCAATAAACAGCGGGCAGTTTTCAAGGCTTTTCGCAGCTTCCACAAACCGGCGGAATTCCTCTTCCGTCATGTCACCGGCGCGGATTTTATGGGATTCCACTTCGGAGGCTTCGGAGAGAATACGGGCCGCGAGCTGTTCGGCAGACATCTCGAGCGAGTAAAACCCGACGACACCGCCTTCAACCGCGCCTTCCTTACCGTCCGGCGTGACGCCTTTCTTGTAAGCCTTGGCGATGTTATAGGCGATATTGGTCGCCAGCGAGGTTTTCCCCATAGAGGGCCGTCCCGCAAGGATCAGAAGGTCCGATTTGTGTAAACCGCCCAGTTTGGCGTCCATGTCCCGCAAGCCTGTGGAAATCCCGGCAAGCCCGCCATCGCGCTGGTAGGCGGTATTGGCCACATTCACCGCTTCGGTGACGGCTTTCAGGAAGGATTGGAACCCGCTGTCCACGCTGCCCTGTTCCCCAAGGGCGTAAAGCCGTTGTTCGGCGGCGACAATCTGTTCCTTCGGTTCGTCGTCAACGCTCATCTCTGCGGCTTTGGCGCTGATCTCCTCGCCAATGGCGATCAGGTCGCGCCGGATGGCCATGTCATAGATCATCTGCGCGTAATCCCGCGCGGCAAAGATCGACATGGATGCCCCTGCAAGACGCACCAGATAGGCCGGTCCACCCAGTTCGGCCAGCCCCGGATCATCCTCCAGAAAGGCCTTGATCGTTACCGGCGAGGCGAGCGCGTTTTTCTGGATGCGCCGCGCGATAACCTCAAAGATACGCCCGTGCACCGGATCGAAAAAATGGGTTTCATTTACCAGCGAAGCGACACGGTCATAGACTTCGTTGTTTACGAGCAACGCCCCGAGCAGCGCCTGTTCCGCCTCGATAGAATGGGGTAGCGGGGTCGATTTTTCGCCTGTGTCAGGGGTCGGGCCGGGGTCCGGTATTGCTGCGATTCCGCTCATCTCGTCCTCTTTTTCTGATTGCCTGTAATGTGGTTTATCGGGCGGCAAATGGCAATCTGCAAAACGCTGTGGACAGCCTGTGAATAAGCCCGAAAAACCGTTGGAACGGCAGGGTTAAGCGAAGTTCTTCAGAACCGAAAAAAAATCGGGTTTAAAATGGTATAACACAAAATATAGTGGAAAACTTTTGCATCAATACAATTCATGCTAGGTTTCTCTTGTGAGGACGCGAATCGGGTGTGGATTGTCTGCGTGCAAATCCTCGTCTCGGTGATGCGTAAGCTGATCCGATTTTTGTGCGCCGGCCACCCAACATCGCTAATTTCGGTTAGACTCGGACTGTCGTTCTCTTAACTGCCTCATGACTGTCCTTCCCTCCGAGGTCGGCGGTCATTCATCAGGTGCACTTACCCGGCTGCTTTGGCAGCCGGGTTTTTTGTGTCAGGCTCAGGATGCGGACCAGTAAAGCGGGAAACCCGGATCAAACAGGGTCACAGGGCCTTCACCGGTTTCGATGGTTTTTGGGTAGGTGACCGGAGAGTCCTGCTTGGTCAAAGTCAACGTCGCCTCGTTCACAGGCAGTTTGTAATAGGCCGGACCATTGAGGGAGGCAAAAGCCTCCAGATTATCGAGCCGGTTTTCCTCTTCGAACACATGGGCAAGGCAGGCCATCGTGTTGGTGGCAGAAAATACGCCTGCACAGCCGCAATCGCAGAGTTTGTTCGGATCGGTATGAGGGGCGGAATCAGTACCAAGGAAGAACCGTTCGTCGCCGGAGGTTGCAGCGCGGCGCAGGGCAAGACGGTGCTCTTCCCGTTTGGCGACCGGCAGGCAGTAGTAATGGGGTTTGATGCCCCCCACCAGCAGGTTGTTCCGGTTGATGATCAAATGGTGTGTCGTGATGGTGCCGGCAAGATTTTCCTCTGCCGCGCTGATGTAATCAATCCCGTCGCTGGTGGTTACATGCTCCATCACAACCCGCAATTCGGGCAGACGACGGCGCAGGGGATCAAGTTTCGTATCGATGAACACAGCTTCACGGTCAAAAATATCCACATCCGCATCAGTGACTTCGCCGTGGACGCACATGGGCAAGCCGATCTCGGCCATTTTTTCCAGCACCGGCATTGCCTTGTTGATATCCTTCACGCCGGAAGCGGAGTTTGTAGTTGCACCGGCGGGATAAAGTTTGACCGCCTGGACCAGACCGTCGGCAAAGGCAGCGGCTACATCTGCGGGATCGGTGGATTCTGTCAGATACAGCGTCATCAGCGGCTGGAAGTCGCTGCCAGCGGGCAGGGCGCTTAGGATGCGCTCCTTATAGGCAGCGGCGTCTTTTGCGGTGACGACAGGGGGCACCAGATTCGGCATGACGATCGCACGGGCAAAATCGCGGGCGGTTTCCGGCAGAACGCCGCGCAACATATCCCCGTCGCGCAGATGCAGGTGCCAGTCGTCGGGGCGGCGGATGGTAAGGCTGGTCATGCGAGAGTGCTCCTGTGTTGTTGCCTGCTGATACAAAACGGAGCGGTGGGTGGGCAAGAGCTTTCGCAGGGCAGCTGGTGGTGCAAGCGTGGCGGGGTGAGTATTTTTGGAACATTGAAATGCGCAAAAGTGACGTAATGTCGGCCTGTTTTGGCTTGTCTCGCCGCGCACGTCTTGCTAGCGGTTGGGTATTCTCAGGGCGGGGTGCAATTCCCCACCGGCGGTTACAGCCCGCGAGCCTGTCACAGGGCAGATACCGGTGAAATTCCGGAGCCGACGGTATAGTCCGGATGGAAGAGAATGGAGCTGTGTTCCCGTAGCGGGGGCAGGGGTCTGAACGCTCTGGGTCTTGTCTTGTTGAAGGAAAGGATCAGAGCAATGACAAAACCCGCTAAAATCGCTTTTATCAAAGCCCGCTGGCATGCGGATATCGTGGATCGTGCTTACGAGGGATTTCTGGCAGAGATGCCGGATGCAGAAGTAAAACCCTTCGATGTGCCCGGCGCTTTTGAAATGCCGTTTCTGGCCAAAAAACTTGCCGAAACCGGCGAATTTGATGCTGTCGTTGCGGCAGCACTTGTTGTGGATGGCGGGATTTACCGTCACGATTTTGTCGCCGCTGCGGTTGTGGACGGGTTGATGCGGGCGCAGATGGATACGGGCGTGCCGGTGTTTTCGGTCAGCCTGACGCCCCATCACTATCAGGAAACAGCCGAGCACGAGTCCTTTTACAAAGCCCATTTCGTCAAGAAAGGGGCCGAGGCTGCAAGTGCGGTCAAATCGGTTCTGGCGATGTAAATCCTTCGAGCGGGCGGCGCGGCTATTTGCGCGCTGCCTCCATTGCGGGGATCAGTTGTTCGCGGATGATGCGCTGTGTTACGGGTCCGGCCGCGCGCATCAGGATGGTTCCGTCAGTGTCCAGCAGGAAGGTTTCTGGCACCCCGTAAACCCCCCATTCCAGCGCTGCGCGTCCGTCAACGGACGAAGTGCCCACGTATGGATTGCCCAGTTCTTCAAGGAAGGCGAGCGCATTGGCGGGGTTGTCCTTGTAGTTCAGCCCGATCACCGGCATGCCGTTTGCAGCGAGTTCGGTCAGGTTGGGGTGTTCCACGCGGCAGGGGCCGCACCAGCTTGCCCAGAAGTTCACCAGCTTGAAGTCACCGCTGCGCAGCATCTCTTCTGTTGCAGGGGGTAAATCGCCAAGCGTTTCGACTTGCAAGGGCGGTGCCTGTCTGCCGATCATTGTGGAGGGCAGCGCATCAGGGTCCGTGCGGTTCAGCCCCAGCAGGAACGTTGCAGCGATGGAGAGGAAAAGCACGGGCGGTAGCACCACCCACGGAGAAATGCGGCTCATTTTCGGGTCTTTCGTTCGGCGTCATCCAGTGTTTTGCGTGCCTTTGCGGACTGGCGCAGGCTGATCACCACCAGCCCCCCCAGCAGCAGCAGTGCGATGGCGTATGCCGAGAGCACATCACTGGCGTACTTACCAAGATCGGGGATCATCTGGAGGCCTCTCTTGCGAGCAAAGCGCGGCTGCGGCGCAGGCGGATGTGCATCCGTGTTCGCAGCAAGACCAGAGTTACAAACAGCGTGATAAAGCCGGTGATGCAGACCAGCAGCGGGTAGTAATAACTGCCGTCAATCGGGCTTTCTTTGGTGGCGGTCAGGGTGGCGCCCTGATGCAGCCCCTGATTCCACAGGTTCACCGCATAACGTGACAAGAGCGCAAAGACCGAGCCGACCATGCACAGGATGGATGTCAGATCCGCAGCGGTGTCGTCATCCTCTACCGCTTGCCAAAGGGCGAGGTAGCCGAGGTAGAACACGAAGAGGATCATGAAAGAGGTCAGTCGCGGATCCCAGGCCCAATAGGTGCCCCACATCGGTTTGCCCCAAATTGCGCCGGTAAACAGGGCGATCAACGTCATCGTGATTCCGATCGGGGCCGCAGCACGGGCCGCCAGTGCCGAGACATGATGGCGGCGCACCAACCAGACCAGAGACGCCACCAGCATCATCAGCCAGATGTTAATCGCCATCAGTGCTGCCGGGACATGCAGGAAAATAATCTTGACGGTGGAGCCCTGTTTGAAATCATCTGCGGTGAAGAAAAACCCCCAGATCAGGCCCGTCAGCAGAAGGGCAGCCGAGAGCACGGTTGCAAACGGCAGGATGCGGCCCGAAAGAGCCATGAATTTAACCGGATTTGCATATTCCCAGATCGTCATGAGCGCGTATGTAACGGGTTTTTGGAACTCCGCCAATGGACATGCGGTCACAGGTGCGTCAACGGACCTGTGACCAATGGTGCAGGGCGAAGATCAGTAGCGTCCCATCTCTACGCGGGCAGAGCCGATGGATTTGTTTTCTGCCGTCATGGCAAAGACGTCTGCGAAGTAACGGTTGCCCTTGCCGCCGGAACAGGGGGGCAAATACCCTTTGGAGGCGTATTTCCCTGTGCCACGGGCCTTGGAGGCGACAAAAATGCCGTTTGGCAATTTGCTGGCATTGGCCGGAATGGCGGGGAGTTGCGCGTTGCTGCCTTTCACCGGAAAGCCGATTGCGCCGTGGCCGCCCTTGGTCGACAGCGGTTTGTAATCGCGGTCGTTATACTGGACCAGAACCCATTTTGTCCCGTTCGGCAGGCCGCTGATAACCATGGGCGGGGTCGCACCGTTTCCCCCGAACAGTTTGCAGTGCTGGCCTGCGGGTACTTTTTTTCCATTCCAGCCCCCTGCAAGTTTGACTTTGAAGTCCGCGGCAAGGGCGGGGGCTGCTGCGACGGACAGCGCTGCTACTGTAAGAATGGTGCGAAGGACAGGCATGAATAATTCCCTTAATTCGGATTGATTAACAGGTCTTATGTTAGAGCCGATTTGCTTCTGGTTCAACGCATATTCGCGCGCAGGGCCATGGCGGCGGCGGCGGGGATCAGGGCCAGCGTCAACAGGGTTAAACCGCTCAGTAACGCCAGTGAGGCGATAGGGGATTGTCCGCTTACAGCACGGGTGACCACTTGGGCGCCAAGGATCAGGGTCGGGATATAAAGCGGCAGCACCAGTAGGGATAGCAGCAATCCGCCGCGTTTGATGCCTACGGTAATAGCTGCGCCGAAGGTTCCGATGAAGGACAGGGCAACAGTGCCGGTCCCGAGGCTGGCTACCAGCCAGAGGTAACCGCTTGTTGGCAGGCCCAGCAGATAGCCGAGCGGTGCGCTCGCCAGCGTCAGGGGCAGGCCGGTGGTGATCCAATGGGCGGCGGCCTTGGCGCTGACCAGTCCGGTCAGCGGAACCGGAGAGGTGGCGAGCGCCTCTAACGTGCCATCCTCTGCGTCAAGCTGGAACACGCGGTCCAGCGAAAGCAGGCAGGCCAACAATGCGCCGATCCACAAGATTCCGGGTGCGATGCGGGCCAGTACCGCGCGGTCCGGTCCGACGCCGAAGGGCACCAGCATTACAAGGATCAGGAAGAATGCCAGCGCCAGACCGAATCCGCCACCGGAGCGGACGGCCAGCAGGATGTCACGTCTGAACAGCGCCAGCATCAGTAGGACCCTTGTAAAAACGGGTCGTCACTGGTTGACGAACCATTGCCATTCGGAGCTGCGAAATCCGCAACATTCAGGGTTTGTGCGCGGGAAAGGTCAAGGTCCAGATGGGTCGAGACAATGGCAATACCACCACTGCTGCAATGATCCGTCAGAATAGCGGTGAAACGGGCCACGTGATCCGCATCAAGTGCGGTGGTCGGTTCATCCAGCAACCAGATCCTGCGCCCAGAAACATGCAGCCGCGCCAGACCAAGCCGCCGTTTCTGACCGGCAGACAGTGTGGCGGCAGGTCGTTCGGCCAGTTCGTGCAGATCAAATCGGGCCAGCGTGTCGGCCGGGGCGTTCTGATAGATGCCCTGCCAGAAGGTCAGGTTCTCTGTGACGGTCAACTGGGGTTTTACCGCATCAAGGTGGCCGGTATACACCAGATCGTCGGGGGTGGCGGATACAGTGCCACGGGGCGCGGGGCTCAGCCCTGCCAGTGTTCGCAGCAGCGTGGTTTTTCCGGCACCGTTCGGGCCGCGCAGGATCAGGCAATCACCAGCGGCGAGCGAAAAGGAAACCCCGCTTAGCACGCGTTTTTGCCCGCGCAGGCAGTCTAGATCGGTGACTGTCATCATAGGCGAAGCCTTACGGGATTTGATTGCGGCGGGGAAGGGGCCAATGGGCGCAGGTTAAAGCAGACCCCATTTGCGAAAGAGCCAGACCAGAAGTCCGCCCATTGCCACCAGACCGACGGTCACAAGGGTAAAGGCGCTGGGGTTTTCCGTGCCCGGTATACCGCCGACGTTAATTCCAAGCAGGCCGGTGATCAGCCCGAGCGGCAGGAAGATTGCCGCGACCGAAGACAGGATGAACATCTGGTGGTTCATGGTTTCAGAGCGCTTGCCGAGTATCTGGTCATGCACAACCTGCGCACGGTCGCGGATGGCATCCAGTTCTTCTGACAAAAGCGTGATGCGTTCGGTGGCTTCGCGCAGGCGAACCAGATCGGCGTCGGACAACCAGGTAAAATCCTCGATCAGAAGGGTGGTCAAGGCATCCCGTTGCGGCATCATATAGCGTCGCAGGGTAATGGCCGTGCGGCGGATTTCCCCCAGATCGCCACGGTCGGGCAGGGTGCCATCTTCCAGCAGCGTTTCTTCTATTCCGTCAAGCTGCTCGTTCAACTCGGATACGGTCGGCTCGGCGCGGTCCGCCAGCCGCTGGGTCAGCCGCCCGAGGAAATCGCCCGGACTATGGGCTGTCAGGCCGTTTGTGGCGTTTTCCTGAATATCCTCAAGCGCACGCAGGCGGCGCTGTGCAAAGCTGACGACACGGTGTTCGCTTACCCAGAGCCGGATCGAAACCATATCTTCTGCCCGCGCCCCTTCGTTCAGGTTGACGCCGCGCAGGATCACAACGGCCTCGTTGCCATGGGGCGTGCAGCGGGGGCGCGTGTCCTCGGCGGTAATCGCAGCCTCGATAATGGGGGGCAGTCCGGCCTGTTCCAGCCAGGGCGTGGTGGCTGTGTCGCTGCGCACCAGATGCACCCAAAGAAAACCGGTGTCGGGCACAGATCCGGTCTCTGACAGATCGACCGGCACGGCTCCGCCGCTGCCGTCAAAAAGAAAGGCGCAACTTGTATGGGGGGCGGGGTGTTTCGGTCCTGTCGTCATCGGGCAAGTTTGCCTTGCAATCGGCAGGGTGTCATCCCCAAAAGCATGTGGCCGGGGGGCTGTTTTCGCCTCCGCGCCGCGCCGTTCTACCTGGACAGGTCAAGCGGTTTTGTCTTTATAAACTTGTGTAAAACTATCGGGAAATAGGGATCGGCAATTTATTGTGCACAATTGTATACCGGCGCTCTTGCAGGACTCAGTAAAATGGTGCATTGACGGGCCAGCCAGTTCTATTCACCCAGTTTCGGAGGACCAATATGACCGTATCCGTCGGCAACGATACCAGCAAAACCCGCAAAACGCTCAGTGTTGATGGCGTTTCTGTGGACTACTACTCGATTCCCGCGGCACAAGAGGCCGGTCTCGGGGATTTCACCAATCTTCCAGCGGCGCTGAAGGTTGTTCTGGAAAACATGCTGCGCTTTGAAGATGACGGTCGCACCGTTTCCGTGGACGACATCAAGGCATTTTCCGAATGGGGCGCGAACGGCGGCAAAAACCCGCGCGAGATCGCTTACCGTCCTGCACGTGTGCTGATGCAGGACTTCACCGGTGTTCCGGCTGTTGTGGATCTGGCAGCGATGCGGGACGGGATTGTGGCGCTTGGCGGTGACGCAGAGCAGATCAATCCGCTGAACCCTGTTGATCTGGTCATTGACCACTCTGTTATGATTGACGAATTCGGCAATCCGCGGGCGTTCCAGATGAACGTGGACCGTGAGTATGAGCGCAACATGGAACGCTACACCTTCCTGAAATGGGGTCAAAGCGCCTTTAACAACTTCCGCGTTGTGCCACCTGGCACAGGTATCTGTCACCAGGTGAACCTTGAATACCTGTCCCAGACCGTTTGGACCGACAAGGACCAGAACGGCGTGGAAGTTGCCTATCCGGACACGCTGGTTGGGACTGACAGCCACACCACCATGGTAAACGGCGCTGCTGTTCTGGGCTGGGGCGTTGGTGGCATCGAGGCCGAAGCGGCCATGCTCGGCCAGCCGATCTCCATGCTTATTCCTGAAGTGATCGGCTTCGAACTGACCGGAGCGATGGTTGAAGGTACAACAGGCACCGACCTTGTTCTTAAGGTTGTGGAAATGCTGCGCGAAAAAGGCGTTGTTGGCAAATTCGTGGAATTCTACGGTTCGGGTCTGGACAAGCTGCCACTGGCCGATCGTGCGACGATTGCCAACATGGCACCGGAATACGGCGCGACCTGCGGTTTCTTCCCGATTGATGCCGAAACCCTGCGCTACCTGCGGACAACCGGCCGCGATGAGGCCCGCATCAAGCTGGTTGAAGCCTATGCCAAGGAAAACGGCATGTGGCGCGACGATAACTACGCGCCTGTTTACACGGACACGCTGTCCCTTGATATGGGCACAATCGTTCCTGCGATTTCCGGTCCGAAACGTCCGCAGGACTACATTGCACTGAACAAGGCGGCGACGACGTTCTCTGAGTATGTGAAGGGCGAGCGGACTGCAAAAGACACCAGCGAGCGGGCGGAAGTCCGTTGGGAAGGTGAGGGCGGACAGCCCGAACCACGCGAGATTCCGGGCGATGAAGGCCATCACCAGCGCGGTTATGTTGCCACCGAAGACGGCAACTACCAACTGCACGATGGTTCCATCGTTATTGCCTCGATCACATCCTGTACCAACACATCCAACCCCTATGTGATGATCGGTGCCGGTCTGGTGGCGCGTAAAGCCCGTGAAAAAGGCCTGACCCGCAAGCCTTGGGTGAAAACATCCCTTGCACCGGGCAGTCAGGTGGTTTCGGCCTATCTGGAAGCCGCCAATCTGCAAGAAGATCTGGATGCCATCGGCTTTAACCTCGTGGGATACGGCTGTACGACCTGTATCGGCAACTCCGGCCCGCTGGAGCCTGAAATCTCCAAGGCGATCAACGATTATGACCTGATCGCCACCTCGATCCTTTCCGGCAACCGCAACTTTGAAGGGCGGATCAGCCCTGATGTACGCGCCAACTATCTGGCCTCTCCGCCACTGGTTGTGGCCTACTCTCTGGTGGGTGACATGAATGTGGACATCACCAAAGAGGTTCTGGGTCAGGACAAAGACGGCAATGACGTCTACCTGAAGGACATCTGGCCTTCCACACAGGAAGTTGCAGAACTGGTGGAGCAGACCGTGACCCGCGAAGCCTTCCTTGAGAAATACGCTTCCGTATTCGAAGGCGACGAGAAATGGCAGGGCGTGGAAACCACGGACAGCCTGACCTACGACTGGCCTGCGTCCTCCACCTATGTGCGTAACCCGCCATATTTCCAGGGCATGTCCAAAGAGCCTGCGTCCGAGATCAGCAGCATCGAAGGGGCGAAGGTTCTGGCGTTGCTGGGCGATATGATCACAACCGACCATATCTCCCCTGCGGGTTCGTTCAAACAGTCCACACCGGCTGGTCAGTATCTGACAGACCATCAGGTGCCTGTGCGCGAATTCAACTCTTACGGCTCCCGTCGCGGGAACCACGAAGTGATGATGCGCGGTACTTTTGCCAACATCCGGATCAAGAACGAGATGCTGGACGGGGTTGAAGGCGGTTACACCAAAGGTGTCGATGGAGAACAAACCTCGATCTATGACGCGGCCATGGCCCATCAGGCCAACGGGACTCCGCTGGTGATTTTCGGCGGTGTTCAATATGGTGCCGGTTCCAGCCGCGACTGGGCCGCCAAAGGTACTGCGCTGCTGGGTGTGAAAGCCGTGATCGCCGAAAGCTTCGAGCGTATCCACCGTTCCAACCTCGTAGGGATGGGTGTTGTTCCGTTCGAATTCACAGGCGACGACACACGTAAAACACTTGGCCTGACCGGTGAGGAAACCGTTTCGATCAAGGGCCTGGAAAGCGTGAAGCCTTTGCAAGAGGTTCTGTGTTCCATCACCTACCCGAACGGCGATGTGAAAGAGATCACGCTGAAGTGCCGGATCGATACCGAAGTTGAAATCGATTACATCAAAAACGGCGGCGTTCTGCACTATGTGCTGCGCAATCTGGCAAAGACTGCCTGATTTAACGGTTCATAAAATCTACGAAAAAGGCGTCCATTGCGGCGCCTTTTTTATGTTGCAAGGTCGGAAGTTGGATATTTGAACCAAAAAGAGCTTGGGCTTCAGGTTAAAACAGCGTGGTAGAGTTCGGTGGCGCTGAAGGTTTTCTGCCCGCCTGCGCTGGCGTTCCGGATCAGCTCCACAAGCCGCGCGTTCACTGGAGCGATCTGGCCGGTGGCGGTGGCCAGATCGACAATCTCGCCGTTGATCGTGTCAATTTCCGTGGGTTTTCCCGCCGCCAGATCCTGCGCCATAGAGGTTTGGGACTGTGGATCGAGTTTTTGCAGGCGCAGGGCAACAGTGTTGAACAGCCAGTCCGGTGCGCGCAGCATTTGTACAATCCGCCGTGCAGGCAGGGGGCCGGATTTTGCGTGGTTGATTTGCGCACCCTCGTAAACATCGAGCGCTTCTTGCAGGGCCGCAGCGTAGACCAGCCGGTAGGGACGTTCGCGCAATTGGTGATAGAGGGATTTTCCCGATAGGGCGTTAACCGGATTGTTCAGGTTTAACAGGAGTTTTCCGTACTGCACCGCGCGAATGTCATCGCTTAGAAGGATCTGCGGCGCGTTTGTGCCAAGGCTTGCGACCAGTTGTTCGGTTGCGGCGGTGCGCTCCAGCACAACTTCGCCGACAGAGGAGCGCCGCAGTGTGGTTTCGCTGCTCCAGACCACGTTAAAGGGAACCATTCCAGCCGAAATACGCCACTCGGGTAGTGCCGTTTCAAGCCTTCGGGCAGGGGCGATACCGTTGAGCAGGCATAAAACTGGCGTCTGCGGCGTGCTGTGTTCGCGGATCTGCGAAATAGCTGCGTCCAGCGCCGTTGCTTTGACCGTCACCACAATAAGGCCGGCCTTTGCCAGACACAGAGGATCTGTGGTGATCCTGGGGTTCCCGGACAGGTCTGCGCTGCTTAAGCGGGGGCCGGATTCAATCTCGAAACCCGTTCTGGCAAGCGCCAGCAGCCTGTCCCGTCCGTGCAGGGTGACAGGCGTTCCGGTGTCGGCCCATTGCGCACCCAGATAGCAGCCGATGGCGCCAGCGCCGAATATTACCACAGGGTTTTGAGTGGAGATCATGCCATCAGTCCAAAAAGTTACGTCGGGTTTCCGCTACCCTAAGGCTGTTGCGACTTGCATCAATAGGGTGGGTTCAGGTTTGTAACATTATCCTCTCGAAACCTTTATTGGCAAAAGCCGGATAAGAACGGTTATAAACAGGTTAACTCTCATTGATGCGAGCACAGTTCATGCGCAGATTTCTGGCCGCTTTGGCCATTTCCACAACCGGTTTAACGCAGATGACACAGGCAGGTGACTCTGTGGTGTTGGTCGAGCTTTATACCTCTCAGGGGTGTTCTTCCTGTCCGGAAGCGGATGAAATCCTGTCGGAGATTTCCCAGCGGGACGATGTGATCGCGCTTGGATTGCATGTGGACTACTGGGATTACCTTGGTTGGCAGGACCATCTGGCGCAGCCCGAATTTGCGGTGCGACAAGCGGCATTCAACGCCAAAATGGACAGCAAATACCGGCTTGTGACGCCGCAGATGATCTTTAACGGGCGGGATTATGTGGCCGGTGCAAAACGCCAGAAGATTCTTGATTACATCGAAATGCTTTCCGCCGAACCGGAGCGCGCGAATATCGTTCTTTCACGTGATAACGGGGCGATCAAGATTGCTTTGACACCTGTGAAGGGACAGTCCGTCCCGTCCGATGTGCATGTGATTTCTTACGAACCGAGCGTGAAGGTGAAGATCAAACACGGTGAAAATGCAGGCCGCATGGTGGATTATGTGAATACGGTGACGGGTTGGGCGACGATCGGCCATTGGGATGGTGATTCTCCAATGAGCCTGACCCATCCGGTAGAAGCATCTGCCCATTACGCTGTGGTTGTGCAATCCGAGAACCTTGGTCCTGTGCTTGCAGCACGGCGGCTTGACTGAGCCTTTCGGTCCCTACGACGGGTTCGTGTTTTTCGAGCCGAAACTTTCCCGATACCAGACGTAGACCCCGGCAAAGACGATCACTGCGCCGCCGATAACCGTGGCACGGTCCGGTACCTCTGCAAAGAACATATAGGCCCAGAACGCATTGAACAGCAGCGTGAGATAGCCAAAGGGCGCGAGGTAGGACGCCTCGGTGATCGTGAAGGCGCGGATCAGGAACAAATGGCCGATGCCGCCCACAACCCCCATCATCGACATGCGGGCAACATCCGGCAATGACGGAGTTGACCACACGAAGGGGACGATGAAACAACTGGCAATGCAGCCGATCAGGGCAGTGTAAAGAAAACTGGTCCAGGGGCTTTCTTCCTGCCCCAGAAATCGGGTGGAGATAGCGTATCCGCTGAAGCAGGCGGCGGCCAGTGCGGGCAGAAGGGCAACCGGCGAGAACACATCCGAGCCGGGACGGATGATAATCATTGCGCCGATCAGCCCTGCGAATACCCCGATCCAGCGGCGCGGTCCGACCTTTTCCTTCAACACGAAATACCCTGCTATTGTCAGGAAAAGAGGCGAGATTTCAAAAATCGCTGTGGCGGAGGCCATTTCCATAAAAGCCAGAGACGTGAAAAAAGACATTGTTGCGCCAAACAGAAAGGCGGAGCGTATGACTTGCAGCATCAGGTGATCCGTGCGCAGCAACCGCCGCAAATGGGGCGAGAGCACGACAAATGCGATAACGGTCTGCGATGTGTAACGGGCCCAGACGACCTCTAGCGGGTGGTGGCGCTGCCCCAGGGATTTCGCGATGCTGTCCATGATGGAGAACAGGAAAACGGTCAGGATGAACATCAGCGCACCCTTGGCCAGCGGGCCAAGCCCGCTCCAGTACCGGTTGAACATCGCCATTACGGGTGCCGTGCGGTGGCAACACCGATCATGGCATCGCGGCTGACCAGTCCGGCCAGCGCGGCTTCATCCAGCCCGTCTGTGCCTTCGGGGCGGCCAGGCACCACAAGATAGCGCATATCGGCGGTGCTGTCATGGACGCGCACCTGTACCTTTTCCGGCAGTTCCAGCCCGAATTCGGCCAGTACCTTGCGCGGCGTTTTTACAACGCGGGACCGGTAGGCCCGTTGTTTGTACCAGTCCGGCGGCAGGCCGAGCAGATTGCGCGGATAACAGGAACACAGGGTGCAAACGACGACATTGTGAACATCGGGTGTGTTCTCGACTGCGATCAGTTTCAACACACCGGGTTCGATCCCCATTTCGCGGATCGCTTCTGTTCCGTTTTCCAGCAGTCGCGCCTTGAAGTCCGGATCTATCCAAGCCCGCGCCACGACCTTCGCCCCGTCCGCAGGGGAGCGACGGTCCATCTGTTCTACCGTCGCCGTGATCTCTGCTGCGGTGACGATTCCCTTCTCCACCAGCAGTTCACGCATGGCAATTTCCATGGCCTGCCAGCGGGTTAGCTTGTGATCCTGATCCGGTCTATAGGGGTGTCCCGAAGGGCTGAGCCCGTCGGCATCATGGGAATGGTCGGGGTGGTCATGAGGCATTGATCGGTTCCAGCCAGTGTTCGTAAATTTCGGCTTCAAGTATATCGGCAGGGTTTTCCGCTTCCGCCCCCCAAAGCTCGCCCATTGTGAAGCGCACCCGCAACAGGCGGCGGCGGCTGGCCTTGTGCCCGTAGGCGAGTTCCTCGGGGTTGCCAAAGGGGCCGAGCTCCCGCTCGATCTCACCGGTTTTGCCGCGCAGGTACATCGGTGCGCGGACATGGCCGGGGGGATGCCAGTTTTTCACGCGAACCTTTTGCGGCTGTGCCATCACTCGCCCGCTCCGGCACATTCACCGTAGGTTTCGCCCCGTGCCTGCACCTGTTCCATGCGTTCGGCCAGTTCGGCGATGGTGTAAACACCCGCTTCCAGCAGGTTCTGGTTCACCGATTGCACCCAGCGTTCGTAATAGGACATTGTTTCAAAGGCTTCTTCGCCCATATCCTCCAGCACGCGGCGCAATCCGTCCACGGTAAAGTAACCCTTGCCCGAGGTGAGAACCTGCAAGGCATCCACCCGCTTTTCCCAAAGCGCGAAATCATGCTCCTCGCGGTTGATCTCTCCGGCGGGCTGGCCGCCCATATCGTGCCAGCGGTGAATTTTGTCTGTTTCCATGAAGCTGACGTTAGGGGAGTTGGATTGCAGGGGCAAGGCACGTAACGTCGGGTAAATTCAGAACGGGAGATGACATGACAACGGACCGGCCCTTGGACTATATCCCGCGCATTCGCGCCTATTATCAAGCGCTTGGTTACGGGGCGCCCTATGAATGGGCGGTGCATCATACGGTGCCTTTGACACCGCTGACCAAACCCCTTGGTGCGGCACGGATCGGAATTGTCACCACGGCAGCACCGTTTAAAGCGGGGGCGGGTGAACAGGGAGTGGGCGCAGCCTATAACGGCGCTGCGAAGTTTTTCGAGCCTTTTGCAGCGCCGGTAAAACCCGAACCCGTGTTGGGGATTTCTCATATCGCTTATGATCGTGCGCATACATCCGCTGCGGACCAGCGAAGTTATTTTCCTTTGCAGGCCTTGCAGAAGCTGGCGCAAACCGGCGTCATCGGGTCTGTTGCAGAGCGGTTTTACGGGCTACCTACCAACCGGTCCCAGTCGCGCACGCGGGAAGATGCGGCAGCATTGGTCTCATTCGCAAAGGACGATGCGTTGGACGGGGTGGTTCTGGTGCCAAATTGTCCGGTTTGTCACCAGTCCGTGTCTATAGCAGCACATGCGCTGGAAACCGCCGGTGTTTCTACGGTGGTGATAGGATGTGCACGGGATATTGTTGAACGGGTTGGCGTTCCGCGGTTGTTGTTCAGCAATTTCCCCTTGGGCAACGCTGCGGGCTTACCCGACGATCCAAAGGCGCAACTGGAAACAGCGCGTCTGGCGGTCACTTTGCTGGAAGACACTGCTGCACCGCGCACCACAGTACAATCACCATTCAAATGGTCCGGTGCGCCGGACTGGCAGAAGGATTATTCAAACCCCGACCTGCTGAGTGCGGAAGAAATTGCGGCAAAACGGGCGGAGTTCGACCGTGTGAAAGCGCAGGCCAAAGCCGTAAAGGCAAAATAAAAGGCGCCCGAAGGCGCCTTTCAGATTCTGATGTCTCCGAAAAAAGGAGTTGCCGCTTATTTGCTGACGGGGCCGATCATCATAATCATCTGACGACCTTCCATCTTGGGCATGTTTTCCACTTTACCGGCTTCGGCTTCGGTGACTGCATCCGCAACGCGGTGCAGCAGTTCCGCACCCAAACGCTGGTGCGCCATCTCACGACCGCGAAAGCGCAGCGTAATCTTTACCTTGTCACCATTGCCCAGAAACTTGAAAACATTACGCATTTTCACGTCAAAGTCGTTGCTATCCGTATTGGGCCGGAATTTGACTTCCTTGACGTCAATGACCTTCTGCTTCTTGCGGGCTTCGGATTCACGCTTTTGCTGTTCGTATTTGAATTTCCCGAAATCCATAATCTTACAGACAGGCGGCTTGGCATTCGGCGAGATCTCGACCAGATCCAAACCGGCTTGTGCGGCCAGTTCCCTGCCGCGCGCAGGCGTGACAACGCCGACGTTTTCGCCTTCTGCTCCGATAAGACGGATTTCGTTGGTTGTAATGCGTTCATTGACGCGGGGGCCGGTGTCGCGCTGTGGTGGCGCGTGATGAGGTCTGCGGGCTATCGGTTTCTAGTCCTTTGTAGCTTTAAAATGTGCTTATTATGTAGCCCTGCACTGCGAAAGGTTCAACCTCCCATTTCCCTTTGGCGGGGAAAACACGGGGCAGTGCAGCAAAATCCAATTAGGTCTTGCAAGCTGTGTTCAAATCCCCAAGCTGAAAACCGCACCAATGCCACTGGGGACGACGCGGTGGCCTGTAAAAGACCAAGGGATGGAAATGAAAAAGATTGCTGGATTTATCGCGCTCGGGCTGATCGTGCTGATCGCTGTGTGGGGCTTCGTAGACAAGACCTCGCGGGATCGTCAGGCTGTATTTGACGCCGCAAAAAATGAAGCCGAAACAGCGCAAGTGGCTGTTCAGACTGCTGCTCAGGCGCAGGCTGATGCCGTGGCGCGGGCCGAAACTGCGGGTGCTGCGGTGGAAACGGCCCAGCAAAACGTGACCGACAAGGAAGCAGCAGTCAAAGCGGCACAGGATGCCGTTGCAGCAGCGGAGGAAGCCGTCGCGGCAGCCGAGGCAGCCCTTCCGGAGGCCGAAGCTTTGGTGGAAAAGGCTGCGCAAGCGGCCGAAATTGCCCGTGACGCCGTTCAGGAAAAGTCCCTGGATGGACCAAAAGCAACGCTTGAGGGGGCCAAAGCCGCCTACGCGAAGGCACAGGATGATATCCTCGACGCCCAAAAGGCACTGGATCAGGCCGAATCTGACGGTCAGAACGAAGTCGCACAAGAAGCCGTAGCCGAGCGGGAACTGAACAACGCGACTTCCGCGGTTGAAGCCTCTGCCGGTTCTGCGCGCAATGCGCGTGACGTTGCCGAACAGGCGGAAGCCAATGCCGAGGCTGCCGAAGCAAAACTGGCTGATCTGGAAGGGCAGGCTGGCGCATCCGGCAGCGAAGGCAACCAACCGGTTGTAGACGAAACCCTTCTGGAGCAAACCCGCAAGGCGGCTGAAACGGCGCGCGAGGCTGCGCGGGCCACGCAGGAAGCATTGGACGCTGCTGAAACCAAGGCTCAAAGCGATCAGACCCAGGCAGATGCTGCCCGGGAACGTCTTGAGACTGCGACAGAAGCTGCGGCATCTTTCAAGGCTGCAATCGCCGAAGCACAAGCCGCCCTCGAGGATGCGGAAGCTGCAGCAGAGCAGCGCCGCGCGGAACTGGCACAAGCGGAATCCGAGTACGAGACCGCAGCCCTGCTGGTCAGCGACGCCGAAGCGGCAGCCGGTGATGCCTCCAACGCACAGGCACAGGCAGAGGCTGCACTTCAGACCGCGCGCGAGTCCGTCAAGGACGCCAAGGCCAGCTTGGATCAGGCCAAGGCAGAACTGGACGCAGCAATGCAAGCAGAAACCGAGGCCATATCCGCTGTAGAAGCCGCACAGACCGAGGCTGCCAATGCTCAGGAAGAAGCAGCAGAAGCCGCAGAACAGACAACTGCGCGCCAGTCTGCCGCCGACGAGGCCCAGAGCCGTTTCGAGGCGCTTCAATAACCTGGAACGCAGGGTATCCTTTTTAGGATAAAGATTTCCTTAAAAGAAAAGCGGCGGCAGTTTTGCCGCCGCTCTTGGTTTCAGCGCTTTTCAGCCTATATGCCTTTCCACCAATAACTTAGCCCTTGCCGTTGAAGTTCATTCCACGCAGATGCGGGGGTGGTTCAACAATCATGAAGAAATGGATAAATACCGTGAAGAACATATTAATCATTGGTGGTGTAATCGTTGTGGCTGCGGGCGGATTTCTGATCTGGTCCCAGAACCAGCCAGCGGAAACCGTCGATGTGACTGTCACGACGGTTCCTGAAACGCCTGCGGCGGATACTGCCGAAGTGGAAGCAGAGGCCTCTGCTGAAGTGGATGCTGAAACCGAAGCCGATTTAGCGCAAACCGAGGAAACTCTGGAAGAAACTGCGCAGGATGCAGTTCAGGAAATTCAGGACACAGCGTCTGCAACGATCGACGCTGTTACCGAAGCCGCTTCGGATGCCGTTGCAGATGTCGTGGAAACGACGGAGCAAGCTGCTGACGCCGCTCCGGAGGCTGCTGCGGCGGCTGTAGAGGCTGTACAGGACACTGCATCAGCGGCTGCAGAGGGCGTAGCCGATATGGCTGGTTTGGCACTGGAAAGCCTGAGCGAAACCGCAAATTCCGCAATGGAAGCGGCGAGCGATGCAATGGAAGAGGCGCAGAGCACCGGCGTTGAAGCGCAAGCCGAGGCCGATGCAGCGGTGAAAATCCAAACTGAAGAAGAGAGCGAAACCAGCAACTGATTTTGTAAGCGCACATATTGAAGAAGGGGTCGGTTTCCGGCCCCTTTTTTTATGCGGATCAGTTCAGGGAATCATCACCGTTTTACGCTCGTAGCGGTTCTCATCCGTGGTTTCGTCGTCATAGGTAATGCGTACCGTTACGGTTTGAACCGAACCTAAGGGAAAAGCGGTGTATATCTTTTGGTCGTCTGCCAGCACATTCGGGTTGGGAAGATCTTCATCACAGATTCCGAGGGGCCAGTCGTTGAAGGTGTCTCCGTCATCAATGCTGTAAGCAATCGCTGTCAGCCCGCAACGCCAGGACAATAGGTGTGTGAAATACAGCAAATCCTGCCCTTCGTATTCACGAAGCGCGATCCAGTTGCCCTTGGTCGCGGTCAGGATGGGTTTGATCTGGCCAGCCGTTACAAACTTGGTTTGCGCCAAAGCCGGATGAGGGTGCGTCAACGCCAGAACGGGCGACAAGTACAATAACGCGATTGTACCCGCGATTTTGGCGCGGCTGTTTCGTCCTGTCTCAGCGTTTGAAAGGATTGATGATAAAACAAGGATTTTGTGCATAACGGGCCCTCTCTATACTGAAATTCTGCGCTTCCAGACCGGTTTTGCAACAAATTTCGCCCGACGGGTTTGACTCCATTTCATTTTTTGCCCCGATTGGCTATAGGTCGGCAAAACAAGAACGGGCAGTGGCAGTGGCACAGGACTATAACGTTTATGCAATCGTACAGGGAGGTCGGCTTGAATATGAAGCGGTTCTTTTCGTTGCTTCGTTTTTCAACCGGAATCCGAATTTTACCGGACGCCTGATCCTTGGGGAACCGCAGCCCTCGGAGCGCTGGGACTATGATCCGCGCATACAAAACCCGCAGGTGCGTCGCCTGTTGCAGGACCTTGGCGCGGAAATCGTACCCTTCCAGAATGGCGTTTTCGGCAGCCGCTATCCGAACGGAAACAAAATCATTGGTTTAACGGCCTTGCCGGACAACGAACCTTTTGTGTTCTTTGATACGGATACAATTTTCACCGGCCGGCTGAACAGTGTCCCGTTTGATTTCAACCGGCCAACCGCGTCCATGAAAAGGGAAAACACATGGCCGGAAGTGGATCTTTACGGTCCGGGATACGGCGAGATGTGGAAATCTCTCTACGATAAATTCGATCTGGATTATGCCAGTTCACTGGACCTGTCGCAGCCTGATGAATACTGGAAGCGGTATCTGTATTTCAACGCGGGATGGTTTTTCTACAAAGACCCCGCTGAATTTGCCACCTATTTCACCCATTATGCGAGCGAGATCGAAAGGGATCCGCCCTGGCAAATCGAAACCCAGCAGCTCTATCCGTGGCTGGACCAGATCGCTTTGCCCTTGGTGATCCATAAACTCGGCGGGGCGCGGGATACGATTCCCTCCGGTCTGCTGGACGGATCGGTAAGCTGGCACTACCGCTACCTGCCGCTGCTCTATGCAACAGCGCCGGATGAAACGGTTGAGGTGCTGGAAAAAGTGCTTGCCCCTAACCCGATCAAGAAGGTGGTGAAAGCGCATGAACCCTTCCGCCGGCTGGTGTTTCAGGGGAAGGGGCAAAAGCTGCGGGACATGTTTGATCGGGACAACCTGCCGCGAAAGGAACAGGCGATCCGGCAGCGGATCAAGAAAGCGAATATGTGGTATCGCTGACGGCGGGACGGGAAAGGGCCGCAGCGGTTACTTGCTGCGGGACTGCTTTTCCACAATACCGGAAGTGCCTTCACGCCGTTCCAGCTCTTTGTAGACGTCCTCAAGCTTTACGTCGTGGGCGGACAACATCACCAGCAAGTGAAACAACACGTCAGCAGCTTCCTCGGTCAGCTTTGATTTGTCGCCTTTCACCGCTTCAATTATGGCTTCCACGGCTTCTTCGCCAAATTTTTCGGCGCATTTTTCGGGGCCGCGGGCAAACAGTTTTGCAGCGTAGGATTTCTTGTCGTCTGCCCCTTTGCGGGACTCAATGGTGCGGGCCAGCCGCGTCAGAACGTTTGCCATATTATCAGAGCCTTACCGGAATGCCTGCGGCCTGCATATGCTGCTTGGCCTCTTGAATTGTGAAGTCGCCAAAGTGAAAGATTGATGCGGCAAGCACGGCCGACGCGCCGCCTTCCTTCACGCCGTCCACCAGATGATCCAGCGTGCCGACACCGCCGGAAGCGATGACGGGAATGGCAACAGCGTCCGAAATCGCGCGGGTCAGGGGCAGGTTGAAACCGGCGCGTGTGCCGTCGCGGTCCATACTGGTAAGCAGGATTTCTCCGGCACCTTTGGCGGCCATGTCCTTGGCGAATTCGACCGCATCGATACCGGTTCCCTTGCGCCCGCCATGGGTGAAAATCTCCCATTTTCCGGGCGAGACGGTTTTTGCATCAATCGCCACAACGATGCATTGCGATCCGAAACGGTTTGCGGATTGGGCAACGACATCGGGATTGGCGACAGCGGCAGAGTTGAACGAAACCTTATCCGCACCTGCCAGTAAAAGGTTGCGCACATCATCAGGGGAGCGCACGCCGCCCCCGATGGTCAGCGGCATGAAGCATTGTTCAGCCGTGCGCCGCGCCACATCGAACATGGTGCCACGGTTTTCCACCGTTGCCGCGATGTCCAGAAAACACAACTCATCCGCGCCAGCCGCGTCATAAGCTTTCGCAGATTCTACAGGGTCGCCTGCGTCTATCAGGTCCACGAAGTTCACGCCTTTCACAACGCGACCGTCTTTTACATCAAGGCAGGGGATAATTCGGGTTTTAAGCATTTCGTTTCTTCAACCAGTCAAGCGCATACATAGTACAGCCACCAAGTAAAATCCATGCGACAAGGAAGGCCCAGTTGGACATAAAACCGACTGGTGTGGCGGTGTCGTACACCCAGCTGTAGTCGCGTCCCCAAGCGGTGCAATGGGTTATGGTGCCATCGTTATAGGCGCAGCTTCCGATCATATCCGCAATTACCGCAAATATGGTGGTGCAAAGAAACACGATCAGCGGCGGGGTATAGAAAATGACGAGGATTTGTTTCAGTTTCATGCCTTCAGAAGTGCCGCAGCATCGGCCACGTTGATTTGCCCGTCATAAAGTGCACGCCCCGAAATCGCCCCGTCCAGCGGTGCCCCGCAATCCTTGAGCGCCTGAAGGTCTGCCATAGAGGACACACCACCCGAAGCAATCACAGGGATGGAAACAGCGCGGGCCAGATCGGCGGTAGCCTCGACATTGGGGCCTTGCATCGCGCCGTCGCGGTTGATGTCGGTGTAGATGATCGCGGCAACGCCTGCGTCTTCGAACTGGCGGGCCAGATCGGTTACGTTCACGGTGGTTTCCTCGGCCCAGCCGCGGGTGGCCACCATACCGTTGCGCGCATCAATGCCAACGGCCACATGACCGGGGAAGGCTTTGGCGGCCTGCCGCACCAGATCGGGATTTTCCACCGCAACGGTGCCTAGGATGACACGCTGCAACCCTTTGGACAGCCAGCCTTCGATCGTGGCCATGTCGCGAATACCGCCGCCAAGCTGGGCAGGGACTTTGACGGACTTCAGGATGTCCTCCACAGGGCGCGCATTCACAGGTTCCCCTGCAAAAGCCCCGTTCAGGTCCACCAGATGCAGCCAGTCGCAGCCCTGATCGACGAAGGCCTGTGCCTGTGCCGCCGGATCGTCGTTAAACACCGTCGCCTGATCCATTTCGCCTTTGTAAAGGCGCACACAAGCGCCATCTTTTAGGTCAATCGCAGGGTATAGAATCATGGTGTCGCCCGAAGTTTTGTCTTTCCGCTTTCCTCTAGCCCCATAGGCGCCGAATTGCAAAGGTCCGCTTTCCCTTGGGTTTTGCTTGACCGGCGGCAGTGCTCTGCGCAGGATCAAGAGAAACAGGGAGGATACTATGAAAAAACTGGCAATTATCGCAGTTCTGGCGAGCCTGTCGGCTCCGGCTTATGCGGATGATATCTACGGCACATGGCGCACGATTGCGGATGACAACGGAAACTCGGGTCATATCAGGATCAGTTCCTGCGGCAGCAAGATCTGCGGCGTTCTGGTCAATTCCTTTGACCGCAACGGCAAGGCGTTCAAGTCGGAAAACCAGGGGCGCAAGCTGATCTGGGACATGGAGAACAAGGGCGGCGGGAATTACGGTGGCGGCAAAGTCTACTCCCCCGACCGCGACAAGACCTATTCCGGCAAGCTGGTCCTTCAGGGCAACAGCCTGAACGTCAAAGGCTGCGTGCTCGGCGTGTGCCGCAGCGGCGGATCATGGGCGCGGGTGAAATAGCCAGCGCCCGAAGCGGACCCCTGTTAAGGGGTCCACTTCAGAAAGTTACCGATCAGGCGCAATCCGGTCGCCTGACTTTTCTCGGGGTGGAACTGGGTGCCGATGATATTGTCACGCCCGACGGCTGCGATGATGTCGCCGCCGTAATCCACTGTCGCCACGATGTCGGCGGGGTTTTCGGGAACCAGATGGTAAGAGTGCACAAAATAGACGTGATCGCCCGCTGAAATTCCGTCAAACACGGGGTGATCCGGTGTCTGATTCAGGCTGTTCCAGCCCATGTGCGGGATTTTCAGCGCCGGATCGTTCGGTGTCAGGGCAACGACTTCGCCCTTGATCCAGTCAAACCCCGTGTGGTTGCCATGTTCACGGCCCCAAGTGGCCATCATCTGCATCCCGACGCAGATTCCCAGAAACGGATTGCCCGCTTTGACCTTTTCTTCGATCGCGCCGAACAGCCCGTCAATCGCGCCGAGTTCGCTGCGGCAGTCGGCAAAGGCGCCCACCCCCGGAAGTACCACGCGATCCGCGCGGCGCACCTGTTCGGGATCGTCGGTAACGATAATATCGCCGCCGCCCACTTCCTGTGCCATGCGCTGAAAGCTCTTCTCGGCAGAGCGCAGGTTGCCGGAGTTATAATCCACAATTGCAGTAATCATTCGGAAAGGGTGCCCTTTGTCGACGGAATCGCATCCGATTTGCGCGGGTCGGTTTCAAGCGCTGCACGCAGGGCCTGTGCGACCGATTTGAAGGCGGCTTCGACGATGTGGTGGCTGTTGAACCCGTCAAGCGCCTCGACATGCAGGGTGATGCCCCCCTGCATGGCGAAAGCAGTAAAGAATTCGCGCACCAGTTCGGTGTCAAAACTGCCGATTTTCGCGGTAGGCAGATCGACTTTCCAGACCAGATAAGGCCGTCCCGACAGATCAAGGGCAGAGCGCACCAATGCGTCATCCATCGGCAGCAGGCAGGAGCCATAGCGCCGGATGCCCCGTTTGTCGCCAACCGCTTCGGCCAGTGCCTTGCCCAGCGCAAGGCCCACGTCTTCCACGGTGTGGTGGTCGTCAATGTGCAGATCGCCCTTGGCCCGCACCTTCATATCAATCAGCGCATGGCGGGACAGTTGATCCAGCATATGATCGAAAAAGCCGACGCCGGTTTCATTGTCGTAAACGCCGGTCCCGTCGAGGTTGATTTCAACCGTAATGGCGGTTTCGGCAGTGTTTCTTGTCAGGGTCGCTGTGCGCATGGGGCAGGGCCTTTGCTGGTGTTTGGCGGCGTTATAGGCTGGCGGGGCGGTTGTTCCAAGGGGGAAGATGGATCAAGTCGCAGCAGCTGAGGCATTGTTGCAGTCGGGCCGGATTTCTGTGTTACTCGGGGCTGAAAGGAAACAGATGGATGTGGTAATCGGACAGTATCGGCGCAAGGCGGGTTTTTTCCTGTTCGGACAGGCTGCGGCGTTGCGCATCCAGATGCGCCGCCGCGCCTTCCGCTTTGGCCTGTGCCGCAAGTTCTGCCCAAAGGGCTGCCCGCAGGGGATCGGGGGCAGGCAGACCCGTACCGCTGGCAAAAGCTTTGGACAGGTGCAACTGCGCGGCCGGATGGCCTTTGCCCGCCGCGCGTTTGAGAAATTCCACGCCGCGCAAGGCATCAACAGGATGCCCGAGCCCCAACATGTATATGCGCCCCAGAAGGAACTCTGCTTCCGCATTCCCCGATTGCGCAGCGGGGTCCAGAAGCTCGACAGTTCTTGCAAACTGTCCCCGCTGGAACGCATCGCGCGCCATTTGCATATCGGCAAAGGCAGGGGCCGCAACAAGGCAGGCGGCAAGGGCAAGTCTGCGCATTGGTTGATCCTTTGCTGTGCAGGGGTATTCGCAGGCGTAGCACAGGCGCAGGAACTGCCCAAGCCTTTGGTGGCAGGTGATTTCGCGACATTCAATAAGCAGGAAGTTGCTCTAGGGCATGCGCTTTTCTTTGATCCGCTGTTGTCGGGCAACCGGAACATAAGCTGCGCCACCTGCCACGATCCGGCCTATGGCGGCAGTGATGGTCTTGCGCTCGGGATCGGGGCGGGGGGAACGGGGCAGGGCGCCGATCGCCAGATGGGACAGGCGGTGCAACGTCAGGCCCGGAACGCTCCGGCGCTTTGGGATTTGGGGGCGCGTCAGGTGCAACGCTTGTTCCATGACGGTCGGGTCGAGCTACAAGGGGCAGTGATCCGTTCCCCTGCAGGGGAACACTTGCCGGAAGGGTTAAAAAGCCTGCTGGCGGCGCAGGTATTGTTTCCGATTATCGCACATACCGAAATGGCCGGCCCCCCGGAAAGCAATGAAATCGCCGCGGCTGCACAAAAGGGGGCGTCCGATGCTTGGAGCGCCATTGCCAAGCGGGTTGGTGCGATCGCAAGCTATCGGCAACTGGCAGGCCAAGCCGAGATCGACATATCAGTCATCGCCAACGCTCTGGCGGCTTATATCTCCACCACCTTCCGCACCGTCGGATCGGATTTTGACCGGTATCTGGCGGGGGAGCGTTCTGCGCTTGATGGGGACCAGCTTGCGGGTATGGCGCTGTTTTACGGGGCGGCACAGTGCAGCCGGTGCCACAGCGGCCCGTTGCTCTCGGATCAGGCATTCCACAACCTTGCGGTGCCGCCCCTTGGGCCGGGTCGTACCCGCCGTTTCGATCCTGTGGCACGAGATACGGGACGTCTGGCGGTTACCGATCGTGTAGAGGACAGTTACCGGTTCCGCACACCCTTCTTGCGCAATGTCGCGCAGACCGCGCCTTACGGTCACAACGGCGTTTTTCCGACATTAAACGCTGTAATCCACCATCATATGAATCCCCTTCACGGGCTGGAAACCTTTTCAGCGCCGGATGGCATCCCCCACTACGCGGATGTTACAGAATTGCGCCGAATTCGCGCAGCATTTGAAGCCTATCCGCCGAAAGCACAGGTGCCCGCCACGCTACGCCCGCGGCAGGTGGAACAAATCGTCCGTTTCCTGCACAGCCTGTCTGCACCGCGGTAGCAGCCGTTTCCGTGCAGGAGCAGCCTGCCGGCACCTTTTTTGCTGCGGCCGGTTGACCGCGGTTGCATTGCTCAACCTTTCGTTTATTGAGCGAAGCGCAGTTTTCTGCTACGGTAACGTTAACATTTCTTTGCTCCTTTTCTTCATTAACATTGGTCAGACTGGCATGAATGACCCCTATTTTGCGATGATCGCCTTTGCCTATGTAGTCGACAAAAACTCTGTAAAAGCCGGAGCCAAGGCGCTTGGGCTGACGGAAAATAAAGCTTCTGAGCTCGTCGCAAACCTTGAGGAACACCTTGGCAAACAACTGTTGATCCGGCGGGCCCGTTCTTTTGATCTGACGGCAGAGGGGCAGAAGATCTATCAGGCGGCGCGGGAGATGCTGGAGATCGGCACCGAAGGTTTGCAATCCCTGACCAGCGAACGCAAGTCCCGTATGCAGGTATTGCGTCTGGATATGCCGGTGTTCCTGTCTGGCGGGATTCTGCGTGAAGTCGTGCAGGATTTTCTTCTTGCCCATCCTGCTGTCAGTATCGAATTGAACTTCGAGCAGGACACCTCTGAAAAAGGTCTCGAGTTGTTCGATCTGGTCGTCTCACCGGATAGTCCGACGAGCGAAGATATCAGTTTTCGCAAGATCGAGGGAACCGGCGCTGCCTTTTATGCCGCGCCGGATCTGGCAGAACGGATCAAAGCAACGCCGGTCAGGGATGTACCGTCAGTCATCCCGATCCTGCTGGGGACGGATTTTTCGGCTTCCGAATGGGCGAAACTGTTTTATCGGGGCGCTGGCAGTGTGTTTCCGGCAATTTCCTACCGGATCAAATGCGATGATATCGGGCTGGTCCATAATTTGTGCCGCTCCGGTGCCGGACTGGCCATCCTTCCCAGATCGCGGGTTGGCCCCGATCTGGCCAGTGGACGGCTGGTACAGGTGTTGGCAGATCTGCCGGTGCGACAGCTTGAATTCTTCGCCCAATGGCGGAAGACCAATGTCAGGCTGCCGTTGATCCAGACCTTTCTGGATCATGTGGACGACAGGTTGAACCGGATGCGCGCGGAACTCTCCTATCGTTCAAAACCATGATTTTAAAATAAAAGGGCTTGTCCAAATTCACATGCTGTCCTTAATGGTGCCATGGTAGATACCCCTGGAAAATTATCGCTATGGGCGATCGAAGTTTTTATTGCGGCTGTGGAAGAAGGCTCTGTGTCCAATGCCGCCAAACGTCTTTCGGCGAGCATTTCTTCCGTTTCGCAACAGTTGACCAATCTGGAAACCGCTCTCGGGGCGAGCCTGCTGGATCGTAGCACCCGTCCCCAGCAACTTACCCCAGCGGGCGGGCTGTTTTTAAGGCGGGCCCAAAGCATTCTCTCCGAAGCCAATCAGGCAAAAGCAGAGCTTGCGGTTTACAACTTTTCCCAGATGAGCCGTTTGCGCTTGGGGCTGATTGAAGATTTTGACGCAGAAGTCACACCCGCCCTGATGGAGCAGCTTGCCGGAGCGCTGAAAGGGTGTCAGTTCCTTCTGGAAAGCGCCAGCAGCTATACCCTGACGGATGCGCTTGACTCCCGCGCGCTGGATCTTGTGGTGGTGGCAGACCTTAACATTGCCGAAAAATGGATGCAGGTGCACAGCCTTATGCAAGAGCCGTTTATCGCTGTGGCCCCGAAGGGCTATGTGGATCAGGCCAAACCGGTGTTCGAACAGTTGGAAAAGCTGCCATTCGTGCGCTATTCCTCCCGTCAGATGATGGGGCGCCAGATCGAAGCCCATCTGTCGCGCCAGCGGATCAACCTGCCGAACCGCTTTGAATTCGGCAGTTATCATGCGATCCTTTCCATGGTGGCAAGCGGGCGTAGCTGGTCGGTGACCACGCCGCTCGGCTATATGAGCGCGCAACGCTTTCACGGCGCGCTGGATGTCATGCCCTTACCGTTCAAGGCACTGACCCGCAGCATTTCCCTGATCGCCCGTCAGGGTGAAATGGACAGTATCGCCGGAGATGTCGCGGCCCTGATGCGCCCGCTGATCCGCAAGAAGCTGATGGAACCCTGTTTGCAGAAATTTCCGTGGATGGGGCCGGATTTCCGCGTGGACTGACCGCGCACAGGAGAAACCAGATGTGTGGCCGTTTTGCCCTGACCCTCCCCACAGATGCTGTCGCCGACTGGTTCGGCGCAACAGAGATCGCTGCGCAATGGGACCAGCCACGTTATAACATCTGCCCGACGCAGGATATTCCGGTTGCTGTCTTTCATGACGGTGCCCGCCATCTGGTGCCGATGCGCTGGGGATTTTTGCCCAAATGGTACAAAAGCCCAAGTGACGGACCACTGCTGATCAACGCCCGCGCGGAAACCATCGCGGAAAAACCCGCCTTTCGCGCAGCGGTGCGCAGCCGCCGCTGTCTTATTCCGGCGGACGGGTTTTATGAATGGCACCGCGAGAAGGGCAAGGGCAAGGAACCCTGGTATATCTACCCGTCCGAAGATCCGCTGATGGCTTTTGCCGGACTCTGGCAGGTCTGGACCGGCGCAGATGGCCAGCGTTCCGTTACCTGCGCCATGGTCACAACCGCAGCAGGCGCGGATATTGCCCAAGTCCACCACCGTGAGCCGGTTACCGTAAGACCGGAAAACTTCGGTCTCTGGCTCGGAGAGGAAGGCAAGGGCGCCGCCACATTGATGCAATCTGCCGATCCGTCCTTTTTCAAACGTCATCGTGTCGGGCTTGAGGTGAATTCAGGTCGCGTGGAAGGCCCGCACCTTCGCGCACCACTGGCTGATTGAACGCGGTGCAAACTTGTGTAACCTGTTCTGACAGTTCCCTTGCGTGCAGGTCCGCCCATGCGATCCAAACCCTATGACATGCCTCCGCTTACCATGCTGCGCGCCTTTGAGGCCGCGTCCCGTCGCGGCGCCTTCAACGAGGCCGCAGCCGAGTTGAACGTCACACCGGGGGCCGTCAGCCATCAGGTCAAGGCACTGGAGAAATGGCTGGGACTGGCGTTGTTCACCCGCGGGCACCGTTCCGTAACCCTTACCGATGACGGAGAGCGGCTGTTTGCCGTGCTCAGCCACAGTTTTCGCGACATCGCGGCCATAACCGCCTCGTTGCGCAATCAGGCGGATACACCGAAGGTAGAGATAGCGACGACCACGGCGGTTTCGTCCCTGTGGCTGACGCCGCGGATCATTTCCTTCTGGCGGGAATATGAAACCATCCAGATCAACCAGCAGATCTCGGACCGTTTGCTACAAAGGCCGATACACGCGGATCTGGCAATCGAATACTGTCTGGTGCCGCCACGGGAACCCGAACACACCCGCCTTTTCGGGGATGAACTGGTGCCGGTCTGCACACCGGCGCTGGCGGATCGGTTGCGGGGGGCGAGCCTTGAGGAAATCGCCAGACAACCCCTGATCAACATGGACGCCCGCAATGAAAACTGGACCACCTGGGCGGTGTGGTTTGACATGATGAAATATCACGGCCCTATCGCGCCCGCACGTCGGGTCAACAACTATTCCATTGCGATCCAGCTGGCACAGGAAGGGGCGGGGCTGGCGCTCGGTTGGCGCAAGCTGACCGCCCCGCTTCTGGAGCAGGGGACGCTGGTGCCCTTGGATGAACATAGCTGCGCTGCTCCTGGGGCATATTACCTGATCGCAGCCAATCCCGACATGCCCGAGGCAACAAGAACCCTTTACGATTGGATGTGCGCCCGTCACGTGAGCTGATTTCACTTCAAAAACAAGTTTCTCGATATTGGCAGCGCGACTTTTTCACAAGCATAGTTGACAGCAGGAAACCATGTTGGACGGGTGACAGGATGACAATCGCTCTTTCGGATTTGAATGCAGTAACGCAGGATGTTGCACAGGCACGGGGCTTGCCCAATGCCCATTACACCGATCAGGATGTGTTTGATCAGGAACGGAAATCCGTGCTGTTCGATCATTGGTCGGGCATCGGATTTGCCAAGGACGTGCCCAATTCCGGTGATGCGAAACCTGTCGATTTCCTCGGTGTGCCGCTGTTGATCCTGCGGGATCACGAAGGAAAGGTGCGCGTTTACCAGAACACCTGCCGTCATCGCGGCATGATCCTGATCGACAAACCTGCCAACATCCGCGGTACGATCCGCTGCCCCTATCACAGCTGGTGCTACGGGCTGGACGGGCGGTTGCGCTCCACGCCCCATGTGGGCGGGCCGGGGCAGAATGTTCATGAAGATATCAAGCGGGACGAATTGGGCCTGATCGAAATCAGAAGTTACGTCTGGCTGGATGTGGTTTATGTGAATGTCTCGGGCAAAGCCGCCCCGTTTGAGGAGGTCCACAAAGACCTGATGGTGCGCTGGTCTATGTTCGAAAAGCCGCTGTATCACGCGGGGGACGACAGTTCCTTCGCGCTGGACGTCTCGTGCAACTGGAAGCTTGCAGTAGAGAATTACTGCGAAAGCTATCACCTGCCTTGGGTGCACCCCGGATTGAACAGCTACTCGCGGCTTGAGGATCATTACAACATCACCAAGGCGGACCGTTACGCGGGACAGGGCACGCTGGTGTACCGTCAGCTTGCAGGGGATAACGGTACGGTTTTTCCCGATTTCGAAGGGCTCGGATCCGAATGGGACACAGGCGCGGAATATGTCGCCGTCTTTCCGAATGTTCTGTTGGGGATACACCGCGACCATTATTTTGCCATTTTGCTGGAACCCGTTTCTCTCGACAAAACCCGCGAGCATGTCGAGATATTCTACGCCCGGCCGGAAGCAGCTTCTCCGGCGTTGGCGCCCCTGCGCGAAAAGAATACTGCCCAGTGGAAAGAAGTTTTTAAGGAAGACATTTTCGTTGTGGAAGGCATGCAAAAGGGACGGCACGCCCCGTTTTTTGACGGCGGCAAGTTCTCGCCCGTGATGGACGGGCCGACCCACCTGTTCCATAAATGGGTGGCAGATGCGCTTATCGGTGCGACGGTCGAGGCTGAAAAGTGACTCCACTCGATCAGGCTCTGCTTGCGGCACATAACGCAAAGGACAATAGCGCTCTGGTGCGGCTTTATCGCCAAGCCGGAAAAGCAGCACTGGCGGAAGATGAAACACGGGGCTGCTTTTACCTGACGCATGCATATATTTACGCGCTCGAAGCAGGACTCTCGGAAGCGCAAGAACTTCACTCAACGTTAAAATCCTTCGGGCGTGAAAGCTGAAACCACCTTCAATGTTCCCGAAATACTCAATTTCCACCGCGCCGAATTTCCCAGGAGCCCGTAAATGAAATCTCACGCACAAGCAGTCGTTATCGGAGGCGGTCTGGTGGGCTGTTCTATCCTGTATCACCTCGCCAAACTTGGTTGGAAGGATGTGGTTCTGCTTGAACGGGACGAACTCACCTCCGGTTCCACATGGCACGCAGCGGCGAACCTGCACGGGCTGCATGACAACAACAA
>JAAEZA010000081.1 GCA_018223125.1 Paracoccaceae bacterium | reverse complement strand
GCTTTAGAGATAAAAGAACGACGATCCATAAATGATCTCCTTTGGTATTGGATACACACTGCGCAGCTACCGGCAAATGATCCGGTCCTGCGTATTACCTTTTGTCGGGGTATTGGCAAAATTGCCCGCCCTTGTCCATGGCAATAGCGATGCCGTTTGACCGTGTCCCGCCCCGAATGATGTGACGCAGCGCAACCTTTTGTACTGCATCGGTTATATTCCGCGTCGGGCGTCTTGTACTACCGCGCATGGACCGCAGGAAAAGACCCTGCGATCCACAGCGGAACGGCGTTTCCAGATCCGGCACTCCGGCGCGGGCCTATCGGCCCACCACTGACGGCAACCACAAGGAAATCGCCGGAAAGAGGATGATCAGCGCCAGCCCTGTGAGCTGTAACAGCACAAACGGGATGACGCCGCGGTAGATTGTGGTGATCGGCAGGTCGGGGGCGATCCCGCGCAGGTAGAACAGCGCATAGCCGAAAGGCGGTGTCAGGAAAGAGGTCTGGAGATTCACAGCCAGCGCCACCGCGAACCAGATCAGGGTCTGGTCTGTGGTCAGACCGAAATCCAGACCTGCAATGACCGGCGCGATCAGCGGCACCACCACCAAAGTGATCTCCACCCACTCCAGAAAGAAGCCCAGAACAAAAACAAAGGCCATGACAATCAGCAGCACGACATAGGGGCTATGCTCTTCCAGACGGAACAGTTCAATGATCATGTCGTCGCCGCCCAGCTTGCGGAAGATCAGGCTGAATATGGTGGCGCCGATCATCACAAACACGATCATGGCCGTCGTGCTGGTGGTATCCCGCAGCGCCTGCCCCAGAACGCCAAGGTTCAGGCGGCGGGAAAACAGCGCCAGCAACATCGCACCCGCCGCACCGATGGCAGCGGACTCGGTCGGCGTGGCAATACCGGCAACGATCGTGCCCAGAACCGACAGGATCAGCACAATCGGCAGCAACAGGTCCATCGCAAGGGACAGGGCCGCCTCTTTCAGGCTCATGGCAGGGGCGGATTTTGCAGCAGGCATCCGCTCCGGCGAGCGCCACACCACGAACAGCAGATAAGCGACATACAATCCGGCCAGCAGCAGGCCGGGCATCATCGCGCCCATGAACAGGGCGCCCACGGAAATGCTCAGCTGGTCGCCAAGGATAATCAGCATAACGCTTGGTGGAATCAAAATCCCCAATGTACCGGACGCTGCGATCAGCCCGCTGGAAATGCGCGGATCGTATCCGTTGTCCCGCATCACCGGCAACGCCATCATCCCCATCAGAACAACCGAAGCGCCGATGATGCCGGTTGAGGCGGCCATGATCACCCCGATCAGCGCAACCGCAAAGGCATAGCCCCCCGGAACCGTGCGAAACAGCGAAGCGAGCGAACGCAACAGGCGTTCCGCAATCCCCGACCGCTCCAGCATAAGCCCCATGAAGACAAACAACGGAATCGCAATCAGCAGCCAGTTTGTCAGCACACCTGAAAAAATCCGCTGCACCCCGATGGACAGAAACAGCACCGGCACGTCGGCCAGAAACGCAAAGATGATGCCGACACCCGCCAGCACAAAAGCCACCGGATAGCCCGCGAAAATTCCGGCCATCAGCCCCAAAAGCATGGCAACCGGCCAGAAATACACATCAGTCATCAGGGTTGTCCTTCGTCTTGAGACCAAAAATCAGGGAATGGATCGCAAGGGCCGATCGGGTCAGTCCGGCCAGCCCCAGAAGGCCGAAGCCGACGGGCACAAAGGCTTTGATGATCCAGATGTTGTTCAACCCGCCATAGCTCGACCCTTCACCGGAATTGAAAGAGGTTGCAGCGAATTTCGTGCCGTACCAGATGATGATCGCGCAAAACGGCACCAGAAAGATCAGATCTCCGATGGTGCGCACGATCAGGCGGACTTCGGGTGGAAAGTTTGCCGACAGGAAATCCACCGACACATGCTTGTCTTCGCGGAAGGCCAGTGCCCCGCCGAACAGGACTACCAGCGCGAAGCACCACCATTGCAGGTCCAGAAGCGTGTTCACACTGATACCGCGCCCCAAAATGAAAAGGTTACTGTCCCATGTACCGTAATTGTTGATCCCGAGCTGGGCAGCGGCAACGGCCAGACACACCATGACGATAATGGCCAGAACCAGCCACCCGACAATCCGGCCGGGAGCTGCACAGACAGCCATCAGCCCATTAAGAAACGCACGCATATCCCCCCCATTCCACAGGTTGTGCCGTATAACAAAGGCTGCCCCCGTGAGGGCAGCCTTCACGCATCAGTACTTTTGTTTAGCGGGCAGGCAGCGCTTGTAAAGTGCTCCAGCGGCCAACGCTGTCGATATATTTTGTCAGGGATTCATAGGCTTCCGCGAAAATCGGATCATTCTGTGCCTCTTCTTCCATCACTTCTGTAGCAGCTTCCCGCAGGGCAAGCAGAACCTCGTCAGGGAAGCGTTTCACGGTCACACCGGCAGCTTCGATCTTCTGGATCGCGGCTTCCTGCGAATTGATCTGGTCTGCAAGATTGTCTGTGATGTTTGACTTACAGGCTTCAACCATGATGGTCTGAGTGGACTCGGACAGACCGTTCCACACATCCATGTTTACAATGATCGAATCCCAACTGGACGGTTGATGCCATCCCGGGAAGTAGTAGTTCTTGACCACATCCTGAAAACCGAAGCCCACATCCAGTTGCGGGGCGGAAAACTCGGCGGCGTCGATCCGGCCGGTTTCCAGCGATACATAGATTTCTCCGGCCGGAACCAGTTGTGTGTTCGCACCCAGCTTCGCCAGCGCCTTGCCACCCAGACCGGCGATCCGCACGTTCAGCCCCTGAAAATCTTCAACGGAGTTGATTTCTGCGTTGTACCAGCCACCGGATTCCGGAACCACCAGATGGCAGGGAATGATTTTGACGTTATGGGCGTCATAGGCCTTCTGGATAATCTCCATACCACCGCCTTCGAACATCCAGCCAAGCGCGATCTCGGGGCTGGGACCGAACGGCATGGAGCCGACAAGGTTTGCAACAGGAATCTGGCCGGCCCAATAACCGATCCAGTCAAAGCCCATAGGCAGCGCACCCGTGCTGACAGCACCGAAGACTTCAAACGGCGGAACAAAATCGCCGGAGCCGTGCACCTTGATATCCACGTCACCGCCGGTCATCAGCTTGACTTTCTCGGCCCAGTTTACAGGGCTCGGGCCGATGGACGGCACGTTCAGGCCAAAGACGCTTTGCAAGTCGAATTTTTCAGCATGGGCCGCAGTGCCCAATGCCGCAGCACCAATCGCTGTGGCCGCAATAATTTTCTTCATAATGGTCCTCCCACTTCTTTTGACCAAAAGGCCGATACAGGTTCCGCCAGCCGCCGACAACCGGCCCGCGGGCTGCTGCCCTGCAAGAACCGGAGATCGAAATCCCTTGGCGATGGAAAAATTATTAGCTATAAGATAACTGATTTGCAATACACAAAAATAGGTGAAGCCATCATGTTTGATCTTTCAGGCCGCATCGCGGTCATAACCGGAGCCGGTCAGGGAAACGGTGCAGCAATTGCACGTGGAATGGCGGATTCGGGGGCACAGGTGGTGCTGTGTGACCTGAATCCCGATACAGCCACGCAAGAATCCGAATCCATCAAGGCAGCGGGCGGTCAGGCGATCGCCATGCACCTCGACGTGACCGACGCCAAAGCGGCACAAGACTGCGCGGCGCGAATCGCTGCCGATCTCGGTCCGGTATCGATCCTGGTGAACAATGCGGGCATTGTCCGGCGTACCCCGCTTGATGCTGACAGCTATGATGCGGACTGGGACGCCACCTTTGCGGTGAACGTCAACGGTATGCGTCACATGGTTCACGCGTTTATGGAGCAACTGTGCCAGACCAAGGGCAGCATCATCAATCTGGGGTCCATCATGTCCCTGCAGGCCGGTCCGGCGCTGACAGCTTATGCCGCCAGCAAAGGGGCAGTCGCACAATATACCAAAGCCCTTTCACAGGAACTCGCGCCCCGTGGCGTGCGGGTAAATGCGCTCTTGCCCGGTGTGATCGCCACGCCGATGACGGTGGTAACCCGTGACAACCCCGATGCGCTCAACCGTTTTATGGCCCATACCCCCATGGGCCGTGTCGGAGAGCCGGAAGAACTGTCCGGCCCCGCAATTTTTCTGGCCTCTCCGGCCGCCAGCTATGTCACCGGCGCGCTGCTGCCGGTTGATGGCGGCTATCTGACAGCCTGACCCAAAGCCAAACCCTCGGAGTTTCAAGATATGACGAACGAAATTTACAATTGCGACGTGCTGGTCGTGGGGTCCGGTGCAGGCGGACTGGCCTCGGCCGTGTCGGCAGCCCACCGCGGACTGAAAACGCTGGTTGTTGAAAAAGAACCCGTGTTCGGCGGTACCACAGCCCGTTCCGGCGGCTGGATGTGGATTCCCAACAATGCCCCTGCAAAACGGGCCGGCGTAGAAGACAGTGTCGAGGCCGCAACGACATACCTTAAACACGAAACAGGGGCGCATTTTGATGCCGCCCGCGTTGCCGCCTTTCTGGAGGCCGGCCCCAAAGCGGTAGATTTCTTTGAAAACGACACCCACCTGCAATTCGATCTCGGCCCGACCTTTGCCGATTACCACCCCGACGCCCCGGGGGGTATTGACGGTGGCCGCTCTATCGTGGCGCGCCCCTTTGACGGGCGCGAACTGGGCAAGGACATCAAGCGGTTGCGCCCGCCCCTGTCCGAAATCACCTTTCTGGGCATGATGATCGGTACTGGCAAGGAGCTGCTGCATTTCTTCAACGTCACACGCTCGCCCATTTCAGCCTTCTACGTGGCCAAACTGTTTCTGAAGTTCCTGCGCGATATGGCCTTTCACGGTCGCCCGATGCGCCTGATGAACGGCAATGCGCTGGCGGCCCGTCTGGCCAAATCCTGCGCCGACAAGGATGTGCCGATCTGGACCCGCGCCGCGGTGCGCAAACTGCTGCGGGACGATGCGACGGGCCGCGTAACAGGTGCGCTGGTTGAAACCGTCAAAGGCACTGTCGAGGTCCGCTGCAACAAGGGTGTGGTTCTGGCCGCCGGCGGCTTTCCGCAGGATCCAAACCGCCGCAAGGAACTGTTCCCCCATGCGCCCAGCGGATACGAACATGCCTCCCCTGCCCCTCCGGGCAATACTGGTGACGGGCTGCGTCTGGCTGAAGCGGTCGGCGCAACCGTGGATGACACACTGCCAAATGCTGCGGCATGGGTACCGATTTCGCGGCCCCTCAAGTCTGACGGAACCCTTGGCACCTTCCCCCATTTCGTGGACCGCTCCAAACCCGGCGTAATCGGCGTGACCCGGTCGGGACGGCGATTCTGCAACGAAGCCAACAGCTATCACGATTTCGGCCAGAGCCTGACCGCACGTATTGCCGAAGAAGGCGGAGAGACCTGCGCCTTCTTCATCTGCGACCACCGCACCCTGCGCAAATACGGGCTTGGCTATGTCAAACCGGCGCCGGTGCCCTACAAGCACCACATCAAATCGGGTTATCTGTTCTGCGGCAACACCCCGCAGGAACTGGCCCGACAGATCGGCGCCGATCCCGAAGCGCTGGCCAAGACGATCGAGGATTTCAACGGTCCGGCCCGACGGGGCGAGGATCCGGAGTTCGGACGGGGATCGACCTCTTACAACCGGTCTCTGGGGGATCCGGAACATAAACCCAACCCCTGTGTTGCCCCGATCGAAACCGGCCCGTTTTACGCGATCAAACTGGTTATGGGGGATTTGGGCACATTCTCGGGGTTGCGCTGCGATGAGTACGCGCAGGTTCTGAATGCCGATGGCACCCCTGTGGGCGGACTTTATGCTGCGGGCAACGACGCGGCCAGCATCATGGGCGGCAATTATCCGGGCGGCGGGATCACGCTCGGGCCGGCTGTGACCTTCGGCTATATCGCTGCACGGCATATGTCCGGCGCAAATGCCTAGCCCCGCGCCAAATGGAACACAGCCCCGGGCGATTTTGCTCGGGCTGTGTTTCGGCCTTGCTGCCTCCCTTGGCTGGGGGATTTACAATGTCGGGGTCGAAATCGGACGGCAGCAGGGTTTTTCCAGCGCGGATCTGACTTTGCTGCGCTACTTTGGCGGGGCGGCCGTGATGCTGCCCCTTATGCTGGTGCTGCAGAAATCTCCGATGCAGGGGCTGACGCTGTTGCGGCTGGCCGTTCTGACAATCGTAGCCGGTCCGCCCTTTGCGTGGTTCATCACAACCGGATTTGCGATGGCCCCGCTGGCCCATGCTGTTGTCATCGGCCCCGGCGTGACAATGCTGGTCAGCGCGGCCCTGTCCCGTCTGGTTGATCAATCCCCGCTCTCCGGAGTGCGCCTGTCTGGAATGGCCCTGCTGGTTGCGGGGCTGATGTTTATTGCCGCCGACCGCAGTGCGGCCCCGTTGCCCGGTGCCACAGCGGCAAGCACATGGCTGGGGGATTTGTGTTTCGTGGTGTCCGGCACGCTTTGGGGCATTTTCACATGGCTGATGTCCCGCTGGAAGCTTGATCCGGTTTCTGCCACCGGCGCAATCGCCATAACATCCACCGTGATTTTCCTGCCGGTCTATCTGACGGGCACGACCACCGCCGTCAGCTCCACAGCACTCTGGGCGATGCAGTTCGTCTATCAGGGTGTTTTGGGGGGCGCGCTGGCGATTGTATTTTATGTACTGGCAGTTGTGCGGCTTGGGCCTATAGGTGCAGGTGTTTTTCCAGCCCTTGTGCCCCCGCTTGCCGTCTTGCTGGCGATCCCGATGACGGGCCGCTTTCCCAATACGCCCCAGACAATCGGGATTATTGTTGCAACACTGGGTTTGCTTGTCTCGTTAAACTTACCGGGTCTGTTTCTGCGCTGGCGGCGTCGTGGCCGAAATCCCGCGAAAGCTTGCGTGTGAAAGCAAGCAGTTTAACAGTCGTTTCGCCTTCGGGGTCTAGATCAATCATCCCTGTCGGGCCGATAGCTGTCACACATAACTGCATGGCGCCGGTATGGTCGAATACCGGCGCAGCCACGGCAGAAACTCCGGGGATTGGCATGTCCTGTGTGATCGCATAGCCCGCCGCCTTGGTTTCGGCCACGGACTTCTGATAGGCAGCGGCGTCAATCTCGAACAGGGCACGGCGGCGAAATTCCTCGTCCGCCATCTCACGCTCGATTACCGGTGCCGTCATGGTTGTCGGCAGAAAGGCTGCGAACACACGTCCGGAGGCCGTAACCGTCATGTTGTACACTCCGCCGACCTGAACATTCGCATGGATCCGCGCAGCATATTCCTGAACATAGGTGATGGTCG
>JAAEZA010000080.1 GCA_018223125.1 Paracoccaceae bacterium | reverse complement strand
TTTATCGGGGGCGGCAAAAGTTCACGCGCCACTATACTGGCGGTGATCAGGTGCCATTTTTTGATGGCAAAGGTGAAGACGGTGGCGATGGGCAAGAATTTCAATGCGCTGTGACGTTAGATAGTCAAGCAGGTGTTAAGCATTGGATCAGGAATGTACCCAAACATCCGAATGCTTTTTGGTTGCCGGTTTCATGGGGTAAGTTTTACCCTGACTTTGTGGCAGAGTTGGAAGATGGACGAACACTTGTAGTTGAGTACAAGGGCCAGCACATAAAACACGATCCAAAAGAGATAAAGAAGATGCAGGTGGGTAAGCTGTGGCAAACCCTTTCAAAGGGTCAAGGTGTTTTTGTTCAGGTGGAAGCTGAGCTTGATGGATTGAACATGCGCCAACAAATTGCCAAAGCTATGGCATGAGAATGGTAGTAAGAACGCCATTTTCCGAACCTACCGTGGTATTTATTGTGGTATAGTTTTGATGTAATATTTTAATTTAATTTATTATCAACCCCGTATAGGAATAGTAATGCGGACTGTCTGTCCGCCACCCACCCCTTTCTCTGACTTTTCCATCCGGCACATTGCAAACAGTGCGCTACGGTCTGGTTTTGGCGTCACATTTACGCCTGTTTCACAGGGTATAGAGGCGGGGAACGAGAGAACAGACTTCATGCGCGATCAGCGGGTATCCTTTCTTGCCTCCTTTGAAGGCCTGCGCGGCTTTGCTGCGTTGGGGATATTTGTCTACCATTTCCACCATGTTCGCGCTTTTGACGCGCTGACCTCCAAAGCGCCGGTTTTCTTCGGGCAGGGCTGGATGTTTGTTGATCTGTTCTTTGTGCTGAGCGGCTGGGTCATGGCGCATGTCTATTTCGCCAGACTGTCGCAAAGGAACCGGGGCGACGTTGCCGGATTTATGGTGGCCCGTGTTGCGCGGCTTTATCCGCTGCATGTCACAGTGGTTTTAAGCTGGTTCATCTTTTTCCACGTCCTGGGCGGTGACGGGCTGGATCCGGGCACGCTTTCTCGTCTGGTGAGCCAGCTGTCCATGACGTTTACATGGGGAGATCTCGCAACACGCCCCTTTGTCGCCCCGACATGGTCGATCAGTGCCGAATTTGCGGCCTATCTGCTGTTCCTCCTGCTGGTTTGGGCCGGTATGCCCGCAACACGGCTGCGCGCAGTCGCCCTGATATGCTGCGGACTGGCTGGCTATGTCCTGTTGCACGGGGCTTTCGGAACGATCCACGTTATAACCGGAATGGCCCCTGTCAGGGCGATTTCGGGGTTCGTAATCGGGGTGGGGATGTGGAAGCTGATCGGGTGCGCCCGAACCCATGGCAGAGTGCGACTGTTAGAACTGCTGGCCCTTGCAGCCTTCGCCGCTACAATCCTGAGCGGCATGTTTTCATTCGGCTTTCTTGCAACCGGCATCCTGCTGGTCGGCGCTGTGTCACATGACAAGGGGACGATCGCGCGGGTCTTTCAGATAAAAGCTTTCCAGTTGTTGGGCCGTCTCAGCTTTTCCATGTATATGTGGCACTGGTTCGTGATTGTGGCCTTTCAGAACCTGTCTGTTTCCTTTTCTGCGGCGGAAGGGCTGGTCGTGCTGGCAGCAACGGTTATCGGCGTTTTGATCTGGTCGGAGCTTTCGGTACGGTATATCGAACAACCGATGGGGCGGGCCTTAAAATCACGTCTCAAGCACGTTACATACAAGCCAAGACTGCAATTTCGCGGAATGAAAAGCCTGAACCATGACACAGACGCTCAAAATAGTTTATGACGGGGATTGCCCGTTTTGTGCGCGGTATGTGCGGTTCATCCGGTTGAAGGATACAGTCGGTGATGTCGATCTGGTGGATGCCCGTTCGGATGATCCGGCTGTAGGGCAGGTGCGTGCAACAGGCGTGAATCTGAATGACGGAATGGCGCTTATCGACGGGGATCGTATCTATTTCGGGGATGAATGCATTCACCGCCTTGCGCTGATGAGCACGCCATCCGGCCTTTTCAACCGGATAAATGCTGCTGTGTTCCGCTCTCCCACGCTGTCACGGCTGCTGTATCCGGTGCTGAAAACAGGACGCGCGATAACGTTGCGCCTGTTGGGGCGGCGCCCGATCTGACGATTAGTGGGTACAGGTTTTCGGGCGGGCAAAATCGACCGGTTTGAAGATCAGGAATTTTTGCAGGAAACGGTTTGTCGCGTCATATGTGTTCTCCCAGCCGGAGCCGGTTTCGAACGGTCCGCTGTCTGTTTGAAGCGTGGCGATCAGGCCCGGGTTGCGGGAGAGCAGCCTGTCCAGTTCATACCGGACGATTGTTTTACCCGCGGGACGATAATCTGCACTGAACTGCGGCCCTGTCAGGCGCAAGAGGGTGAGCGGATCCTCCTGATAGGTGAAAGTGTTCGCAAGCCGCCCGTGAAGCAGGTGGTTGGTCTGCCCGCCTTCTGTATGGAGGTTGCTGAACATCGCCATGGAGCTTTCGGTTTTCAGGCCGAGATAGGGGCTCATCCCGTTGAGGAAGAACAGGGCAGGGACAATGTAAAGCCAGTTCAGTTTGTATTCGCTCCGCCTGTCCTGCGGTTTGTGCATGGAGAGCATGACAAACGCATAAAAGACGAAACTGTAGGCTGCGAAGTACCACACAAAACCGCTGTGGGTGGGCGCCGCTTTGGACAGATCCCACAACATACCGGAGGTAAGCAGATAGCTGGCGACAAAGACAATCAGGGCCAGACGGCCGATCCATACCATGGGCTTTTCGCCGCCTGCCCATAGCATGATTTTCCCCACGCCATAGTCTACAGCCTGTTTGGGCAGGAAAAGCGCATAAAGCACAAGCACTATCGTCGAGAAATCCTTGTAATAGGCGTAACCCGTAAAGCCTATGACGATGTGGAAGGGCAAACCGACCATCATGCCAAAGCGTTTCAGGCGGGGGATGAAAAGCGCGACCATCGCAATCGCTTCGACGATGAAGGTCGCATAGATCGCGCCGTAATGGCCGAATGCGAAATCTTCCAGAAACACATGACCGGCAAGTGTTCGGTACAGGACCACGGCACAACTGACGGCGGGGTCCAGAAAATCGGCGTTGATCTTGTGGTAGATGCCGTAAAAGTAAAGACCGGCCAAAATCCATCGGGCCGGACCGGCTATGGCGGAAAATACGCTTTCACGCATGTCCCTGTCTTGCGGTCTGCGAAAAACGGTTGTCAGGTAAACGGCACCGACGATCAGGGCGAAGAAGAAAGCTGTGGTCTGGTTGTTAGAGGCTACCGGAGAGTGAAGCAGGTAATAGGCAATAAATGCAGCCGCGTTGATCCCGAGAACCTGCCAGAGCCGCGGCGCAAGGATTCCGGCAAAGCTGACGCCGATCATGATGTAATGGAAGACCGGAGGCAGACCCGAAGTCGGTTCGACCAGTCCCCAAACCTGCAGGAAGTATAATGACGAAAGCAGAGAAACGATGCCCAGACGGTCGATCGGTTGGGGCGCCGTCAACAGGCGTGTTGGTGACCTAAACGCTGAACCGGTTTGCACTCGCTGACCTGCTGCAATTGTTCCTTATCTCTTGTGTATCATTCTTTGCTGCTCTTTTGTCCAGAGATCGGCCTTGTGCGGCTGTTTTTCCGATCTGCTGCGGCTTTCCTGCCTAGCAGAACGCAAATTCGTCAGCAGGGGGGCAGGCGACGATGGCCGGTTCTTCGGAGATGCTGGCGCCGGAGGCTGCTCCGAAGCTACCGAAAGCAGAGGCGAAAGGATCATCGCCTGGAAGAACCCTTGAAACAGGTTCCTCTGTGATGACGGGTTCTGCCTTGGCCGGCTCTACAAAAGTGAACGTATCGGGCAGGGCACCTGCGGCGGCTGCGATGGCAGGGTTGCCAAAGAAACCGGCGTCGTCGCAGTTGCTCCGTGTTGCCTTTGCTGCCGGTGCTACGGTGCCGCCGCCGGCTTTTTCGTCCGGCTCTGTCGGGGCCGGTTCGGAGGTGCCTTTACCGTCTGTAGGGATGATGATCCGGGCGACTTCGAAATCCTGCTCGAAGGTGTAGCTGATCTCTCCGTCGCTTACGGCCAGTTCGATCCGCGACACAACCGGCACCTCGAACAACCGTTCGTATACTGTACCTTTGAATTCCAGAAACTTTTCGGGGATTTCGGTGCGGATCACATCAGCCCAGACGTAATCTGCCGCTGTTTCTTCCTGCAGAGAAACAGTGACGGTCTGACCGGACTTCTTGATGTCGCCTGCTGTCAGAAAGACAACCTGTTCGGTTTTGTCAGCGTAGGTGTAGGATTGATAATCTTTTGCATCATGATTTTCAGACCACGATCCGTCCTTGAAGGAACCACCCAGAAGTTTCTTGCCAACCAGACTGTCGGACAGCAGGCTCAGTGCTTCCCCGCCGTGGCTGGTCACTTCCAGTGCGCCGTGCTCGCCATGCCAGAAATAGCTGTTCTCGTGTTTTACAGTGCCCCAGAGCGACAGGGCGTCCGCGCCCAAAGCGATGAAAGTGGTAAAAGCCTCGATTGTTTCGCCGGCCTGACGGGCGCCGATGCTGTTGGCTTGCAGCTCTGCTGTGTCGATTTTTGATACATTGAAAGGGTCTTTGGGATCAAAGGTGTGGACCGGTTTGCCCACATTCCAGGCGGACAGGTTCTGTTCCACGTCCCGACCCAGAACTGCGCTCCAGATTTCGTGTGCATTCTCGATTTCGGAAAAGCCGAAGGCATCAACGTTGCTTTCCAGATGGTGGGACACGATCTGGTCGATCCGGTCGAGGTTTTGCGGCGCGATCTCTCCGATAATCGTGCGCGGGCTGTTGGTGCCGGATTGGATTGCGACGGAAATTTCAATTCCGTCGGGGTTGTAACGGCTGCTCGATGCGATTTCGTCAATGGTCTCAAGCATGGTATTCGCGACCTGACCATAGCTGCCCTTGGAAGAATATGTCTTGCCTTCCCAACCCATGGCGAAGGTTTCGTTGCCGATTTCAAGGGTCATGTCTGCGGGCAGTTCGCCAAACTCTCCCGCGAAGAGTTTGATCAGGAATTTCTTGAGATCCGCCTCGCAGGCTTTCAGGTCGTCTGCGTAACGGCGGGTGGGAAGGATCATAGAGAACGGTTGGCCAAGGCTGTTGGCATAGGCCAGCATGTCGGACAGCCCCTTGCCCTCGTCGGAACCGTCCACAAAGAACAGATCCGGGTTTGTCAGGCTGTAATCATCGGTCTCTGCACGGCCGCCATCGGGCCAGCGGATGAAGTTGCCTTTGTAGCCGGCAATGTCATGGGATTTTTCAAAATTCGAGAGTGTTGTGTAGGTCGTATAGATGTCGCCAAAGTGTTTTTCTGTAACTTTATATTCTGTTGCATTTTTGTAAGACTCAACCTTAACGATTGTTTCCATTTTTGAAGAGGATTTAATCTTCGGTAGGTCTGCTGTCTCGAAATCATACATTGTGATAGTCATCTGGGTGCCCCGCATAGCTCTAAAGGTGTGTATTTCCCTTAGAAAATTAGCAGTGGCGTTTGGTAAACGTTACTGAGCAGAGGGCTAAACCAGCCCAACGCCGCATAGTGCGACCTGTACAAATTCGTGCCTAAATGTGTTCCTTTTGCGGCGTGTGCTATCCTTTCGTCTACAAATCTTCAACTTTAGGTAAAAATAAGGCAAATCAGTCACCGATCGGGAAACAATCTCGCCGTCAATTGTTTCCGAATCGGCAACCCGTCACAGAATCGCCGCATTTCGTGCCCCGTTTTGCGCCATATTGCCGATCTGTTTGGGGCGTCATCCCGAACAGCGGGTCTTATCCTTTCGCACTAGGTTTCTACCCTTTTGAACTTTTGATCTGGCGCCGCCTTTTTACTAGCTGTGGAAACAATAGTCTGACCGCCCGCGCGCAAGGAAGCTTCGGGCGCTTCATCAGGAACACGGCGAGGAAAACATGAACAAACTGGTTGATGAAACGGTATTGAATGAAGCTATCGGGGTTCTGGGCAACCGGCGGCTGCGGCGCTCTATTCGAAAGGGGTTCCGGAGCCTGAAAGAGGATCTCGACCAGCTTGGCACGCTGGACGCAACAGCTAATGCGGGGTTCTGGGCCAACCGGATCCATCTGGCTTGCGGACCGTGTGCCGTGTTCGGAGCCGCGGCACTGACAGAGGCCATGCGGGATCTTGAGGACGAGTTGCGTAACGACCGTCTGCAGGATATCCCGCAGAAATCCCGTCTGGTGTCCCATCTCGCCCGAAGTACTGAAAACGAACTGAACCGGCTGACGAAGACAAGCTTCTTCTAAAACCGCTTTCCAAACAGTTTACCTGACGCGCGCGACCCGGTCGTAGCGCGTTTTTTGCGTTCAATCCGGTATTGGCATAGCAGGAAAGGGGGTGCTGTAGATCTGCCATATCAAGGTTGGCAGGCCGGTAGCGGGCAGAAAAAGCAGCGGTGCCTGTTTAAGCTGCGCGGGAGGGTGTCGCGCCTTCTGGGGTGCGAGCCAAGTAAACGGCGCCGCCACTTTTTCAATCCCCGTAAACACGCCAGCCGGTTGGTGGGGGGCTTGGAATTCGGGGCTTAAGCCCCCCACGTGGCTGGCGTACTCTCTTTATACAGTGTGACAGGCGGAAACGGGTGGTCTCAAAAGTATAGTTTTACATTACAGAAGCATATGACCGGAAAAAAAACTGCCCAATTTAAACGAAAAAGCCGTCAGACGCAGATCGCGTTTAACGGCCTTTCGAATTGCAGAGCGTTAACGGTCGCTCAGATATAACCGGCTTCTTTTGCAATCATGGCAGCATGGGTGCGGTTGCGGGCATTCAGCTTTTTGCTCAGCGTTTTGACGTGGAGTTTCACCGTCACCTCGCGCAGGTCCAGATCCCGTGCGATTTCCTTGTTGGCCTTGCCATCTGACAGCCCTTTGAGGACTTCCTTTTCGCGGGGCGACAGAAGTTTGTCGAACTCGTGTTCTTCTTCATTGCGCTGGGCCATGAAGCTGACAGGGGCGAAGGTTTCGCCTGCCGCCATGAACCGGACGGCGTTTAAAAGGGATTTCGCAGCCATTGTTTTGGGCAAAAAGCCGGCTGCGCCCGCCTCCAGCGCAGCTTCTGCAACAGAAACAGGTGCGGTGCCCGAAATTATGCCGACAGGTTTCTGCTCGTTTGCGCTCAGGGCTTTGGCCAGTCCGGAAAGGCCGCTCATTCCGGGCATTTCAAAATCCAGAAGGACAAGATCGAAGGGACCGTCTTTTTCAATCTGGTCTAGGGCATCAGTCAGGTTGGCGGCCGATGCCACTTCGTTTTCGGGATCCGACTGGATATAAGCTGCGATAGTGTCGCGAACCAGGTCATGATCGTCTGCAATCAAAATCTTCATTTGTTTCATTCCACTTTGTGCCGACCTTTTGCAGTGTAACGCCGCTGTGCCAGCTTTGCTATCGTCTCTGACCTGCTCCCCTGAAAAGTCCTGTGTTTTGAGTTAGCCTGTTCTCCAACAAGGAGACAGACGATGAAGAGAAGCCGT
>JAAEZA010000079.1 GCA_018223125.1 Paracoccaceae bacterium | reverse complement strand
GCGCCGGCGCCCATATCGAACTTTGCGTGGGCGAATTCGACCGTAAGTATTCCCTATGTGGCAGTCCGGATAGTGACAGCTATCAGGTGGCGATCCTGCGGGAAGATGCAGGGCGGGGTGGATCAAGCCACATCCACAAAACCCTGAAACAGGGTGACGAGATCAAGCTGCGTGGCCCGTCCAACCTGTTCCGGCTGGACCCTGATGCAGCCCATTATGTGCTGGTGGCCGGAGGGATCGGGATCACGCCGGTCCTTGCGATGGCGGACCGCCTGAAGGCCGAAGGGCGCAGCTATGAACTGCATTATGCCGGTCGCAGCTTTGCGACGATGGCTTTTATCGAGCGTCTGAAAACGGATCACGGCGGGGTGCTGACGCTCTATTCCGATGCAGAAAGCACCTTCATGGACCTGCCCGCGATGGTTGCCGGCCTGAAGGCGGGCGCGCAAATCTATGCCTGTGGCCCGCAGGGCCTGCTGCGCGCGCTGGAAGAGCTGACTACCGGACTGCCCGAAGGCACCTTCCACTTTGAACATTTCAGCACTGCGAACGGGGGGCTCGACCCCGAAAAGGAAACGGCCTTCAAGGTAGAACTGGCGGACTCCGGCATGGAGCTTGAAGTGGCCAATGACACTACGCTGCTGGACGCAATTCTTGCGGCGGGCATCGACATTGCCTGTGATTGCCGCGAAGGACTCTGCGGCTCTTGCGAGGTGGAGGTGCTGGAGGGAGATGTGGATCACCGCGATATGGTGTTGACACGTACAGAACGGAGCGAGAATAAGCGTATCATGACATGTTGTTCTCGTTCGAGCGGCGGCAAGCTGCGACTTGCCCTTTAAATTCAACGACCTGTAACAACGACCCACCGACAATAGGGAGGAACTGAAATTGTCACTTAAGAAAACCTTACTCGCCGGACTGGCGCTTGCAACAGTCTCTGCTGCCACTGCACAGGCGGAAACAACACTTAAAATCAGCCACTATCTTCCGGCTGTTCACGGGCTCCACACCGACTTTATCAAACCCTGGAGCGAGCAGGTAACGGAATGCACCAACGGCGAGGTTCAGTTTGAAATCTTTCCGGCTGGCACGCAAATGGGCCATGTCGCCCGCCAGCAGGAACAGGTTATGGCCGGCGTTGTAGACATTGCCCATGGTTTGCACGGTATTCCGCGCGGCCGCTTCCCGCGCACCTCCCTGATCGACATGCCGTTCCTGACGGATGATGCGGCTGCTGCAAGCTATGCCCTGTGGGAATTGTTCCCTGAATATCTGGCAGAAGAATATCGCGGTCTGAAGGTTCTGGCGCTCCATGCCCATAACGGTGGCCTGTTGCACACCAACACGAAGAAAGTCGAAACCATGGAAGACATGGCAGGCCTGCGCATCCGCACGCCAAGCCCTGCGGTTTCTGCCATGCTGTCCCATCTGGGCGCGGACCCGCAAGGTCTGCCACCGGGTGAAGTGTACGAGAGCCTGCAAAAAGGTGTAATCGACGGCACAGTATTTCCTTGGGATCCGGTCAAAAGCTTTGGCCTGAACGAAGTGCTGAACTATCACCTCGATCTGGGTGCCTACACAGTGTCGTTCTTCTACGTGATGAACCAGCGGTCCTTCGACAAGCTGAGCGCCGAGGCCCAAGCCTGTATTGATCAGTATTCCGGCGGCGATCTGGTTGCCAAATTCGGTGACTGGTGGGATGCGTGGGACGTGCCGGGCCGTCAGGACGCAATGGATGCTGGCCATGAGATCACCGAACTGTCGGATGAGGAGCGCGCAAAATGGCGTGAAGCCCTGAAACCGATGATGGAAGAATACCTTCAGTCCGTGAAAGATGCCGGTGTCGACAATGCCGAAGAAATCTATCAGGCAATGCAGGATAAAATCGCGGAATTTCAGGCGATGAAAGCCGAATAATCCGTAGCCTGAAACGCTCTTTGCCAGCGCGATACGTTCGCGCTGGCTCTTTTGTTGAAAGGGGTGGCCTTTGGACTTTGTAAAAACAACAGCCCGTCGGCTGATTGATGGACTCGCCGTGCTTGGTGTGTTGGCATATGGCGTCGCAGCGCTTGTAACGGTGGCGGATGTGATTGGTCGCAGGTTCGGTCTTCCGATCACCGGTGTGGTGGATCTGGTTCAGTTGTTTGTTGTGACGGGGGCCTGGCTTGTCATGCCATTTGCCTTTGCCGCTGCCACCCACGTAAGTGTCGATCTGCTGCTCACGAATGCCCCGCGCGTAGTGCAACTGCCCCTCGCGCTGATGTCGGCGGTGCTGGCCTTTGGTCTGGTAGCGTTAATGCTTTGGCAGGGTTATCTGACTTTTGAAACCAGAACCATGTTTGGCGACCGCTCCCAGCAACTGGGAATTCCGATCGCGTGGTACTGGTATCCCTTGCTGCTCGGGCTGGCGGTTTCATTAATCGCAATCCCGCTTTCTCTTTTCACCAACACCGCACCGGAGACCCCAGATGAGTGATGCAGTTCTTGGTCTGGTCGGTTTTGCGGCTGCCCTCGGGTTGATCGCCCTTGGCACACCTGTTGCCATTGCAATGGGGGTGATTGGCGGCGTTGGTTACTGGTATCTTAACGGTTGGATGGGGGCGGCCTACATCCTCGGGTCTTCGCCGTTTGAATCGATCTTTCCCTATTCTTTCTCGGTCATTCCGCTGTTTGTGATGATGGGGGTGTTTGCCTCCCACGCGGGGCTGTCCCGTTCGCTGTTTGACGTGATCAATTCGTTCATCGGTCACCGCAAGGGCGGGCTGGCTGTCACCACAGTGGGGGCAAGCGCGTTTTTCGGGGCGATTTGCGGATCATCGCTGGCAACCGTCGCCACCATTGGCCGCGTGGCCCTGCCGGAAATGAAACGCCACGGCTATGATGCTTCGCTGTCGACGGCAACTGTGGCTGCGGGGGGCACACTCGGCGTTTTGATCCCGCCATCGGTGCTGCTGGTAATCTATGGCCTGCTGACACAAAGCTCTATCGGGCAACTGTTCATAGGGGCGCTTGTTCCGGGCCTGCTCGGGGCGTTGCTTTATGCCGGAGCCATTCTGGTGCGCGTTCACTTCAATCCTGACATTGCTCCGCCTGCCGAACGGACAAGCTGGGCGGAGCGCTTCCGGTTTCTTGGTAAAGTCTGGCAGGTGGTGTTGTTATTCGCGCTGGTGATTGGCGGGATTTATCTTGGCTGGTTCTCCCCGACAGAGGCCGCCGCCGTAGGCGCGGTGGGTGCCTTTGTGCTGGCGCTATTTTCCGGCGAACTGACCTTTGGTGCGATGCGTGCCTCGGTGTTTGAAACGGCCGGACTGACGGGAATGATCTTTTTCATCCTGATTGGTGCTTCGCTGTTCAACTTCTTTCTGGAAAACACCGGTCTGCCACAGCTTTTGATCGAGATGATCCGGACCTCCGGTTTGGGGCCCTATCAGGTCATGGTGCTGATCCTGCTGTTCTATGTGATCCTTGGATGTTTCATGGATGCCATGTCAATGATCCTGCTTACGGTGCCATTGCTGGCACCTGTTGCACTGGAAATGGACTTCAATCTGGTCTGGTTCGGGATCATCGTGGTGACAGTGGCGGAAATCGGACTGATCACACCGCCGATCGGTATGAACCTTTTTGTGGCGCAGGCGGCGGCAGGGAATATTCCTCTTGGCACGATCATTAAGGGGATCTTCCCGTTTATCCTTGCCGATTTCTTGCGTCTGGGATTGCTGGTGGCCTTCCCCGCGCTGGTTCTTTGGCTGCCGGGGATGGCGTTCTAGCTTAATAACTGGTCGGGCGCTTCGCCCTATCCTGTGCTGTCCCCATCGGGGAACCAGTGGCGCGTCCGGTTGGCAAAAGCCACGAGCGACAGCATCACGGGCACTTCAACGAGAACGCCGACAACCGTGGCAAGGGCCGCGCCGGAGCCGAGTCCGAACAGGCTGATAGCAACTGCGACGGCCAGTTCGAAAAAGTTCGAGGTGCCGATCAACGCACAAGGCGCGGCGACATTAAAGGGCACGCCCCAGACTTTCGCAGCGCCATAAGCAATGAAGAAGATGCCGTAGGACTGGATCAAAAGCGGGACTGCAATCAGCGCGATGACCAGAGGGCGATCGAAAATGACCTCTCCCTGAAAACCGAACAGCAGGACGACAGTCAGCAAGAGGCCGGCAATAGAGAATGGCTGCACCCCGGCTTTGAACCTATCCACGGCTGCCGCGCCTCCACGCGCGACGAGACTCTGACGTGTGAGATACCCGGCAAGCAGGGGCAGGATCACGTAAAGTCCGACAGACAGCAGCAGGGTGTCCCAAGGGACGACAATTTCGGTGACGCCCAAAAGAAGGGCTACAATCGGTGCGAAGGCAAAGATCATGATCACGTCGTTCACACTTACCTGCACCAGAGTATAAGTGGCATCGCCGCGGGTCAGGTTGGACCAGACAAACACCATCGCAGTACAGGGGGCCGCCCCCAGAAGGATCACACCGGCAAGGTAGGCCTGGGCATCATCAGGCGGGATCAGACCGGCAAAGATATATTCAAAGAACAGAACACCAAGGCCAGCCATTGTGAAGGGTTTGATCAACCAGTTCACAATAACCGTCACAACGATGCCCTTCGGTTTGTCTCCGACCTGCCGGAGCGAGGTGAAATCGACCCCGACCATCATTGGATAGACCATCGCCCAGATCAATACGGCGACCGGCAGGTTAACCGAGGCCACTTCCAGTGCGGCGAGCGTGGAAAAGCTGTCGGGGATCAGGTTGCCCAACAGCAGACCTGTGCCGATGGCGAGCGCGACCCAGAGGGACAGCCAGCGTTCAAACACGCCGAGTCCGGCAGCAGCGGGGGAGGATGTATCAGTCATGAAAGCTCCGAAGGTTATTCATGGGATCGGGAGAAAGGGGAGGGGGGGTAAATTATCCGCATTCGCAGGCAAGTTCATTGATGACCGGTTGACACAACTCGGGGCTGCCACCGCAACAATCTTCCATCAAAAACGCAAGCAAGCCCCGCAAGCCTTCCATATTTGCAAAGTAGCGGATGCTGCGCCCTTCCCGCGTGCTGCGGATCAGTCCGGAGCGTGCAAGAATGGCAAGATTGGCAGACATTGTGTTTTGCCGCACGTTAAGGGCTTCGCCGATGTCTCCTGCGGGCATACCCGTTTCACCGGCTTTGATCAGCAGGCGAAACACATCGAGCCGTGTGGGTTGGCCAAGGGCGGCAAACGCGTCGAGAACAGATTCTTTATCCATATATCTAGATTTATGGATTCATTAAGGTGGCGTCAACAGGCGATCCGGTCCGAACCGGATCGCCTGCCGCGCTTTCGCCTGTCACAACTTCGCGTCAGGCTTCGGGAGAAAGGACAACATCGAATTTTACGTGAAGAAACGGCTCTTGCACCTTTCCTGAAAGCTCCAGTCCATCAGGAAACGCACTGGCGGGTTTTTCCACGTAAGTCATGACCAAATCCTCGCGCACACCAAAGACTGTATCATGATCCAGATAAGGATCATCGTCGGGAAAGATTTCGGTTACAAGTGTGCGATAACCGGGTGCCTTTACGATGTAATGCAGGTGGGAAGGCCGCCACGGGTGGCGCCCGCAGGCGCGCAGGATGTCTCCGACAGGCCCGTCAGACGGGACGGTGTATTCAACCGGTTTTACCGTGGTGAACGCATAGGCCCCGTCCGCGCCAACGGTCATCAGGCCGTGAAATGAGAATGTGTCCTGTTCGTCGTCCTGACTGGCGTATAACCCGTTCGGGGCGGTTTGCCAGATATCGAGTTCAGCGTTGGGGATAGGATCACCATTGGTGTCACGGATAACTCCTTCTGCCAGCAGAACCGGCCCGCCAAAATCCCGCTTCATATCCCCCCCGACAGGCAAAGCAGGGGCACCAGAGACGTGAAAAGGGCCAAGTACCGAAGAGGAAGTGGACTTTGACGAGGAATGGAGCATGTCGACCAGAGACGACAGCCCGAGCACATCTGATGCGAGAACAAATTCGTGCCGGCCGTCGCTTTCGATGGCGGCACAACCTTCCAGAAAGGCAATGCCCTGACGCCATTCTTCGTGGGTGAGATTGGTCTCACGGGCGAAGTCGTGCAGGTGTTGCACCAGAGCGGACATAATCTCGCGGGTGCGCGGTGCCATATCCTTGTCCATGTAGGATTTGAAAACCTCGGTAATATTTTCTTTGGTGACGTTGCGCATGAGGTGTCTCCTTAAATGAGAGCAAGACTGAGTATTGGGAACTGGATCAGGATCAGCAGAACGATCAGCATGACAAAGGCAAAGGGCAGTGCCCCCATAAACACGTCCTTCAGGGATATGCTCGGATCGTTGAGCGTTGATTTGATGACAAAGCAGGAAATGCCGAGAGGGGGCGTCAGCAGGCCGATCTCGGCTCCGACAACGGTGATGATGCCAAACCAGATCAGCGACATATCCAGCACTTCGACCAGTGGCAGGAACAGGGGGACGACGATCAGGATGATTGATGAGGTGTCCAGCAATGTGCCCAGAAACAACATCAGCACGATGTAAAGCAGCATCACAACCCAGAAAGAGGCTTCACTACCGGCAAGCAGATCCTGCAACTGGTTGGGCAGGCCCGCCAACCCCAACATGCGACTATAGATCGAAGCGGCGGTGATCAGGAACAGAATGGCCGCAGTGATGTGGCCGGTTTCCAGCAGGGCATCCCAAAAGGTGCGCAGGCTCATCGATCGCCGTGCCAGCGCAATGACCAGTGCCACCAAGGCTCCGGCCGCTCCGGCTTCCACCGCTGTCAGCCAGCCGGTGTAAATACCACCCAGAACGATAGTAATCAGGAAAACCGTAGGCAGGGTCTTCCCCGCAATTTCCCGCGGGCTCATCCATTCTGTGTCACCGACGCTGCGCCCGCCGACAAAATCCGGCGTGTAGCGCCCCATAAACCAGATCGCGGCGACATAGGCGACAGCCAGCATCACGCCCGGAATAACACCGGCAAGGAACATGTCGCCCACGGACTGCTCTGCTACGAAGGAATAAATGATCAGCATGGCGGAAGGGGGAATAATCATACCGAGCACCGAAGAACCGGCAACAACCCCGACAGCAAATCGCGGGTTGTAATCCTGTCCGATCATCTGGGGGACGGACACTTTGGTAAACACCGAAGCCGAGGCGATGGACGATCCGGTCACAGCGGCGAACACCGCATTGGCGCCCACTGTTGCCATGCCGATCCCGCCTTTCACTTTGCGAAACCGCAGGGTCATGACCTCGTAAATATCCTTGCCCAATCCGGCCTTGGAGACGATCAGCCCCATAAAGGTAAACAGCGGGATGGTTGCGAAACTATACTCCATCGCAGAGTCGCCAACGGCCACTTTCAGCAGGTTCAGCGCCAGCATAAAGTTATCCCGCATCAACCAGATAGAGATGAACGACACCACACCCAGAGCGACTGGAATATAAACGCCGGAATAGATCAGGAAGATGATCGCTCCGACCGAGATCAGGCCAATTTCAATCGGGCTCATGGGGTAGTCTCTTCCTGTTCGGGTATTGTGTGTTCGGGGCGGTCCTGTCCCTGAATGACCTTGAGGACGAAAATCAGGCTGGACAGGCCGCATCCAAGGGCGATCACCAGTTTGACGGGCCACCACGGCAGGGTGAACAGGCCGGGCACGCCGAAATAATCCTGTGTGTTCCACATATGCAGGAACTCCGGAAACATAATATAGGTGATGAGAG
>JAAEZA010000078.1:5982-8252 GCA_018223125.1 Paracoccaceae bacterium | reverse complement strand
GGGCTTGGCTGGCGCAAGGGGGGGCGGCGGCAGGCGCTGGCGGACTGGCATCTGGACAAGTTGCAGGAACTGGACGGGCGCTGCCGCTTTGTCTCGGCTCTGGAGAACACCCATCAGCCTGCCTATCTGACCGAGAAATTCTTTGATGCTTTCGCCGTGGGCGGGGTGCCTTTGTATTATGCTTCTGACAGCCACAGGGTGCACCGCTGCGTTCCCGCCGGGGGCTGGGTGAACCTGTTCGGACAAACCCCTGAAGAGGCTGTGGAAACCATCGACAGCTTTGCCTTTGATGCCGCTTTTTACGAGGCTTACACAGAGACGCAGGCCCGTCTGGCAGAGACTTTCGGTTCCCCCCGTGCGCTGCTGGCGGATCGGGACCGGTTTTGCGCGGCGCTGATTGGTGAAATGCAGAGCCTTTGTGACAGTCCTTTGACCCGCGAGATGCATTGATATGCCTGCCCCCTGCCCCCGCCTGCCCCGTTTCAAAAACCGCCATCCCGGGGAAACCTGCGTGCTGGTTTGTAACGGGCCATCGCTGAACAGAATGGATCTGGAACCGTTAAAGCACCAGACGGTGATCGGGCTGAACAAGATCCATCTGGGGCTGGAAGGTTTCGGGTTCTATCCGCAATATCTGGTGGCGGTGAATGAAAAGGTGATCCATCAGGCCACGCGTGAGATCAAGGCCATGAACTGCGTGAAATTCATTGGCAACAAGGGCGCACAACATGTGCCCGCCGATGCGCTGACCTATCATATCAATACCAAATCCCCCCCCGCACGGTTCTGCCGCGATATTTCTGCGGGGATCCGTGAGGGCGGGACGGTGACCTATGCCGCCCTGCAGATCGCCTATTACATGGGGTTTGCGCGGGTGGTGATCATCGGTATGGACCACCGTTTCGATTTCAGCGGCAAACCCCATGAAGCCCGCCATATGGAGGGGCCGGATGTGAACCACTTCAGCCCGGCGTATTTTTCCGGACAGACCTGGGACAATCCCGATCTGCAACGCTCTGAAGAGTCTTACCGGATTGCGCGGGATATCTTTGCCGCAGAGGGGCGCGAGATTATCGATGCGACATTGGGCGGGGCCTGTGACGTATTCACAAAACAGGCGCTTGGCGACGTTCTGAACGGTTGAACGGAACTCCGCCGGATGATAAAACTGCTCTGTAATCCTGAATTGTTTTATGTATAAGACCTTTTAACGACATTGAATTCTCTGCCATTTGGATGGGCCCCTTAGTATGCGCGCCAGCATTGTCATTCGAACGCTGAACGAGGCCAGACATCTGGGCGACTTGCTGGCAATGATTAGCCGCCAGATCACAAACGGGCTGGAACATGAAGTGGTTCTGATCGATTCCGGCTCCACCGATGGAACAGTTGAAATTGCCCGCGAATACGGGTGCAAGATCACGACAATCACCAAACAGGAATTCTCTTTCGGGCGCTCTCTCAACCGGGGCTGTGCCTTCGGGGAGGGGGATATTCTGGTGCTGATCAGCGGGCACTGTGTGCCGGTGGATGAACACTGGCTGCAAAACCTGTGCCAGCCGCTGATGGACGGGCTGTGCAGCTATACTTACGGCCGTCAGGTGGGGGATGATGACAGCCATTATTCCGAGCGGCGGATTTTCGCGAAATACTTCCCTGAAACCTCCACGCTCCCGCAGGAGGGGTTCTTTTGTAACAACGCCAATTCCGCCGTGCTGCGTTCTGCCTGGGAAGCGTTCCGCTTCGACGAGGAACTGACCGGTCTTGAAGACATGGAACTGGCCAAGCGGATGGTGGCCAAAGGTCACAAGGTGGGTTATGTGGCCGAGGCCCCCGTGTTCCACCACCATAATGAAACCTGGGCTTCCGTGCGACGGCGGTTCGAACGGGAAGCCATCGCCCTGCAACAGATCATGCCGGATGTGACGATTTCCGCGCTGGATCTGGCCCGATATATTGTAACCAGCATTGCGATGGACCTGCGTTCGGCGGCGCAGACCGGTCATCTGCGCGCCTGCTGGGCCAACATCTTCAGATACCGCTGGCACCAGTATATCGGCTCCTATAAAGGCAACCACGAGTTGCGACGTGTGTCCCGGGCCAGAAAAGAGAAGTTTTTCTACCCCTCTACCAATGAAAGAGAAGACCAAAATGACTGGCTCAAACCGCACCGTCGCCCTGCTGCCCATGAAAGCCAACAGCCAAAGGGTTAAGGGCAAGAATTTCCGCGATTTTTGTGGCAAGCCGCTGTTCCGCTGGATTCTCGATGC
>JAAEZA010000078.1:0-5708 GCA_018223125.1 Paracoccaceae bacterium | reverse complement strand
GGAGAGGCGGATTCCCTGTTTACCGTGAACAAGATCCAGACCCGTTTTTACCGCGCGGATTGTTCTGCGATCAATCACGACCCGGACAACCTGATCCAGACACAGGATCTGGAACCCTGGTTCGAGGAAAACTCGAACCTCTACATCTTTACCGCCGACAGTTTCGCCAGCACCAAAGCGCGGATCGGTTCAAAGCCGATGATGCATGAAACGCCGGGACTGGAAGCCAGCGACATCGACACACCGCAGGACTGGGACATGGCCGTGGCCGCTGCCGGTATCCTGCACAAGACCGGAGCCAAATCATGAAACAGGTTGTTGTTACCTGCCCGCCCATGCTGGGACTGATCGACGAATTTACGGATTACGCGGCCGCGCGCGGTGTTGAACTGGTGCCTGCAAAGGTGACACAGGTTCTCTCCGAGCCGGAATTGAAAGAGCTGATCCCGAATTACGACGGCTGGATTATCGGCGATGATCCGGCCACGGCGGATGTGTTCAAAGCGGCCAAAGCGGGCAAGCTGACAGCGGCGGTGAAATGGGGCATTGGCGTGGATAATGTGGACTTTGCCGCCTGTAAGGAACTGGAGATTCCGATCATCAACACGCCGATGATGTTCGGTCGCGAAGTGGCGGATATGGCGCTGGGATATGTGATCGGTCTGGCGCGCCATCTGTTCGAAGTGGACCGCGGCGTGCGGCTGGACAATGCCTGGCCCAAACCCCCGGGCATGAGCCTTGCGGGCAAGAAGGTGGGCGTGATCGGCATGGGCGACATCGGGCGCAATGTAATCACGCGGCTGATGGCCTGTGAAATGGATGTGGTGGCCTATGATCCGGGTGTGGAGGGGGACGCAGGCATTGCGGGCCTTGGCCGCGCTGCCTGGCCCGAACAGGTGGAAGAGATGGATTTCCTCGTCTTCACCTGCGCGTTGAACAAACACAACTTCCACATGCTGGACGCAGCGGTTCTGGAGAAAGCCAAAGACGGCATCCGCATCGTCAACGTCGCCCGCGGCCCGCTGATCGATGAGGCGGCTTTGGTAAATGCCCTGAAAAGCGGCAAAGTCTACAGCGCTGCACTGGATGTGTTCGAAGTAGAACCCCTGCCCGCCCGAAGCCCCTTGCGCGATATGCCCCGCTGCATTTTCGGGACACATAATGGATCAAATACCAAAGATGCGGTGATCCGTGCCAGCCACGAGGCGATTGACCGGATCGCGGGATTTCTGAACGCTTAATGAAATGTGACCGGACCGGACACTTCCGGCCGCAGGCGAGGGAAACGGACACTATATGAAGATTTCAGTCATATCGCCGTCGTTTAACCAGGCGCAATTCCTGCCGGACAACCTGTCTTCGGTTGCCGCCCAGACATGGGGAGACGTGGAACATGTGATCGTCGATCCGGGGTCTACGGACGGCAGTACCGAACTGGCCCGCGCGGCACGGGATGTCGTGCTGATTGCCGAACCCGACAAGGGACAGTCCGACGGGATCACCAAAGGCTTTGCCCGTTCTACGGGGGATGTTCTGGTCTGGCTGAACTCGGATGATTTCTATCCCGAGCCGGATGTTCTGGAAACTGTCGCCAGATGCTTTCAGGACAATCCGGATGTGGATATCGTTTATGGCGATGTGAATTTCGTAGACGAAAAAGGGGCCTTCCTGCGCAAGGGCTTTGTGAACAAGAATTCCGACAAGCTGCTGGAATCCTTCCAGTATCAGGTGGGGATTGTGCAGCCCGGTGTGTTCTGGCGGCGCAGCGTTTTTGAAAAACTGGGCGGCCCGTCCGACGAATTCGAATACTGTATGGATTACGAGCTTTGGGTGCGTATGGCCGATGCGGGGCTAAAGTGGCATTACCTGCCCAAGGTTCTGGCCCATCACCGCTGGTGGGACGGGATGAAGACCAGCTCGCGCCGGGATCTCAGCCTGCAGGAACATTTCCGCGTTTGCGACCGCTATTTCGGCTATGTCCACTGGAAATGGCTCGACCGTTACGCCGATTACCTGTGCTCGGATCAGGACGGGGTGGTGAACCATTCCGACAGCATTGATGCGGAGCAGAAAAAAAGGGTCCTGCGCCGTGTGATTGACGAAGTGGTCACACAGGAAATGCTGCGCGGGATTTCAAATTCGGATGATCCCGAACGTCAGGCGACTTGGGAATTCATCCAGACCCATGCACCGGACAAAAGCCGCTATTATTTCGACCAGTCCGAAGTAGAGATCGCTGCACGCCATGCGGATGATCCCCATGCAGAGAAACGGGTGGCTTGGAATATCTTTGATACGACCACCAAAGACGGGGGCGCGTCCCCCATGCAGAAAAGCGGGTGGCATGGAATATCTTTGATACGACCACCAAAGACGGGCGTGCGTTCCGCTCCTATCATGTTCCGGACAATTTCGACCGCCTGTTCGACTGGGACTGGCACGCCGAACAGTTGCGCCGCTCGGAGGCCAAGATCCGGGAACTGCAAGAGACACGACGGGGCGATGTCTGCGTTGTGGTCGGAAACGGCCCGAGCCTGCGCAAGAACGATCTGAACCTGCTGGAAGGCGTGGACACGATCACTTCCAATTTCGCGATCATGAGTCCGGAACTGGAAAAACACGCGCGGTATTTTACCGTGGTCAATGATCTGGTGGCCAAACAGGGTGCGCTGGAATTCAATGCTTCGGAGAAGATCAAGTTCATCCCCTTCTGGCTGGCCAATTACGTGAATGAAGGGGAAAACACCTTCTTTGTGAACGCCACCGTCAAGCCCGCCTTTTCGGCGGATTTTGTGAACAGTGCCTCATGGCGTTCCACCGTGTCTTTCTTCAACCTGCAACTGGCCTATGCGATCGGCTATCGCAAGGTGATCATGATCGGCTTTGACCACTCATATGTGCAACCCAAAGGCATGAGCGAAGGCACGCTCATCAGTCAGGTCGAGGATGACGAGAACCACTTTGATCCGCGCTATTTCAAGGGGAAGGACTGGCAGGCGGCTGATACGGTCAATATGGAGAAATCCTATGTGCTGACCAAAGAGGCGTTTGCGGCAGACGGGCGGGAGATTGTGAACTGTACCGTCGGGGGCAAGCTGGAACTGTTCCGCCGCGGCGATCTTGCCACCGAACTGGCCACTCCGGCGGTTCCGATGGCGGCAGGGGCCGGAACGCCTGTGACGGCACCAAAGGACGAACGCCCCAAGGTCCTGATTGTGGACAGTACCCCTGTCGGGCACGGGTCGGCCACCGGACAGATCAAGAAGGTGTTTCTGGGGGACTGGCCGAAGGAGCGGATCCTGCAGGTCTGGGAAAACCAGAGCGCGAAGCCGACCCTGCATGTGTTCCGCCCCGCAGAGTCCATTGCCAGTAGCAAGGCGACCCCGCTGGAGCCTGCGGACATCCTGCGCCAGTGCGAGGCTTTCGCGCCGGATGTGGTTTATTTCCGGCCCGTGCCTTCGGAAGGGCTGTTCGATCTGGTTGCCGAATTGAAACGCCGCGGCATTCCGCTGGTCCTGCATATTATGGATGACTGGCAGGAACGCTTGCGCCTGCAGGATGCCCCCCGCCACAGGGCGCTGGAAACCGCGCTGCAGGATCTGGTGAACGGTGCGGCCCGTCTGCTGTCTATTTCCGATCCGATGTCCCAGGCCTTTGAAAAGCGCTACGGCGGCCGCTGGAGCGCCCTTGCGAACGGGGTGGATCCGGATCTGTTCAAGGTCAAGGACTGGGATGCACGTCCCCCTGTAACCTCTGATAACCCCTTTGTAATCCGCTATATGGGCGGGCTGGCAGAGGATATGAATCTGGCGTCTGTCCGGGATGTGGCCGAGGCTGTAGCCGCTTTGCAGGACACCCATAACCTGCGTCTGGAGATCAACACCATGCCCTGGTATCTGGACCGGGCGCGGGCAGATATGGGGACCCTTCGGGGCGTGACGGTGAAACCGCTTGTGGAAGATGCAGATTATATCCGCACGCTGGGGGAATCCGATGCGCTGCTGATTGCCTATAATTTCGATCCGCTCAGCATTGCCTATACCGGATTGTCTCTTGCCAACAAGATGCCTGAATGTCTGGCCAGCGGTGTGCCGGTTCTGGCCTACGGACCGGAGCAATCGGCCACGATTTCCACGCTGGAAACCCTGGGCTGCGCGCAGACCGTGACGCGGCGCAACCGCGCCAGCCTGCTGGAAGCGGTCCGTGCCCTTGTGGAGGACCGGGCGCTGTGCCGCAAGCTGGGGGCGGACGGACGCGCCTATGTGGAGGCCCACAAGACCCGCGAAACCGTGGAGCGGATCTTTGAAACCACCCTCAGGGACGCCGCTGGCCCCCGCGCGGAACGCGGTGCGCCTTGCGCGTTTGAAACGCCTTTCTTTGCACCGGGAATTTCCGCAACGCCGCGCCATGACATGGATGCGGGCATCCGCCCTGCGGGGGAAGGCCGCTGGCATTTTGCGGCGCCCAAGGCAGCCCAGCCCCGCTGGATGGCCGTGCATGACATCAGCGGCACCACCGCAGGGCGCAGCTACAAAGCCTGCGTGACCCTGCGCTCTGACGCGGCTGCGATGGTCAATGTATCGCTGGCCCGCCATACCCCCGAAGGCCCTTACGAGGGCGGTCACAGCTATGTTGAACTGCAGGCGGGTGTGCCCAGCACAGTCTGCGTCGCGGTGTCTTTCAAACAGGCTTTTGAAAAGGTGAAGCTGCAGATTGATCTGGTGAAAGGGGGCGATGTGACCCTTGAAGTCACGCCCCGGTATTTCACCGAAACCGCCAGCAGCGTCTTTCATCGCCTGCCAGAAGCCGAACAAACCCTGCGCCATGGCAACCAGAGCTACCGGAACGGCGATTTTTTCACGGCCCTGTGCATTTACATGCATCTGGACCAAACAATCGGCTTGCGGTTTTACGCGGAAAACGGACTGATGGCTGCAGCAGGGCTCGGCTGGCCCGGGGGATTGACGCGGGAACAGCTCAGAGAGATCGTGGCAGGACCGCTTTGAACAGGAATATGGCACCGCGCCAGTACAGAAATACGAACGAAGGATAGAAGACTTTATGAAACGCGCCCTAATCACCGGTATCACAGGCCAGGACGGCTCCAATTATAATGAGTATGCCAGAGGATGGCACATGGTAGAACGCGCCCTTATAACAGGCATTACAGGTCAGGACGGCTCTTACCTTGCGGAATTCCTGCTGGAAAAAGGCTATGAGGTGCATGGCATCAAACGGCGTGGCTCGACCCTGAACACCCAGCGGATCGACCATATCTATCAGGACCCCCATGTGGACAGCCAGCGGCTCATCCTGCATTACGGCGATCTGACGGATACCTCCAATCTGGTGCGCATCATCAAGGACATCCAGCCGGATGAAATCTACAATCTCGGCGCGCAGTCCCATGTGGCGGTCAGCTTTGAATCGCCGGAATATACGGCGGATGTGGACGGGATGGGCACGCTGCGCCTGCTGGAGGCGATCCGCCTGTTGGGGCTGGAAAAGAAGACGAAGTTCTATCAGGCCTCGACATCCGAACTTTACGGCCTTGTGCAGGAAACCCCGCAAAAGGAAACCACCCCGTTCTACCCCCGTTCGCCTTATGCGGTGGCCAAGCTCTATTCCTACTGGATCACCGTCAACTACCGCGAGGCTTATGGCATGTATGCCTGCAACGGCGTGTTGTTCAACCACGAGAGCCCGCG